>NZ_NPIA01000001.1 GCF_002262935.1 Lottiidibacillus patelloidae | reverse complement strand
TGAGATAAAGGAAACACAACGAGTATTACGAGTTGATGTTGACTTATCGTAAATAAAAAGTGTGAAGAATTGTAGGCGTTGGGAGCTGAAGCTGGATCAATAAAGAAAGGCTGAAGCAATCGCTTAACGGCGTAAAAACTGGAGCACTCTGATTAAGATAAAGGATACACGAATAGTCGTAACTATTCGATGTAGACTTATCGAAATGAAGAGTGCGAAGTTTTCTAGACGTTGATTGCTGAAGCTGGATCAATAAAGAAAGGCTGAAGCAATCGCTACTATAAGGAAAATTTTCTATTAGATATAATAGTTGCAATATGCTATACTAATCTCGCGATGAGCTGAATTGCATAAGACGAGATTGACACGCCTTTATGGCAAGGCACAAATGTGGAGTGCTGTCTCTCGCCGCAATACGCAAAGACGTCCTTCATAGGACGTCTTTTATTTTGGGAAAATATGATCCTCCATATGTTAAACCTTTGTGCAATTTGTCGTAAACATAATTTCTTCTTGCATCTGTCAATATTAACTGCCACATTTGACAGTTCCTTGTTTAGCTTTTGCACCCGTTTGTTTAATAACTACTATAAAATTGTTATGAATTATTTTGCTTTTGCCACTACCCACAGAACCATTTGTTTTAAGAATAGAAAGGAATTTAAACATAATAATAATGCAACAAAAGAAACGTGAAATCGGGCATATGATATATCAAACTTTTCTGGAAACTCGTAATTTATAAAGTTAAAGGACAAAGCTACAATTCCTAACAAAACTGTTATAACTAAACTAAAAACCTTACTCCTATTTGTAAGACAAGTTTGTAAATAATATAAAGAAATCCAAACCATAATTGTAGAGAGTAAAACCATAATTACAAACAAGACCTCTGGTGGATAGGTTTTTTCTGTTAATTTATAATGTATTGCCCAGAACCAACTAATAAAAAACAATCCTATAATTACAAAGTTTATATGTGATAACACGAACCGTCTCGATAGCATAAATATAAAAGGGCTTATTAGCATTGAGAGAAATGTTAGCAGATAAAACGTTTGCTCATTAATCAGGAAGACCACCTACCTTTGTAAATATAAAAGTGTATTATTTAAGTAAAAAAACATTCCACTTATTCAACTCTTCTGCCTTCGTTTAGTTGAACACGCTATTTCTATCACTTTTAAGAAAAAAGAGCACTTCACTTTCTTGTGCAAGTGCTCAATAATACCACTTCATTAAATTAATTTTCTTATATAGTTAACCTAAAATGCTTTAAATCAATATTTAAACCCACACTTTTCATGAAATCGTAACCAATAATACCGTCAAGATCTAGTCCGTATTCCATTGACCCTAATTCAATTAAAAAGTTTTTTATCTTTATATCTTTTGCAATGGAAATTTGATCTAACTCTTTTGTGTAAACAAATTCAAGTCCACCAACACCTGTGATTGTTTGGGTAACATCATTTGGTTCTGGTTTTACACCTATGTGTTCTAGTTTATTTACATTAAATATTGTTCCAGCAGACCCAGTGTCAATTAATACATTTTCTAACTCCGTTTTTTGTCCTCGAAATGTCACACTTGCCGAAATAAATGGTAAGCCTGCCACCTCTTTGATTTTAATCATATCTTCCTAAGACCTGCCCACTTCTTTTCGTGAATATCAAGTTTTTCTCTTGAAGTGTGAAAAAAATACAGTTCACGACTAGGTTTTAGTTTGTGTAGTTCAGAATGGCGTCGGAGAGCCTGCATTGAGTCATTGAAGGAGTCAATAACAGCAATCTCATCAACAATGCGGTAATTATTTTTTGAGTGTGCTTGGATGGCCTCAAATACCACCCATGAATTTGGATAAGCCTTTCTGACATCTTCCCATATCATACATACTCCTCCTTTTAATAATGTTTATTTCAACACATTTTATTTACCCTCATTATATCACCTTCTAAACTACTGTTATCTTCCACTAACCTGCCTTCGTTAGTTCAATGTTGAAGGTATTTATCGAGTTTAACCACATAATTTATCTTATGCAGTTCCTTATTTAGCTCACTAATAAAATATTTTACGCATTCAACTAAAACTGTTGTAGCTATAAGTTCGTGTGACACAAACTCTTGCCAAATTGAATTTACACCCCAATTATTATCTCCTTTATATTTAAAGGACAAAATAACCTCATCATGATCAATTGTCACTAAATTCAAGTCCTCTAAAAGTCCATTCTCTATTGAGTAAAGCCATTCACCTATTTGTATTGCAAGTTCCGCTAAATTGACGTATGGTTCACTAAAGAATAACTTTTCATTGAGATAAATGTCTAATGAACCTTCTATGAAACCATATTCGTATGCCGTGTATTCTGGTCCAGTTGGTTCTTCTGTATTTAAAATAAACAAAAACTTTATCCCCATAAGATTTTACCTTTCTTCTTTAGTTTCTGTTGTTCAACATTCCTGCATCGTTAGTAAAAAAAGCTCCTTTAATTTTCTAAGTTCAATTTCTAATTTCTAATTTAAATTATAAATATCTCCATCATCAAAGCCTGTTGCTAGTTTTATGTTTTGGGGAAGCTTATTAGGATAACATGTAACATATGTATTTACTAAAATGATTGTAGTAGCGATTGTCATAAATAACCCCAGGTCAAATTCGTTTTCTAATAAAATTTTTAATTCTTTATAAATATTAATTGAAGCATACCTTCCTTTTGGGAAATAATCATTATTACAAGCCCAGTCATCATCATCGAACTCCCATTCCTTAGAACCTGTAATATAGAGTTGAATTGTATACTCATTTTCAAAAAGTCCAAAATTTAAAGCAACAATCTCGTCTGATATCATTTCACTATTCAATAGGTCATGAAGCCATCTTTCAAACTCTTTATAACTTAGTTTTAATTGTTTAAGGTAAATAGATGGATCAATATTGTCATCAATGGATTTCATATAACGATTTATTAAATCATCCTTATTTTCCATGGTTGGTATTTCTTTTATAAATTTTTGCAATAACTTGTCCATCTTATCAAAGTCATTCACATTTATTCATTTCCTTTCATAGTTTTTCACTAAACTGCACTCGTTAGTTCAACAACGATTTGTTATCAATTCAATAAATATTGTGCTTTCATTTTTGAGGAAAGCACCCGCTAGCACAACAAGCTTATATGGAATAAATAGTTCCTTTTATAGACATTACTTCAATATCAGAACAGTAAAACTGAAGAGTGTCTCCTTCAAAGTCTATCACTTCATACCTTTTATTTTCCCAACCTATATCCTCAATGTCCTGAATTTTTATTGATATTTGATGATATGGACCACCACTTTCATAACGAATATTTTGTGGATTATGAAAGTGGAAATTTGCAAGGAACTTATTACCGTTCTCACCTTCAATAACAAAATCAATTTCTAGTAAGGATTTGTTTTCTTCAAATTCTTTGTAAAAAGAAACAAAGAAACCAGTTATAAGCTTAATGTTTATTAGTGAAAAATCTTGAATTTCATTTGTAATTAGTTCAACGTTTTTTATCATTTTCATCACCTTAATTTATTTCTTTATTCAGTATTCGCTCAGCTTTACTTTAATAAGATTTTGTTATTCAACCCATTTTTTAAAGACTGTTAGGATTTCTTCTAAATTCTCTGGACCGCCATAACCAACAAATTGAAAACCGTCCAATTCTGGTTCATATTCTATCTTACAATAAATCCAGTCATCTTCAGTCCGTTCAATATCAATACTTTCAAAGGGATTTTCGTTTATATCAGTGTCCTCCACACTAATTTGAACCTTCCAACCAGGATTATCTATTGTATCAATTCGTACTCCGTTTGAATGTTCCCAATCACCGTTGCATTGTTTAACATACCACTTTTGAATCCAATTTAATGTCCCCATTACAGCCTCCATTACAAATATCCCTTCTTCGATTATCCTGCCTTCGTTAGTAGAGGAGCAAATTTTTATCAAGTCTTTCATTAAAATTCTATTTAAGCTCGTCCAAGAAATGAGATGTATCACCTATCATCTTGAAATTAAAATGTTCCCCGTCCCAAATAAAATTTGTAAGACTAGCACCATGAATAAATGGTGGATCCCACATTTTTTCAGTTGATATATTCATGGTAAACGACAAAATAGCTTTAATAACCGCCCCATGTGTAACAATTAATATATTTCCATTATTGTTGTCCGAACTAATTTTTCTTAAAACATTTTCTACTCTTTGTTTAAATACTGCTAAACCTTCTCCTTTATGAGGGGTGTGGTCATATATATGAGGTTTTTCCCAAAAGTTTTTATATTCATTTTTATAAATCTCGATATTTTCTATTTCTTCTTGAGTTTTACCTTCCCAATCACCAAAATTTATTTCTTTTAAATTATCAAGAGTATAAATAGGAATTTTTTTATCTGATTTAATATACCTTGCAGTCTGGTAAGCTCTCTCAATAGGACTTGAGTATATTGCATTAAATTCAATATTACTTAAACGTTCCCCCAACGCAATTGCATTACTAATTCCCATATCAGTAAGCTTCGAATCCTTTGACCCTTGTAACCTTTTTTCTTTATTCCATTGGGTTTCTCCATGTCGTGTAAGATAAATGTTTAGCATACTTCCCCCACTATTCTATTTAGTCAATCTAAACCATAAATTTTCTTCAGCTATACTGCCTTCTTTAGTTGTAGAAAGAAAATTAATTATTTATCCTTTGGGATTATCTTTTTCATCATAATATTTTAATCCCATTTCATATTTAAAGTCCTCACAAACAACAAAGTAGAATTCCTTTGACCTATCTTCAAAAACTATAACTATTTCCTCTTGTTCTAATCCCATCTTTAGCTGTCCTATTTCTGAATTAGTCGCGAGGCGAATATTGTTGGAAGAAAAAATGTCGGACAACTTATGTAACTAACATTTATAAAGGTTAGTTTTATTTCATAGTACCAAGTATGATATATGCTACCTAAAATTATTAATTCGTTACCTTCCCATTTATTTTCATTACTATCATATGTTCTAATTAAGTAGTCACTTATATTTGATTGTGATAATTCACTTTGAAGTTTTTCAATTTTAATTTCATGAGCAAGTCTCTGCTTATACTCTATTGAATTATTAACTTTAGTCGAAGGAAAATTCATTTCATTACTGCTTGTTTTTGCTCTTATATAGGTGATAATAAGTACAATTGATAAGACTATTATAGTTAATATAAAGTAGCCTATTTTGATCACCTTCTCTATTTGCCATATTATTTTTCACTATCCTGCAATCGTTAGTTCAAGATCTCTTTCACTATTAATTCAATAAAAAAAGCACTACTCCTTCTAAAAGTAGTGCAACCGTTAGCTTAATTAGATCTTTTCTTGGTTTCCAATATAACCTTTAGTTTATTGAATTTCTCAACTTCTTCAGAAAACCCAAGTTCCCTAACTATTGCTATACCATTTTGTATAGATTTTTCTGCTTTCTCAAATAAATTTGCTTTAATTTGTGCATCGGCAAGTGTATACCAATAAAACCAAGCATCCATTTCTGATAATTTCTCATAGAGATACTTTTCAATAATAGGATAATAATCATAGTAAAGTTCTTCATCATGAACCAATTTATTGCCATCCCAACTAAGTACATTTACAAAATAAGTATCAGCTATAAATCTTTGCCAAACTGCAATACCAATATTATTGTTGCTTATAATCTCCATTTTGTGATAATTAACATCTGCAACCTTTTTTAAAGAATTATTAACCCACTTATAAATATATAGATGGCTTCCTGCTGAAGCACCTATTGTTACACCAAATACGTATTCTTTAGTTCCATCACGTGTAATATCAGCCAAGCCCGAATAATCTAATACTACTCCTTGAGATTTTGTTTCCCAAATATTCTCCCATTCATCATTTTCTTTTTTTAATACAATCGCTCCGAATTGAGAGGGTTGTTCCTTCGTTTTTAGTTTATAGTTGACTATAACTTCATCAATTCCATCATTATTCAAATCATATAGTTGAAATGGCTTGGTTGAAAGAGGCTGTTCAGGCCTTATAAGTGTAGAGTTTGATGGTAAAGATTCATTGACTACGGTGGTTAAGTCTTTATCGTTCTTTACAGCATTAGAGATATGCTTTGGTATGTTTAATAATACAATTACAATTACGGTTAGTATCAAGATTTTCTTCATCCATAAACTCCTTCTTCTCAAATTAGTATTATGGATATTTATTCCCTAAATTACTTCGATTATTAGAACTCATTGTGAACTAAACTGCATTCGTTAGCTGAAGAAGAAAAAGCGACTGCCTTGTTCCACAATCGCACCCGTTTGTTCAATAATGCTCTATTAAAATTTGTTATTGCTATTATCTATTGCAATGGTGCTTTTCTTTAAGTTATCTATATTGTCTATTATGTATTTTTCAGATTCAAAAGCCATATCTGGCATCTCCGAATCAAGACAGTACCATTTTAAGTCCTTTAAATCATCATTTGGTTTCATGTTTCCTGATGTTAGTTCAGCTAATAGCACGATAACAATTGTATGTAAGCTAGGTGATATGAAATTTGTAAATACATTAAGTATAGAACTGATTTCTATATTAAGATTGGTTTCTTCTTTTACCTCACGATGTGCAGCAGTTAGGAAGTCTTCATTAAATTCAATAAAACCTCCAGGAAAGCCCCATTTGTTATACCCGTATTTCCCTTTTCGTTTTCCGAGTAACACCTTATTATCTTTTTCAATAAATACGACTACCCCAGGAGATGGATTACGATAGACGATATATCCACAATACTTACAATGTAATAAATCTTCTAAGTTATATTCCGACGCACAACTAGGGCAGAATCTGAATTTAGTAGTCTCACTATGCATCTTTAGATGGGGATAATAAGAAAAAACTTGTTTTATATCCACATAATCACCTCTAGAAATTCACCAAATTTATTCATAATTAAATAATCCTACTTCCCATTGAAAGTAAGGCTATGGTACATATTCTTCATTCATTAAATATTATCTGTTTCTTCAACTAAACTGCTTCGTTATCTGAAGAAGAAATGCGATGCCTTGTTGATACATCGCACCCGTTAGTTGAAGAATGTTGTGTTACTTTCATTTTTTAATGTCCCTATCCATACATCACCCTTATCAATACTGTATTGTATGTATGTTCCATCTTCACTTTTAATATCATAGGTTTTATATGCTTTGTATTTTATTGATTGGACTTCTTTTTCCGTTTTAAAACCATCCATTATCCATTCATTTAAGTCGTTTTCATCATAATAATCTGTATCAATGTGTAATTCCCATTCAAATTTATCCAACTTTTTCTTTAAAAAATGGAATTTTTCATATGGGAAGCCCTTATGTTCCTTCCTCTTATCAAACGTTTTATCATAGAAGTTAAGACAATCCTTATAAGCCACAACAATTTGGGAATTTATAAAATGAGGGTCATACAGCCAAATCTTTAAATAAAAATCTTCGTTTTCCTTTTTCATCTTTTCATACCACGTCAAGTACACATCAATCATTGCGTCAAGTAATAGCCTGTTATACCATAGAGGAGGTGTCCTATGTCCAAGACCATTATAAAATGGAAAAACCCACAGCTTTATGTACTCCCTATGGTGCTCCCTTACATAATCAATATCTAAGTTAATTGCATTTTGTTTCCATTTCTCAATTTTCCTCTTATGTCTTTTCCAACCACGTAATTTTTTCTTTTTTGAATGGTAAAACACCTTTACCGTTCACTTCCTTCGTATAAGCATCTAAATTTAACTCTTTTTTCAACTAATCTTAATCTGCATGTTAGTGTAATAATGATTTAATTTTAATTCATACAATGAGAATGCTTTTTTTCTCTCTAAAAAGCACCAATGTGTAAATCGAAATCACTCCAATTTAATTTCTTCCTTTTTGTCGCCATATCTAATAATAATTGTTACATCATCACCCCAAAAAGTATCACTTTCATTTAGATGAATAAAAGTTCCTTGTGTTACTTCATAGCTACCCTTTTGAATTAATTTAGCATTAAATTCGTATTTTTCCGCTTCGGCTGTTTCTTCTTCAAAGAATCCAACTACTTCATTACCTATCTTCAAAGAGATAGATAAATTTTTGAAATCTACATCCTTTTTAGAAACAATTTTTATTTCGTGCGTTGAATGAACAGTCTTCTAAAGATTGTAATAAAGACCTGAAACTTTATCTGTTACTTCCCAATTATCATTTGAACCTTTTTGAGATAATGAAAATTGTATTTGTTTTTGACCATCAACATTTTGACCATCACCTGAGCAACCACTAACTATAAGTAATATAAGGGATAATGAAATAATAGATGGTATAATCTTTTTCATTGAGAAACTCTCCTTTACCATTACAAATTAAATTTAGTTATTTTTTAACTAAACTGCTTCGTTAGTTCAATAACGCTTTATAATCAATTCTATGAATAAAGGTGCTTTTTCTTCTTACAGGAAAGCACCCTTTAATTGAATAAGCCTTTTGATATTTCATTGAGTTTTATAATCAAAAATATAAGAACAATAGGGTTTTAAGAGCATAATTAGCTCTTGTTGAACTTTCTCACTATCTCCGTATTGGAGTTCATCAGCGATTACATTCATTTTTGCGTACAGTTCCCAACCTAATATTTCTTCAATAGGTGCTACGTTAGACAACTTCCAAAGGTAATCAGCAATGACATCATAATTCTTATTTTCTGTTAATCCCTTATTCAATAAACCAAATATGTATTTAATTGCCAATCCTTCATTTCTCGTGCCTTTAATGTTTTTTAATAAACTAACAATATCCTCACTTTTGGATTTAGTAGCAAGTGAAATTTCAATTAATTCATAAGGAGGTTCAGGCATTTCATTGATTAGTTTATCAGACCATCTAATTACAGTTTCCTTATTAATATAGCCAATTAATAATCCATATCTGTAAATATCAGAAGCAACTGTCAACTCTATTTCATCATTATACGAGATACGAGCCATTACTCATATAACACCTCCGTCCTAAAACCTTTTGCGGTAAAGCATCCCGTTTGTTAAACAAAATATTTTTGAGTTTTCTTTAAAATCGTCGCTTTAAAAGTTTGTTTGCCCAATAGATGTGACTATTTTCGTCATTTGCAAAACCTTCGGCTACTAATAAATCTCTCCAATCTTTGTTTACCAGTTCAATAGCAGTCCTTAGTTTATCAAACTTACCATTTGAATATTTAATAGCTGCAAACCTGACACGTTCAAGTTTCTTTGGTGTCCAGGTGTCACTAAAGGCAGATTATTTCTACATTGATTTATTAATGCGTTAATCACTAAGGTTTTCTCATTTTCGGAAAAAAATATATCTATTATTTTGTATGTCTTGTCAGTAAGTTCCTCTTTGGAATCGTTGCTGAACATCTAACCCCTCCTATTTCGCAAAAAAAATATATATCTTGTGAAAAACAACAATGTTTAATCTCTATAAAATACGCTTTTTTAATAAATACTTGGAGTTATCCTAGAAACGCTTGTTCAACTATCCGACCCGTTAGTTCAAGTACTTAATATTCGAAATCTTATATACATTTTAACATAAAATTCCACATAACCTTTTTAAAAAAATCTTCCTTTTGAAATAGGTTGCTATTGTCTTTTCCCTTCATGTGTTCACAGTATAGGTCAAATACAAATTCACATACCATAAAAATAATTATTTCAATATATGTGATTTTGTGTGCGTTTTTTTATGAAAAAGGCAATAAAATCACTAAAGACATTGATTTAACAACAAAAAACACACGGTGATTTCATATGTGAAATACCGTGTGTTTTGGCTATTTATTTAATTAATTATACCTCTGAAGTAAACCTGTTACTTTTATAGGTATCAGTTCTATTTCAGATAATTTAAAACATATATAATTCCACCAGCATAACCAAGTGTTAATAATACAATTAAAAGTAAAATATTTTTTGTACGTTGCTTCACAATATTCATCCTCTCAAAATATACAGATAAAAAACCCTCTCAACTGAGTAGGGTTTTTTAATGATAGAAAAAGCCGAAATTGAAATGCTTCGTGTTGTACTAGTAGTATAGCACAGGAAGCGGCACACTCTTCGTGGTAATATTCGGAAGTTCTATTTCATCATTAAAGCTCTACTTTCCCATATACACCCGCTCCACCAGACTTTAAAGAAAGTTGGCCGAAACGAGCTTTAGTAATGGCAGTTGCTATTTCTTTCGATACTACTTGTTCAAGCGCTTCTTGCGGTACTTCATGAATGATTTTCATTTCTGTACCAAAATAATCCCTAAGTTTCTGTAATGTTTTTGGACCAAGTTTAGGAATGAAATCTAATGGTACTTGGTGTATGTATGGTGGCCGCTTAGCATTTGTATCATTATCAACATTTCTCAATTCTTGTAAACGATCAAAAACACCTTTTGTTATTTGCTTTGAGCCACAATTTATACAAGACAACTCGTTTTCCTCGATAATGGTATTACACTTTTCACAGCTTGTTCGATGGTATTTTCCTAATAGTGGATTTAAGCCGTAGTTAGCAACAATTTTTCGCCCATCACGTTCCTGCAAAGCGAGCCTTAGCTCATTAAACGTTGGACTTTCCATCGCTACTACTTGATATTCTCTTCCTATTTTCGGTAGTGAATGCGCGTCTGAATTCGAAACATATGTATAGTTATGTAACTCTTTAATGTGATCTGCCATTTCTGTATTTGAACTTAAGCCCAATTCAATCGCATCTATTAAATCTGGATTTAGGACCTCTTCTAATGATTGTTTTACGCCTTTTCCATATAAACTTTTATGCGGTGTGAAAACATGTGCAGGAATAAATAAGCCTCCAAGTTCTTTCACAACTTGCTGTAGTTTTTTAGCAGAAACGTACAGCCTTTGTGAACTCAAAGTGACGTTCTTCATATGGCTTGCCATCCAACTACTTAACTGTTTCATTCCATCAAGCGTTGGAACATAGACGAGAAGGTGAATTGGACCTTTGCAGTTTTCATCATAGATTTCTATTTCGGACCCTAAGATTAATGTCGTATTATTATATCTTAATCCTCCACCTGTTAATTCTTCCATACGACCTTTATTGAGCAGTTCCTCGATTTCGAAAATTACTTCTGGGACATGACAATCAATAACGCCAATAACATCCATCCCTTTATGCAAAGAAGATTGTTCTAAAATTGCGGAAAGCGTTAATGTTTTCGCTCCAGTAATTTTTACTGGGCGTCCTGAAGCAGTCCGCCCAATGTGGATATGTAAATCTACAAAATAATGGTTCATGAAAAACTTCCTATCCTTTGTTTAATTGCAAATATTGTACAGCATAAATTGTTTTTGCATCAATTATTTCTCCAGTTTCGATCATCCGTAATGCTTCATCGATCGTAATTTCCATTACATCGACAAATTCGTCACTGTCGGTCTGTTGCGTCCCTTTACTTAATTCATTTGTAAAATAAACATGAACAATTTGATTTGAAAAACCAGGTGTAGTATAAAAAGCACTAATTTTAGTTATCTTTTCACAAGTATACCCTGTCTCTTCTTCTAGTTCTCTTTTCGCTGAATCTAGAGGTTCTTCCCCTTTTTCGAGTTTGCCAGCTGGTATTTCAACGATTGTCCGTTCTAAAGCTTTGCGAAACTGCCTGACAACAACGAGCTTATTTTCTTTTGTACATGCTACAATTGCGACTGCACCAGGGTGATTTAACACTTCCCTCTTCCCAATTTTACCATCCGGCAATCTTACTTCTTTTACTTTTAAGTCGATAACTTTTCCTTCATAGATAGTTTGTTCAGAAATTGTTTTTTCTGTTAAGTCTCTCATTTATTTGCTCCTTAAATGCTTATGAATAGAGACTTTATTCCTCCATCCATACTGTTTTTTGGTCATATCGAATTCTTTTAACTTTTAATTCTTTTTTTACATTTGGATATCCAATATATATAAATCCTACGATTTCCTCTTGTCCTTGTAAAGAAAACAGCTGTTTCATTCGATCGTGGTATGCTGGTTTTCCAGTTCGCCAAATTGCTCCAAGCCCTAGTGCATGTGCAGCTAACAGCATATTTTGAACAGCACTACTGACAGCTGCAAATTCTTCTTTCACTATTACTTTTTCATTGATTGTTGGTTTAGCCGCTACTGCAATGATTACTGGCGCTCGGAAAGGTTTCTGCTCCGCTTTTAATCTCTTATTTTCTGCTTCTACTTGATCCGTAACACCCTCGGTTGCTATATCAGCTAATGCTTCCCCTAGTTTTTTTCTTCCAATGCCAGTTAACACAAAAAACTGCCACGGTTCGGTCCGGTAGTGGCAAGGAGCCCATGTACCAGCTTCTAAAATTGTTTCAATTAGCTCTTTTGGTACAGCATCCTCTTTTACTAAAGGAATGCTTCTTCTTGTTTTTATTGCTGTTAGAACATCCATCTATTTTCCCCCTTTTATAGAATAACCTAATTTTTTCCTCATAGTAAAACGTATGTACCTAACCGTAATTCTTTTCCTATAAACTTCAATTCTGTTACGATAATAAAAAAAGGAAAGGGGTTTAATGATGAAGAAAAACAGATTAGGAAACTCCTCTATACATGTTAGTGAAATTGGCTTAGGTTGTATGTCGTTAGGAACTAACTTCGAGAATGCGAAACGGATTATTGATGAGGCAATTGAGAGCGGAGTAAATTTTATTGATACAGCAGATTTATATGATTATGGGTTAAATGAGGAATTTGTGGGTAAGACACTTAAAAATCATAATCGCGATAACATTATTTTAGCTACGAAAGTCGGAAATCGTTGGGAACAGGGACAGACCGGGTGGCAATGGGACCCTTCTCCATCTCATATAAAAGAAGCCGTTAAACAAAGTTTAAAAAGATTACAAACCGATTACATTGACCTTTATCAGCTTCATGGTGGTACGCTTGAAGATCCTATTGATGAAATTATTAACGCTTTTGAAGAATTAAAAAAGGAAGGCCTAATTAAGGAATATGGAATTTCCTCAATAAGGCCTAATGTAATTAAAGAATATGTAGAGCGTTCAAATATCGTTAGCGTCATGATGCAATACAGTATACTTGATCGCCGCCCAGAAGAATTGCTTGACTATTTAGCGGGAAATAATGTGAGTGTAATCGCACGCGGACCTTTAGCGAAGGGACTATTGACAGAAGACTGGGAAAAAATAATCGCACGTAAGTTTGAGAATAAAACATTTTTATCATATGATCAAGAGCAATTACATACTCAGATCCAGCAATTAGAAAATAGTAGGATCGATTTGTCTATGCAAGCTATTGCGTTAAAATATGTTTTAGCACACCCTGCAGTTGCTACAGCAATACCTGGGGCAAGTTCTTTGGAGCAGTTCCAAAAAAATAGAGACGCTTTATCGGAACCTACACTAGAACCACTTCAACTCCATGAAATAAAAAGGCTAGCTAAGCAATTAAAATATGAAAGCCACCGTATATGATAGGAAAGGGCGCCTCTTACCCTTCCTATCGAATTTCTATAAAATACGGCAGTGCAATGTTTACAAGCCCTATTAATAATAAGGCAAGCGCTGCAGCTTTGTTTTTTTCCTCTTTCCATAACAATCTCGCAAATGTTAACGTGTAGATCCCTACAAAGCTTGCAATGATATAGATAAACCAGTTCATATTATCAATCCTTTATTTTAGGTATGTTTGGCGTTCTTAATTCTTCTCCAAACTCTGTAATATCAACATTAAACTTCACATTTACTTTCGCTTTAGGAAATGTTTTCATCCAATTGTACTCTTTATACTCACTTAACGTTAAAAAATGCTTGCGTGCTATAAGTGACCAGGCAAAAGGCTGTCCTTTATACTCTTCTTGGAATTGCTTAATAAATTTCATGGTTTTCTTCTCTAAACTTGCTTCAATAGAATTTTTTAATAAGGTCTGATTTTCCTTATTTTGTACATAATCAACTAAACTAGGAATGGCTAATAACTCTAATGAAAACGGCACTTCTACATCTATTATTGGTGTCTTTGTTTCTAAATTCATTTTCACTTTTGTTTCTCCAGTTTTCATTAGTCGAGCAGCAACACGGTAGTCTTTCTTAATAGGGTCTTCATACGTAACTAACATTTTCAAAATATTAGCTGTGTTATTTAGCGCATAGCTTAACCTCGTTTCTTCTGCTGTAATTGTGCCAATCATCTTCCCTTCTTTAAACACAGCAGAACCCATTATTTGAGTTTTATTTCCACCTTCTTTGTCTATTTGACCTGCTTTGTATTCGTCTTCATTATCTCCACTTCCTGATTCCTCTTTTGTTGTGGCTAGAATGGATAAAAATAAATCGGCATCTCCTTCTGCAGTTAAGAAGTATTCATGGAGTGTTGATGTTGGACTAAAGCCCATATCTGTTACTTGTCTGATCATAAACTGATAGTATTTATGTGGCCGTGTCTCAAAAGTAGGAGAATTATTCCTAATGAATTCTTTCGCTTCTTCCTTACATACGATAAGACGAATATCTCGTTTTAATTGTCTCTCTCTTAATGTAGAATAAATTGTTCTAAGTAACATATCAGACTTTGCTAATTCTTCTGATACAACTAGGTTTCTCATATGGTTAAAACTAATATCGCGCGTGATAAAAGCATTGGCAATTTCTCTAGCGGTTAATAAGTCTGTCGCTTTAAACGTAACAATTTCAGATGCAGATTCATTGCCAGCATCCCCCTTTTGAACAGAGCCCACTTGTGGGTTTGAAATTTGAAATGTGACAATAATTTTTCCTTTTTCATCTGCTTTGTCGAGACCAATGACGACTACGTAAGCTTGCTCTTCCAATTCTTTTTTTTCCCAACATCCGGCACACAAAATACACAAAGTGAAAATAACAATTATCCTTTTCACCATCTCATCCTCCCCTGACTCGGGATACTATCCATATCAAAACAATATACATAGCGACATAAAGAGAAGCAATATGAAGTAAGTTTTCTCTTAACAGAAAACCAACTTCAACTGGGTTTTCTGGAATAATCCCTAAAAAAATGATCAATGTAGCAAATGGTAATAGTAATGGGCGAATTTGTTTAATTGAAAATAACTTCGCAAACATAAAACAAGCTATAAATAAGTAAAAGGAAAACTTCACCATTACTCCAACAAGCCATAGTGCCATAAAAAAGGTTTCTGTATTTGTAAAGTATTCTCCAACTGATAAAAAGCGTGTTGTTTCATGAAATGGATACATTAACCTTTGGATTCCAATTACATCAAACAGTGCCACATATACTGCATAGAATATAGTGAGCTGAATTATGGAATATACTAAGCCAATTGTGGATGCTGTTTTAAACTTTTCATCTCTTTTTAATAGCGGAATGAATAAAGCAAAAAACAACGTATCTGAAAATATTGATAATTTAATCGCAGCCTCTTTAGCTACGACATCTATACCTGGCCCTAAAATGGGGAAAATTCTCAGAAATTGCAAATCTTTAAATACTAAAAAGAGCAAAAGGACTAGAGTTCCGATTAGATAAGGTAAAACAAGCCAAGAAACAACCCCGATCACTTGTAGGCCTTTTCTCGCTACAACAAAGCTTGTACCAATAAAAATAAAGTAAATAATAATAATTGGTGTGCTTGGATAATACATCGTTCCTATCGTGTCAATGTGACTTCTACTATCAACTATTAATGCACAAAAAATGATTGCAAAAAAACCAAGATTAAGTGTATATCCTATTTTTTTGCCAAAAACCTCTAATGTTAGCTCATATAAACCTTTGTTAGGATACTTTTCAATTACTTTAATAAAGATAATAAATAAACTCATAAACAAAATTCCTGATAAAAGAGGCACCATCCAGCCAGCATTTTTTGTATCTTGATAAATGATTGTAGGTGTCATATCTGTTATTTTCGCACCCATAGAAATTATAACCATTGCCGCAAGTTCTTTTCTCCCAATTAACCCTAGTTCTTCTTTAATCACTTCGCCACCTTCCTCTTCATATCTTTTGGTTTTAAAAAGCCAGGCCTCCACGTTTCTTTTGTTAATATTTTTCTAAAGAATGTGTCATTTGACGATTTATAGTGAGGTGCAACGGGTGAAAAGTATGGTACTCCATATGATTTCATCGATGCCATATATGAAAGTGCAAATAAAAACACAGCTACCATACCTAAAATACCGAAAGATGCCGCAGCAAATGTAAACAGAAAGCGTGACATTCTAATCATGTAATTTAGACTTACATCTGACAATGCAAAAGAAGATAACCCAGTTATTGCAATGACGATAACCATAATAGGACTGACAATATTTGCATCCACCGCTGCCTGTCCTAATATAAGTGCTCCAACTATACCTATTGTCGGACCTATTGGGTTGGGGATTCTCAATCCTGCTTCTCGCAATAATTCAAAGGCAATTTCCATAATGATTATTTCAAAAATAACAGGAAAAGGAACTTTCTCTCTAGTTGCCGCAATAGCTAATAATAAATCTGGAGGTATCATCTCACTATGATAATTCGTTAATGCAATATAAATTGCTGGAGTAAAGATTGCAATAAAAAAGGCAATCATTCGAATAAATCTAGAAAAATTCCCATACCAAAATCTCATGAAATGATCTTCCGACGTATGCATCATTGCCCAAAAGGTCATCGGTGCTATTAAACATCCTGATGTGTGATCCATTAAAAGGACAACATGCCCTTCCTCTATATACGCTACGGCTCTATCTGGTCTTTCAGTATAAAGATTAACTGGAACAAGTGAATATCTTCTCTCTTCTAAATATTGATCTAACAAATTAATATTTTGTACATTGTCGACATTTATAGCTTTTATTTTTTCTCTTATTTGTGTAAGAATATCTTCATTTACAATGTCTTTTATATACATTAAGGTAACTTCATTTTTAGATCGGTTACCGACTTCCATCGTTTCAGCAATTAAATTTTCATCTCTAATTCTTTTTCTTATTAGCGATTTATTAATAGATGCTGATTCTACAAATGCTTCTTTTGGCCCCTTAATAACTGGTTCATTTTCAGCTTTAGGCACACTTCTATGTGCAAATTTTTGTGCGTTACTAGCAAAAAAGAAGCCATCTCTAAATAATACAATCGCACTTCCTTTGTTCAATTCAGCGGTAGCTTGTTCGATTGTTAATACCTTATTAAAATGATTAGCTGTGATGACATATTCTTTCATAGCCGATGAATCCGCTTGTTTTAATGGTTCTATTAAATTGTCTTCTAATTGATTCATATCAACAATTGAAGAGATAAAATAAATCGTACACACTATTTGTCCATCATTACTTTTAATATTCCTATAGCTGAAATCACTATTTATTGGATAGTGAAACTTTTCCTTTAATTGTTTATCTATCTCCTCAAAACCAAAAAGCTGTTCCATATTATGTCACCCACCTCGCTTTCACTTCATTATTGTCTTCAACATGTCCATATTTATTCTTATCATCCTTCTTTTACTAGTATAAAAAGTTGCTTTTAAACAATTAAAAAACACCAACCAGCTATGCTGATTGGCATTCATTAATTAGCGACATTCTCGGGTTAATCATTTGTACACTACTCTTTAATTGAAAACAATTGTATTTTTCCACGTAACCAATAGTCATATTGTCATCCCAATAGACGATTGCCTCTTTAGGTAGGTAAATTGGTTTATAATTTGTATCGACTTTTAAATAATCTGATTCCGCTTTTTCTGATATAAATAACATGGCTACACCATTGACAACACAGCCACAGCCATCCGTATCGTACTTCAGTTGAAGTACGCTTGTTTCTAGTTCACACATTAACTTTTCTAATCTTTTTACCGCTTCATCTGTAAATGTAATGTTCATTTTTTCTCCTGTCTTTTTTCTAATTTTTCTATTGCCCAATCACACCAAGTAATCCAATTCTTCATATAAAGCAGACCATATTCTGTCGTTAAATATTCTCCTATACGTTCCTCCATCACTTCTTCGTTATATGTTTCTTCTTTCCACATTGTAATATGGTTTAAAACTTGCTCATGGTGTGCTTTACTTTCTTGCAAAAATCCAATTGCTTCTTCTTCAGGGATAAATTGAAATAACGACACACGAAGAAGCATTTCATCTTTAATTTTTGGAGGTGAGACTTCTTTATTCAACAGCCATGTTGTTAAGACACTTTTCCCTTTCTCTTGAAGCGTATACACTTTTTTATCTGGGTTCTCGTCTTGTTTTACTATTTCTGCTGTTACAAGCCCTTCTTGTTCCATTTTATTTAACTCACGATAAATTTGCGTATGGTGAGCATTCCAAAAATGAACCATTTTCATTTGAAATCGCTGCTTTAGTTCATATCCTGTATAAGGTTGTTCGCCTAGGAGGCCTAATAGAGCATAACGTAATGACATGTTCTTCATCCTTTTGCATATCTATTGTATATGTATTGTAAAACTTTTGTAAAACTTAATGTAAAACTATTGCAGTATACGTTTTTTATGACTATACTACATGTATAAGCTCATATGTGCATTTGCACATAATAAGACATGAAGGGACAGAAATCGATGAAATCAGCCACTAAATTTAGTTTGAAGAACCCAGTTGCTATTATTATTTTATCATTTTTATTTGTTTTAGGTGGACTATATTCGTTTAGTTCACTAAAAGTAGATTTACTGCCTGATATTACTTTTCCGCAATTATCAGTTCAAGTCGTTTACCCTGGCGCTTCGCCACAAGATGTAAATGAACAAGTGACAACTCCTGTGGAAGAGCAATTAAAAGGACTACAAAATGTCGATACGATTACTAGTACTTCCTATGAAAGTATCGCAATCTTTAATTTACAATTTCCTTTTGATACGAATATGGATGAAATGGAAGAGGAAGCTAGACGTCTTATTGAAAATGCAAATCTTCCTGAAAGTACTGCAGTAACAATTAATCAATTCTCATTCGGTGCCTTTCCTATCTATAATATCTCTCTTTTCCCTAAAGGAGATACTGATGTAAATGTACTATATGAATCAGAAATATTACCAAAGTTAAAAAAGATAAATGGCCTCAATAACGTCACAGTTGGTGGCACAAAAGAAGAGTTATTACAAATTACAGTTGATCGGAAAAAGGCAACACAATATGGAATATCGTTAACAAAAATTAAAGAAGCAATTAACGGCATGTTTTTATCGTTCCCTGCCGGTTCTCTCGAAGACAATGCGGTGCAAGTTCCTGTTCGTGTCGAACAAAAGATTGAAACAATTGAACAATTGAAGGAAATGACATTTACTACCGCTAGAGGTTCGATTGCATTAAGCGAAATTGCAACTGTTTCACCAGTTACAGAAAAAGTTGCTTATACTCGCTATAACATGCAAGATACAGTGCAAATCGTTGTTACAAAAAAGCAAGATGCTAATACGGTCGAAGTATCTGACTCAGTTATTGAAATTTTAGAAAGCTATAGTAGTGAACTTGATTATTCCATTGGCTTTGACCAAGCAACAGGAATTAAGAAGTCAGTTAATACGTTAATTAAAGAGGGGTTATTCGGAGCTCTATTCGCTTCCTTAGCAGTTCTATTATTCTTAAGAAACTTCCGTGCGACGTTTATTGCAATTCTATCGATACCATTATCATTACTTGCATCGTCTATTTTCTTAGCGCAATTAGGCATTACGCTAAATATCATGACACTTGGTGGTATGGCTGTAGCTGTAGGTCGTGTTGTTGATGACAGTATTGTTGTTATTGAGAATATCTTTAGACGAATTCGCAAGAGCACTGGTGAAGAAGACCGCATTGAATTAATTGTCGACTCTACTAAAGAGATCTTAAAAGCAATTACTTCATCGACATTAACAACAATTGTTGTATTCTTACCGCTAGGGCTTGTCGGTGGTATTACTGGTGAATTCTTTATGCCATTTGCTTTAACAATCATTGTCGCACTATTTATGTCACTTTTAGTATCAATTACTTTAGTGCCTATCCTAGCAAACAGTTCTTTCAAAACTGTTGTTCCAGATGAAAGTGAAAATAAGAAACTACAAAACATTTATACTAGCATTATGAAAAAGGCATTAAATATGAAAGCATTAGTTATTACAATTTCATTGGTCCTGTTAGCAGGCTCAATTGGTATTGCAACAACACTCGATGCAACATTTTTACCAAATGAAAAACAAAAAACTATTGTTGCAAAAATTGAATTACCTGCTGCAACATCATTAGAGAAAACTAACGAGATATCTTTAAAAATTGAGACATTACTTGCGAATCGCGAAGATACCATTCAAGATGTAACAACAGGTGTGGGTAGTCGTGATTATTCAACTGGAATATCTCGTAAAAACGTCGCTAGCTACTTTATTAACTTGACGGATAGCGCAGATATTGATAAGGAAATTAAAGTGTTAGAAGAAGAATTCCAAAAAATCATATTTGCTTTCGATAAGAATTCTGTCATTAGCTTAACTGAGTTACAATCCGGTGGTCCACCTTCAAGTAATAACGTTGATATCGATCTATATTCAACTGACCTTGACGCATTACAAGAAGCTGCCACTGCTGTGGAAGCATATATGAATGAGCACGAATCGTTAAAATATGTAACCAATAATATGCAAGATAAGCAAAAGCAAGTATTAGTAGAAATTGATCCTAAAAAAGCCTCTGCATACGGTGTTTCAGGCTACATGGTACTAGGCATGATTGCCGAACAAACGAAACCTGTTTCTGTTGGTGACCTAACACTATCCGGAACAGAGCGTTACGTTCGCATTGCCTATGATCAAGGACCTTCTAGTGCAACTGAGCTAGAAAACATGACTATATTCAGTAGTAATGGCCCAATTGCCTTAAAAGATTTTGCTTCTGTTAAAGAAGTTGAAAACGTATCCGCTATCCAAAAGCTTGATGGAAAAATCTTTGCACGCGTTTCTGCACAAGTATATGGAAATAGCCTTGTTGCTGTATCAAGTGAAGTAGTAGATGGGGTTAAAGCTTTAGTAGGTGAAGGCAAAATTCCAGCTAACGTCTCACTTGAAGCAGGAAGTGGCGGCGATGAAACGATGAAAACATTTGCTGATTTAGGATTAGCGATGATCGTTGCAATCGGTCTCGTTTACTTAACAATGCTTATTACATTTGGGCAAGCACGTATACCATTTATTATTTTATCTTCGCTGATTTTTGTACCAATAGGTGCAATCTTAGGGCTATTAGCAGTTGATGAACCACTATCGGTTAGCGCAATGATTGGTGTATTAATGTTAATTGGTATCGTAACGACAAACGCAATTGTACTCGTCGATCGAATTGGGCAAAATCGTTATGAAAAAGGCATGAAAGTGCGTGAAGCAGTTATTGAGGCTGGTCAAACTCGATTACGTCCAATCTTAATGACGGCTTTAGCTACGATCGCTGCACTTTTACCACTTGCATTTACGACATCTGAAGGTACATTAATTTCCAAAGGTTTAGCAGTTGTCGTTATCGGTGGTCTAACTACTTCGACGTTGTTAACGTTAATCATTGTACCTGTGTTATATGAACTGTTTTACCGAAAACAAATAAAGCGTGAGCTGGAATTAAGTAGTCCAGAGCAAAGTTAAAACACAAATAAAAAGGGATGTAAATTCATAGTTGAATTTACATCCCTTTTTTATTACTAAGACAACTTCTAGGTTTAATACGCTTACTTTCTTTAGTTTTTCATATATAGTGATCGTTTACAATGTTTACGGAGATATCCATTCGTATTGAATATCTGGCAAATTCTCTTCATTTTCATGTCCTCTACCAATGACTTGAAATCCATTCTTTTCATAAAACTGTTGTGCACTTCTATTTACTTCAAATGTATATAGAGTTAACCTACCACTTGATTTTTCTTTTGCCCTATCAAGCAATGCTTGTCCTATCCCGATTCGTTGATAATCAACATGAATATAAAGTTGACTTATCTCTTTTTCATTATAAGCAATCATCCCAACTACTTTCTCATCGATTAACGCTAACTCTATTTGATATTGTTCAAATAAGATATGATTTAAAAAATTGATATGATTTTCAATGCTATGAATTTCTTTTTGACCAATTGCACGCTCCTTACTATTTCGCCACATTTCCACCGTTTGTTCAGCGTGTGTAGGAATATACTGCATTATTATGTATTTGTATTGGTTCACCACAATACCTCCTTTACAGTTGTCTAGTCAACTATTTCGTGTTGCTTACCTAGTTTACATTTCACTGTCTTCTTCATCTTAATTTGAGGCATTTTCTATCATCCATTTCTTCGCAAACTCCACCGCTTCTTTTTGTGGGAATAGTTTTGCCTCAGCTAACCCTATTTTCCCATTGTTCACTCGACCAATCTTTTCGTATTGCTCGCCGATTGCCGGGAATTTTTCATCATCATAAGCAATTTCTTTATATTTCTTCCAGACGCGCTTTCCATTTTCTATTATTGGTGCATATTGGATTTGCTCTTTTATCGTCGGATCCGCGTGTTCTGCTAAATGCATTGACGTGTTACTATCATGACCAACACCTATTAGCAAAATATAAAAATTATTTTCTACCATTCTACCTAATGGTGAATCTTCACCTAAACCATCATTTAATGGATGTGGATGAAGAATGGCTTCTTTCCCTTTTCCCCATCCTGCAAATGATAAGGCTGGATGCTCACTCCTCATTACATTTCGATATGTACGAAATAGCTCTGGCACAGCCCCTAGTCCCCTTGTTGGAGTTGTTTTCGAATCATATGCTGGCATTGTTTCACGAATTGTTTCCCACCATTCTTCTGGCACTGGAGGAGCCATCCAATTTGCTGGATCTGAAAGGTGGGCAGATTGGCTTGGCATAACAATCATTCCCTCTTCTGTTACCACTTTCATTAGCGCTTCAATAACAGCCACCGGTCCACCGCATACCCAGCCGAGCGAGCTTAGTGAAGAATGAACAATGACATTCATTCCTTGTTTCACACCTAACTTTTGTAAATCAGCTGCGATGCTTTCTATTGTATTAATGTGTTGTTTTTCAACTGCTTGTTTTTCTCCCATACTAATTCTTCCTTCCTGCTTTATGTCTCTATTACTAGTTTAATATATTTGGAAAAAGTTGCATATAGACAAACCTTCTATTACACTTTATTTATACAATACCGGGCAACGAATTTATTGATAATATGTCGTTAGGGTGGTTACATGAACTTTTTTAAAACAGTAGAAAGCTGGTGTGCAGTAGGACTTATTTCATTCTTTTTTATCCCTTGGATTAAAGTGTTAGACTTATGGAGCTTAAGTGGTGTACAAGTAGCAAACCTTTCTGGTGAATATTCGAGACTTTTTACAATAGCTTTTTACATTATTCCTATTTTAGGATTTCTTGTTTTGTATCAAGGATCACGTAACCAGCTCTCTAAATGGTTACTTTTTGTTTCTGGCGTATACCCTTTATCGTTTTTTCTCGTTGCTTACTTTTTGCACGGTCAAAATTTCACTTATTTACTAGGTGTATACTTAACAGCCACTGCATCTCTTTGTTTAGTAATTCTCACTTTCATTTCAAATCACGTGAAAAAATAACCCGAAATCTCCTTTGATTTCGGGTTTTCTATGCTTTCCTAGCATCTATAATATTTTTTACTGAAATGTGGTGAACATCATTAAATGCATCGATTAAGCGTAATTTTTTTTCGAAGTCATCATAGTAATGAATCCGCCCAACTAACACTTCGTAATCGTTATTAATGTAGGAGGTGATTGCTAGTTCATCCCCAGCTTCCATTGCATAACAGATCGTTTCATTCAACTCTTCAAGCTGTTGTTCGTCTAATTGCGGCTTTGCTTTATATCGATCTTCTTCTGCCCATTCACGGAGCATTTTCACATGCTCTGGCAGCATAAGTGATGTCCACTTAATTTTTCCACGGTCGCGTATCATTTATCCTCTCTCCTCTACGCCTTATGTCCCCCAACAAGTTTACTGCGATGACGAGCAGTTCCTGCTTTTGTATACGAAACACCGCGCAATAACTTATCTGATCCATATTTATCACGAATAGCATCCATCGTATAACCTAGTTTTTGGCGTTTTGGGCGTGCTGGATCAAAAAGATTAAGTTGCATCTCTTCATCACTCGTAATATTCGATAAAGAAATGGAGATTTGCCGAACGGTTTTTCCATGTTCGTAAAATGTACGAAATAGCTGCAAACAAGTCTTATAAATGTCCATTGTAATATTCGTCGGCTCCTCCATCGTTTTCGAACGATTAAATCCACCGCCAGATTCATCTTTGCTGTAACCAATTCCTAAGCTAATCGTCCGGCCAGCTTTTCCAGCCTTTCTTGCTCTACGTCCAACTTCCTCACACATTTCTAAAATGACATGCTTTACTTCCGTTGGGTCATCGTAATCTCTAAGTAGAATTTGCCCTTTGGCAAAACTAATTTGCCCTTGCATTAATGGCGCACCAAGATCTGATAAATCAACACCATGCGCATGATAATACAATTGATTTCCCATGACACCAAACTTTTTCTCGAGCAAAGCAAGTGGCGTTTGCGCCAGTTGTCCAACAGACACAATTCCCATCCGCTTGAGCGTAAGTTCTAAACGTTTACCGATGCCCCACATTTCACTTAGGGGAGAAACAGGCCAAAGTTTGCTTGGTATATCTTCATATTTCCATTCCGCAATTCCAATCTTTTTAGCTTCAAGGTCTAAGCAAAGCTTTGAAATAAGCATATTCGGGCCAATCCCAATTGCACAAGGAAGGCCAAACTCTTGCAGCATCTCTCGCTTAATCCGTGCCGCTAACGCCCAACTAGACCCCCATAACTTTTCAGTGCCATCCACTTGCAAAAAACTTTCATCGACACTATACGTATGAATACATTCTTTCGGAACATAGCGATGAAAAAGTTTCGTCAATCCCATGGATACTTCTAAATATGAGCCCATTTTTGCATTCACAATATGAATACGTTTGTCATTCGGTATTTCAAAAAGGCGGTTACCCGTTTTAATACCGAAATCTTGCTTAAGTTTTGGCGATGCTGCTAAAACGATACTCCCTTGACGCTCCGTATCGCCAACAACAGCTAAATAACACGTAAGTGGATCAAGACCGAGCATGACTGCAGAGCAGCTCGCATAAAAGCTTTTCATATCAATACAAAACACGGTTTTCTTCGGCAATGATTCATAATCAATCAAATGCTATCACTCTCCAAAACAAGAACTTGTGTTCGCATTTTAGTATATTCATCATTTTACACGAATATACGTTCGTATTACAATAAGAAAATTTAGGGAACAGGAAATTGAAAGGTGCAAAGACATGAATAAACATGAATAAAATCGAGGTGCGAAGTGATAAACATTAACTAAATTGAACAAAATAACAACAAACACGCACAAACACGCATAATTTTGTTGACAAAACGTGAATAAACATGAAATAATAAATGCAGAAACAGGTGATTTTCATAAAAATTGGAGTGATTTTACATGTTCTCGGAAGAAAGACGTGAAGAAATTTTAAAATTAGTAGAAAAAAACGGACGTATTTTAGCAAAAGATTTAGCAGAAAAATTCCAAGTGTCCATTGACTCCATTCGAAGAGATTTATCGATTATGGAAGATCAAGGACTTCTAAAGCGAACACATGGTGGTGCAATTCCTTTAACACAAGCACAAGCATTACCGCTAGTGCCATCCTTAAGGTACGGAGAAGGAACAGAATATCAACAAGCAATAGCAAAACAAGCAGTCTCTTATATTGGAGAAGGTGACACCGTATTTCTTGGCGGGGCAAGCATTCATTATGCCATGCTTCACTATTTACCGAATAATATTTCCTATACCGTCATCACTAACTCACTAGAAATTGCTTATAAATTACGCGCTGCTGAACATATTGAAACATACTTAATCGGTGGAAAAGTGAAAGGTTCAGGAAATATAACAGACGCACTCGCAAACGCGTTCGCACGCCAATTTACTGTTGATTTGTGTTTTGCAACAGCAGGTGGATTGTCTGAAAAAGGGCTAAGCACAGCAACACCAGAAGTAGCACTGTTCCATAAAACGGTCTACAGTAACGCGAAAAAAATTGTCACATTAGCAGAACATACGAAAATTGGTCAAAATATGTTTACAGTAATGTTCCCTCTCGAAAAACTAGATGTCATTATTACAGACAACGAAACAACAAAAGAAGATATTCAAATGTTAGAGGCACACGGAGCAAAAGTTATTGTTGCCGACTAACAAATCCCCTTGGTAAGGAGCTTGTAAAAATGATTTACAGAAGAAAAACATATAAAATAAGACCGGAAAAACTAGATGACTTTAATGATTTTTTCCATACATATTTGTATCCAAATCAACTAAGACATGGGGCAAAATTAGTAGGACGTTGGACAACTGAAAATAAAGATGAAATTATCGCTATATGGGAATACCGTAGTAAAGAGCATTATGAAAACATCGAGAGTATGATTCGAAAAAGTGATTTACACCAAGCTGCAAAGGAAAAGCGAAAGGAACTTGGAGAGCTTTACATAGAGAGTAATCAAGATTTCTTATCATCAACAGCATTTCCTGCAACTTATCATCCACCAAAACAAATCGTTTCAGTTAGTGGCTATATAACGAATGCAGCTGGTGAAGTTTTACTCGTCAAAAATATTCATCGTGCAAATACGATGGAAATGCCAGGTGGTCAAGTTGAAGAAGGTGAGACGTTAGAAGATGCAATTCATCGAGAAATTCTCGAAGAAACAGGAATTACGATTCAGTTAAGTGGAATAACAGGAATTTATCAAAACATTACAAGTGGAATAGTATGTATTGTATTCAGAGGACAATATGTATCAGGCCAAGTACGAACTGCCGAAGGAGAAACGTCAGAAGTAGTCTTCACTGACTTGACGAAAGAACGTGTAAATGAACTAATCACACGACCACACTTCAGAAATAGAACGTTAGATGCAATGGAACCAAATTATTTACCTTACGAAGCATTTCGTGTTCGCCCATATGAACTAATAAGTAGATTTGAAGCAAAGAAAGAAATTGGAGGGGCGTCCATATAAGGATATGCCCCTCTCTTTTGGAGTCCAAACTCAGATCATAGCTCACCATTGTTAGCTTTTTTATATTTGACTAGTTGTAACTTTTTCTAACAGTTCTTCAATTGTACCAATACATTTTTCAACTTCTGGTAATTGATAAAATGTGCTAGTTGTTTCGAAATTATTAACATCATCATTAGCTGAATATAGATAAATTCTTTTCCCATGTCCAAGTGCAATCCCAAATTCAATATGGCTTCCTTTTCCAGCTGGTAATAAAACTATAATAAAATCTGACTCTATTATTGCATCTTTTTCTTGTTGACCAATCTCTTTTAAATCAGCTAATGTCGAAGCACTTTCGTTTCTAGTCCAATCATATGTATGAATGTACCCTTTATTTATTAACTGTTGGCTAACGTAACGGACGTTCTCAATATTCTTCAAACTTGAAGCAACATAAAATTTCTTCATATTAATCCTCCTAATAAATTAACAGTCTAAGTACATTCTAGAGAATATATCTTTGAAACCAGCCTTTGAGTAAAAATCTTTAGCACTTGAATTAAAAGTAAATACCTTTAATTCAATTCTGTTTATTCTTTTTTCATTACTCCATTTAATAACACTTTCAAGCAACATTTTTCCTACCCCTATACCTTGATACTCCTTTAATACCACTAGGCTGTTTAATTCAACCCATTTTCTTTTCTTTATTACTGGAAATGAGCTTGATTCCATAACAACACATTCAACAAAACCAACTATTTGTTTATCTGTTTCAGCCACTATTAAATATTTATCATCGTCTTCAATTTGTTTCTCAATATATTCTAAAGGTCTAGCTTCACCCTCTGGTTCTATAAATATATCTGGATATTCTACCCTATGCATTTCATCTAATTCTTTATAGATCTTTAACATTTGATGAAAATCTGTAATATTTGCTTTTCGTAACTTAATATCCATTCCTTTATGCTCCTAACTTTTAAAGAATTTAACATTGCAAATATTTCATTTCACTAATCTGCTCTCGTTAGCGCAATAACTCTTTCATATAAATTCAATAAATAAGGGCACTTCTTCTTACTGGAAAGCACCTGTTAGTTTAATTACTAGATTCATAATTTTTTAAATCTTTTTCAGTGATTCCCTTTTGTATTCCCTCTTCAGTTAAGCTATATTCAAATTGAATGATGTCATCATGTGCAAAATAAATATATTCAACATATGGTTCGTTTTCAAAGATAACTCTAGTGAAAAAAGGGGGCAATTTCACTCCCCAAACACCCTCCACTAACTGAATTTCCTTTTCCTTATAGCCCTTTTCTTCTACAAGATAATTCATTACTTTATTCTTATAAATGAATTTGTTTCCTTCTACATATATAAAAGGGGTGAGTATAAGACCAATAATCAATATCCAGATAACTATAATAAAAATCTTTTTATTTCTATTCACAAATATCCCCCTTTTAAAATTTAACAAGAACAGAAGCTTTTTCATTAATTAACCCCATTAATATGCAGTCATTAACTATCGTGCCTTCGTTAATCGGTTTGTTATTAAATAACTATCCAAATAAAGCTAAGTATTACAATAAATAAAATTGGTGTAAGGCAGCCAAGACAACCAATTACTTGACATCCATCTGTAAGTTTATCAAGGAATGCTACAAATGGGTTTTGGCTTTCTTCTTTATTTTCCTTGGTATTTTTCATATTCTATTTCTCCTATTTAATTAAATGACTGAAAATGTAAGTGTCTTTTCTCGGCAGCGTAATTACGCTACCTAAATAAATTCAATAAAAAAGGCATTTCTCCTCCTCGAAGAAATGCACCAAAGATCAGCGATCGTAAACTTTTATGTATTTGAAACAACTCTATTTTTGGAAATGATACTTATCTAAATACCTTATTTAAAGATAGATTTTAGTTCGTCAGGAACAATTACAACGTCTTGTATTTTATATTTTCTATCTGGTGTATTATTGTGTAGATTAAGTAATACCATTTCTCCGTTATCAAATTCTAATAATTGATAGGTTTTAAAACTTGTACCAGCACTCATCACTTCATGTACTGCTTTTAATGTTTCATCAGATATATATTCTTGTCTACCTTCATCAATAAGTGTTTTAGCACGCACATAATTTTCAACTTGAACTGCACTTTTAAAGAAAAGTCCAACATCATCGGGACCCTTTTTTATTGTTTCATTATAAAATAGAACGCCTAATACCACATTCAATAAAACAGATACTGTAATGATAATATTTCTAGTTTTCATGCGTTATCTCTCCCCGTTTTCAAAATCATTAGCTATTGTCGCTGGCAGTTATTTATTAGCATTGACGAAGTATCTCGTCAACGACGCGCTCGATCGGCGCGGTGGAATCAATTATTATTCCGTTTTTAGGAATGTCTTCTTTTGTTTCGTGCAATCGTAAAATGAGTTCCCGTTCCTTTTTCTTTCCGCCCCACTCATTTTCCGGCCGCTCGTCAAGTCTTCGGTTTAATGTGTCAAGATCGACGTCAAGGACAAAAACGCCGTCAAACAGATCTATGAATTTCGAAAAGTTCCTAGAACCACCGCAGAAAAATGTGACATCCTCATCGTGATTGGCAACTAAAGCTTTTACTTTATCTACATGCCAAATGTGGTGCTCGTGCGTGGCACCTTCTGTGGGTGTACCAGTTTCCGGATCGCCTTGATAAGCCAATTCACGGTCACCATGAATAGCATGGTAGCCGCGCCTCTGTAATTCATCACAAACCGAAGTTTTGCCAGTGCAGGATACGCCTTCAATTAGATAATTCCTTTTCCCCATAAATTTCCCCTCCATTTCCATCTATCATTGTCGGTTTAACAATTAATCATATTGTTTGTTTAGTTCAGAAATAATTAATGGAACTTCTGCTAAATTATCTACGGTATAATCTGCATTCACTTTATTCCATTGTGAATCTTTCTTCCAAATTGTCTTCATCCCCAAACTTTCGGCCGCATAAACATCATTTTCTGGATGGTCTCCAACAAAGATACATTCATTTGGAGCGATATTAAGCTTATCAGTAGCTCTATAAAATATTTCGGGGTCGGGTTTTTTTATCCCTTCCCACTCAGATACTAAAATACAATCAAAAAATTCTTCAATACCTAAAGCCTTTATGTTATCCGTTTGAAATTTTCCATACCCATTAGTAATCATACCTAAAAGGAGATTGCTTCTTTTTAAGTCTTCTAACATGTCCATTAGATTTTCAAAAGGGACACAATGATTCTTAAAGTTAATTATATAATCTTGAAGTAGTTCTTCAGAAGTTATGCCTTCAATATTAAATTCATTGACTAACTTTTGATACACTTTATCTTTCCATACATACCCACGCATATCTAATTCTATAAATCTAGCGACATACTCTGCATTTGGGATATGTCCTACATAATCGTTTAATCTATCATATTGTTCATTTACAAAGTGTTTTACAGATTCATCTCTATTTAGTAATGTTCCATCTAAATCAAAAATAACAGCTTTAATCACTTTTACCTACTCTCCAATAATAAGAACAGCATATTCTTTAATTATTTAAAATTATTAACTTAATAATCTATCAAAAGAATTGATCTCGGCATATGGTTTTATTTCGGAATCATTCTTGATTTTTTGCGGATTAAACCAAATACCCTTCATACCTGCATTTTGACAACCAGCAATATCCTTTTCCAAGTCATCACCAACGAATAGTGCGGCTTCTGGATTCACATGAATCTTCCTTAATGCTAATTCAAATATTTGCTTATCAGGCTTACTAATACCGACTTCTTCAGAAATAATTATTTCATCAAAATAACGATTTAAATTAGTTTTCAGTATTTTAGCTTTTTGTCTCTGCGTTGAGCCGTTTGTTATTATTGCAACTTTAACATGCATTTTGATAGTATTTATGATTTTTATAGTGTTTGGACTTATTGAAAAACACTGAGGAAAATGATCATTCCAAAAATCTTGCAAGTGCTGTTGAGGCAATCTATATTGGGGTGGAAATTCATGAAATAATGATTCAAAAACTATTATTTTATTATTATCACCATAGGATTTTTTATCATATTCCTTGAACTGTACCAACATATTGTTTTTTTCTGATTGATCAACATCGTCATAAAACTTTTCTAAAATGATTGAAAACATTTTTTCTACTGCCTTGTCCCTATCAAGTAAGGTATCATCTAAATCAAATAAGATTGCTTCATAAGCTCTCAAGTATATACACAGCCTTCTCACGAAATTTTCATTCTAATTAGCAGCCTCAAATAGGTGCCTCCGCTCCTTAATGGAAAGCTCCAAGTTATTGCAATTACAATAAAGCTCCTCTTATCAAGAAATACCCCAGCAAATCTTTTAAGCTATTGAACAACCGTTTACTCAACATCAATATTAAAGTATCATTAAGTAGTTATCAATTTTTTCCAAGGGAGTTGTTGCATGATGTCAATAAGTTTAAACCCGTATTTGTTTTTTGACGGTAACACGAGAGAAGCTGTCCATTTTTATGAGAAAGTGCTTGGCGGAAAAGTAATGGGTATCATGACGTACGGAGATATGCCAGCTGACCCGAATAACCCATTGACCGATGACATGAAAGATCGCGTTATGCATGCACATTTGAAAGTTGGCGACGCGGATCTCATGTTCTCCGATACGTATGCAGGAATGCCCTATCAGCCAGGCAACACGATTCAGATTGCCATTCATCCGAAAGAAGAGGATAGAGCAAGAGAAATCTTCGCCGCTTTAGAAGACGGTGGACAAGTCATTATCCCCCTTCATAAGACAGCTTGGAGCCCTTTATATGGGATGGTACAAGACAAGTTCGGGATTACTTTTAATGTAAATGTCCCAGGATAATAGCTACATAAAAAAACATACTGGCTTCCAAATCACTAACAAAAATAGCCTCCTGTTTGCGTATGGACAGCAGGCTCCTCTCACCAAATGCAACTTCCGTTAAACAACACCTTATATATAAATTCTGTTTAGCAGAATAAGAAAACTAAGGCATATATTTTTTAATTACATTTTCATATTCTTCTTTCGTTACATCTTCATATTCATCTTTATCACCATAAGGGGCAGTGGTATTCTTGTTTAAATATTGATAGATTTTTTTCAAATCATTTATTTCTTGTGTATATTCATTTGCTTGAAAAACATTAGAAACTATATTATTTAAAGCAATTTCTAGACTAAAATTTCTAAATACGCTATTTTGATTAGAGTCAATTAACCCAACCATTTCAGCGGAAACAATCAATTCAGTTAATCCATACTCCTTATCGTTAGATAATCCAATCTTACCCTCAAACCGTTTAATCGCCATGCCGATATTCGACAAAATGTGATTTTCAATTGTAGAATTATGATACTGTTGTTGTTTTTCTAATTGTTGGTACATTTTAAGCTGAGTAACGTTTAGAACAACAGAAATAATCGCGATAACACTAATAAGTATAATAATTTTTCTTTCTAACACCTTAAAGATGGTTAGTACCTCCTTATAAAATACTGCGCAATAACCTATGTGCATGTTTAAGAATCCTGATTCGTTAGCGCAATAACGTATTAATATCGATTCAATAAATAAGGGTGCTTTTCCTTCTTATAGAAGAGCACCCCTTTACTTCTATAACATTTTTAAATAAATCTTTTTAAATATTCCCCATATATTTTGTTTATAACTTTGGGGGTATTTTCTAAATAAACATTAATTTGCTCAATGTTCGATTCGAATTTATCAGAATTTCTTTCATCTGTTGGAAAATCAGATATCCCTTTAATAATAATGCATTCAACATCATTCTTCTTACAAATATAAGCAATTGCACCCGCTTCTGTATCGGCTATTGTTATTCCGTTTTCTTTAAGTTCTAAATAGTCCTTCCACATAACTACAGCTTTATCAGCGGTGCCAATTGTTCCGGTATAAAAACCATTTCCATATTTTGATAGATCAATATTAACTATGAAGGATTGCTTAATAAGAGGCTCAACTTCTTTTACTGTGCAATCATATTGAACGGCTTTATTGGGTACAAAAATATCTAAATTACTAAACCTATCATCTATTCCTGCACATGTTCCAGCAACGATTACTTTAGTTAAATTAAATTTAGAAATCATATACTGATTACCACCAACACCATTTACTTTTCTTACACCTGTACTATAAAAAACAAGTTCAGTATCATTCATTGTTCTTATGAAATACTCGCCATATGGATAACCGAAACGTTCGTTATCTTTTATGCTAAAGTATTCCAATGTTGCTTCGTATTCCCACTTCGTTGCTATGCTTATTCCTATCATCGACTTTTCACCCTACAAATGTAATTTTTCACTATTAAATGTCTATACATGGTCTGTTTTTATCACTATTCTTCTTTACTCTGTTCATCAACAATTAGTTATTAGAATGTAAGTATCCTTTTTTACCAACCTGCAATCGTTAGTTTAACAACGCTTTGTTATTAATTCACTAAATAAGGGTACTTTTCCTTCTTGCAGGAACGCATCCTTAAGTAAAATTACTATGGCCACTCAATTCTTACTTGTTTTAAAAATTTCGTATATTCTTGTGTGAACTGATTTGGGTTCTCTACTTTTCGATACCCTCCGAACACATCTATATATCGAGAGAAATCCTCCCAAGCCTTTAATATTCTTTTTAAGTCATCTTCTCTTATTTCTTCAAACTCTTTTAAATCTGGGTCAGCATAGGTTACAAACATCGCATAAACTTGATTATTCAGATTATCATAATATTCATCATAAATCTGCTCATCTATATCATTTTTATGAAGTCTAATTAGTGATTGTAGATTGTATTTGGTACTCAGCCATAACGGAGCTAAGTGTGCAAAATTTTCTTGAGTAGGATGATTTACCGTGTCTTTAAGCGCATCATACATTGCTTTCGGTTGTAAGTTGTAATTATAAATTTCAAATTCAACATCTTCAATAATTTCTTGTTTTTCTTGTATTTGTGCTCGAAGGTTAAAATAAATCAATATACAAATAAGTCCAGCCAAAATGATAATTGCCCAATAAAACTTTTGTTTCATATTTTACCCCCTTATTAAAGCCCAGCAGAAGCTGCGATATTACACAGTCCTTTTTCACATAACCTCCACACGATAGTTGAAGAAGAAATGGGATGATTTATTAATAGTTTTCACCCCGTTACTAATCTCAGCTTTATTAATCATTTGTTACGCCCCCATGATAACTGTTGCTGAACTATACTGCACTCGTTAGCACAAAAAGGATTTTTATATCCTTCCAACTAGCAAGTGTATTTTTCCATAGTGGAAGAATGCTGATGAAATATAAAATCACTATTTATAAAATATCTACTAAATAGTTTTGTATAAACTTAGGTAAACTTTGAAAGAATAACCCTTCATATTTAATATCTAGCAGACCAGCAATGATAAAAATTATTAATAATAAAAGCAAAATAGTTATCTTGTTTCTTTTTATAATCCACTTCAAAATCTTTTTTCCTCCACTGTTATAACTTTTTCTAATAATTCTTCAATTGTACCAATACATTTTTCAACTTCTGATAAATGATAAAAAGTGCTGGTTGTCTCGAATTTATTAACATCAATCATATTAGTATTATTAATTTTCCTGAAGTGTTTTTTCAAATTAATCACAATCATTTAATGTCCGAAATAACTTTTTGTTTAATAATTCATTGGAATAGTCTCGGTCCACAATTGTTGCACCAAGTGGTTTATCTTCTAACTCCAAAAAATAAAACACACCTGCAACATTAGAAGATACAAACCCATATCCGTTAATCACTAAGTCCTCACTAAAGCTTGATAAAACTTTAATTAGTGGAGATAGACCATAAAACTTCTTACCAGTAATATGAGTTGAAATTTTGTGCCGAGCTTTAAGTGTCGGCAAAAGGCTATTAACTTTCTCTCGTGTAGGATATTTACCGATTACCCGATGTGATCTATCCTGTAAAAGAACACGAGCTTTTGAAAAGCACTCTTTATCCAGAATCTCAATCATTTCATTAAGAATTTCGTTAGACGACTTCATTTTGGAGTTTCACTCCCTTTTAATGATATAACGCCTATGCTTTAGTGAATAACTTATTGAACAAACGTGCACTCGTTAGTTGAAGAAGCCATTACCTAAATAACCTAGAGTTATTTCTCCTTCGCGATTAATCTCAACTAAACATTTACCTCTCACGTATAGGAAAGTATCTGCTGATACTGCTATAACATCATCTAAAGCCTTTTGAATATTATCGAATTTAGCTTTCAATACTGGGAATTTATCATGACTCCAATAAATTTCAATTTCTTCTTCTGAATCTAGTAAATCTGTTAACTCAACGAAATCGTTTATGTTCACAGGGTTTTTAAACTTTTCCCAATCTATTCTTCCCCACACAGTAAATGGAACATTTTCTTCAAATAGGTCATAAAGTTCTTCACTCTTATTATCGGAAAGAATTGTCACGCCATCACCCAATGCCTCTATACATTCATCAAATAAAGCTCCATAACCTTCCTTGATTTTTGCTTTTCGTTTTTCAATTAAAAGTTCTAATTTCTTCTTTCTGTCTTCTCTGTTCATTAATCTCCATCCATTCAAAAGGAGTGTAACTTCTTGAATTAACCTGCATTCGTTAGTTAAAAGTTTGGTTGCTTTTCTTTCATAAAGTCTATTAATGCTTGAGTTTCTTTTTTTCCAGCCTCTATAACGTAATAGACCCATGCTCCATTATCTCTGCCAGATAATAAAATATTTTTATGAGGTTTATCCGATTTTTTTAATGGTATATGAAAATAAACATTCTCATTTTCATCAGTTGGATGTGGATAATAAATAACAATGTACTCATCAATATATATCTCTGGTGCCTGGTGAGTAACTTTTAAAGTTGTCATCCACTCATCTGAAAGTGGTTGTAATTCATTGTATACTTCTTCGCTCCAATCAATTTTAGCGTCATGTAAATCAAAACCAAGCACTTTTTCATTTTCCAGTTGTATGACAATCCCTGTCTGAATTGACCCTTGGACTTTTGGGTCTATCGTGGCTTTGTGATCAAATCCAATACACCCTGACATTAGCACAATACTAACAACAAATATAATTAAATACCTCATAAACTTTTTCTCCTTTATTAATGAATAATTCTTAAAATCCTCTAACCCTTCTTGCACTATCCGTACCCGTTAGTTCAATAGTAAATATATTCCTTTATTTAATTTTAACATATATTCTAAATTGTCTTACTAATGAAATGCAGATTATTGAACAGGGGAAGATTTGTAACGATAGTCATTCCAATGCTAAAAAAACAAAAAGCAGAGTCAATCCAAATACGGATCACCCTGCTAACATAGCTGTTCTTATTATGATTTTTAAATCTGATGTATTTTAAGAGAGAACGGCATAACTAAGGACCTTTAATATATTAAAGATATCCAGCTATATTTTCTTTCACCTTTTTAGGTAAAATCGCATTACTTAACTGCGCTAGTCGAACAGAATTGGGCGGGGCAGTTTCATGAAAGTATCGCTCTATTGCCTTCACTTTTTCATCACGCCTTGGGATAAGCTGATAAAGTACATACCAATCGGTAACCTCCATCAAGGGAATTCTCTCACCTTCAATGCATATAAAGGCATTTACTGACTGCGATGAAAAAGGGTGCTCATACTCCCCTTCCTCATGAAACACTTTAAATTTAGCCATAACATCTATTGACGTATCAGCAATAACATAGTTATAGAAAAATTCAGTTCCATAAGGAAGTTTTGATGTCCCCTTTTTCCCTTCTCCGAGCATATCCAGTTGCTTTAGTGCTTCATGTATATCTTCTTCTGCAACAAAAATATCTAAATCTCGTACAACATTACAAAGGTTATATTGTCGTAATAAATACGAACCACCGACAGCCCAAGTCACATTTTTTTCATTGAGCACTTTGGCAATTTGAGATAAAGTATAATTCATAGTTCCTCCAAAAGTAAATGTAGCGTAATAGAAAGGTCGAATGCCTAAATGAACGAAAAGTTTCTATATAAGAAAGTACAACAGTGCTTTTTAAATTATAATCATGATTTAGACGTAATGCCGTTTCCAAAAAAGGACTATGAAATAATTGCCCAGCAAATAAACGACTATGTAAATGAACATAAAAAAGCAGATTTACATGTCATTATTCACGATGTTGTCTATGAATACTTGTCGAAAAACTAAGTTATTTCAACTCAAACGAACGCCTTGCTAATCTTTCAAACAAGCTCGGGAATAGCGCATACACTTTGCTTGCTATATTCATCCATAACGGTAAGTTTAATTCCCGCTTACGCTTCTCAATAGCAATGACTGTTTTTTTCGCAACATCACGGGCAGAAAGCATATACTTCCCAGCATTTTTGACGTAATTTCCAGAAGGATCGGCAATCGTTAAAAAGTCCGTTTTCATTGGTCCTGGGTTAATGACAGTAACTGCAACATTTGTTTTGTTCAGTTCAAGACGGAGGCTATTTGAATATCCAATTAATGCATATTTTGTTGCGCAATATGCACTTGATTTAGGTGTAGCAATTTTCCCTGCTTGTGAACCAATATTGACGATTTGGCCGCTATTTTCTTTAAGCATTCTCGGCAACACTGCTTGGGTGCATGAGATCACCCCGAGGACATTTACTTCGAACATCTCTTTCGTTTCAGCAAAATTAGCATCTATAGCGCGTTCGAAAAGACCAAAACCAGCATTATTTATTAAACAATCAATTGTTTGCCACTCTGAATAAATAGTTGAGAAAACGCTTCTCACAGCCTTTTCATCAGAGACGTCAAGCTCGTAATACGCACTTTTCACCCCATATGTAGAAGAAATTTTCTCACTTAACTCTTTTATCTTTTCCGAAGAACGAGCAAGCAAGCTCACATGTCCCCCACACTTTGCTACTTCGTGAGCGAGCTCTTTTCCAAGTCCACTCGATGCTCCAGTAATGACGAAATGTTTCCCAGCTAACCTACTCATGACGTTACCTCAAATATAATTTGATTGTTCATTTGTTTTTTCTTAATTTCATTGTTTGCTTCTAAATAGTCTAATTGACCAAACGTTTCCGATATTGCTAATGCAAATTGTTGGTCATACACTTTAGGAAATAAGCGCTGACAAATTTCAAACGCTGACATCGGTTCACTGCTGATCCACCTTTTAACCATTGCCGCTCGCTTTTCTTGCTGTTTTAAACGCATCTTTAATAAAGAAGCAACATTTGTCACTTCATCACCGTGACCAGAGTGTACAACTGTTGGCTTTAGCTCAATACATTTTTCTAATGACTCGCGATATTGTAACAACGGCTTTAAACGCTCTTTATCTATTGCAGGAATTGGCGGTTCTAAAAGAGGGTTTGAGGAAATTTTTTGTAAAATATGATCTCCTCCAAGCATTACTCCCTCTTGTTCATGATATAAAACGATATGACTGCTTGCATGCCCTGGCGTTTCAAACACTTTCCATCCAGGTAAACCATCAATCGTATCACCTTCACTAACTTCTCTATGTAATTCTGAATTACAGGAATATTTCAATGTGCTAGTAAGATCTATTCCTCTTTCAAGGTATTTTTCTGGAGTCCCATTTTCTCGTAACAGTTCAGTAAAAAAACGATTATGATAGTTTAAAAACTCTTCGTCTTGTTTTAACCATAGTTTGTTGCGCCAATGGCCTTCAATAGGAACTCCAGGAAAATAATCAATTAGCCCAACGTGATCTGGATGATGATGTGTAATAACGATTTGCTCTATATCATCAGGAGTGTACCCTAGCTGTGCTAACCCTACTGTTAATGTACTCCAAGCTTCTTCCGTTTTCGGACCGACATCAACCAATGTTAGTTTTTCACCTTTCATTAAATAAACATTTACTGGACCAACAGCAAATGGTGTCGGGATGACAATTTTATATAGTTCATCATTTAATTTATCTATCATATGTAAGATTTTCCTCCTAAAAGTATTGCTTCATCTATTTTACCACCAAAGAGAAAAAGGCACAGCGAAAAAGATGCTGTGCCAAGGTCACTTTCTATTCAAATATTTTTTTGTATTCGCCATACCCTTCTTTTTCAAGATCTTCCTTAGGAATGAAGCGAAGAGCAGCAGAATTAATACAATAGCGCAGTCCGCCCGCCTCTTTCGGCCCATCCTCAAACACATGACCTAAATGAGAATCTGCTGATTTACTACGGACTTCTGTTCGCACCATTCGATGAGAAATGTCCATTTTTTCTTCCACTTCTTCTTTTTCAAGAGGTTTCGTAAAGCTTGGCCAACCACAACCAGATTGGAACTGCTCACGTGAGCTAAAGAGTGGCTTGCCTGAGACAATGTCAACATATAGCCCTTCTTCTGTATTATCCCAGTACTCGTTTTCAAACGGTGGCTCGGTACCATTATTTTGCGTAACTTCATATTGCATCGGTGTTAGCTTTTCCTTTAAATGCTGCTTTTTTTCCGCGTCTGTCCAGTGAGACTTGATAAAAGCATCACGGCCAGATCCTTTTCGGTAAAGTTCATACCGGAACTGATTCTTCTTATAAAATTGTTGATGGTATTCCTCAGCAGGATAAAAACCGCTGTAAGGTAAAATTTTCGTTACAATCGGCTTTGAAAAACGCCCGCTTTCCTCCAATGCTCGTTTTGAATTCTCTGCTGCTATCTTTTGCGCTTCATCGTGATAAAAAATCGCTGTTGTATACGAATGTCCGCGATCATGAAACTGTCCTCCTGCATCTGTCGGATCAATTTGACGCCAATACACATCTAATAGCTTTTCATATGAAAAAATGGCCGGATCAAACGTAATTTGTACCGCTTCATAATGCCCAGTCGTTTCTGAACAAACTTCCTTATATGTAGGGTTTTCTTTATCTCCACCCGAATAACCTGACTCTACTTTCATAATTCCTGGTTCTGTATCAAAAGGCTTAACCATGCACCAAAAACAGCCCCCAGCAAATGTCGCTAATTGAACATTTTCACTCATTTCAAAACATCTCCTCATCAGTTGGATAAATACCTATACGAAATTATCTACAAACTATATTATAATCATATCTATGACATTTATATTTCTATCGTACCACTTTTATAGTAAACGTTCATTTTTGCAGATTATAACATAGAAGGTGATTGGATGAAGACACTCATTTACGCACATCGTGGCGCTAGTAAAGACTACCCGGAAAACACAATGATTGCTTTTAAAAAGGCATTGGAAATGGGCGCAGAAGGAATTGAGCTTGATGTTCAACTTTCAAAAGACAATGTTCCCGTCGTTATTCATGATGAGCAATTAAAACGAACGACAAACGGTAGTGGTTTCGTCAAAGATATGTCATTAAAAGAGCTGAAGGAATTAGATGCAGGTAGCTGGTTTAACTCAACTTTTAATAAAGAAAAAATTCCAACTTTAGAAGAAGTGCTAGTGTGGATAAAAGATACGAAGCTTGAGCTAAATATTGAACTGAAAAACAATATTATTGATTATGAAAAGATCGAAAAAATAGTCTACGAACTCGTTAAAAAATACGGCATGGAAACGGAAGTTATTTTTTCTTCATTTAACCATTGCAGTTTAAAGCGATTATTAGAGATAGATGAACATATTAATGTAGCGCCACTTCAATCAGCACGTATGATTACACCTTGGAAATACGCAAAAGGAATGGGCGCAACTAGCATGCATATTCGCTTTACGAGCTTGTCACAAAAAACGATTGAAGGATTTCATAAAGAAGAGTTAAAAGTTAGAACTTATACTGTCAATCGTAGCTTTTTAATGAGGCAATTTTTCAAGTGGAACATCGATGCAATAATGACTGATATGCCGAACAAAGCACTAGAAGTAAGAGATAACAAAAAAAGATGCTGGCTTTGGTAAAAAAGAAAAAAATTAATTACCCCTTACACATGTAACCCCCTCTATTTTGAGCGGGTTATTTTTATACTTTCAACGTTAGCCTAAATATATTAAGCAGTAACAGAACTATATTGATCTCTATACGTACCGTTCACTACTTTTCGATACATATTTAATAATTGGTCTAGTTCTTGACTACATTTAACTGTTTTATCATCAGTAAGACCATATTGTTCGGCAATTTCAAACATACGATTACGTTTCATTTCAATTAAATCCACTAGAGACATTAAAGGCATAAAAACTCACTCCAATTCAAAAAAATCAGCAACGAATTTAATCATACACTAGTAAAATTCAAAAAAAAATACATTCGAGAAAACTAGTCATCAACTTACATTCTTATGTATAAATCGACAATGTATGCAAACTTTTGCGACCAAAATAGGACGATTGACATAGTATAAAGTATATATATGTGTGCCTTGTTAAATTTAGATTGAAAGGGCGTGAAATAAGATTTGAGGGCGAAAAATAAAAATGAAAAACGCCCCTCCGATGTAAAAAGCAACTATTCTAAATTGGCATTAGGACTTTTTATTTTACTAGTCTTTAGTTTATGTACAGTATCACTACTAAGTTTTTCCGTTGCTACGAAGTTGACTCACCCAGATCGAACCATTGCAAAGCATCACCCTTCCAAAAAAAATCTCCCCACTGAAAATATAATTTTTCTAAGTAGAAAAGATAAGATATCACTTAGTGGATGGATTATTAAGGCAAAACGTGATACGAATAAATGGGTCATATTATCACATGGATACGGTGGAAACCGTAATATATTTGGCAGTAAAGGTCCTAATTTTTATAAATTCTTGCATGATAATGGCTACAACATTTTGACGTTTGACTACCGTAATAGCGGAGTATCTGATGGAAAAATAACAACAGTAGGCTATCATGAAGAAAATGACTTGCTAGGGGCGATTGATTATATCTTAACCATAAATGCAGATGCCGAGATATGTTTAATGGGATGGTCACAAGGGGCTGCAGTCTCATTACTTACTGCCAGTAAACATGAATCTGTGAAACTAGTTGTTGCCGATTCCTCATTTAGGAACTTACAAGGGTTTGTTAATGAGAACTTATCACAATGGTCAAATCTCCCTAACTATCCTTTTACTCCCGCAATCTTATTTATGATTCCGATTATTACAGGAACCAATATAGCTGATGTTTCACCAATTGATGCGATAAATAATTTCAACGGACCTATTCTACTCATTCACTCCATAAATGACACAACAATCCCTGCTAAAAATAGCAAATATATTTATGAGAAATATAAAGAGAAAAAAGAAATAACATTAATACTTTATGATAGTGACCGACATAAGGATGCCTACAAACAGTTTCCCAAGCAATATAAAGCTGATATACTAGAATTTTTTAATCGCTATGGCTTTTAAGGAGGATTAGATTCCTTCTTTTTTAATGCAATGTTTCTCAAGTTTAATTTTTCTCAAGATTCTTTTAATGTGGTACGATATTTATAGATTAGAGAATGAAGGGGTGTTTCAAATGAGTAACAATACAGCATTATTTTCACCGATCACTATTAATGGTGTTACCTTAAAAAACCGAATAGTTATGTCACCTATGTGCATGTATTCTTGTCTAGAACAAGATGGAAAAGTAACAAGCTTTCATAAAACTCATTACATAAGTCGAGCAGTTGGCCAAGTTGGACTAATTTGTTTAGAAGCAACCGCAGTTTCTACAGAAGGACGTATTTCTGAAGAGGACCTTGGAATTTGGAATGATGAGCATGTTACTGGCTTAAAGGAGCTAGTCCATGGCATCCATGAAGCAGGTAGTAAGGCAGCAATTCAACTAGCACATGCTGGAAGAAAAGCTATGGTAAAGGAAGATATAATCGCACCTACAGCTGAACCTCATAAAGAAGGCATGAAAGTACCAGTAGCAATGAGTGAAGAACAAATTAAGAAAACGATTAATGACTTCAAGGAAGGGGCTAGAAGAGCAAAAGAAGCTGGCTTTGATATTATTGAATTACACGGCGCACACGGATATTTAATTAATGAATTTCTATCGCCACTAATCAATACACGCCAAGATCAGTACGGTGGTAATATGGAGAACCGTTACCGCTTCTTAAAAGAAATCATTACTTCAGTCAAAGAAGTGTGGGATGGTCCATTATTCGTTCGTATTTCTGCTAGTGACTACCATGAACAAGGAAATAACGCTGATACATATGTCTCCGTTGCTCAGTGGATGAAAGAGCAAGGGGTTGACCTAGTTGATTGCAGCTCTGGTGGAGTTATCCAAGTTAAATTACAACAAAAAATAAATGTATTTCCTGGCTACCAAGTAGCCTTTGCAGATAAAATCCGCAATGAAGCACATATTGCAACAGGTGCAGTTGGAATGATCACTAGTGGGCTGCAGGCAGAGGAAATCATTCAAAATAATCGAGCTGATCTAGTATTTATTGGTCGAGAATTATTACGTGACCCTTACTGGCCAAGAACTGCAGCTAAAGAACTAAACGCAACAATAGAAAGTCCGCAACAATATAATCGAGCGTGGTAATAAGAAAAGCGAGGCGAACGCTCAGCGACGTATAAGCTGGAGCACTTTGTTTGAGATAAAGGAAACACAGCGAGTGGTACGAGCTGATGTTGACTTATCGTAAATAAAAAGTGTGAAGATTACTAGTCGCTGTGAGCCGCAGCTGGATCAGCTAAGAAAAGCTGAAGCAATCCCTAATTTCATCATCCTAGTTCTTGTGTAAAAAGTTAAACTTTATAAAACAAAAACATGCACAGCTATCTCAGTAGCTGTGCAATTTTTATTACTCAATAATTTCTCCATCTTCATTTATTTTGAATTGAATATTGCTTTGCGATTGATTTAAAAAGCTAATTTCAATTGTCCAGAAATCACCGTCTTTATTAAAGGCATAAATATAAGGATAATCATCTTCAACGTCTAATGTCGAAATTGCATTTGCTATACCAGTAGCTGGAGGATACGTAGCATCTGAATGAATAATTACTTTCGCAGCTCCACCTTGCATTGGATAAGATTCTGCAATTCCTCCTCTATAATACGTATCAACGAATTGACCAATCCTCAAATCTTTATATGAAAGCCAATCACCGTGACCATCTTCAACAATCGTTTTATCATTGAAAGAGTAATATGTGGCTTCTTCATTATCCTTTATGCCTATAACTAGCATCTCATCGCTAGAAAGACTGATGATAAATCCACTTACACCTTCATACATTGGTTCTTTTTCATCACTTGAATTGTTATTCCCATTAGAAGGGTTATCATTAACACTAGTCGACCCACAAGCTGTTAATAGCATTGTAAAAATAATTCCTAAAATAACTTTTTTCATTGTGTACATCCTTTCAATTAATCCTCTTTTGCTAATGTGACGAATAGATTTATAAAAAAGTTTCAAAAAAAATAATAAACCACAAAGAAAAAACAGGGATTCCTCCCTGTCTTCCTTGCTTTCTTCTATTACATTGCAGTTTGTTTTTGTTTATTTGAAGTCGAAATATGTAGTACGTTTTTAACTGCATTAACAATTTTTGTAGTTGTACGATCTTGAATTTTATAAAATATAGTTAACATAATTACCGCATAGACGATTACTGTCATTCCGATAAATGAAATTAGCATGTTTTTTCCCCCTGATAATGAGAATTACTATCATTTGAGTTTAGTTTATCACGAATGATATTCATTATCAATAAGAAATTTTCATTCTTTTTCCACTTTATACATTGCTAAGTCCGAAGCAATCTCTGTATTAGTAAAATTTTCTCTTGCCTCATTCACTAATTCTAAAGCACTTTCCTTTTGATAACGGGAACTAATATGCGTTAAAATGAGCCTTTTAGCACCTGCCTTTTCAGCTACTGCCGCTGCTTCTTTTGCCGTTGAATGAAAATAACGATGCGCTAATTCATGTTCATTTGATTTAAAAGTAGCTTCATGAATGACTAGATCGGCGCTCTTAGATAAATTGACAGCATTTTCACATACTCTTGTATCACCTAATATTGCAATAATACGTCCTTTTTTTGCTGGACCAATTAACGTATTACCATCTAATGTACTACCATCTGGCAACGTTATTTTTTTCCCTTCTTTTAACTCGCGATAAATCGGACCAGGAGCAATCCCCATTTCCTGTAGTCTTTTGACATTAAGCTCGCCAGGTTGATCCTTTTCCACAACGCGATAGCCAAAACACGGTATGCCATGTTCAAGAAGTGCTGATGTCACCGAATAATGACTCGTTTCTATGCCCCACTCTTCATCGACTTCTTCTATTTTCAAAGGATATTTTAAATGTGTACCACTCACTGTTAGGGCTGTTTCAACGAAAGACTTAATACCTTTTGGTCCATAAATCGTTAACTCGGTTTCTCCCCCTTGAAAAGATCTGCTTCCTAACAAGCCAGGCAAACCAAAGATGTGATCCCCGTGCAAATGAGTAATAAATATCTTTTCTATTTTGCTCGGCTTTATTGATGTATGTAAAATTTGGTGTTGTGTAGCTTCTCCGCAATCAAACAACCAAACTGCACCATTATTATTTAAAAATTTCAAGGCTATAGCTGATACATTTCTTTCCTTTGCCGGTACACCCGCACCAGTTCCTAAAAACGTAAGTTCCATCATAATTCCTCCTTGTACAATTCTCATTATACATGACAAATTGCATAGAAAAAAAGAACCCCGGTATGGAGTTCTTTGTCACGATATTACTTCTTATCAAACATTTTCGTAAGTGATGCAAGGTCTAAAGGCATATTGTTTTTAAGAATCGCTTGCACAATTTGTTCTTCTTTTTCCTTAGAAACAGGTTTATTCGCTATTTTTGATACTTTTTGAATAACATCACGCACCGTTTTTTCATCTTTAAAGTTAGCTGATTGTAAGGATTGGGCTAGTTTAAGCACCTCACCCATATTAACACCTGTTTTCTTTTCTATATTATTAAAAAATGGATTATCGCTCATATCTATCCTCCTTCGCACTGTTCATTATTAGTTTATGAACGAAAGAGAAACATGTGTATCTTTCTTACAGGAATTAACCAATAAATCTAGGGTATTTGATTATTTTTGAGAAATAGGTGGACAATCTCCCATACGACCAAAGTCAAGGAACCATATATTAATAGTACTGAAACAGTAGGAGGTGAAATTTATGGGTCACTATAAAGGTGGATTTGCATTAATCGTAGTATTGTTCATCCTATTAATCATTGTTGGTGCTAGCTGGGTATACTAGGATTTCGTAAGGTCCTGTCCATGAAATAACTACTCCCCTCATTCGAAACCGAGTGAGGGGCTACATATAAATGAAAATCCCCTTTAACAAATTTTGCTGAAGGGGGATTTAAATTAGGAGATTGGCAGTAAGACATCTACTGTCGTACCGACGCCTACCTTACTTTTAATTTTAATTTCACCAGCGTGTTCTTCAATAATTTTAAAGCTCATTGTCATACCAAGCCCCATTCCTTTTTCTTTTAAAGTGAAGAATGGCTCACCTATTCGTTCAATCCTTTCTTCCGGAATACCGACACCTTCATCAATAAAGCGAATAACGACTTGATCATTTCTAGCGAACACCTTAATTAAAACATTTCCTCCTTGAGGCATAGCCTCCATCCCATTTTTTAGAATATTTATGAATACTTGTTTAAGCTGATTTTTTTCACAATTAATAGCAGGTATTTCACCCTCAAAGTTTACATTAATAATGACAGAATTTAAATTTGCTTCTGATTGCGTCAATGCCACAGTTTCTTCAATAATTGGCACGATACACCTTTTTTCAAAAGAAAGCTTTTGAGGTTTTGCTAAAGCTAAAAACTCGCTAACAATGAAATTAATGCGATCAATTTCATCTATCATAATACTTTGGAAATAAGCCGCCTTACGATCTTCTTTTTTTTCCATTTGTAAAAAACCTCGTATTGTCGTTAGTGGGTTACGAATTTCATGGGCAACTCCAGCAGCAAGTTCTCCAACAACCGAAAGTTTTTCAGATCGTTTTAGCATTTCCTCTGTTTCTTTCAATAAGGTAACATCTTTCGCATATCCGATAATACCTTGAATACTTTCAGCGATGACCATAGGCACAACAGTAACTTCCATTTTTAACTTCTTCCCATCTTTATGAATGATTTCAATGAAATGGTTTTGTGGTTCACCTGAAATAACTTTTTCATACGTCGAATGGACGAGTCTTAAGTCTTCCTTAGAAAATATTGAAGCAAACGATTTTTTTTGAAAATACTCTTCAGAATACCCTGTTACGTTAGTAAAGTTGTCATTCACTTTTGTTAACTTACCATTGCGATCAAACATAAACACGAGGTCAGGGTTATAGTCAAATAATGATTGGTATGTTTGTTGCATGCCTTTTAATTCTTTAAACATTTTAAAATAACGGCGATTAGACAGAGATATCAATAATGCTACTATAGTAAATAATATAAGACCTATCATTTGGCTACTTACTAGCAAATAGCTAACTAATATTGCACTAATTAGCGTTATTAAATATGTAACTATTGCATCATTTGTTAATAACTTAATAGTCTTCACGATAGACTCACCTTGCAAAAATGCAAAGTATATACACAAAGTCATTGTATTAAGAGCTAAGTATATTAATAATGTAATTATATAACTACCTAACGTATCATTAGATAATGCTTCGACATTTAAAAAGGCAAGGTAAGAAAAACTCGCATAGAGAGCTATTATATAAATAGCAAAATTTGAGATATGCTTCCACCAGACCAAACGCTTATTAAATATCATTTCGACAATAATAGTAAGGAGTAGAACTATAAAAGTAACCTCTAATCCATATATTAATAAAGCAGATAAATAAATGGCAGAGTCTAAAGAAAACCAATTTCCATTTAAAGGTAATTTTATTTGATAAATAGCCAGTAGTGCCGAGCATAACGTTAGAACAAAAATCAATGGAAACTGATTTAAAAAGACCATGTAGTCCACTTTGAGTAAGAAAATAAGTAGCCCTATTATTGTAATTGTTAATAAGTAAATATTGGCTAGTTGTTTAGCTTTAGTTGATTTCAATTTTTTTCACTTCTTTTAAGTTTTTTTCATATAAATAGAATATTAGTTTCAATTCTATCAATTTATTGCATTCTTTACTAGTATCCAGAGAAAAAAGGCACAAATGTGCCTTTTCACTTGAACTGAAAGTCTTCTTTGACCAATGTCATTAACTGCTCCCTGTTCGGACCACTTTCATTCAATAAGCGAACAGCTTGCGTTCTGATCGCTTTTTCAATGACATTCCGGACAAATCTCGCATTATTAAAAGTACCGCTTCTAGAATACTTTTCTTGCATAATGTAATCCTTAAGCTTAAACTCTGCGTCCTTTGAAAAACAATATTCTCTTTCGTCGACCATGATTGAAGCGATTTTTAATAGTTCATCAATTGAATAGTCGGGGAATTCCATGACAAACGGAAAGCGCGACGGTAGGCCTGGATTTAAAGAAAGAAATTGATCCATTTCATTTGAATAACCTGCCAAAATAAGAATAAACTCATTTTTCTTATCTTCCATAGCTTTCACTAACGTATCAATTGCCTCTTTCCCGAAGTCTTTTTCTCCACCCCGTGCCAAAGAGTATGCTTCATCAATAAAAAGGACTCCACCTTTCGCTTCTTCAATTAACTTTCTAGTTTTTTGCGCAGTATGTCCGATATACTCACCAACAACATCCGCTCGTTCCGCTTCAACTAAATGCCCCTTTGATAATACGTGCATCTCTTTAAAGAGCCTCGCTAATATTCTGGCAACTGTCGTTTTTCCCGTTCCAGGATTGCCTTTAAATAGCATATGCATGGATTGATGTTGCACGGATAAACCATGTTCTCTTCGCTTCCTATTGACGTACATCCAGGCATAAATTTCTTTTACTATTTTTTTAATTTCAATTAGTCCAACCATTCCATCAAGTTGTTGTTCTACCCTTTGTAACAAGTGATGCTCCGCCGGTATTGTTCTTTCTACAAATGTTTCTATTTGCTGCTTCCTTTTCACACCTAGCGGCTCTTTCTTTTCACGTTGATTTAGGACAATATTTATTTGACTATCCCTTTTTCGAATTTGTTGATCCAAGAGCCATCACCTCTCTCTTCACAGTATACGCTTAAATAACAAAATCGTGACAAATGCCTATATTTTATAGAGATTTAAGAATTCAATATTCAGTTAATCCTTTTGGAAACTCATCATTTTTTGAAACCATCTATTATTATCCTCGTCATTACAAGAAAAGGGGAACTATTATGAACAAGAATTTTATTATTTTCATAACTATTTTAGCTTTAATATCTATTAGTTACTTATTATTGAATGGAACAGAAAGTATTCAAACCGTGCAAGAGGAAAACAAAGAAACTGCAGATGAAACAACGTCATTACACCCCGTCACTAAAGATGGTTTAGTCGGTTTTATAAACCAAGATGGAAAGATGATTATTGAAGCAACGTTTAATCGCGTAATTACTAAGCGCGCCTATAAACATGACGAGCTCATACCTGTAAAAAAAACGGAAAAAGGGAAAGTCGGTTTTATTGATAAAACTGGAGAATTTGTTATTGAACCGAAATTTGAAGCGGCATTTCCTTTTCAGGAAGAACTTGCGATGGTTTTAATGAACGGAAAAGTTGGTTACATAGGTAAAAAAGGTCACTTTATAGTCGAGCCAACTTATTCTCTAAAGGATTTCCCTTTTTCTGAAGGCATTGAAATGACTTTCTTTAACGAGGGACTAGCTGCTGTTCAAGTCGAAGGCAAAGGTTGGGGTTATATTGATAAATCCGGAGCTGTCGTGATTGAACCACAATTTGAGTTTGCATCGCGGTTTAGCGAAGGGGTAGCTTTTGTAAAAGTTGATGGCTTATATGGATTTATTGATAAATCCGGCAGCATTGTAATTGATGCAGAATATGAGCATGCGCTTCCATTTTCCGAAGGGGTAGCTGCTGTCAAAAAAGAGAATAAATACGGATATATTAATAACAATGGGGAGTTCGTTATTGAGCCACAATTTGATATTGCTAAATCATTTACTAATGACATTGCTCCTGTGTTCAAAAAACAAACGGCAAATGGCGGTGAAACTGATCTCGGTATTTCTGTTGGTTACATAAATAGAGAAGGAGAGTTAGTTATTGATTTTCAATATGAAGGCGATGAATTTTCCGATTTCACATTTAATGACGGTTTAGCCATTGCTCGAAGCGGTTTAAACTATGGGTTTATTAATACATCTGGGGAAGTAAAAATTCCTTTTTCATATGAGCAAGTCTATCCATTTTCATATGGATTATCGAAGGTTGTTGTAGGTGATAGAGAATCATACATCAACACAGAAGGAAAAGTAGTCTACTCTAGCAAATAAAGATTAAAAAGTCAGAGTGTGCCTCTTGAGCAACTCTGACTTTTCACTTCATTAATTCCTGTTTTTAACAAATGTAATAAATCCAAGAACAGTTCCTTCATGCTCCAATAATTTTTGTAAATAATGTGGGTCCTTCAGCAACCCACTCTTTTTTTGTAATTCAACTTGCTTTTTATATTCCTCTACCTCTAATAATTCCTGAAACCATCTTTTCTGTTCTACCTTTTCAAGTAATTCTTTGGCATCAGGATCTTTCATATGAAGTACATATTTCCGGATAAATTCAATAACACCTGCTATGGTAAGTACAACTAAAAATAAGAAAAGTAACATACTGTCATTTTACATCATTGGTACCCATTTTCTCTAGCCTGAGCTTCATCTGCCATTTCTTGTTGCATCGCTGTAATGCTTTGCTGGCGATGTTCATTTTTCTCACGAAGACGCATCTTTTCTTCCTCAGAGCTTGAATACTCCATGATTCGTTCGGCCTCTTCCATTTTTGCTTGCGTGTTTTCAATCATATCATGCAGTCTTTCTACGTTGTTTTTGCGATTATCTGGATTATGTTTACTGTTCAAAACTGTCCATCCTCCTTTTTAATGGTTAGTTTATATCTAAATTACATCTTCATACGCAAAAAAAGAAACTGCAAAAGCAGTTCCGTTGATTAATACGTACCTTTTTTAATTAATTTGTTGATTTCCTCTAAAGTAGGCATGCTTGGTATAGCACCCATCTTAGTAGTAGATAAAGCTCCAACAGCATTAGCAAAAGTGACAATGTCTATTAATTTAGACTCATTGAGTTCAGAAAGTCCGATACCCTCATCTAAACATGATAAAATTTGCGCAAGTAAGCCACCTAAAAAAGCATCGCCTGCTCCTGTTGTATCTTTTACTGAGACTTCAAATCCATTAACAGAACCTTCTGTACCCTTATATCTGTAGAAACATCCTTTTTCCCCTAATGTCACACATAGAAAAGTAATGTCAAATTCCTTAATTATTTTTTCAGTACCATTCGATAAGTCAGTTGTTCCTGTCAAAAACTGTAACTCTTCTTCGGAAACTTTTACAATGTCCGTATATGTTAACCCTGTTTGTATCATTTTTTTAGCATGTTCTAAATTACTCCACAATGCCGGGCGTAAATTAGGATCGAATGAAATGATAACATTATTTTCTTTGGCCACTTTTAAGGCAGCAATTGTTGCTGAAGCTACAGGTTCATGTGTCATTGATATAGAGCCAAAGTGAAAGATTTTAGTCTTTTCAATTATCGTCTTATTAATTTCGTCTTTTCTTAACATCATGTCAGCACCAGGATTCCGGTAAAAACTAAAAGAGCGTTCACCATTATTTTCTAGATGAACAAATGCTAATGTTGTATTGGCTTCTTTTGTCATAATGAGTGCTTTGGAGTCAATATTACTATTGTCTAACGTTTGTTTTAAAAAATCGCCAAATTCATCTTGTCCGACTTTACCAATAAAAGCCGTTTTATAGTTTTGCTTACTTAATGCAGCTAACACATTAGCTGGCGCACCACCTGGATTTTGTTCGAAAAGATGTCCTCCATTTTTCGAATTACCGTGTGGTGTGAAATCGATTAATATCTCTCCTAAGGCGACAACATCGAACATTTTTCCACCTGCTTTCCGTTACCTATTTAAGTGACAAGTGCCATTGATTAAATGTCACTTTGAAATTTTCACCCTTCAAAAAATTTTTCACATCTATCTTAGACAAGTTCGTCATACAAGTAAATATTACTTCTTATGTTTATTATAACTAAGTATTTTTCGGGAGTAACAAATTGTTAAAATTAAGTAAAAAAACATATAATTACAAGCATTGCCAGTGAAAAAGGGTTATAATAGACTTGTAAAAGATATTACATATGGGAGAGTGGCTATTGTGAAAGTAAAATACAATTTTGTCCCGAAAGAAGAAGTTGCATTTTGCCCTGAAACTTTTAATGTACAACAAGCATATGACTTACTAAAAGAAACTGGCTACCGCTGTGTGCCAGTACTAAGTGAAGATGGCACGCAATTTAAAGGTCAGATTTACAAAGTAACTATTTTAGAATATTTATATGAAAATAATGGCTATCATGAAGAATCCATTGAAGGACTAGTTAAAAATAAAGAAGCATTTGTAACGGAAGACGATTCTTTTTTCAAATCATTCCTCTCCATTAGACGTTTGCCGTTTTTAGGAGTAATTAGTGAAACTGGTGATTTTGCTGGTATTTTAACACATGCTAATGTCATGGATGTGTTAGAAGATTCATTTGGTATGAGAACTGGTGGTTATACTTTAACTGTAACGACTCATGAGGAAAAAGGTGCTTTGAAGCGTCTATTAACGTTATTAAAAGATTACAATGTAGAAGGATTACTAACACTCGATAATGGGGAACATTACATTAGACGAATTGTAGTAAATTTGCCGAAAGAATTGTCTGAGCAAGATATTGAGCAACTTGTTAAGAAGCTTGAACCTAAAGGCTTCCGCGTCCCATATATTGACAAAATTTAAATTTTTAACTAGGCTGCTTCTTAACAGAAGTAGCCTTTTGCATTGAAAAAAGGGCATTTCCGACGTTAAGGCGAATTATATACGAAAGGAGGAAAATCATGGCTATTTTAAATAATCAATCGTTACCATCTTATATTAATCAGTTTTTACTTTCCTATAAAGAAAAAGGGCGACAATCATCAACGATTAAAAGATACTTGTATGATTTAGATGAATTTCTACAGTGGATGCGTGCCAATTACAATAACGTTTCTTTTGAACAGTGGCAATCATTATCAGCAAAGGATTTTGCATCTTACTATACCTTTTTGATTGAACAACGAGACTACTCCGAACGGACAATGAAACGTATCGCAACTGTCTTAAAACAATTGTACCGCTATTATGAACAACAAGGGTACAACAACATTGTATCTCCAAACCTAACCGTCGAGGCTAACAAAAAAGCAGTTCCACTTAGCTCAGAAGATTTTATTTCTGAAGATGAGCGTGAGCACTTTTTGAAAATCATCTCTTCAAGGGAAGGTTTATCTGAAAACCAGTTAAAATCGAGACATTTATTAAACGATCGAAATAAAAGTATTATTCTTATGTTATGTGATGAAGGACTGACATTAAATGAACTCGTCTCACTGACAATGAAAGATATCCACTTTGAGAATAATCAAATAGATGTTCCTTCTGTTACAAGTATGGCAAGAACCATTCGGATTTCTCACGAAAATAAACAACAATACTTCGCCTATTTTAAGTCGATTCCGGCTCCAGTAAGACCGCAATATCATAGTGATGACCCATTTTTTCTCGCTTTTGATTTTCAACGTAACACGTATCGTTGGATGTATGATCTTGATGCTCCAAAGCGTATGACTGATATTGCTGTACAAAAGATGATTCGCACCGAAGGGAAAAGAGCTAATTTACGAAAAGGTCTTAGCGCACAACATATGCGAAACTCAGCAATATTACGAGCAATTGAAGCGGGTGAAACTCACGAGGAAATACAACGAAAGTTCGGTTTTAAAGCAGCTATCTCATTAAAAAGATATCTTACATTTGCTGAATCATTAAAAAAGTCATCCCCATAATAAAAATGGAGATGACTTTTTGTTTATTCAATTTCGATATTAAGTGCATTTTGTGGCACAAAAGTTGAAATTGCATGTTTATAAATTAAATGTTGTTTCCCTTCAGATTCAAATAACACTGTAAAGTTATCAAATCCTTTTATTACCCCACGTAATTGATAACCATTTAATAAAAATACGGTTATGAATGTACGTTCTTTACGTAGTTGGTTTAAAAACTGATCTTGGATATTAACTGATTGATTCATTCAGCAGTCCTCCTCATTCGTCAATAGTATTACATTCTCTTTTTATGATGAACTTTCCTGCTGCATCCTCTAAAATTTCTAATATGACTTTTTCTCGGTTGTTTGTCATATCGTACCAAGATATATCCATTTTGTTACGAAACCATGTTAATTGACGCTTTGCATAGCGCCTACTATTTTGCTTCAAATTTTCAATTGCACCTTCTAAGGAAACGTTACCTTCAATAAAGTCATATATTTCTTTATATCCAATCGCTTGCACTGATTGACAGTCACGAACACCTTTCTCATGCAATCCTTTGACTTCCTCTATTAATCCTTCTTCCACCATCATGTCTACTCGCATATTTATTCGTTCGTAAAGCTTATCTCTATCCATTGTAAGACCTACCATAAACAAGTCATAAGGTGATTCCTTCTGCTGTTTTGCTTGATATTCACTCATCGTAAGTCCTGTTTCATGATATACTTCTAATGCTCGAATAACGCGGCGGTGATTGTTAGGGTGAATATTTTCTGCACTTTTTGGATCAATAGAAACAAGTTTTTGATAAAGTGGTTCGATACCATTTTCAGCAACTTGTTGTTCTAATTTATTCCTGAATTCAACGTTTGATGAGGCATCTGAAAAATTATATTGATGTGTAACAGATTGGACGTATAAACCTGTTCCCCCTACAATGATTGGAATTTTACCTCTTTGGTTTATGTCAGTAATAAGTTCCGTAGCCCTTTTTTGGAATTCTGCAACAGAAAAAGGCTCTGTAGGTTCTTTAATATCAATTAAATGATGCGGAATTCCTTCCATTTCCTCGTCTTTCACTTTGGCAGTTCCAATATCCATATGTTTATATACTTGCATCGAGTCACCACTAATAATTTCTCCATTTAAAGCTTTTGCTAACTCGATACTAGTTTTTGTTTTACCTACCGCCGTTGGTCCGACGATGGCGATTAATTTTTCCTTCATCACATGCTCCTATTACATAATTCGTTTAAACATTTTTTCCATTTCATAAGTAGAATAGTGGATCGTAATTGGACGGCCATGTGGACACGTAAATGGATCACTACTTTTCCTTAAAGTTTCGAGCAATGAAAAAATTTCATCATTACGAAGATGACGGTTAGCTTTTATCGATGCTTTACATGACATCATAATCGCCGCTTCTTCACGTAATTTTTTCACGTCTATCGTCTTTTGCTTCAAAATTTCCTCAATCATTTCTTCGATGATTTCCTTTTCTTGCCCTTCAGGAAACCATAAAGGATGAGCATTGACCATAAAGGCTTGATGTCCGAAAGGTTCTAAGAATATGCCAACATCCTTTAACTTGTCGATGTTTTCTTCAATGACCGGCATTTCTGCACCAGTAAACTCAAATGTTAATGGAACTAAAAGTTCTTGAAGTTCGGGCTCTATTTCGCCTACTTTTTCTCGAAAGTACTCGTATTTAATTCTTTCTTGCGCGGCGTGTTGATCAATTAAATATAGCCCATTATCATTTTGAGCTAGAATATACGTGCCGTGCATTTGCCCAATAGGATAAAGTGGCGGTAAGCGAGATTCGCCTTCTTCCTGTTGCTCATTTCCCTCACCTGATTGAGAAGAAATTGTCGCTTCTTCTTTAAATGGTGTCTGTAATCGTTCCTCTTCCACAATTGGAGAGTTATCATAATGTTTTGTTTCCTGAAGAGCGGGTTGCGCCTCTTTACTGATAAGTGTTTCCGCTACACTTTCTGTTTCTGAAAATCTGTAATAATTAGCCGGCTGATCCACTTGTTTTAAAGCGTCGCTTTGCTTAGGCACGGTATGGTTAAAGACCATTTGTTGTTGTTCACTTTTATCCTTTTCTTTTCTTGGCAAAGCTGCCGAAGGGATAAGAGTAGTCTTTTTAAGTTCAGCCTTAATAGCTTCTTGTATAAGCGCTGTTAGTTCCTTTTCTTTGCTTAATCGTACCTCTAGTTTAGAAGGATGAACGTTTACATCGATTAGTAACGGGTCCATTTCAATATGCAATAGCGCAATTGGATATCTTCCGATTGGCAATAATGTATGAAAACCTTCTTGGACAGCCCTCATAATTTGATAGTTTCTAATATATCGACCATTAACTATAGTGGACATATAATTTCTTGATGCTCTCGTTACTTCCGGTTTCGCAATCCAACCAGAAATGGAAAAGTCAATCGACTCTGCCTTTATCGGTAATAAATTTTTAGCAACTTGCATACCGTATATTGCTGCGATAACTTGGCGTAAGTCACCATTTCCACTCGTCGCTAACACTTGTTTTTCATTATGAGTTAATTTAAAGGCGATTGTCGGGTGAGCCATTGCTAATCTATTGATAACATCAGTAATGTTCCCTAATTCAGTATGGACTGTTTTCATATATTTCAAACGAGCTGGCGTATTAAAAAAGAGATTATTTACGGTTATCTCCGTTCCTTTACGACTATTCGCAGCTGTTTTTTCTTTAATTGATCCAGCTTGTAGGTGAACATATGTCCCTGGCCCATCTCCAGTGCTAGTTTTCAAATGGAAATCGGATACCGAGGCGATACTCGGAAGTGCCTCGCCGCGGAAGCCTAGTGATTTAATGCGAAAAAGATCACGTTCATTTTTTATTTTACTTGTTGCATGACGTTCAAAAGCTACTTCACAGTCATCAGAAGCTATACCTGTCCCATTATCAAGTATACGAATTTTAGAAAGTCCACCTTCTTCAACTTCAACTTCAATCCGAGTACTGTTTGCATCAATCGCATTTTCCACAAGTTCTTTTACGACAGATGCCGGGCGCTCTACTACTTCACCTGCTGCTATTAAGTTAGAAAGCTGCTCATTCAAACGAACGATTTTTCCCATGCTTTCCCCTCATTTCTTTTTACGCTTTTAATTTCTTTTGTAAATCATAAAGTTTATTCATCGCCTCAAGTGGCGTCATTTCCAACATATTCATCTCTTGCAACTGTTTTAAGACTTTTTGCTCCTTACTGCCTATAGGTGGAGTTACATTATTATTTTCGGCAACAAAGAGGGATAATTGCTCTTCCTCTGTCTTCTGATTAACTTTCGAAGTAGTTGGCTTATTTTTCGATTGACCGCTTTCTAGTTTAGCTAATATTTCTCTTGCTCTGACTATTAATTTATCTGGCAGCTCAGCTAATTGTGCTACATGTATCCCGTAGCTTTCATCTGCTCGGCCATCACGAACTTTGTGTAAAAATACTACTTTACCATTCTCTTCAATAGCACTTACGTGAACATTGTGAAGAGCTTCAAGTTCATCCTCTAAATCCGTTAATTCATGATAATGTGTGGAGAACATCGTTTTAGCTTTTATTTCCTCAGAAATATATTCAATTATTGCTTGCGCTAACGCCATCCCGTCATAAGTGGAAGTGCCTCGGCCAATTTCATCTAAAAGAATTAAACTATTTTGTGTAGCCTTAGCTAACGCTAACTTTGTTTCTAGCATTTCAACCATAAAGGTACTTTGACCAGCAGCTAAATCATCTGCTGCTCCAATTCTAGTAAACACTTTATCAAAGATCGGTAATTCCGCACTGTCTGCCGGAATAAAGCAACCTATTTGAGCCATGATTGCAGTAAGTGCCACTTGGCGCATATACGTACTTTTACCTGACATATTTGGTCCTGTAATTAATAACGTTTCCCTAGAAGCATTTAGTTCTACATCATTTGCAACATATTCTTGGGAATTCATCATTTTTTCAACGACAGGGTGACGCCCTTCTTTAATAAGGACATTACGATTTTCCGAGAAAGTAGGCTTCACATAATGATAGTTTTCACTAATAGTAGCAAACGATTGTAAGCAATCAATTTCACTAATTTGCCTCGCAAGTTTTTGCATGACTGGAATATAGGTTTTCACTTCTTCTCGTAAAGCGATAAAAAGTTCATATTCAAGTTGAACAATTTTTTCTTCAGCATCTAAAATTAGCGATTCTTTTTCTTTTAATTCAGGGGTAATATAACGCTCTGCATTTGTTAACGTTTGTTTACGCTCATATTTCCCTTCAGGAAGTAAGTGTAAATTTGCTTTTGTTACTTCGATATAGTAACCAAACACTTTATTGTAACCAATCTTTAATGATTTGATTCCCGTTTCTTCTCGCTCTTGTTGTTGCAATTGAGCAATCCACGCTTTTCCGTTCCTTGTAGCATCACGGTATCTATCAAGTTGCTCATTATAGCCATCATTAATTATGTCTCCATCTTTAATAGAAAGCGGTGGTGACGGCTGAATGCTTTTTTCGAGCATAGCTGTAAGTCTTTCGCATGGATCCATTTTCTCAGCTAATTCCGAGCTGTAAGGGTTGTCCAATTGTTGCAATGTAGAGATTATTTCTGGAACTTGTTGTAATGATTTTTTTAGCTGTATTAAATCACGAGCATTTACATTTCCAAATGCTACTCGACCAGCTAAGCGTTCTAAATCATACACACCTTTTAACTGTTCTCTTAAATTTTCGCGTTCAAAAAATTGCTGAACAAATGTTTCTACCATTTGTTGACGAGTTTCAATTTTTTCCTTAGTGATGAGTGGACGCTCAATCCATTGTTTTAACATTCTTCCACCCATAGCAGTTACTGTTTTATCTAATAGCCATAATAATGACCCTTTTCTACTTTTATTGCGATTAGACTCTACTAGTTCTAAATTTCGTTTAGAATGCATGTCAATTTTCATAAATTCATTGACTTCAAAGTAAAAAACAGGTTGCAAATGATCTAGTGATCTTTTTTGCGTTCGAATCATGTATTGCAATAATCTAGCAAACGATTCAATCAGCTTTGGTTGCTCGATGTTCTCAACTAAAGTAGTAAACTCGTCTGGAATAAAACTTTCATCTTCTCGTGAAACTGTTACTTCAAGTCGCTCTTGTATTGCTTGCAATAAGCTTTCATCTACATTGCTAGCAACAACTACTTCTTTTGCTCCTGAAGAAAATAGTTCATGGATTAATTCGTCTTTACCTTCTTGGAGTAACGTTACTTTATTTTCTCCAGTCGTTAAGTCACATAAAGCTAATCCAAATGTGCCATCTGAAAAGCATGTAATAGCTGCTAAGTAATTGTTTTCTTTTTCAGAAACAATACTTCCATTCATGACCGTTCCAGGCGTAATTAACTGGACAACTTCACGCTTAACGACTCCTTTTGCATGTTTAGGGTCTTCCACTTGCTCACATAATGCAACTTTATAACCTTTTTCAATTAATCGATTAATATAACCTTCTGCAGAATGATGTGGAACTCCGCACATCGGAATTTGTCCACCATCACGGCTAGTTAATGTAATTTCTAGTTCTTGGGATGCCGTCACAGCATCTTCAAAGAACATTTCATAAAAATCTCCTAATCTAAAAAACAAAAAGGCATCCTTGTATTGTGCCTTTATCGCTAAATATTGTTTAATCATTGGGGTATATTCAGACATATGAACCTCCGATAAATATACTATCTTCTTTTATCATATTATAGCATATTTCCGGCAAATTCTTTATTGTTCGACACGGACTTTTCTAGAACCAATTCGAAAAATTCATTAGCAATCTCCTTATGAGAAGGGCGGTGTAACACTGATAACGCTTTACCATGTACTTTTTTTACTTCCGTTTCCAAAAACTTATTATTTTGTGTATAGTACCCATTTAATAGTTTACTTGGAAGTCGACCATCTTGAAATAGATGCGCATTTTTTAAGAGTAAGCAATACCAGCGAAAAACTGGTAGCATGTCTGGAATTTGTTCAATCCAAGAAGGTAACGTACGATATTCAAAACCATTGTACTTATTCATCTTGACAGAACCTAGTCTGCCATAAGTTTTCCTTCTTTGTACGGCTCCTTGATCCTCCGTCAAACTCATCGGTATTCCGAAAAATAAATCAAGCGTACGAACGACTTGAAAATTCAAGTTTTTATTACCGACGTGGATGTGTCCTCCTAACATAACACTACTTACAGGATTTGCTCCTCCAATAACTGATAAATCGTATTTTCTTGTAACCTCGAGTAATTTTTCATATTCTAGTACTAAATTTGTATATAGCTCTTTTCCGTTTTTACCAGGTAAAGGGCGTAATTCTAAAATATGATTTTTCGTTTTATTCTCTCTTACAATCATTGCATTATCATAGCCTAATCGATCATTTTGCTTAAATAGCGAAGAGGCAGTTATATATTTTTTTCGTTTTTCATGATACAGAAGACCTTCAACATCAGCACCAAATGTTAGCTCAGAATTGAAAGGAGATTGTTCTTTTATTTGCTCTAATCTTCGTTGTAACACATTAGGTAGTTCCTCTGCTCTTTTCTCTTTGATTGAATACACATGACATTTACCACCAAGACCACGTTGGATAACGCAAACCCCAATTGGGATATTTACGTAATAAAGACATTGAAGTGCTAGATGAATCATTTCCTTACTTTTAAAGAAGTTGTTGCCCTCCTTTAAGGAAATCCACCTTTTTTTTGTTGGCACCCAAATACGTACAGCAAGCATGTGGAACTGTGCACCGACTATTTTTACGGAGAGAAAATTTTTATTAAAGTAATTAGAAGTTGAGACTTGGTGTAATGATAATGTTTGTCTTATTTTATCATCCACGAAAATGCCCCCTAAATCGAAATAAAAAAAGGAAGAATAAAATATTCTTCCTAAAAGTTACTCTTCATCCCCAAGTAAGAAATCTGGGTCTAAGTCCTCAAAGTCATCATCACTGATGTCACAATCCCAATCTTTGTCGATGCCTTCTACGCATCCATCAGGATTTACAAGTACACAAATCTTTGTTTCACCAATTACTTCAGCAAGGAATTCTCTTTCTACTTGAACGATAACTTTGTTACCATTCGGTGAAATTGTTGCCTCTAACGTATTTGGTTGTTGAAGAACTCGAGCGATTACCTCAAGGTCATCATTCAAGCAATTCTCATCCTTTTGTGTTAAAGGAATGACATCACAGTACTCAACAGTTTCTGTTACAACTTCTGTTTTTGTATTTTTGTTGTATGAGTACCATACATTTATGTCATAGCGTCCTTCGATTTCCACACAATCGCTTTTCTTTTTAGCCTTATACTGATGGTTAATAATCCAGCAGCCTAAGATGCTAGTAGGACGATGTGCAGGATTTACTGTATTCGTTGCTTGAGTAAACTTTCTGCCTTTTGCACAAACCGCTTTCGTTATAATTTCACGAAAGTGGCGGTCATGTTCTATTTCAGACATTTGCGCATTACCTCCTCTTCCAAGTTTCACTCATATCGTATGCAGGGCGAATAACTAGTGTGCCAAAATTCTTTAGTTGTTTGCCTTACAAAAAGATGTGAGTTCACAGTCATTGCAAGCATATTAGTACATTGTATGTGTTGTTTTGGAAAAGTTGTTCATAATTTTAGAATTCCAGCCAATTTTAAAGAAAAAAGGAAGCTAAATAATAGATGATAAAATGAACGGGGAGTTACTTATGTACAACGGTTTAAGGTTAGGAAACAATTATCAGAGATCAATCCAACCATATTGACTGATATAAATAAAAAACACGTGAAATCTTTTACAGATTTCACGCGTTCCTATAATTAGCAGCTTCCGCAGCCTTTTTCATCTTCTTTTTTTGAACCTGTAGTTCCTTGTAGTAAATCTCCACCAGTTGAGCGGATTATTTCATCCGTCACTTCATTAGAGATTGTGTTAGCCACTAGTTGTAGTAAGCCATTTACTTCTTGTTGAGACTGTTTAAACTCTTGTACAATTGGAATTTCGTCTAGTTCATTATTTAACTGATCAATTTTAGCTTCTACACGTTTAGAAGCTTCTGTTTTTTCATAGTGTTGTAAATTTACTGCTTGCTTTTGAAATGCTTTAATTTCAGCAATTAGCTTTTGTACTTTTTCGTTCTCGTTAATTTTAGCTTCTGCTTTTTTGAAGAAATCTACTTCTTCTGTTTCAGCAATCATTTTTGCTACTTCGTTTGCTTTTGCTACTATTGCTTCTTTAGTAATTTTTGTCATTACATTGTCACCTCTGCAGTTTCTTCTATCATTTCGCCATTTAAAGACCATGTTCTAACATCAGTAATTTTCACTTTAACAAGTTTACCAATTGCAGACTTTGGAGCTTTAAAGTTTACAAGTTTGCTTGTTCGAGTATACCCAGCTAACACATCAGGGTTATTTTTACTTTCACCTTCTACTAACACTTCAACAATTTGGCCTGCATATTTTTTCATTGCATTTGCAGCTTGCTCATTAACTAATGCGTTTAAACGCTGTAAACGCTCTTTCTTTACTTCCATCGGTACGTTGTCTTCCATCTTTGCAGCAGGAGTTCCTTCACGTGGAGAGTAAATGAATGTATAACAGCCTTCATAGCCGACTTCACGAACAAGTGACATTGTTTCCTCAAATTGCTCTTCTGTTTCATTAGGGAAACCTACAATGATATCTGTCGTTAATGCCGCATTTGGAACTGCATCTTTAATTTTACGAACAAGCTCTAAGTAATGTTCGCGAGAATATTTTCTGGCCATTAGCTTTAATACTTCTGAGCTACCTGATTGAACCGGTAAATGAATATGCTCAACTAAGTTACCGCCTTTACCTAGTACTTCAACTAGACGATCATCAAAGTCACGAGGATGACTCGTTGTAAAACGGACACGTGGAATATCAATTTTACGAATTTCATCCATTAAGTCACCAAGGCCATAATTCATATCTTTTAAGTCTTTACCGTATGCATTTACGTTTTGACCTAATAGAGTAATTTCTTTATAGCCATTACGAGCAAGATGGCGGACCTCTTCAATAATATCTTCAGGACGGCGACTACGCTCTTTCCCACGAGTATACGGAACGATACAGTACGTACAAAACTTATCGCAGCCATACATTATATTTACCCAGCCTTTAATACTACCTTTTCGGACTTTAGGAAGGTTTTCAATAATATCTCCTTCCTTCGACCAAACTTCAACGACCATCTCTTTATTAAACATTGCATCTTTTAATATATTTGGTAAGCGATGAATGTTATGAGTCCCGAAAATCATATCAATAAAGTGATGCTTTTCTAAAATACGATTTACAACGGATTCTTCTTGTGACATACAACCACAAATTCCAATTATTAAGTCGGGGTTTTCTAATTTTAAAGGTTTTAAATGGCCAATTTCACCAAACACTTTGTTTTCAGCATTTTCTCGAATTGCACATGTATTTAATAAGATGACGTCAGCTTCTTTTGTATCCACTGTAGCTTCATAACCCATCGCCATAAAAATACCTGACATAACTTCCGTATCGTGCTCATTCATTTGACATCCATAAGTACGGATTAAGAATTTTTTCCCAACACCAATTGTTTTCATATCTGCAGGAATATCAAAGTCATATTCAAAATTGACATCTGATTTCCCTCGTTTTTTTGCATCCTTTAAAGAAGGTGGAGTATAAGTAGACTCGAAGTATTTCGAGAAATCTTTCGTAGATTTTTTCTCAACGGAAGAATCTAGTACTGCATTCATTTCTTTACGTTGCTCTTCATTCATTATGATTCTCCTTTCATCTATATAAAAAACGATAAATTAAAAAATAAATAATATGTCCATATCATAGTATAAAGCTTTCGCCATTGTAAGACAATAGAATCGCATTAATAAAAGAAAAGCTGAAGCAATCGGTTAACGGCGCAAAAACTGGAGCACTCTGATTAAGATAAAGGATACACGAATAGTGAAGCTATTCGATGTAGACTTATCGAAATGAAGAGTGTGAAGTTTTCTAGACGTTGATTGCTGAAGCTAGACACATTAAAGAAAAGCTGAAGCAATCGGTTAACGGCGTAAAAACTGGAGCACTCTGATTAAGATAAAGGATACACGAATAGTGAAGCTATTCGATGTAGACTTATCGAAATGAAGAGTGTGAAGTTTTCTAGACGTTGATTGCTGAAGCTAGACACATTAAAGAAAAGCTGAAGCGACCGTTTAGCAAAGAAAAAACCAACCAAACATATTTCGTTTGGTTGGTTTTTGAGGTTATTACATAAATTCTTTAACTAATTTATCAAACTTCTCAGCTTCAAATAATAAATCAGCATCTGATAACGGCTCTTCACTATATCCGTTAACAAGTTCTTGGTAAGACTTTTTCTCTTTATTTTGGTAGATTAACCCTGTTACAAGACCGTTATTTTCCATTAGTGTATTCATTGCTTTGCTGCGGTTATGAGGATCATAATCTTCCACATCAGCAAGTTTCACTAAGTTTTCTTTAAACCAGTCATATGTGTTTACTTTATTGTAAGTTACACATGGGCTAAATACGTTAATTAAAGAGAATCCTTTATGTTGAATTCCTTGTTCAATTAATGAAGTAAGTTCTTTAAGGTCACTAGAGAAACTTTGAGCTACAAAGCCTGCTCCAGCTGACATTGCTACTTCCATAACTGATAAAGAAGACTCGATAGATCCACCAGGAGTACTCTTCGTTTTAAAGCCCATCTCACTACGTGGAGATGTTTGACCTTTAGTTAATCCGTAGATTTGGTTATCCATTACGATGTAAGTTACATCGATGTTACGACGAATTGCATGGATAGTATGACCTAAACCGATTGCAAATCCATCTCCGTCACCACCAGAAGCAATAACTGTTAAATCTTTATTCGCCATTTTTACACCTTGTGCAATTGGTAATGAACGACCGTGAATTCCGTGGAAACCATATGAATTAATGTAACCAGAAATACGACCAGAACATCCGATACCAGAAATTACTGCAAGGTCTTGAGGCTCTAAACCAACGTTTGCTGCAGCACGTTGCATTGCTGCTTGTACTGAGAAGTCTCCGCACCCGGGACACCAGTTAGGTTTTACGTTGTTACGAAAATCTTTAAATGTTGCCATTTAGAACAGCTCCTTGCACTTATTATGAACTTCTTTAGGTAAGAAAGGATTTCCATCATATTTTAGGATGCTATGAACTTTCTCGCCGCTTCCAGCATTCATTTTAATGATGCTAGCTAGTTGACCAGTTGCATTGTTTTCAACAACAACAACTTTTTTCGCACGATCCATTAATGGCTTTAACTCATCTGTTGGGAACGGATGTAATAAACGCACATGTGCATGGTTCGCTTTAATACCGTCTGCTTCTAAACGTGGCATAGCTTCTTCAATACAACCACGCGTTGAGTTGAAACCTACGAATAATACGTCTGCTTCTTCGTGAGGAGCATTAACGTGTACCGGCGTATTAAACTTAATGTTATTAAGCTTACGCATACGCTTATCCATTTGTGCAATACGGTTTTCTGCAAGCTCTGAAGGCTTACCAGTTTCCGCGTGCTCAACTCCTGTAACATGGTGGATACCATTTTTCATACCAGGGATAACACGTGGTGATACGCCATCTTCAGTTACTTCATAACGCTTGAAGTATTCTTTATCTTCTAATTCAGGTAGAGCTTCCGTAGCTAATTTACCACGACGAATTTCTACTTTGCTGTAGTCTAATGGTTCTACTGTTTGTTTACCTAAAGACATTTGTAAGTCAGTTAGGATAATAACAGGTACTTGATATTCTTCAGCTAAGTTAAATGCTTCAACTGAATCATAGAAAGCTTCTTCTACAGTACTTGGCGCCATTACGATTTTTGGAATTTCACCGTGTGTACCGTAAATCATTGCCATTAAGTCTGATTGCTCTTGCTTCGTTGGTAATCCAGTACTTGGACCTCCACGTTGCGTATCAACAATAACTAAAGGCGTTTCAGTAATACCAGAAAGACCGATTGCTTCCATCATTAATGAAAGTCCAGGACCAGCTGAAGCAGTTAATGTACGAACACCAGCATAGTTAGCACCAATTGCCATTGTACAAGCAGCAATTTCATCTTCTGTTTGGATAACTGTACCACCGACTTCTGGCAGCTTTTTAATTAAGTATTCCATGATCTCTGAAGCTGGAGTGATAGGGTATGCAGGCATAAAGCGTGCTCCACCAACTAATGCACCCATAGCTACAGCATCGTTTCCAATCATGAACATACGTTTTTTACCATCAGCTTTTTCAAGCGTCATTGTTCCGATGTTACCATCAGCTAAGTCAATAACGTACTTCGCACCAGCGTGAATTGCTTCGATATTCTTCTCAACAACTTGCTCACCTTTACGTCCGAAGATTTCTTGAACAACGTCACGGTACATTTCAGGATCCATTCCTAATACTGCTGCAGAAGCACCAGCTGCTACCATGTTCTTCATTAATGAAGTTCCCAAGTCGTTAGCAATTTCAGTAAAAGGAACTGAATAAAGCGTTACATCGCTAGTTTCAGGGATAGTTGGGTTGAATTTCGTATCCGCAACAACTACTCCACCTTTACGTAGCTCATGGAAGTTTAAATCAATTGTTTCTTGGTCAAATGCTACTAATATATCAAGATCGTCAGAAACTGAACGAACCTCAGTCGTACTTACTCTAATTTTGTAATTTGTATGTCCACCTTTAATACGTGATGAAAAATGACGATAGCCATATAAATAATAACCTTGACGCTTTAATGCTATTGCAAAGATTTCTCCGGTACTATCAATACCTTCTCCTTGCTGTCCTCCAACTTTCCATGAAAGTTGATTAATCATATTTTACACCCCTTCAATTTTTCAGCATTCACAAAATAAATGTGAATAAAATGTGAAAATTTTCTACATTGACTAGTGTAGCACTTTTCCAATAAAATCACTAGAAATCTAATTCATTTTAAGTAAATTAAAATATGTAAAGTTTACCTATTTTGCACTATTGGATATGTACTAAGCGTATACAATTCTAGACCTATCGAGTAAAAAATGCAATAGTCATTTGCATTTTTCCGACAATAATTTCATATTTTTTATATTGGAAGTCTCCTGAAGAAATTGTTAAACAAAAATCCCCTTACAATATCGTCTTTATACAATTTCAACAGTTCGTTGGAAAAATATTCATACTGATAAACATTTTCTAAGCCAATTACTGTTTCATCAATACCATCAAAGTCTGAACCAAATCCAATATTATTTTCTCCGCCAAGACTACAAATATATTCAATTTGATTTAAGACATCTCTTACAGTTGCACTTTTCCCTTCAGAAAGAAACATTGGAACAAATGTTATTCCTATTGGTGCATTTCGTTTTATTAAAGCCTTAATTTGCTCATCTGTTAAATTTCTCGGATGATTACATAGTTTTCTTGCATTTGAGTGTGAAGCAATCGGGAACTTAGCTAATTCTATTGTATCCCAGAAAGATTGCTCACTAAGATGGGAGACATCAGTCCAGCTGTATGCTTCATTTATCAATTTCACAGTCTCAATACCGAAATTTGACAACCCGCCATTTCTTTTTTCAAGCGCTCCATCTGCTACTGCATTAGCATAATTCCACGTTAATCCCACTGAGCGAACACCTAGTCGAAATAACGTTCTAAGTTTTATTAAATCATTCCCTATACAATCACACCCTTCTAACGTGAGCATAATTCCTATTTCATCATGTTTTAGGGAGTTAATCTCTTGTGAAGTTCGAACTAATTTTAATTCAGGATGCATAGGTAATACTTTTCTATAAAAAATATCAATCATTTCAAGTGCAACATTAAATTTTTGTTCACTAGGAACTTCTGGCGGGATAAATATTGCAAAGCACTGCACTTTTACATTAGCTTTTTTCAATCCTGCAAATGTCACATGTAAATCTGCACTTTTTTCAAAAGACAGTGCAGGATTTTTCCACATCTTATACAAAACATCACAATGGGCATCAAATATCATATGTATTCCTCCTATCGATTCACAGAAAAAAAGCCCCCTTGTTCAGTTGAACAAACAGGCAATTTCTTTTCAACGTGGCTCTATTATTAGTTTGATCGCAGTTCGCTCTTCGCCATCAATTAAGATGTCAGTGAAAGCCGGAATGCATATTAGATCTACACCACTCGGAGCTACAAACCCTCTAGCAATAGCTACTGCTTTTACTGCTTGATTTAACGCACCAGCTCCGATCGCTTGTATTTCCGCTGCACCACGTTCACGGAGAACTCCAGCAAGTGCACCAGCTACTGAGTTCGGATGCGACTTCGCTGATACTTTTAATATCTCCATTCCTAGTACCCCCTTATAGTTCATCCCCTTCTACTATATTCAAGACTATATGGAGGTATTCCACTAACTATGTACGAGATGTATCATTCAAAAAATGGGTGATCTTCATTAATGATTATTCGTTTAATATCTTCTGCCTTGCCTGTTTGGTTATCGAAATTCATTAAAACAGCGTTTAATTGTTCCCTCCCAGAAGTAACTTCAAATCTTACAGGTAGACTTGTTAAAAAGCGCTTTAGGACAGCTTCTTTTTCTACTCCTAAAATTCCGTCGTATGGCCCTGTCATACCAACATCTGTTATATATGCAGTCCCATTAGGCAAGATTCTCTCATCTGCTGTTTGCACATGCGTATGGGTACCTACAACCGCAGAAACCTTACCATCTAAATACCAACCCATCGCTTGCTTTTCACTAGTTGCTTCCGCATGGAAATCAACAAAAATATAGGGCGTATGTTTTTTTACTTCAGCAATTATTTCATCCGCTTTTCGAAAAGGACAATCGATTGGCGGTAAAAATGTTCGGCCTTGCAAGTTAACAACTGCTAATAGTAGGTTATTCACTTTGAGTAAGGTATAACCTTTTCCTGGTGTATCCTTTGGAAAGTTTGCAGGTCTAACTAAGTGAGGTGCATCATCGATAAATTCAAAAATATCACGTTTGTCCCACGTATGATTTCCTAACGTTATTGCTTGTGCCCCTGCCTGTAAAAAGCCTCGATAAATTTTCTCTGTGATCCCTTTACCACTTGCGGCATTTTCCCCATTCACAATCGTAAATGTAGGATTATATTTTCGTTTTAATTTAGGCAAATATTCATTAACCATATTTCTACCTGGTGAGCCGACGACGTCACCAATAAATAATATTTTCATTTTGTAACCCCTTATGTATGTTGTAAATGTTTTTGTGATGGTATAGTACTAAATTAATTTTATATCTGATTGTATCTACTTCTTCCACTAAAGTTATTCTTTCCTAATGTGTAAAAAAATAAAGTGGCAAGAATGCCACTTTATTTTGCATATTCTACAGCTCTTGTTTCCCTAATTACAGTTACTTTAATATGACCAGGGTAATCAAGATCTTCTTCGATTTTCTTACGAATATCTCTAGCTAATCGATAAGCAGTTAAATCATCGATAATATCTGGTTGAACCATAATACGAACTTCTCGTCCAGCTTGAATTGCGTAAGACTTTTCAACGCCTTCGAAAGACTCCGTAATTTCTTCTAGTTTTTCTAATCGACGAATATAGTTTTCTAACGTTTCACTACGAGCTCCTGGTCTTGCTGCTGATAATGCATCAGCTGCAGCAACTAATATAGCAATAATAGAAGTTGGTTCAGTATCCCCGTGATGTGAAGCGATACTGTTAATTACAACAGGATGCTCTTTATACTTCGTTGCAAGTTCAGCACCAATTTCTACATGGCTTCCTTCAACCTCATGGTCAATGGCTTTACCGATGTCATGTAATAATCCTGCTCTTCTAGCTAAGTTCACATCTTCTCCAAGTTCAGCTGCCATTAGTCCAGCTAAGTAAGCAACTTCCATTGAATGCTTCAGAACATTTTGTCCGTAACTTGTACGATACTTTAAGCGTCCTAAGATTTTAATTAAATCAGGATGTAAACCATGAACTCCCATTTCAAACGTAGCTTCTTCCCCAACCTCACGAATGTATTCATCTACTTCGCGACGCGCTTTATCGACCATTTCTTCGATACGAGCAGGGTGAATTCTACCATCTTGAACTAGTTTGTCTAATGCAGTTCTAGCAATTTCACGTCTAATTGGATCAAAACCAGAAAGTATTACTGCTTCTGGAGTATCATCAATAATTAAGTCAATTCCTGTTAACGTTTCTAAAGTTCGAATATTTCGACCTTCTCGACCAATAATACGACCTTTCATTTCATCATTAGGAAGGTTGACGACAGATACAGTTGTTTCTGTAACGTGATCTGCAGCACAACGCTGAATAGCTAGTGAAAGAATTTCTTTCGCTTTTTTATCAGCTTCTTCTTTTGCGCGGTTTTCATTTTCTTTAATCATCACTGCCGTATCATGAGCAATTTCTTTTTCAAGCTCGTTAATGATGATTTGTTTTGCTTCTTCTCGAGTTAATCCCGAAATTCGAGCTAATTCCGCTTGTTGCTTTTGTAAAACTTGCTCCACTTTGCTTTCAGTCTCTTCAACCTGCTGTTGCTTTTTAGCCAGCGTATCTTCTTTCTTATCTAGCATTAGCTCCTTTTTATCTAGTGTTTCACTTTTTCGATCAAGGCCTTCTTCCTTCAACAACAAACGATTTTCTTGTTTTTGAAGTTCGCTTCGTCTTTCTTTTACTTCTTTATCAGCTTCGCTACGAATTTTAAAAGTTTCATCCTTCGCTTCGAGAAGCGCCTCTTTTTTCAAAGCTTCAGCATCACGTTTACTATCCTCAACAATTTGAGTCGCATATCGCTCTGCACTGGAAATTTTCGCTTCTGCAATTGATTTCCTAATAAGATAGCCGACAACAGCTCCAACGATTGCAGAGATAAGCAATAGGGAGATGAGTACAATAGTGTTCTCCAACTCTTCCACCTCCTCTTGCTTTCTTGATGTACATCGTTAAAAAGATTGTCGTCATTCATTTTCAACATTTCTCATTTTTAGTTAGTGATTTCGACATACAAAACAGATGATAATATTAAAAAATAAAAAAATATACAATTTAATTTTAAATGTGTCAAAAAACGTTGTCAAGCCTTGCCAATTCACAATTAGAAATAATCTACTTATTTTTAGTTTATTTTCAGAGATTTTCAAAGATTTGTATAGCTTTAATCAGCTTTTCACACATTTAATATTTTAAAATATTATTTTTCATAAAATAGTAATTATTAGTTATTTTATCCTATCTACTGTACTATGAAACATATTTTTCATAGAAAAAGGCTAATTACCCAAAACGTTATATGGATAACTAGCCTAAATTAAATTTTTTATTCGTCTTCTACTAATGAAGCCATTGGTTCTTCAGCAACACCATTCAAACCATAATGTTCACGGATTTGGTGCTTAATTTCACTAGCAATCTCAGGATTTTCCTTTAAGAATTGCTTAGCGTTTTCACGACCTTGTCCTAAGCGTTCGCTATTATATGAATACCAAGCACCACTTTTTTGAACAATATCTAAGTCCGCACCAATATCTATTAATTCACCGTACTTTGAAATTCCTTCTCCGTACATAATATCAACTTCTGCTTGTTTAAATGGAGGAGCAACTTTATTTTTAACTACTTTAATTCTCGTTTTATTACCAACCATGTCGTTTCCTTGCTTTAAAGTTTCCGCACGACGAACTTCTAATCGAACTGATGAGTAGAACTTTAATGCACGTCCACCTGGAGTTGTTTCAGGGTTTCCGAACATAACTCCAACTTTTTCACGAATTTGGTTAATAAAGATTGAGATAGTTTTCGATTTATTGATTGCACCAGAAAGTTTTCGAAGTGCTTGAGACATTAGACGTGCTTGTAAACCTACGTGCGCGTCTCCCATTTCTCCTTCAATTTCAGCTTTTGGTACTAATGCAGCTACTGAGTCAACTACGATGATATCAACTGCACCACTACGTACTAATGCTTCAGCAATTTCTAAAGCTTGTTCACCAGTATCAGGTTGTGATAATAATAATTCGTCAATATCAACACCTAATTTTTGCGCATAATCAGGGTCAAGTGCATGCTCAGCATCAATAAAAGCGGCTTGTCCACCATTTCTTTGAACTTCTGCAATTGCGTGAAGTGCAACTGTTGTTTTACCAGATGATTCTGGTCCATAAATCTCTATAATACGTCCGCGTGGATAACCACCAACACCTAACGCTACATCTAATGCTAAAGATCCACTAGGAATCGTTGAAATACGTGATTCAGTTTGTTCTCCTAATTTCATAATTGAACCTTTACCAAATTGTTTTTCAATTTGTCTTAAGGCCATATCTAAAGCCGCTTTACGGTCGCTCACATTAATTCCCCCTTGAATGATTACTAACTATACACATCATATCTTTTTTTTGTTCGTTTGACAACAGTTTTTACGAACATTTATTCGGTTTTTTGTAATCCAAATTTAGTAAAATCATTTAATGTTAAAAAAATGTACATCTTTATAACTTATACCCCAGCCATCATTTCATTAAACAAATGTTATCCTGAATTTTTTATTAAAAGAGATTTTCTCACCTCTTTCATAATAATAAATAAATTAATACATTGCATTATTAGGTATTATGTTATATATTACTTCCAGTGACATAAGGTGTATTAAATTCCAAATAAAACATATCTAATCTACCTTAAAGAACATTAGATGAATTATTATTTATGCTATCTGATCAAATTTTTTTAACCTATTACCTTGCTTTATTAGGTATTTTAAAATTATAATGAAAAGGGGATATTTAAGTGAAAGTAAATCGTGATCCATATATCGATAATGCTAGATTCATTTTAGTTGTATTAGTTGTTATTGGGCATTTAATAAGTCCATTTAAAGATAATAACGAAATTATTTATTTCATTAATAATTTTTTAGCATCTTTTAGAATGCCTGCTTTAATTTATCTAACTGGTTTCTTCTCAAAAAAGTTTTATAAAGAAGGATTCATTGAAAAAATTACAATTAAATTGTTATTTCCTTATTTAATATTTCAACTTATCTATAATTTTAATCCCACCCTATCCATAAACTGGTTCAATCCTAGCTTTGGCTTATGGTTTTTGTTAAGTGTTTACTCTTGGAATTTATTGCTCTTTATCTTTACAAGATTAAAAAAACCTATTATCTTCGCTCTTATTATTGGCGTGGGAATAGGATTAGTAGAAAATGCAGGTCATTATTTTAGTATTTCGAGAACATTTGTATTCTTTCCTATTTTTTTAATAGGTTTTTATACTGAAAAGGTGCATTTGGAATGGTTTAAAAAGAAACAAGCAAAATTACTGTCTGTAATTGCACTCATTGTTTCTTTTACAATTCTTAGTTATTTTTCTGTGCTAGAAACTAGAGGGCTTATGCTCGGCAAAACTTCATATAGCAATTTAGATTTTTCAAATTTAGAAGGGATTTATTTGAGAGCTCTTTTCTATGTAATCATGCTGTTAGGTGTTGTTTTCTACCTACCTTGGGTACCTAAAAAACAAAATTGTTTAACTAACTTTGGCCAAGTAACAGCCTATATATACATTCTTCATTTGCCTATTATAGGCTTCTTGTATAACATCGGTTGGTTTTACGCCTATGAAAGTTGGAAGGTAATTACCTCTCCAGCGTTAGCATTATTTATTTCTATACTTTTATGTTCAAAGCCAGTTATTTTAATTATGAAGCCTTTTGTTACAGGTGAGGCGGTAAGTAAACTCATTATTAGCATTAAAATGTTAAAAAGATATGTATTAAGAAAAACAGGAGGTGTTTATTTTGGAAGTTAATAAAGAAGTATTAAAAGGCCATATTGATACGCTAATTCTTTCTCTATTACATAAAAAAGAAATGTATGGTTATGAGCTTGCAAAATACGTAAGAGAAAAAAGCAAAGAACAATTTGAACTAAAAGAAGGAACGCTATATTTATCGTTAAAGCGTTTGGAGAAGAATAAATGGATATCTTCTTATTGGGGCGATGAAAATGGGCCAGGAGGAAGAAGAAAATACTACAAATTAACTCCTTTAGGTAAAGAAGGATTAGAATCCAAGCGATTAGAATGGATTTTTGTAAAAGATATTATTGATTCGTTTTTAGATGGGAGAGAACATTAATGAAACAAGTTAATGAATTCGTAGATTATATATATGCTGATGTAAATGAGAAAGACGCTACAGATTTAAAAGAAGAAATGCGTGTTCATTTAATGGAAAGTATTGCAGAGTTGCAAGCTGAAGGGAAATCAGAGCAGGAAGCGATTCATATTGCGTTTGAACGTTTTGGTGATAAAAAGCAAATAACTAGAGGATTATTTAGTCTTTTTAAAATACATAATAATTTAATTTTGAATATATTCAAAGCCTCAATATTATCTCTTATTATAGGTATAACTACTTTACTCGGGTTAATATGGACTGAAAATAATTTTGAAAATAATTTTGAAAGAATAGATCAAGCAGCAAGGAATGTGTCACAGATAATGGAAGATAGTAATTTTTCAGATGAGAAAAAAAGTCAAATCCTTTCGATGGTAGAAGGAATAAAAGAAATAGAGTCTTTTGCTTTATATTTTAATCCTACTCCAAGCATTGCAACTCCAAAAAAAGAAATCAAAGACAAGTGGGAGACGGCAATTGAATATGGAGACTTATCATCAAGCAAAAACAATTCTAAATCTGGATTGATTATTGAGAAAGATCCCTATGAAGCATACTATTTTGAACTAACTTATAAAAAGGGATTTCAAGTCGATAAGCTTTATTCTATTCCATTTGGATTTTTAGTTGTCTTTATCCTTCTAGGATTAACTTCATTTTTTATTAAAATTAATGCTAACAGAAAAATGTTGAATGCTTTACTTAAATAAATAATTCCAAAATTCAAGGGCTTACCTCGCGAACAAAATTGTTCCAAAAAGGTAAGCCCTTGATTAATTATTAACTATTTCGAGGTTTCGCAGGTTGGATAAAGATACGCATGCCATTAAGTCTCGTCTGTTTTAATGATTCGTAAACGAAAGGAGCTGGCTCTTTCGGAATTTCAAAGAAAGTAAACTTATCGAACATATCAATTCTGCCTACAGTATGGGCTGAAATGCCTGTTGATTTAGCAATTTCTTCCGCAAGCATTTTAGGCTGCAAGTTTGCACTTCGCCCTACATTTAAGAAGAAACGTACCATTCCAGGTTTTCCACCCGTGTCTCCAAAGTCCATCGGCTCTTCTTCGATACCATCATAAGAAAATGCCAATTTCATCATTGCATGAAGAACGTCTTTTGGCTCGTGATTTTCCAACAACTCATTAATTAAAGGTGTGAAAGCATCATCTGCTTCCCCTTTATTAATTGTCTCAATAATTTGTTTTTTCCACACTTGAGACCTTTTGATTACTACTTCTTTCATTGTCGGCACTTTACCTTGTTCAAGTGGCATTCCAATCTCTGATTCAATCGATCGTAAGTGCTTCATTTCTGCAGGTGTTACTAGTGTAATCGCAATTCCCTGTCTTCCTGCACGACCAGTTCTGCCGATTCGGTGAACATAACTTTCAGGGTCTTGTGGAATATCATAGTTAATAACATGTGTAACATTTTCTACGTCAATTCCACGTGCAGCAACATCCGTTGCGATTAAGAAATCAATTTTACACATGCGAAATTTATTCATTACTTTATCACGTTGCATTTGAGTTAAATCGCCGTGCAATCCATCCGTTACGTAACCACGAGCTTGCAAGCTTTCCGTTAATTCCGCTACACCTTTTTTCGTACGAGAGAAGATGATTCCTAAGTCTATTTCATTACTATCTAAAATACGGCAAAGTGTATCAACTTTGTTTTTATCAAATGTTTGATAGTATACTTGATCAACTTTAGTTGCAGTTACTTTATTTGGTGTTGCAGAAACAATTCTTGGGCTCTTCATATAATTTCTAGCTAAACGCTTAATTTCATGTGGCATAGTAGCAGAAAACAATAACGTTTGTCTGTCATTATTTGCTTGCCCAATAATTTCTTCAATATCACTAATAAAACCCATGTTAAGCATTTCATCAGCTTCATCTAAAATAAATGTATGGATTTTGTCTAACTTTAACGTTTTTCTACGCAAGTGGTCCAACACACGCCCAGGCGTACCGATAACGATCTGTACACCTCGTTTTAACGCTTTAATTTGCATTTCAATAGATTGCCCTCCATAAATAGGCAACACTCTTGTACGCTTATGCTTAGCGATTTTTTGAATTTCTCCAGCAACTTGCATTGCTAATTCACGTGTTGGTGTTAAAACAATTGCCTGCACTTCATTTTTTGGCGTCGTTTTTTCAATTAATGGAATACCAAATGCTGCAGTTTTCCCCGTACCAGTTTGTGCTTGGCCAATTACATCCACTTTTTCTAATATAACTGGTATTACTTTTTCTTGGATAGGTGATGGTTGTTCAAAGCCCATCTCCTCAATTGCATTCGTAATGTCTTTTGCTATGTTAAATTTCGTAAATCCTGTAGTCATCTATAAAATGTCACCTTTCTATAATTGCAATTGCTTAAGCAGATAATAATATCCATATTTAATTGTTCTAACACGGATGGCCTCTCTGCTTCCAGCTAAATTTATTGAGAATACTTCTGTTTTTTTATTTTTCATTGCAATTGCAATGAAAACAGTACCAACTGCTTTACTCTCTAGTGGCTCTGGACCCGCAACTCCAGTAAAACTAATACCGATGTCTGCATTGCAAAGTAAACGAACTTCTTCTGCCATTTTTATAGCACATTGCTCACTTACAGCCCCGTATTTTTGCAATAGATCTTGTGAAATGTTTAATACATTCGTTTTCATCTCATTTGTATAACTAACAATTCCACCACTATAAAAAGAAGAAGCGCCAGGGAATTCTGTCATTTCCTTTGAGAATAGTCCACCAGTCAAACTTTCCGCGGCTGCCAAAGTGTATTGAGTAGCAGTTAATTTTTTTATCACTTCTTGTGGAAGAGAAGTATCATCAATACCATAAATATATTGCCCTACTTTTTTTCTCACCTTTTGCTCTAACCGATCGATTAGCTCTGCGGCCCCGTGAATTGTGTCGTGCTTAGCAGTTAAGCGTAATGTAACTTCACCCTCACCGGCTAAAGGGGCAATCGTAGGATTCGTTTGTTCTTCCAATAAATCTTCTAATTCTGTTTCTAATTGCGCCTCACCTATTCCAAAGAAACGCAAAACTTTCGAATGAATAACATTCGATTCACCTATATGTTGTTTTATATAAGGAACAGCATAATTATCAAACATTGGATATAATTCCTTCGGTGGCCCAGGGAAAAGCATAAAGGTTTTTTTATCAACTTTAATAGCCATACCTGGAGCCATACCGAAATCATTTGCTAGGACATGACTTCCTTCTATGACTAATGCTTGTTTCTTATTATTTTCGGTCATATCTCTATTGACCTTTACAAAATAGTCTTTAATAAGTTCTAGTGCACGATGATCTAATACTAACTTCTTATTTAAGCATGAAGCTATCGTTTCTTTAGTTAGATCATCTTTAGTCGGTCCAAGTCCACCTGTAAAAATAATGAGATCAGATCTATTTTTAGCTGACTCAACTAAATTTTTTAGCCGGTCCTTATTATCGCCTACCACTTGGTGATAATAGACATTTACCCCTAATTCAGCGAGTTTTTTTGAAATGTATTGCGCATTGGTATTTGCAATTTGCCCTAACAATAACTCAGAGCCAATTGCAATAATTTCAGCATTCATGCAATAATCTCCTCTATTGCGTTATTTTGTTTTTAACATTACGTGTTTATTTTTAACAAAATAATCTACACCTGAAACAATAGTAATAATAACAGCAAGCCAAAGCGTAATTTCAGCAAACGGAATACTTATTAAACCAAAAGGAATGTTATGTAATATTAACGCTGAAATAGCAATAATTTGAAGTGTCGTTTTCCACTTAGCAATATTGCTTGCTGCAATAACGGCACCATCAATAGCGGCAATGACACGTAATCCTGTAACAGCAAATTCTCTACTTAAAATGACAATGACCATCCAAGCTGGAGCTAACTGTAGCTCAACTAAAGAAATAAACGCTGCAGTAACTAATAGTTTATCGGCTAATGGATCTAAAAACTTTCCTAAAGTCGTAACTTGGCCTAATTTACGAGCTAAATAACCGTCAACCCAATCAGTAGCGGAGGCAAAAATAAAAATTAAAGCACCGATTAAGTGTGAAACGGGAAGTGACATATCGTAAATTTCTATTACAGGCAATGGTAAAGGTGCTAATAAAAATACCATAAAAATAGGTATTAACAGTACACGAGCTACTGTAATTTTATTAGGTAAATTCATGGTGAACCTCCTATCGATATACAAGAATATGAAAAACATCTTTTTTATTTTAACAAAACAAAGCTAGAAATGCGACAATAAAAGCCTTTACATTCAAAAGTGTTCCCAATATAGAAGACACTTTATTGTATAAAGGCTTTGAAGATGTTTATTTTTTTGTAATTAAAATATTTTGAACGGTCTTACCAGAATCAAAAACAAACGGTTCATCATTAATTAGCATATCCACTTGTTGTGTTGCACCAAAACGCATAATTACTAATTCTTCAGCAGAGAAATCTTCTTCTATAACATCGCCTTTTTTGTAAGTTCCTTTTAGAAAGACATGTTCTTTACCATTTCGAATTTTCACATAACAATCTCCTTTAAACGTAATTTTAACAGATAACTTTTCACTATTTTCTAGATCATAATGAAAATCTTCTCCGTTATTCTTAGTTAAGGTAATTGTAAAGTTAGGTTCTTCCTCAACATCATCTTCGATTTTTGTTTCAGGCTCATCAACAGTATCTTCCTGGTCGACATCATCTAATTCATTGTCTTGTTTTCCATTTTCATAATCGACAAAATTATTTTCTTCATCACTATTTTGTTGTATTGGCTCTGAATTGAATTTCTGATAATAAACCCAATAGGATGCTGCTAAACCTAAAATCAAACAAACTAATAAAAATTTTGGAAGCAGTGTAAACCATTTTGAATCAGCTAATGTATTATTAGACTTCTTTTTCGCGCGAGATAACCCTTCATGGGCATTCTTTTCCACTGTTGTAGGTAGATCAGCTGTAAACGTATCAAAGACATACGTTGGAGAAACACCAATTGCTTCTGAATATGTTTTAATGAACGCTCGTGCATAGAACTTTCCTGGCAACAGTTCATAATTCCCTTGCTCAACTGCTATTAAATATCGTTTTTGGATTTTGGTAATCGCCTGAAGCTCGTCCAAAGAAATATTTTTCTCTTGGCGTTTCTCAACTAAAAATTTTCCTAATTCAGTCATTTTCTCACCTACCTATTTCTAAAAGTCAAAATTCGAAAAATCACTACTTTTATCCATTTCTTTTTCAATGAGATCGTATGTAATTTCCTCATCTGGATCACTTCTTAATTCAATAATATAATCAAAGTCTTCTAAAGTGTATTCGGTTTGCCTTACAAAAATATCGGGGTGCTCAACAATTTTAGTTGCAGGAATACGCATTATTTCACGTATTAATTGCCAATGCTGTTCATCTGAACGCTTAATTGAGACAATCCCATCTATAATAAAAACGTTATTTAAACTATATTCATCTGAAGCTAATTTTTTTCTAACCGTCTGCTTTAGTAACGTGGAAGAAACAAATAGCCAGCGTTTATTAGCACAAACACTAGAAGCGACAATAGATTCTGTCTTACCAACTCTCGGCATTCCTCTTACACCAATAAGCTTATGACCATCTTTTTTTAGAAGTTCAGCTAAAAAATCCACGAGTAATCCTAGTTCATCTCTAACAAAACGGAACGTATTTTTCTCATCAGCATCTCTTTCAATATATCGCCCATGGCGAACTGCTAAACGATCACGTAGCTTTGGTTCTCGTAATTTTGTTACAGTAATATTTTCAATTGTATTAAGAATTTCTTGGATTTGTTCCATTTGTTCTTTGCTATCACTTAATAGAAGCATTCCTCTTCTACTATCATTTACACCGTTAATTGCAATTATGTTTACAGATAGCATCCCTAACAAAGACGAGATGTCGCCAAGTAAGCCTGGGCGATTTTTATGAATTTCATACTCTAAGTACCATTCTTTTTTCTCCATATTTTTCTCCCTATAGACGCATACTCGCATTTACTTTAATAATAAAGCATTTCTCTCAATAATTAAAGGATAAAGATGAATATTTTGAATTTTCTATTTTTTGTATTCGCGTATAAGAAAAGAGGATGTAAATCATCCTCTCTTCTACAAATTATTCATTAATGTGTTCCATCGTTTTGAACTAACTTAACCATCATGTTTGCAATGGCATGCTGCTCTTCTTCAGAAGCTACTTTCCACAAGTCAGCAAGTACTTGCTCTTGTGGATTTTTCGCTTGTACTTGTTCTGCTAAATATTCTCCAACCTCATAAGCAACCTCTGAAATTACCTTACCATCCATACCTTCACCTTGCGCCTGTTGAAGGCGGTCACCTAAAAAGTTTTTCCATTGATCCCAATTGTCTAAAACAGACATTGTTCTCCCTCCTTTTATGTTCCTTCGTACTTAGAATGCGCTTTTGGGAGATTTTTATTCCATAAAGTTAACAATGCCAAGCTCCATTTATCGAGATAATTTGCCCATTAATGTATGTTGATTTTTCAGAGGTTAAAAATGCCACGACATTTGCAACTTCGCTAGGTGTACCTAATCTACCTTGAGGAATTTCATCAGCTAAGTCATCTTTTTCAACTTCTGAAAATCCACTCATCATTTTTGTTTCAATAGCGCCTGGAGCCACTGCATTAACGGATACACCGCTTCTAGCCACTTCTTTTGCTAATCCTTTTACAAAAGCATTTTGGCTACCTTTTACCATTGAATATAAAACTTCACATGCAGCACCAGTTAGCCCCCAAATAGAAGAAACAACAACAATTTTCCCCTGTTTCTCCCTTATCATGTTTGGTAATAATGCTTTTGACAATAAGAAAGGACTAGTTACGTGAAGCTGAACAAAAGTTTCAACCTCCTCATTTTCTAAATCTGTCACAAGACCAAATTGACTTGAACCACTATTATGTATGATAGTATCAATTGGATCATGTATTTGCTTAAGGGCAGTTGAAACACCCTCTCTTTTAGAGAAGTTGGCCTGAACTAGAAATACATTTATTCCTTTTAGGTTAAGTTCCTTTTTCATTTCTTCAACTGACTGACGATTTTTATTGTAATGTAAATAAATGGTTTGGTATTGCGTTGCAAGTTCACGCGCGATAGCTTGACCAATGTCACCACTTGCTCCTGTTATCAGTAATGTTTTATTCAATTTTCTCCCGCTCCCATTTGCTTAAGAATGACAAAAGAGAGGCAATGCCTCTCTTTACATATTTTACTTTGGCATAATTGTAAAAACTGTTTCTCTATCTTTTTCAAATAATACATGTAAGACATCATTTACGTCTTTAATCGTCATGCTCTCCAATACATTCACTATAGCAAATAAATCCATGTCATTGAACTTATATCTCGTAAATTGGTTGGCAATATACTCAGGTGAATTAAGTGCCCTTAAAAAAGATCCAATTTTCTTTTTACGAATCCGGTCGAGAACTTTCTCATCAAACCCATTCGCCTTTTGTTCAGCAATAATATTTTTTATTGCTTTTTCAAAGCCGTCAGGATCAGTTGTATCTCCGCCAATCATCGCAAAACCAAAACCATATTCTTCTGTATAGTCAAACGAAAAGGAATCATCAATTAATCCTTTTTCATACAACATTGTGTAATGTGGTGAACTTTGACCAAATAACATATCCAAAGCAACGTTGGCAGTAAGCTCATGTTTTAATAATTCATTGCCTTTTCGATTAGGTTTTTTTGCCTTATACCCAATCATACATTTTGGTGTTTGGATAGGCATTTTTATTTCACTTTTTGCTTTAACTACTGCCTCAGGCTCATTCTCAAAGAATCGTTGAATTGGTTGTTCTTTTTCAAACTGCTTCTTCTGTTGATTTTCTTTAATAAATGAAAAATATTCATTTGGATTAACAGGTCCTACAACAAACAATAGCATATTACTTGGGTGGTAGAATGTTTCATAACATTGATATAAATGCTCTTTTGTAGTTTCTGAAATTGATTCAATTGTCCCAGCAATATCTATCTTAACTGGGTGATTGTGATACATGTTTCCTATCAAACCATAAAACAGCCTTGTATCCGCATTGTCGTCGTACATTCGAATTTCTTGACCGATTATACCTTTTTCCTTTTCAACTGTCTGGTCGGTAAAGTATGGCTCTTGCACGAAGTCCAATAGCGTTTCTAAATTAGGAAGTACATTTGATGTACTTGAAAATAAATAGGCAGTTCTCGTAAATGATGTAAATGCATTCGCAGATGCACCTTGTTTACTAAACGATTGGAACACATCTCCATCTTCTTTTTCAAATAATTTATGCTCTAAGAAATGTGCAATACCGTCTGGAACTCTAATTGCATCTTTTTCTTTCAAGGGAACGAAATGATTGTCGATCGAACCGTATTTAGTAGTGAAGGTAGCGTATGTTTTATTGAACCCTTCTTTCGGTAAAATATAAACATCTAAGCCGTTTTCTAGTTTTTCGTAATACAATGTTTCATTTAACTGCTCAAAGACTATCTCTCTCATTCCTTACCCTCCCCTCTTAAGAAATACACTGTGTCAAGTTGGATTTTATTTGCGACTTCAATTACTTCTTCTTTTGTAACTTTTTCAATTCCACTTAACATGTCATCTATTGATAAATCCGTATTAGCAATGACATTATGATATAAAATTTCTACTACTCCCCGTGCATTATCTAACGTTTCTAATATTTGGTTTCGAATTACTGATTTCGTTTGTAACAATTCTTCTTCGCTAAAGTTACCACTCTTCATTGCTTGCATTTGTTCTTTTATTATTGATAATGCTTGGTCATAATTAGAAAATTCAATACCCGCTATGACGAGCAACAATCCTTTATGACTTTCGACTCTAGAGGCAGCATAGTACGCTAAGCTAGCTTTTTCACGAACGTTAATAAATAACTTTGAATGTGAAAATCCACCGTAAATACCATTGAATACTTGCAAAGGATAATAATCCTCATCTTTGAAAGTTACATTTGTTCGATAGCCAATATGTAATTTCCCTTGGTTTATTTCTTGTTCTTCAAAAACGACATTTTCTTTATTCGGAACGATATGTTTCACTACGTTATCTTCTCTAACTTTTTGTTTCTCAGGAATTTTAAAATATTTAGATGTTATTTGTTGGACCTTATTTAATTCGATATCACCAACTATGAATAGATCTATACAATCTGCACGTAACATATTTTCATACGTCTGATACAATTGATTAGCACTTAACGAATCTGCTTTTTCAATTGTTCCTTGCACATTTAATCGGTAAGGTTCCTCCTTACACATTTCTTGAATTAGACGCATGTTAGCATAACGCATTTTATCATTATAAATAGCTTGAATACGTTGCTTTAATGCCCGCTTCTCTTCTTCAACAATCGATTCCTTAAATGCATTGTTTTCTACAAGTGGCTGTAGAATAATATCTGAAAACAATTGAAGAGCTTTTTCTAAGAGAGGAGTTTGATCTGATAAGAACTTTTCATTTGCAACATCCATTCGAAACGTAATGATATGGTTATCACCCTTTTTGCTTAGATCAACTGTAAACGTAGCTCCATATAATTCCTCTAAAGCACTTCTTAATTTCTCTCGACTAGGATGATTTTTAGTTCCACTTTGTAAAACATGAGGTATTAATGCTCTTGCTGTAACAGTTTCTTCCGAAAGAGGAGCTTTACATTTTAAGACAATCGTATTTGTTTTATACTTTGGGGTTTCTATCGCATGTAAAGTTATGCCATGTAATTCTACTTTGTTATGTACAACAGCGCTCATTAAATATCTCCCTTCTATCTAAAAACTTAATTATACCTATTGTATCCAATGCTACAGTAAACATATGCAAATAAGAAAAGCGAAATGCGAGCGATTAGCAGCGTAAAAGAAAAACCCATTCAAGATGAACGGGTTAATTTATACACGCTTGCGCATGACATGGAAACTAAATTTATCTGCTCTAAAGTAGTTTACAGAATATAATATTGGTTGGTCTCCATCATCATAATGCATTTGTTTTAATACTAAAAGTGCTGTCTCAGGATCGCACTGTAAGATTGGTGAGATTTTTTCATGATAGCCGATCGGCTCTATTTTCGTAACTGCATAGGCAACATGACGATTCGCCTCTACTTCTAACACATTAAAAAGCGATTCCTCAGAATATTGATAAGCTTCAGGGAGAACTGAAGACGGAATTTTATCCAAGCAGTAGACAACCGGCAAACCATCGGCTGTTCGCACTCGTTCAACGACAAGCATATCCTCTTTTTCTTGAATGTTAAACCTTTTTAACTCTTCCTCTGAGCCTTCTTCAAAATTAGACGATAAAAAAGTCGTACCCGCTTTTTTACCTACCCTATTTATCATTTCAGTTACACTGTATAATTCTTCAATCCCAGATGTGAAAAGTGGCTTTGCATTAACGAATGTACCTACGCCATGCCTTCTAGTGACAAACCCTTCATCTTCCAAAATTCGCAGTGCTTCTCTTAATGTGGCACGGCTAATGCCTAATTTTTTTGACAAGATAAATTCAGACGGCAGTTTTTCACCTTCTTTGTATTCACCTCCATTAATATCTTTTTTCAAATGGTCTATTACTTGTAAATATAAATGGCGATTATCGGACTTTATTGACATTTACGTTCCTCACTTATTCTGAGCTTGCTTCTTCTAATTTCGATACTAATACTTCTCTAGGCTTACTACCTTCATATGGGCCTACTACACCATGTAATTCCATTGCATCAATTAACCTCGCAGCTCTTGTATATCCAATACGAAAACGGCGTTGTAGCATAGAAACGGATGCTGTTTGCATTTCTGTTACCAATTGAACAGCATCATCGTAAAGTTCATCTTCCACTTCTGGTTGTTGTTGCACTTCATTATCCGTAGGAATCATATCTTGTTGGTATTGTGCTTTTTGTTGAGAAATTACATAATTTACTACTGCTTCAACCTCTTCATCAGATAGGAAAGCACCTTGAATCCTTGTAGGTTTCGATGAGCCTACAGGTAAGAATAACATGTCTCCTCGTCCTAGAAGTTTTTCCGCTCCACCCATATCAATTATTGTTCTAGAATCCGTTTGTGATGAAACACCGAAGGCAATTCTAGATGGTATATTTGCTTTAATTACACCAGTAATAACATCAACTGACGGACGTTGTGTTGCAATAATTAAATGAATTCCTGCCGCACGAGCCATTTGCGCAAGTCTTGTAATCGCATCTTCAACATCTCCAGATGCAACCATCATCAAATCTGCTAATTCATCAACAATTACAACGATATATGGTAACTCAGGCTGTTTAGCTTCACTTTCTTTATTGTGACGACGAATATACTCGTTATACCCTTCAATATTTCTAGTTCCTGAATGTGAGAAAAGTTCATACCGGCGTTCCATTTCATTTACAACACGCTTTAATGCCTGGGCAGCACGTTTAGGTTCTGTGACAACTGGTGATAGCAAATGAGGAATACCATTGTAGACATTCAATTCTACCATTTTTGGATCAATCATCATTAATTTAACTTCATGAGGTTTAGCCCTCATCAATATACTAGTAATTATTCCATTGATACAAACACTTTTCCCACTACCAGTTGAACCCGCAACTAATAAGTGAGGCATTTTATTTAGTTCTGCAACAATTGGTTCACCAGAAATATCACGACCTAGGACAATAGCAAGTTTTGAAGCACTTTCTTTTATGTTTCCTGCTTCAAGAACTTCTCGCAACGAGACCATTGAAACTTCACTGTTTGGCACTTCGATACCTACAGCCGATTTACCTGGAATTGGTGCTTCAATTCGAATATCTTTTGCTGCTAATGCTAAAGCCAAATCATCTGCTAAATTTACTATCTTACTAACTTTAACTCCAACATCAGGGTACACTTCATATTTTGTAACTGCAGGTCCTAAGTGGATTTTCAATACTTTAGCTTTCACACCGAAGCTCTGAAAAGTTCGTTCTAGTTTTTTTGCATTTGCTTGAATTTGTTGTCGCTCTCGATGCTGCCCCTTTGCTTTTGGTGAAGACAATAGCGAATGTGGTGGCAGCTTATAATCTTTATTTTCTACTTCATTTAAGACTAGTGCTTTCTTTGGTAAATCTTCTTTCCCACCATCTTTATTTATATTTTGTTGGACAGGAGATTCGGTTTCAGATTGTTGTGCTATATTATTTTCATTTTCCGTTTTCGTATTTTCTTGAAAATCAGCTATGATTGGTTCATGTTTTTCATTGTCGACATTCCTAATATCAATTGTTTCTACAATTTCTTCTGTAGGAACAATATATTCCACATCTGTTTCATCTTCATCATTTTCTGCATCTTTTTCTTTCATTGTTTTTAACTTTGTAAATAGATTTGTTACACCTTTCTTACTTGCATTAACGCGATTCCTACTGAAGATTTTCATATTTTTATAAATCGGTGAAAAGTATTTTTGGGCCACTTCGTTTAAAGATTTTCCTGTAATTAGCATAAAGGAGATAATCATTAAGAAAAACGCAACAATCTTTGTTCCAACCGAATCGAATAGTACGTGGAAAAACGCATACCCAATAGCTCCAATCATACCTCCGCCAAGTGCGTTTACATCAGAATAGCCATTGTTTAATTGAATAAAAAATGAGTCCCAAGTTTGATAAAGAACAGACGGCTTTCTCCAACCAACACCGTTTGAAAGGATTTCAAATAGTGTTACATGACTTAACAACAATAATGAGAAAACTAGTATATAGGCGCCGATTAACCTACGAGAGAAAAATTTCGGCCATTTTCTTTTAATAATTAAGTATAAGGACAATAAAAATAATCCGAAAAGTAATAGTCCATAATAGGAACCTGCTAGAAACAACAAGGCGTGATTTATTACTTTACCTACAACACCAAGTTTTTCAAACGCAATAACTACAGAAGCAAGCATTAAAAGCCCAAGCAGTTCATAAGTGATTTGCTCTTTCCAATTTTGCTTCTTTTTTGATTTTCTTTTTCGTTTTGCCATGCTTGTTCACCCCATTATCCGCCTTTAAAGCGAACATACGCCTCTAGTTATGTAATGATAGAAAAAGCAGCCAAGCGTATTCTGGCTGCTTAAAAAGTTGTATTAATTATAGCATAATGCAATCGGACAAACTACTGTTTAAAGAGAGCCCTAGAAAGTAAGTTCAATCATTGTTCCTGGTGAATATGCTCCATTTAAATAATCATTTGGGTCTGTACTCAGTAATCTAACAATTTTATATTGTCCTTCTTCCGATTTATCAACAACTACTGGAACACCTTTATAAGTAATAATTGATTGATTTAAAAATTCATCGCTAGCAGTTGGATAGACCATTTCTTGGGGCATACACGTATATAAGATCATTGTAAAATCTCTCCGTTTTTATTACCACGATATTCTTCAATAAGTTCATTTAACTTTCTTATTGCTTCTCCAACTCCACCTACTTCATCAATTAAGCCATAGCTTACCGCATCATTTCCTACGACATTAGTTCCAATATCTCGAGTTAAGTTCCCTTTGGATAACATTAACTCTTTGAATTTTTCTTCAGAAATATTAGAATGGTCAATTACAAAATTAACGACACGTTCTTGCATTTTGTCTAAGTATTCAAATGTTTGTGGCACACCTATTACCAAACCTGTTAACCGAACTGGATGAATCGTCATTGTAGCAGATGGCGCAATGAATGAATAATCAGACGATACAGCAATAGGTACACCTATGGAATGTCCACCACCTAATACTAAAGAAACGGTAGGTTTTGAGAGTGAAGCAATCATTTCAGAAAGTGCTAACCCAGCTTCGACATCTCCACCTACTGTATTTAACAACAACAAAACACCCTCTATTTTCGGGTTTTGTTCAAGAGCAACAATTTGAGGGATGATATGTTCATATTTAGTCGTTTTATTTTGCGGCGGCAATTGTATATGTCCTTCAATTTGCCCAATAATGGTTAAGCAATGAATATTGGATTGTTCCATTTGTGGTATATTCGTTTGACCTAGCTGTTGAATTTTATCTACAATTGAATCTTTCGTTTCTTCTTTTTTCTGCGGTTCTTCGGCCATGTTCCCTGTCTCCTTTCCTAACGCTATTTCTAGTATAAACACGTCTAAGTTGTTTCATACGAACTCTTCGTTTCTTCCAAGATAGAAATAAAAAATGCCAAAGCTCTGATTAAATCAGTACTTTGACACTGTTAGTTATATTTAAACTTCCATAATTATAGGTAAGATCATTGGACGACGACGTGTTTTTTCAAATAAATATTGGCCTAAACCATCGCGAATTCCTGCTTTTAACGAAGACCATTCATGCCCTTGATTAGACATCCATCCATCTAACACTTTTGAAACGACTTTATTCGCTTCTACTAAAAGTTCTTCAGATTCACGAACATAAACAAATCCACGTGTTATAACTTCTGGTCCAGCAAGAACTTTTCGTTTACCTTTGCTTAACGTAACGACCACTACTAAAGCTCCATCTTGCGAAAGTAATCGTCTATCTCTTAATACGATATTGCCGATGTCACCGACACCTAAACCATCAATTAATACATCTCCTGATGGTACTTTACTACCTTTACGTGCATGACCATCTTTAATTTCGATGACATCACCTTTTTCTACTAAGAAAATATGATGTCTCGGGGTACCGACACTAACTGCTAAGTCAGCATGGGCTTTTTGCATACGATATTCACCATGAACTGGCACTAAGTATTTTGGTTTCATTAAGTTTAGCATCAGTTTTAGTTCTTCTTGACTTCCGTGTCCTGATACATGGACAACATCCTGACCATAAATAACATTCGCACCAGCACGGAACAATAAGTCGATTATTTTAGAAATTGATGTTTCATTACCTGGGATTGGAGTGGCTGCAATAATGACAGTATCACCATGTTTAATTTGAACTTGGCGGTGTGCATGTCTAGCCATTCTAGAAAGTGCTGCCATCGGCTCACCTTGGCTACCTGTTGATAAGATTGCTACTTTGTCATCATCATAATTAGGCACTTCCGTAATATCAATAATTTGTTCTTTCGGGAACGATAGGTATCCTAATTCAGAAGCAATTCTAACGACGTTTTCCATACTTCTGCCGACTACGGCAACTTTACGTTGATTCGCAATTGCTGCATCTAATATTTGTTGAATACGATGAATATTGGAAGCGAATGAAGCAATAATTACTCGACCTTTCGATTCATAAAAAACATCAGAGATTTTATGACCGACAGATGTTTCTGAACCAGTGTATCCAGCTTTTTCAGCATTTGTACTGTCTGAAAGTAAGCATAAAACACCATTCTCTCCGAGTTGAGCCATTTTTTGCATATCTGCATGTTTTCCATCAGCAGGTGTAAAATCAAATTTAAAGTCACCTGTATGGACAATAGCACCCTTACTAGTGTGGACACTAACTCCAACAGAATCTGGAATACTATGATTTGTACGGAAAAATGTAACTTTAGTATCTCCCGCTTTAATTATTGAGTTTGAATTTATCTCAACTAATTTCACTTTTTCAATTAAGCCAGCTTCTGTTAACTTATGCCCAACTAATCCAAGCGTAAGCTTAGTGCCGTATACTGGGACTGATAATTCTCTTAAAACGTACGGTAATCCGCCAATATGATCTTCATGTCCATGAGTAAGGAAAATTCCTCTAATACGTTTTTCATTTTCAAGTAAATAAGTGATATCAGGAATAACCTTATCAATTCCTAACATTTCTTCTTTCGGGAACATCAAACCGGCGTCGATGATAATGATGTCTTCATTGACTTCAACGACGTACATGTTTTTCCCGATTTCACCTACTCCTCCTAAGGCAAAAACTTTTATATTCTCTTTGTTATCTACTGCCACTGTTGTTCCTCCTAATTTATATATATATCTGTATACACGATTGACATGTTTTTATTTCCAGCAAAAATAAGAAATAAAAAATGTTGTTATGTCGCAATTACATTATTTTTTTCCGTACCTATGTAAAAAAAGAACAATAAAAAAACGAACTTAATTCCCGACCAACCACATTAAAGACATTATACATGATGAACAGCCGATAAAACAAGCGACGAACCTACCAATGCTTTACAGAAAAATAAGAAAAGCAAACGATTCCTTCAACCGTTTGCTTTTCTTTCTTGGTTATTTAATTAAATCTACTACCATCTTACGTTCTTTTTCTGTTAAAGGAACTAGTGGAAGTCTTACTGACCCAACATCAAGCCCTTTTATCTGTAATGCTGTTTTCACTGGGCCAGGACTTGGTGCCATAAATAGTCCATTCATTTTAGGAACAAGACTTCGATGAAGCTTTGCTGCTTCTTCTACTTTTCCTGACTTAAAATCATTAACCATTTGTTGCATTTCCAATCCTAATACGTGTGAGGCAACTGAAACAATTCCCGTTCCACCTATAGCTAATACTGGCAATGTTAAACTATCGTCTCCTGAATAGACAGAGAAGTCATCTGGCGTTTGATCAATTATTGCAGCCATTCGATCTAAATTGTTTGTCGCTTCTTTAATGGAAACAATATTGCTAATTTTCGATAAACTAATGATCGTATCTAGCTGAATATCGACAACAGATCTACCAGGAATATTATAGATCATAACCGGTAATTTAGTTGAACTTGCTATCTGTTTAAAATGTTGATATAGCCCTTCTTGACTAGGTTTATTATAGTAAGGTGCTACCAACATTACGGCGTCAACACCAGCTTCTTCAGCTTTCTTTGTTAAATCGATTGAAGCTTTTGTATTGTTTGATCCTGTTCCAGCTATTACAGGTACCCTACCATCCACTGTTTTTACAACGTGCTGATATAAAGCTACCTTTTCCTCTGTCGTCAATGTCGGAGACTCCCCTGTCGTCCCACATATCACTAATGCATCCGTTCCGTTTTCAATTAAGTAGTTCACCAATTTTGTAGTTTTTTGAAAATCAATGTTTAACTTATTATCGAACGGAGTTACCATTGCTGTTAACACTTGCCCAAAATTCAATTTCCCCCAACTCCTTTATACAGATTTGCGTTGTTTATCAATTTGTAATTCAAAAGCTTTGTGCAAGGCATTTACTGCACTAGCCATTTCTTCTTCTTTTACTAATACCCATATTGTCGTATGACTATCTGCAGACTGTAAAATTTGCACACCTTCATTTGCTAAGGCATCAACAATTTTAGCTGTTACTCCTGGCACGCCAGCGATAGAAGCACCTACTGCAGATATTTTAGCACATTTACGAGTGACTTGAGGCTCATACCCTAATGATTCAAGTTTGTTTTGTGCTCGATTTGCCATTCCATCCATTACAGTATATACGACCCCTAGCGGTGATATATTTATAAAATCAACGCTAATCTTTTCTTCGGCCATTGCTTTAAATACTTTCGCCTGTAAGTCGTATTGTCCTTCTTTTGCAAATACTTTTATTTGTGTAACATTGGATACTTGCGCAATACCTGTCACTAAGCGTTCGTTTATATTTAAACCAGTTCGTTTTGTTAATGTCGTTACTAAAGTACCGACACCATCGGAATAAGTAGACCTAATTCGCATTGGAATTTTAGCCTGCATAGCAATTTCAACTGCCCGAGGATGAATTACCTTTGCTCCTTGGTAAGCCATGTTGCATATTTCCGTATACGTAACAACTGAAAGTGGTCTAGCATCGGAAACAATCCTTGGATCAGCAGTCATTACACCTTCAACATCTGTAAAAATATCAATATATTCCGCTTCTAATGCTGCTCCTAACGCAGCTGCAGAAGTGTCACTTCCTCCACGTCCAAGTGTAGTAATTTCGCCACTCTCTGTTGCTCCTTGAAAGCCCGTTACTACGACAACATCATGACTTTTTAACTCATTCATGATTCGATCGCATTTCATATTAATGATCTTCGCGTTACCAAAATCATTATTCGTTTTAAAACCTGCCTGACCGCCAGTTAGCGCAGTCGCTTTAATATTCGCTTGATTTAGTAAACTTGAAAAGACGATGGATGAAATCGTCTCACCGCAAGATAACAGTAAATCTTGCTCTCTATATGAAGTGTATGATTGCCTTGCTGCAATTAAGCTAAATAGTGTGTCCGTTGCATATGGATCACCATTACGGCCCATTGCAGAAACGACAACTACAACTTTATTTCCTTGTTTAATGGCTTTATTAACATGTTTTAGTGCATGCTTTCTACCATCTTCATCCTTTAAGGATGTACCTCCAAATTTTTGAACGATAATATTCATTCGGACACCTCTTAATGTTAATTCAAGAGACCCCGCTTTACTAGAGTTTCAGCTATTTGTACGGAATTCCACGCAGCACCTTTTAATAGATTGTCGGAAACAATCCATAAATGAAATCCATTTTTTCGGTCTAAATCTTTTCTGATGCGACCGACAAATACATCTTTTTTACCTGCTGCAGGAAATGGCATCGGATATTCAAGTTGCGCTGGGTCATCTTGTAATGTAATTCCTTCAGCTGTTTTCATTAATTGCTGAAGCTCACTCACAGATACTTCTTCATTCTCAATTTCAATATATACCGACTCTGAGTGGCTATTTTGTACAGGTATACGTACACAAGTAGCGGCCACTTCAAGACCAGGCATATGCATTATTTTTTTCGTTTCATTAATCATTTTCATTTCTTCATACGTAAATCCATTGTCTTGAAAGACATCAATTTGTGGTATTGCGTTAAATGCTATTTGATGTGGATAAACTTCAGCCTTGATTTCACCTTCATCAAAGTAAGCTTTCGTTTGCTTTTCTAACTCTTGGATTGCTTTTGCACCAGAACCTGATACTGCTTGATACGTTGATACAATTACTTTCTTTAAGCCATATTGTTTACGAATAGGCTCAAGTGCTACAACCATTTGAATAGTAGAGCAGTTTGGATTAGCAATAATTCCTTCATGCGTATCTAAATCTTCTGGGTTTACTTCTGGAACTACTAAAGGGACATTTTCAGTCATACGAAAAGCACTCGTATTATCGACAACTATTGCTCCTCTTTTTACCGCTTCTGGAGCTAACTCTTTTGAAACAGATCCACCAGCAGAAAATAGTGCAATATCCACTCCTTCAAAGCTTTCAGGTGTTGCTTCTTTTACCGTTATCATTTCTCCATTTACTTCAACTTCTTTACCAGCTGAACGTTTTGACGAAAGTAAAGTTAGTTTCCCGATTGGAAAATTTCTTTCAATAAGTGTTGAAATCATTGTTTGCCCAACTGCTCCAGTAGCACCTACTACAGCAACGTGGAATTTTTTGTTAGTTGTTGTCATGTTTATTTCCTCCTAAATAGAACATTTATACATCAATGAAGGAGAAACAATGCGTTTCCCCTTTACTAGCATAAAGAATATAAAATCATTCTATCACAATAAACAGGATTCGTTTCAACTGACTACTTAATATCATCTAAATATCTTTCAACTAACACTGGTTGAAGTTGCTTTCCTTCAAGGGCAGCTTCCACGGTAGGTACTAATTCATCCATTCTAGCTACTAGTGAATTAGGTTTCTTTTCAGGAGCATCTTGGCCATAGGGGATAAAATAGATGTTTTTAGTTGCCATTAATTTCATTAAATTCATTCCGTTTAATCCGAGTCCGTCATTTGTTGATATTCCGAGTACGACAGGTTTTAAATTTCTCAACGTTGCCTTTGCTGCCATAATTACTGCTGAATCTGTTAATGCATTGGCAAGCTTACTCATTGAATTTCCCGTTAAAGGGGCAATTACCATACAATCTAATGGCATTTTAGGTCCTAATGGCTCTGCAGCTACAATAGAATTAATAATTTTCTTCCCTGTAACTTCTTCTACTTTTTCAAACCATAGAGACCCATCACCAAAACGAGTATTAGTATTTTCTACTGTATATGTGGCGACAGGAACTACTTCTGCGCCTTCTTTCATTAGTCGCTCAATTTGTGGCATAACCGCTTCATACGTACAATGGGATCCTGTTAAACCAAAGCCGATGCGCTTTCCTTTTACACTCATGAGTCACTCTCCTCTCGCTTTTCGTTTAACTCTAATAATAATGATGAGAGTACATTTGCAACAATTTTACCTGCTGTTTTAGGTGCTACAATCCCTGGTAGACCAGGTGCTAAAAATGCTTTAATGCCTCTTTTTTCTGCGTACCTAAAATCGGTACCACCTGGCTTTGATGCCAAATCAATAATTAATGTATGTGACGGCATTTTCGATAAAACGGAAGCCGTTAACACTTGGTATGGAATCGTATTGATACATACGTCTGTATCACATACTTCATTTTCTAATTCTGAAATATGAAATGGCTTTAATCCCATTTCTGAAATTCTTGCAAGGTGTTCAGTACGACGGGCACCTACTTTAACATTAGCTCCCAATGCAGCAAATGTCCTAGCTACAGACATTCCAACTCTCCCTAAACCTAATACAATAAGGTTTGATTGATGAATAGTTATATCTGTATTTTGGATTACCATCATAATCGTTCCTTCTACTGTAGGAATCGAATTATAAATGGCAACATCATCACGCTCAAATAGTTTTATTAGATTTCTTTGAGCATCTTTCGTACAGTTTTCCAAGTATTCATTACTAATTCCTGAATAAACTGTACAATGTGCTGGTGTATTCTTTAATTGTTCTTCAGTAAGCCTTATCGTTTCATTTGAAAATATCGTATCCACTTCACCTTTATCACTAGTACCGCTTACTGGTAAAATAATCGCGTCAAATTCGGAAAAATCAACTTCTTCCATTTTTCCTTTCGTCGCTCCAGTAAAGCCGTGGTCCAATTGGTCAAAACCTATTAATGAAAGTTTCGCGTCCATTTCAGTGAACTTCCGGATAATTTCAAGCTGTCTAGCATCCCCACCAATAATTGCAATATGCATTCCAGTTAACATAATAAAATCCCCCTTCCCATTCCTATGTCTTTTAAAATAGGGGAAATGCTCAATTTTCTCGTTCTTCATCACATCTTATGTACTAATTAATAAGTTGGTGAATTAAAAAACGCACTGCAAATTTGCAGTGCGCCTTAGCGATTAGTATCATCAATAATAATCATGTCAGTACCAATTTTTTTTATGTGTTTCCAATATATTTTTACTTCTTCTTTATCTTTTTTAAAACCAAACACTCTAGGTACTGGAATTAAAAGTGCTTTAATATGACCTGTTCGATCATCAATTTCTAAATCTGTTTCACCAAGTACTCCAAGCCGTTCTCCATTCTTTAAGTCGATAATTTCTTTTCCACCTAATTGACTTAGTCTCACAGCAATACACCCCTTGTGATTGTACTACTACTAGTTTATGGATAGAAATTATTAGTTAGAACATTTTAGTATCGAAGTTGATTTTGGCACTAAAAAACCCCTTTAAAAGCCTATAGCAGCTTTCTAAGAGGTTCCAATTCCTTGTATTATAAACTGTCAGAATCATTATCGCTTTCCATATAATTCAGTTCGATATAATCGAGCCACTCTTTCTCAAGTGCTGATAATGACTTACCTGAAATTTCTTCGACCGCCATTACTAAGTCTTCATGATCATATAAAGAAGCAAAGTCATCCATCCCATACGTATCTATAAAGAAAGTTGCAAATGAGATTGCTTGTAAATGCACGAACCAATAATAATTAATTTCATATTCCATTAAAATTTCTTCAGTAACGTATTCATCATAGGCAGATGCGTTGTACTTTTCAGCAGATAGCAGATCTTTTAAAGGGATTCGATGACCTTCCTCATCTAAATACGAAATAAATTCCGAAGCATATGGATCAGCATCGACAACGCCATAAAAAATTTCAAAGTAGAGCGCTAAAATTTCTCTCGGCAACCTGCTATATTCTTTATAATATTGGTCATCTTTAAATATCGCTTGAACGGTTAAGTAGTGCAGCCATTCTGTTTCCGGATCATAATTGTATAAGTTCATATATCCGCTTCCAGCCTCTAACATATCTTCCGCACCAAGATCGACTTTTAACGTAACATAGACTTCAGATTGCTGTGAAAAATAGTCCTTTGTTTCAAAGTTAATATCTTTATAAACGATATCCAAATCACGTTTCAATGACTCTAAAGCAAGCGGTGGATATCCGGCTGTATTTAAAATTGTGAACCGTACTTTTTCATCATAAGAATAAAACTTAACAACTTCGTAATTTTCTTTTTCATTACCTTCTTCATCATCATCTTTAAGTAAATCATCTGGATTTACTTTATTTTCTTCTTCTTTAATTTCTGGTTCTTCTTTCGTTGTCATATCTTTATTAGCAGAAAAGAAAATTGGCGTTGCTATTAATGCTAATAAACCTACGTATAATAACGCTTTTAAAATAAAGTTTTTCATGCTTAAATCGTTCCCCCGCCTATTTATATACTTTCCATTCTAACGTAATAAAATAAAGCACACAACATTAGTTGTGTGCTTCACTTTTATTGTAACGGACTTATTACTGCTTTTGAATACTTATCATTAAAGATATCTTTCGTTAATTGGTTAACACTTTCCATTGAAACTTCGTTAATTAATTGAACAATTTCATCTAAAGAACGATGTCTACCTAACATTAATTCATTTTTACCATTTCTGCTCATTCGACTATTTGTACTTTCTAAGCTAAGCATTAAGTTTCCTTTTAATTGCTCTTTGCTATTATTTAATTCTTTTTCAGTTATTCCTTCACGCTTTAATTGCTCTAAAGAATTCGTCATCGTTTCTAATAAGTAATCAAGTTGCTTAGGAGCTGTTCCAGCATATATAGTCAATAAGCCGTTATCTTGGAAAGTAGAGTGATAAGAAAATACAGAATAAGCTAACCCACGTTGTTCACGAACATCTTGAAATAATCGACTACTCATACTTCCACCAAGAACGTTGTTTACAACGATCATGTCGTAATTTTTCTTATCTCCTAATGCAAGTCCGTCAAAGCCTAAACAAACATGCGCTTGTTCTGTTTCTTTCTTTCTCTTAAGATGTTCTCCTAAGAAGCTAGGTTTTTCAATGTTTTCTGAGCTTCCAGTCGTTTTATATGTACCAAATAGCTTTTCTACTTCATTTATAAAGTCATCTTCAACATTACCTGCGACTGAAATTACAACGTTTTCAGGTGTATAATAATCATTCATATACTTTCGAAGTGAATCACCATTGAAACTCTCTAATGTTTCTTGAGTACCTAATATTGGATACCCTAATGGGTGGTCGCCGAAACTTGCTTGCGCCAATAAATCATGAATGATGTCATCTGGTGCATCTTCGTACATTTTTATCTCTTCAAGGACTACATTTTTCTCTTTTTTTAATTCTTCTTCATCAAAAGTAGAATTGAAAAACATATCTCCAAGTACATCTAGAGCATATTGTGAGTGGCTATCTAACACTTTTGCATAATAGCAAGTATACTCTTTTGAAGTAAATGCATTTACTTGACCACCAATGCTATCGAATGATTCAGCAATTTCTTTCGCTGAACGATTTGTAGTTCCTTTAAAGAACATGTGCTCTAGAAAGTGTGATACACCATTGTTAGCTTTATTTTCTGAGCGTGAACCCGTACCGATCCAAACTCCAATTGCAACCGACCTTACTGTTGGGATTTTCTCTAAAACGATTCTTACACCATTTGAACATGTATGTTTTGTAATCAAATTTGTTCCTCCTGCATGTATAATGTTGAATAAAATAGTAACTGGATAATCATGCTTTATTTGGCATGAAATACTATGACTCAATATACCACTATTTCTTATTATTTATCAATACGAGCCTCGCTTAATAATTGCGTTACTGTTCCAATGGAATACCCTTTCGCTTTTAAACCTTCTATTAACAATTCCAACCCTTCTGCAGTTGGTTCTGTAGGATGCATTAATATCATCGCCCCTGGATGAACTTTGCGAAGTACACGATTCATCATTTCCGTTGCATTTGGTTTTTTCCAATCCACAGTATCTACAGACCAGAGAATGGTGTACATACCCATTTCATTAGCGATTTTAACCACTTCATCTCGGTAACTCCCACTAGGTGGAGCAAACCACTTCGGCTTCTTCCCTATCGTTTCCTCGATGACATCATTTGTTTTTTGTAATTGCTCACGAATTCGATTAGCACTTAATTTTTTCATATCTGGGTGAGAAAAGGAGTGGTTACCAAGTTCGTGCCCTTCATCGTATAGCATTTTGGTTAGATCAGCATTTTTTTTCACCCAATTACCTTCCAGAAAAAAAGTACTGCGAACTTGATGTTTTTTTAAGACATCGACCATTTTAGGTAAATACTCATTTCCCCAAGCTACATTAATAAGCAGAGCAACCATTGGTTTATCAGGGTTACCACGATATACAGGAGATGGAGGTAAATCTTCTAAGTGAACGGTTGGTTTCACTTGCTTATATACAAGCTTTTCCTCATTAAATACCCCATCTTTTTTCATGGCCTTATATGATGCATCTATATCTACTTGTTTTCCATTGTAACCTGGAGTAGCCTTCCAAACGGGATCTAAGACGGCGTCTTTTGCTTTTACTTCATATTTACTAGCCTTATCTTGTATTTCTATATATAACTCATCTTTCTGTTTTGAAGCTACTACTGATAAGTCTTTTATTTGCTCGACATAACTTGTCGTAAATGGATTTTCGATTGAACCAATTGATATTAACGCAATAATAATAAATGCAATTACATTATACCTACCTTTACTCATATCGTTCCCCCCTTGTACTAAAAATTATGTATGAAACGGACAAGGTAGAACAAAAGAAACAATACATCTGTATGAGAAGAAGTGTCTCAATAACAAAAAAAGCTTAAGGGGAATTTTATTCTCCTTAAGCTTTTGAGTATGTTTTATGATTTTTGTTCCTCTGCAGCCTTTTGTTCTTTAAGAACTGCTTTACGAGATAAATTAACACGGCCTTGATTATCAATTTCAGTAACCTTAACCATTATTTCGTCTCCAAGCTTTAAGATGTCTTCAACTTTTCCTACTCGCTCTTCTGCAAGTTCCGAAATGTGAACTAAACCATCTTTTCCTTTGAAGATTTCAACGAAGGCTCCGAACTTTTCAATTCGTTTTACTTTACCTAAATACGTAGTTCCTACTTCCACTTCGCGAACTAAATCTTCAATGATTTTCTTCGCTTTTTCATTCATCGCTTGGTCCACTGATGCAATGAAAACTGTACCATCTTGTTCAATGTCAATTTTCACGCCAGTTTCTTCAATGATTTTGTTAATCATTTTTCCACTTGGTCCAATTACATCACGGATCTTGTCTGGTTTAATTGCCATCGTAATAATTTTTGGAGCATGTTTAGAAAGCTCTTGGCGAGGACCAGAAATTGTAGTTGCCATATGATCTAAAATTTCCATACGCCCTTTTTTCGCTTGTGCTAATGCTTCTTCAAAGATTTCACGAGTAATACCAGCAATCTTGATATCCATTTGTAAGGCAGTAATACCATGCTCTGTACCAGCTACTTTAAAGTCCATATCACCTAAGTGATCTTCCATTCCTTGAATATCAGTTAAGACAGTATAATCTTCACCTTCCATAATTAAGCCCATTGCAATTCCTGCTACTGGTGCTTTAATTGGAACTCCAGCATCCATCATTGCTAACGTACTTCCGCAAATACTAGCCTGTGAAGATGATCCATTTGATTCTAATACTTCAGATACTAAACGAATCGTGTAAGGGAAGTCAGCTTCAGAAGGAATAACAGGTTCTAGAGCTTTTTCTCCTAGTGCACCATGGCCAATTTCACGACGACCTGGTCCACGAATTGGTCCTGTTTCTCCAACACTAAAATTAGGGAAATTATAATGGTGCATAAAACGTTTCGATTCTTCTATACCTAAACCATCAAGAATTTGAACATCACCTAATGGTCCTAATGTACAAATACTTAACGCTTGAGTTTGACCTCTAGTAAATAATCCAGAACCATGTGTTCTAGGTAAAACAGAAGTTTCTGTAGAAAGTGGACGAATTTCATCAATATTACGACCGTCAGGACGAACCTTTTCCTTCGTAATTAAGCGACGAACTTCTTCTTTCACAAACTTTTGTAAGATTTCTTTTACTTCACGAACGACAGCGTCTTTTTCTTCTAGCTCGTCCATCGCTTCATATTCAGCAACTACCTCATTTATAACAGTAGATATTGCTTCTTCCCTTGCATGCTTTTCAAACACTTTTACCGCTTCTTGAATACGGCTATATGCTTTAGGACGTAGATCTTCTTCTAATGAAGCATTCGTTCCTTTTAGTTCAACTTCCATTTTCTCTTTACCAATTTCAGCAACAATTTGTTCTTGGAAAGCAATTAATTTCTTAATTTCTTCATGACCAAAAACAATAGCTTCTAACATAATTTCCTCTGGTACTTCTTTTGCGCCAGCTTCAACCATGTTAATTGCATCCTTTGTACCAGCAACAACTAAATTCATTTCACTTTGTTCTTGTTGTTCTACAGTTGGATTTATGATGAATTCGCCACCAATTCGTCCAACAGTAACTCCTGCTATTGGTCCTGAAAAAGGAATGTCAGAAATGGAAAGTGCTAAAGAAGAACCTACCATTGCAGCCATTTCAGTCGAACAATTTTGATCAACACTCATGACAATACTAACAACTTGTAATTCATTACGGAAACCATCAGGGAATAACGGACGAATCGGTCGATCAATTAATCTTCCTGCAAGTACCGCTTTTTCACTAGGTCTTCCCTCACGCTTAATAAATCCTCCTGGGATTTTACCAGCTGCGTATAATCGCTCTTCATAATTTACTTGAAGTGGGAAAAAACCAATATCTTTTGGGTGCTTTGAAGCTGTTGCTGTAGATAATACAACAGATTCACCATATTTAACTAAAACAGCACCGTTTGCTTGTTTTGCAAGTTGGCCAGTTTCAACTGTAAGTTCACGACCAGCCCATTCCATTGAAAACGAACGTTTTTGTTGTTCCATTTATGTACTCCTCTCGAGCTTTTCTTCATTTATTATTAGTATATCCTTAAGTATAACGGTTAAATATTAGGTAATTCAAACCACTGTTACTAAGGATTTCCATTATGCAAAATATAACAAAAAAGCGGGAAAAAAATCCCCGCTTTTGCTTGTCATTATCGACGTAATCCAAGTTTGTTAATAAGGTCACGGTAACGTGATACGTCCTTATTACGTAAATACGCTAATAAGTTACGACGCTTACCAACCATCTTTAAAAGACCACGACGTGAATGGTGATCCTTCTTGTGAGTGCGTAAGTGATCGTTTAACGTATTAATGTTTTCTGTTAGGATAGCGATTTGGACCTCTGGAGAACCAGTGTCACCCTCGTGAGTTTTGAACTCATTGATTAATTCGTTTTTACGTTCTTTTGTGATTGCCATCCTGTTCACCTCCTCAATATTAAAATCCCCAGTTACCTCGCATGCGTTGGTGAATCGCTATGCCAAGCAAAGGTTGCCATGAATAATCATGTACAAACAATAGAATACAGTTTTTCGTAACAAATTGCAAGTTCATTTTATTTCCTATTCTTGAAAAACTGCTCCGTATCCTTTATATCTTGCTTAATTTGTCCCAAGAGTTCGTCGATTGAAGAAAACTTTTTTTCATCTCTTAGTCTTGTTAACCAAGTTATTTTTACTGTTTTCCCATATATATCTTCGGAAAAATCAAGGATGTGCACTTCTACCGTTTGTTCAAATGTATCGTGAAATGTTGGCTTTTTCCCTATATTACATACGCCTTTATACCATTCCCCTTCAACGAGTACATTTACACTATAAACGCCATTTTTTGGACATATGTAGTTTTCATCTAACTTAATATTAGCTGTAGGAAAACCAAGTTGCCTGCCTCGTTGTTCACCTTTGATTACGGTCCCTTCAACTTCGTAGAAACGACCTAAGTAGTCCACAACATCACTTACTTTGCCATCAATAATAAGTGACCTTATTAAAGTTGAACTTATTTTTTCATCACTTTTGACAACTTTACCGATTTCTGTTTGATCAAAGGCCCCTCTAGAATGAAAAGGTAATGTCTCCATTGTTCCTCTGCCAAGTGATCCATAACTAAAATCAAAACCGGCGACAACATGTACTGTATTTAATGCAATGATATATTGGTCTACAAACTGTTGTGGTGTTAGCTTTGCAAAGTCTTTATCAAATTTTATTACATAGCATTTATGTACACCTAATGAAGCAATTCTTTTTAATTTTTCTTGAAGCGGAGTTAGGTATTCAACTTCTCTTTTCCCATTACTCAAAACTACTAAAGGATGAGGATGGAAGGTCATAACAGCAGCTTCTACACCTCTTACATTCGCTGTATTAACGGCAGTGTTAATGACTTTTTGATGTCCTAGATGAACGCCGTCAAAAAATCCTAATGCGATTACTTTTGGTTTCATCTCTTCTATAAATTCATGTGGATGAGTGATGTTGTATGTTTCCACGATTCCACCTACTAACTAAATACTTTTTCGGGCTTAATTAATCCTGTTTTTGTTGGATGTTTTTGGTAGATAGCTAAACAACGTCCGCTTTCATCATAAACAACAAATTTTTCAGGCAAGTCCTCTGTTATTTCTAGCACAGCCCCATTACTAATCTTAAGTGCAAGTTTATCATTTACAACCCATTTAGGAAAGTGTTTAAGCGCTTCTTCAACTGACACTAAAAAACCATGATTATCTTCTTTTAGTAACTCTTCTAACTGCTCAAACGTAAATGTATCTTCTAATGTAAACGGACCTGAAGCTGTTCTTACAAGTGAAGACATGTGCGCTGGATACCCTAAGGCTTTTCCAATGTCAGTAGCTAACGTTCTAATGTAAGTCCCTTTACTGCATGCAACACGTATAGAAAATGTTAAAGGATTACCCGAAAAAATTTCTGTATTGTCTAGAAGTTCAATATTATGTATCTTAATTGTCCGTTCTGGTCTTTCTACTGTTTCTCCAGCCCTTGCATATTCATAAAGTTTTCTACCGTTTACTTTTACTGCAGAATACATTGGAGGAATTTGAGTAATTTCACCAGTGAACTTTTGTAATACAGCATTAATCTCTTCTTTTGTAAAAGAATTAGTTACCGCTACTTCCTCGACTGTTTCTCCAGTTTGATCTTCAGTCGTTGTTGATTTCCCAAGTGAAATTTCCGCTTCGTATTCTTTTGGAAAATCTGTTACGTATTGAACTATTTTGGTTGCCTTCCCGATACAAATTGGCAAGACGCCATTTACTTCTGGATCTAGTGTTCCTGTATGACCAACTTTACGCGTCTTAAGCATCCTTCTAATAATCGCAACACAATCATGGGACGTCATACCTCTTGGCTTGTGCAACGGTAAAACACCATTGTACTGTTCCATTTAGGATCCTCCTTTAATAAAAAAGCACGAATTGGCGAACCTTTCGGTGAAGCCTTTCCGTGGTTCCACTTTTACTTTATCTTTTTATATCGATTTATTAAAGAAAAGGATAGACGAAATGTCTATCCCCAATCATTTACTCTTTATTTAAATCTCCTAAAAGACGTTCAATTTTATTACCATATTCAATCGATTCATCAAATTGGAAAGATAATTCTGGTGTCTTTCTTAATCGAACACGCTTACCAATTTCTGAACGAATAAATCCGGTAGCTTTTATTAAAGCTCCGAGCGTAGCTTCTTTTTGTTCACTATCTCCAAGTACTGTAATAAATACAGTTGCTTGTTGCAAGTCTCCTGTAACATCAACAGCAGTAACAGTGACAAAGCCTACTCGAGGATCTTTTAATTTACGTCCAATAATATCCCCAAGTTCTTTTTTCATCTGTTCGCCGATGCGGTTTGCACGAATTTTGCTCATGTTGCAACACCTCGCTTCATTATAACCACTCAAAGTGAGTAACTGTTCTTTCCAAATCTCCGTGAGAATCAATAATTTTTAAAGCACGATTAAGCTCTTTTTCAGCTTGAACTTTATCTTTAGAAACAGTTACCATTTCTAAAGCTGTCCGCTGCCACAAATCATGGAAATCAGCCTCAGTTAATGCGATATTACCACTTTGTGAAATGCGGTTCATAAGTCTTTTTAACACAGAGCGTTTATCTTTTAATGAGTGCAGATTATATAATATGCATTCACAGCGAACAAATCCTATCATTTACGTTTAATTTCTTCCATAACGTAAGCTTCGATTATATCGCCTTCTTTAATATCATTGAATTTCTCTAATGTAATACCACACTCATAGTTTTGTGCAACTTCCTTCACATCATCCTTAAATCTGCGAAGTGTATCAAGTTCACCTTCATAAACAACGATACCATCACGGATAAGACGAACACTTGAGTCACGTGTTACTTTTCCTTCAGTTACGTAACATCCAGCAATTGTTCCAACTTTAGAAACTTTGAAGATTTCACGTACTTGTACTTGACCAATTACTTTTTCTTCGTATTCTGGGTCAAGCATACCCTTCATAGCCGCTTCCATTTCTTCAATCGCCTTATAAATAATACGGTGAAGACGTACATCAACATCTTCTACATCTGCAGTACGCTTAGCATTTACATCAGGGCGAACATTAAATCCGATTACGATTGCACTAGAAGCAGAAGCTAAAATAATATCTGATTCTGTAATTGCCCCAACACCCGTATGAATGATGTTAATTTTCACACCTTCTACATCTATCTTTTGAAGGGAAGCTGCCATTGCTTCAACAGAACCTTGTACGTCTGCTTTAACGATGACGTTAATTTCTTTCATTTCGCCTTCTTTGATTTTGTTGAATAGATCATCTAAGCTAACTTTAGATTTTTCTCCACGATCTTCTTCTCGTTGTTTTGTAGCACGAGCTTCACCAACTGCACGTGCTTGTTTTTCATCCTGGAATACAAGGAATTGATCCCCAGCATGAGGAACTTCATTTAATCCAGTAATTTCTACAGGTGTTGAAGGTGGTGCTGCTTTCACGCGGCGACCTAAATCATTAACCATTGCACGAACACGACCGAATGCATTACCTACAACGATTGGATCTCCAACTCTCAATGTACCGTTTTGAACTAGTAAAGTCGCTACAGCACCTTTTCCTTTATCAAGTTCTGCCTCAATTACCGTACCAGCAGCAAGTCGATTAGGATTTGCTTTATATTCTTCTACTTCAGCAACTAACAGTATCATTTCCAGTAATTCATCAATACCTTCACCTTTAATCGCAGATAGCTTAGTGAAGATTGTGTCTCCACCCCACTCTTCTGAAACTAAACCGTGTTCCGTAAGTTCTTGCATCACTCGGTCAGGGTTAGCGCCCTCTTTATCCATTTTATTAACTGCAACGATAATAGGAACTTCAGCTGCTTTCGCATGATTAATCGCTTCAATCGTTTGTGGCATTACTCCATCATCAGCTGCAACAACTAGAATTGTAATATCAGTTACTTGTGCTCCACGTGCACGCATTGTAGTAAATGCGGCGTGACCAGGTGTATCAAGGAATGTAATCTTCTTACCTTGCTCCTCAATTTGATAAGCACCGATATGCTGCGTAATTCCACCAGCTTCTCCAGCTGTTACTTTTGTGTTACGAATCGAGTCTAATAATGTAGTTTTACCATGGTCAACGTGACCCATAATAGTAACGACTGGTGGACGAATTTGTAAGTCTTCTTCCTTTTCATCCATTTCGTATTTTGCGAAGTCAGTGTTTTCAAGGATGATTTCTTCTTCTACCTCAACACCATATTCGCCTGCAATTAATTCAATTGAGTCTGCATCAAGTTCTTGATTAATTGTCGCCATCGTTCCAAGCATAAATAGCTTTTTAATAATTTCTGTAGGTTCTTTGTGAATTTTCTTCGCAAGCTCACCAACAGTTAAAGAGCCAGTAAACGTAATTTTAGAAGGCATTTCCACTTTTTTAGGCTGTTGAACTTGTTGTTGTTGTTGAGCACCTTTATTAGGCTTTTGCTTATTTTTGTTATTGTTTCGATTATTGTTGTTTGGACGATTATTGTTGTTCGGACGATTGTTATTTCCCGGGCGATTGTTATTGTTTTGTCCACCTGGTCGGTTGGTATTCCCAGCTGGCTTGTTTGAAGTGTTTTTAGCACCCTGGTTACTAGGTTGTTTATTACCTTGATTTGTAGGTTTTTTCGCATTATTTTGGTTAGTAGCTTGTTGCTTAGAATCAGGCTTGTTATTTTCTTGCTTTGCTGCCTTTTCCTTTGTTGCACTAGCAATTTTACTATCTAACTTTTGAATAACATCATTATCAATTGTAGACATATGATTGGAAACTGGAATGTTTAATTCCTTTAACTTTGTAATTACTTCTTTACTTGAAACGTTCTTTTCTTTTGCGTATTCATATACACGTATTTTGCTCATACATTCACCCCCGAGTTTATTCATCGAGTAAAGCTATTAATTTCGTTGCAAAGCCTTGATCATTTACCCCAACAACGACACGCTCACTTTTCCCGATTGCCTTCCCTAAACGTTGTCTATCTGTAACGATTCGAAACGGCACATTATAAAACGTACATTTATCCATCACTTTTTTCTTCGTATTCTGCGAACCGTCTTCAGCTAGTAAAACTAATTTCGCATTTTTGTTCCGAACATCCTTGATTACTAGCTCTTCGCCAGAAATGATTTTTCGTGCCCGATATGCGAGTCCAAGAATTGATAGCCATTTCTCCATCGCAATCAACTTTCATTTCCAACAAGATTGATTAAATCTTCATAAACAGAAGGATCAACATTAGCTTGTAATTGCTTTCCTAGAACATTTCTCTGTTTTGCTAAATTAATTACTTCAACCGTTTTCGTCAAATATGTACCACGGCCAGCCTTCTTGCCTGTTGGATCTACGGAAACAATTCCTTCAGGTGAGCGGACAACGCGAATCATTTCTTGTTTAGGTTTCATTTCTTGTGTCACAACACATTTACGTAATGGGATTTTGCGCTTTTGCATCCGATTTCACCTCTCACATTTAATCTCTTTCTACGATAACATCTTCATCAGTCAGAAGCCCTAATTCTCTCGCTTCTGTCTCACTCTTAATATCAATTTTCCAACCAGTAAGTTTAGCAGCTAAGCGTGCATTTTGCCCTCTTTTACCAATAGCTAATGACAATTGATAGTCAGGAACAATTACTAACGTTGCTTTATCTTCTTCATTAACATCAACCTTTAATACTTTTGAAGGGCTAAGTGCATTTGCCACATATTCCACAGTATCTTCAGACCAACGTACGATATCAATTTTCTCACCTTTTAATTCATCAACAATTGCTTGTACGCGAACACCTTTTTGACCAACACAAGAGCCAACTGGATCAACATCAGCATTTTCTGCATAAACAGCAATTTTCGAACGATCCCCAGCTTCACGAGCAACGCTACGTAATTCCACTGTCCCGTCAAAAATTTCAGGAACTTCTAATTCAAACAAACGCTTTAAAAGACCTGGGTGTGTACGAGAAACGTATACTTGTGGCCCTTTCGTTGTGTTTTCAACTTTAGTAATTAATACTTTAATACGATCGTGTGCATTGTATCGCTCATTAGGCATTTGTTCAGATGCAGGTAATAATGCCTCAATCTTCCCTAAGTTTACGTAAATAAAACGAGCATCTTGACGTTGAACAATTCCCGTCATAATATCTTCTTCACGTTCAATAAATTCAGAATAAATGACACCACGTTCCGCTTCACGTACACGTTGTGTAACCACTTGTTTCGCATTTTGAGCAGCAATTCGTCCAAAGTCTTTAGGTGTAACTTCAAGTTCTACTACATCTTCTAAATTATATGCAGGATCCATCGATCTAGCTTCAGCAAGTGAAATTTCAGTCGTCGTGTCTAAAACCTCTTCCACTACATCTTTACGAGCGAAGACACGAATTTGTCCAGTATCACGATTGAAATCGACACGAACATTTTGCGCCTGATTAAAATTCTTTTTATATGCCGATACTAAGGCAGCTTCTAAAGCTTCAATGATAATTTCTTTGTCGATTCCTTTTTCTTTTTCTAAAAGTGTTAATGCATCTAACAATTCACTGCTCATTATTTCGTTCTCCCCTTCTTAATTGAAAACAACTGCCAGTCTTGCACTAGCAACCTTATCTAAAGGTATTTCAAATTTTTTTGCTATCGCTTTCACTTTAACAGTAATAAATAATGTCTCACCGTTAAATTGTGTAAGTTCCCCTTCAAAAGCTTTTGCTCCTTCAATCGGTTCATAAAGCTTAACGTGAACATTCTTCCCAACAGCATTGTAGAAGTCCTTTTCTTTCTTCAGAGGTCTTTCTGCTCCTGGGGATGACACTTCTAGAAAATACGCTTGTGTTATAGGGTCATGTTCATCTAATAGTTCACTTAATTTTTCACTTACTTTACCGCAATCCTCTATATCTACTCCGGTTGCTGAGTCAATATAAACACGTAAGAACCAGTTCTTTCCTTCCTTCACAAATTCAACATCGACTAATTCGAGGTTCAATTCTTCAAGAATTGGTTTTACTAGTTGCTCTGTAACATCTGTTGCTTTAGAGCTCACTCTTGTTCCCCCTTTTTTCTTTAATTGGAACATTTTTTCTTTTTTACAAAAACGAAAGAGTGGGTTTCCCCACTCTTTTTTCGCGTCTATTGATAGTATACCCAAGTTAAATATACCATAACCATAGGTTTCTTGCAACAAATCCCATTAGAACAACGATAACTGGTTCGCTTCAGGTAAACCTTCTAGACAACCTTGGCTATCCAAATACTCTAGTACTGTTTTTGAAATTTTACTACGTTGTTGTAAGTCTTCTTTTGATAAAAATTCCCCATTCTCACGAGCATTTACGATATTAAGGGCAGCATTTGTTCCTAATCCAGGAATTGAATTGAACGGTGGAATTAACGAATCCCCATCAACGATAAAGTCCGTTGCACTAGAACGATATAAATCAACTCTTTGGAAGCGGAATCCACGTTCACACATTTCTAGGCAAACCTCGAGAACTGTTAATAAACTTTTTTCTTTCGGTGCAGCGTCTAGTCCTTTGCCATTAATTTCTTCAATTCTTGCTCTTAAAGCTGTAGAACCTTTCGCCATTGCATCGACATCAAAATCATCAGCTCGGACAGTAAAATATGCTGCATAAAATAAAATTGGGTGATGAACTTTAAAATATGCAATCCTTACAGCCATCAGTACATAAGCCGCAGCATGTGCTTTCGGGAACATATACTTTATTTTATTACATGAATCAATATACCAGTCAGGTACATTGTGCTTCTTCATTTCGTCTATCCACTCATCTTGCAGCCCTTTTCCTTTACGAACAAACTCCATGATCTTAAAGGCTAATGAAGGTTCTAAACCTTTATAAATAAGATAAACCATGATGTCGTCACGACATCCAATTACATCTTTTAGCTCACACGTTCCATTATAAATAAGTTCATTAGCATTTCCGAGCCATACATCAGTTCCATGTGATAATCCAGAAATCTGAACTAATTCGGAAAACGTTGTCGGCTTTGTTTCTTCAAGCATTTGTCTTACGAATCTTGTTCCGAATTCAGGGATTGCTAGTGTTCCTGTTTTCGTCATAATTTGTTCTGGCGTGACGCCAAGAGACTCTGTTCCTCCAAATAACTTCATTACTTCGGGATCACTAGCAGGTATTGTTTTCGGATCAATCCCACTTAAGTCTTGTAGCATTCGAATTACAGTTGGGTCATCGTGCCCTAGTATATCAAGCTTTAACAAATTATCGTGAATCGAGTGAAAATCAAAATGTGTCGTTTTCCATTCACTAGTTTTATCATCTGCAGGAAATTGAATTGGTGAAAAATCGTAAATGTCCATGTAATCTGGAACTACAATAATTCCTCCAGGATGTTGACCTGTTGTTCTTTTTACACCAGTACATCCGGCAACTAAACGATCAACCTCGGCACTTCGCCAGTTTATGTCATGGTCTCCTGCATAGCCTTTAACATACCCATACGCTGTCTTTTCAGCAACTGTACCAATTGTTCCCGCACGATATACATACTCTTCACCAAACAGTTCTTTTGTGTAATTATGTGCTCGCGGCTGATACTCTCCAGAAAAGTTTAGATCGATATCGGGTACCTTGTCTCCTTTAAAGCCAAGGAATGTTTCGAACGGAATATCTTGTCCGTCTTTTGTATAGTTTGTTCCACACTTTTCACAATCCTTATCAGGAAGGTCGTAGCCGGACCCGACAGAACCATCATCGAAGAAATGCGAATGCTTACAATTCGGACAAACGTAGTGCGGAGGTAATGGGTTTACTTCTGTAATTTCTGTCATCGTTGCGACAAAAGAAGAACCTACAGATCCACGTGAACCAACGAGATATCCGTCATTAAGCGATTTTTTTACGAGTTTTGCCGATATTAAATAAATAACAGCAAATCCGTGACCAATAATGCTTTTTAGCTCTTTCTCTATTCGCGCTTCGACAATTTCTGGCAAGTCTTCTCCATAAATGCTACGAGCCATCGAGTAAGTCATTTCACGTATCTCTTCATTAGCGCCTTCAATCTTTGGTGTATATAGTTCATCTCTTATCGGCTTCACATCTTCTATTAGGTCTGAGACTATTTGCGGATTTGTTATAACAACTTCTTTCGCTTTTTCTTTGCCTAAAAACGACATACATTCTAGCATTTCATTTGTAGTTCTAAAATGCACATCAGGTAGCTTATGTCGATTTAATGGGTTAGCCCCACCTTGAGAGCCTATTAAGATTTGACGATATGTTTTATCAACAGGATTAATATAATGAGCATTTCCAGTTGCAACAACCGGCTTATTTAGTTTTTCACCTAACTTAACAATATTGGCTACTATTTCACGCAAAGAATGTTCATCATGGATCAAATCCATTTCTAATAAATGCTGATAGTTTTCCAAAGGCTGAATCTCGAGATAGTCATAAAATTTAGCAATCTCTTCAACTTCCTCTGGATTTTTTTGCATCATTCCTTCAAAAACTTCCCCTTTATCACATCCTGATCCAACTAAAATACCTTCGCGATATTTACTTAGAACAGATCGTGGAATACGTGGGACACGATAGAAATAATTGATGTGCGAGAATGATACAAGTTTAAACAGATTTTTTAACCCTACTTCATTTTGCGCAAACAAAATACAGTGTGACGGTCTAGATCGTTGGTAAGCTGTTTCACTTTTTGATTTTTCATTAATTTCATCGTGGAAAACGATACCTTTTTCTTTAACATCCTTTAACATTTTTAATAGTAAATGTCCTGTAGCTTCTGCATCGTAAATCGCTCGGTGATGTTGCGTTAATTCAATGTCAAACTTCTTACATAACGTGTTTAAGCGATGATTTTTAAATTGCGGGTATAAAAAGCGCCCAAGTTCTAACGTATCAATGACCGGATTTTCTGCTTTCCCTAATCCTATCTTGCGATAACCTTCGTTTAAGAACCCCATATCAAAGCTCGCATTATGTGCTACTAAAATATCATCACCAATCCAAGCGTGGAACTTCCTAAGTACTTCTTCGACTTCTGGGGCATTTTCTACCATTTCATCTGTAATCCCAGTAAGATCAGTCGTAATTTGCGAAAGTGGGTGATGAGGGTTTGCAAATGACTCAAATTTATCAATAATCTCATTACCTTTTACTTTGACTGCGGCAAGTTCAATGATTGTATCGTAAACAGCAGATAAACCAGTTGTCTCGACGTCGAAAACGACATATGTCGCTTCGACAAGATCTCGATGGGCTTCATTGTATGCTACAGGTACACCATCATCAACGAGGTTAGCTTCCACACCATAAAGCACTTTAATATCATTTTTCTTCCCGGTAGAATAAGCTTCAGGAAAAGCTTGTAATCCAGCGTGATCTGTAATTGCAACTGCCTTATGTCCCCATTTACTTGCTTGAGATACAAGCTGACTAGCAGACATTACCGCGTCCATTGTACTCATATGTGTATGCGCGTGTAACTCAATTCTCTTTTCACCATCAAGTCCTTCATCTATGCGAACTTGCGGTTGAATTTCTTGAATATCTTTTGCAATCATTACTAGATCTCTAACAAAGGTGTCGTTTTGAACACTACCACGAACTTTTAACCACATACCTTTAGAAATTGCATTTAAAATTGGTACATCATCTTTATCGCGAGAGAAAATCTTAACCATTATCGAATCCGTGTAATCTGTAATTTTAAACGTTAGTAATGTTCTACCCGAGCGCAATTCTCTCGTTTCAGCGAAGAACACATACCCTTCGATCGCAATCTTACCTTCTTCTTCTTGAATCGTTTGAATACTGACAGGTTGATCCTTAATGGAGTAGCCTAAAGAAACGGATTCAACTTTAGCATTTTCAGCAGACTTAGTCGTCGCTTGCTTTTGCTTTTCAATTATTGCCGCCATACTTTTTGTTCGATCTTCTTCTGCCTTCTGTTCGATAAACTGATCATATTCTTGTTTAGAATGTTCTACTGTCGTATCAAAAGACAAGCTAGGAAAACCGTGTTTTTCATAACCAGAACTAATTAATTCTGAAAGCTTCCGTTTTAATGCCGTAGCTTCTGTTTCATTTCTACACGCTATGGACAATTTATTGCCTTCTAATTTTGGACGTTGTTCTTGTAACAACGAAAGTAGCGACGGTGAAAGTTCCGTTAATTTTGCTAAAACGATTGGCCAATAGCTTTTCACATCTTCTTCTTTAACAGTTTTAGTCTCGGTCGAAATCTCAAAAGAGACAGTAGCAATATGTGCAAAAGATTTTTCCATTGATGCGCTAAAAACTTGATACATTTCAGCTGGTATGACTGTCGAAAAGTTAAAGTGAAAATGCCATGCCTTTGTTGACTTATTAACTTGTAGTTTTTCTATCTTTCCACTACGTAAAATCTCATTAGTTTGAAAATCTTCCAATCCTAGTTGTTGGAGGAGAATATGAAATCTTTCATTTTTCACATCATTTTCTGTGCTCATCATTTTGTCCTCCTGTTTCTCTCTCAAATAATCTATTTTTAAATTTCATTAATAACGAAAAAAATAAGGCACCTCAAAAAGAGATACCTTTATTTTATCGTTTCTTGAATTGAAAGACCACCTGTAAAATTTGTTTCTTACTTAAGTAGTTGTTGAATCTTTTCGACAAGCTCAGATTCGTGAACTTCAAATGTTTCTCCACTATGACGCAGTTTAACTTCAACAATACCTTCATTAGCTTGCTTTCCTACTGTTACACGAATAGGCATACCAATTAGGTCAGAGTCAGCAAATTTCACACCTGCGCGTTCTTTTCGGTCATCATATAACACTTCGATACTTACACCTTTTAAACGCTCATAAACTGCTTCAGAAAGTTCACGTTGCTCATCATTTTTCACATTTACTGCAATGACATGAACAGCATAAGGAGCTACATCTTTCGGCCAAACAATTCCATTCTCATCGTTATGTTGTTCAATAATGGCAGAAACGGTACGAGAAATTCCAATTCCATAACATCCCATGATCATTGGTTTCGACTTACCGTTTTCATCTAAGAATGATGCGCCCATTTTTTCTGAGTAATGAGTTCCTAATTTAAAGACTTGTCCAACTTCAATACCACGGGCAAATTTGATGATGCCTTTTCCGTCAGGAGAAACATCACCTTCTTGTATCATACGGATGTCACCGTATTCAACAGTTGCAACATCTCGCTCAATATTTACATTCTTAAAGTGCATTTCACTTTCATTCGCACCACAAACACCATTGACAACAGCAGCTACCGCATGATCGGCATACACTTTTATAGTAGATGGAATATTAATTGGTCCAACATTTCCAACTTCTACTTGTAACAATTCATGCGTTTTTTCTGAAGAAGCAAGTTCAACAGTTGAAGCATTTAGTTCATGCTTTAGTTTAATTTCATTAAGTTCATGATCTCCACGAACTAATATGAGCATAGGTTCTTCGTCAACGATATACAATAAAGACTTAATCAATCGATCTTTTGAAATTGCTAGCAGTTCACTTACTTCTTCAATTGTTTTTGCTGAACCTGTATTCACTTTTTCAAGCTCTCTTAATTCTTCATTACTTTTCACATAGTTTGTGTTTACAGCTGCCATTTCAATGTTTGCAGCATAATCAGAGCTATCAGAGTAGGCAATCGTATCTTCTCCAACATCTGCGAGCGCCATAAACTCATGCGTGTCTTTCCCACCCATTTCACCAGAGTCAGCGATTACAGGACGAAAATCAATACCACAACGAGTAAAGATATTGCTATAAGCTTGATACATTTTATCATACATAGCATCAACATCTTCTTGCGATGCATGGAAAGAGTATGCATCTTTCATAATAAATTCACGACCGCGTAGCAAGCCAAAGCGAGGACGACGCTCGTCACGATATTTTGTTTGAATTTGATATAACGTTAAAGGTAATTTTTTATAAGAATTAATCTCCGAACGCAATAAGCTAGTAATTACTTCTTCATGCGTTGGCCCTAACGCAAAGTCGCGTCCATGTCTATCTTGCAAACGCATCATCTCAGGACCATATAAATCCCAACGACCAGTTTCTTGCCATAACTCAGCAGGGTGAATCGCTGGCATTGTAAGCTCGACTGCTCCTACTTTATCTAGTTCTTCTCGGACAATTGTCTCTACTTTATGAAGTACTCGCTTAGCAAGTGGTAAATAAGAGTATACACCTGCAGCTATTTGGCGAATATATCCTGCACGAAGTAACAACTGATGGCTTACTACGTCTGCGCCTGTTGGTACTTCTTTCATTGTTGGCATAAATAATTGTGATTGTTTCATAGTTCCACCTCAAAATTCTACTTCTTTTTAATAAAAAAGCGAGAACACCGGAGTTTGACAATTCAACATCTAATCCCGTTGGTGCTCTCAGTTAGATGATTTTACAAGAAAAACTTTTGAATATCATTCCATGTGACTACTAACATTAACAGCATTAATAAGGCAAATCCAATAAAATGAATGATACCCTCTTTTTGTGGATCAATTGGCTTCCCTCTTACAGCTTCTACACCTAAAAATAATAGTCGCCCACCATCTAATGCTGGCAAAGGTAATAGGTTAAAGATTGCTAAGTTAATGCTTAACATTGCAGCCCATTTCATTAATACGTAAATGCCTTGTTGCGCAGCTACATCGGTAAATTTATAAATCCCTACTGGTCCCGATAATTGATCAAAGCCAATATCTCCTGTAACTAATCCACCTAAAGCTTTAAAAATAAGCTTTGTAATAAAAACAGTTTGATCAAAGCCATAATAGATAGCCCCAAAAATGGATAACTGTTCTGTTGGCATGTAAACACCAATATACCCGCGAGTATTGCCATCTTCCATCTCTCTTGTGCCTGGTGTCACATTGATTTCCATCTCTTCTTCTGTGCTAGGTCTTAAAATAGAAAATGTTAATTCTTTTTCTGGGTTTTCACTAACGATATTGACTAAGTCTTCCCATGATTCAATTTTATTTTCTTCAATTTGTAAGACTCTATCGCCTTCTTTTAATCCCGCTTGAACCGCTGCTCCATCTTCCGTTAATTCACCTAAAATAGGTTCATCAATAGGCGGACCTTGCAAATATCCAAAAACAGCTAGAATAACGAGAGCTAGAGCAAAGTTCATTAATGGTCCAGCAGCAATTGCAAGCGTACGCTGCCATAATGTTTTTGAACCAAACTGACGATTATACGGCGCTATTTGGTATGGCTGTTCATCAATAATAAAGTCACATCGTTCATCGACTTTATATTCTACTACTTCTTCATCAAGCGATTGTCCTTCAATGATTAGCTTATGTTCAAGTTCTGCTTTCTCAACAGTGATTATTTTCGCATTGGGATGTTTTTCTTTGTTGTTAATTATAATTTTAGAAACTTTTCCTGCTTCATTGAATATTAAGCCTATTCGTTGACCAGGTTTAACATCAACCGTTTCTGGATCTTCCCCAGCCATTCGGACGAATCCACCTAAAGGTAATAAACGAATTGTATATGTCGTTTCATTCTTTTTAAATGAAAAAACTTTCGGACCGAATCCAATTGCAAATTCTCTACATAAAATTCCTGCTCGTTTAGCAAACCATAAATGACCTAATTCATGAAAAAATATGAGCGCACCTAAAATAATAATAATTGATATTACAGTATTCACTCTCGTTCCCCACCTTTATATTTGTAGTGATCTTACACGTTCTCGCGTTTTCTGATCTACCTCTTGAATTAACTCTAATGAAGGGTGTGGTAAAACATTATGCATTTCCATTGCTCTTTCAATTAGTTCTTCAATTGCTAAAAATGAAATTTCCCCTTTTAAAAAGCGGTCTACTGCAATTTCATTCGCCGCATTTAATACTGTTGGCATTGTTCCGCCTATGCGACCTGCTTCAAATGCAAAGTCTAAACATTTAAAACGATTGACATCCATTTTTTCAAAGTGAAGTGTTCCCAACTGCCATAATTGAAGCTGTTCAGAATTTTCTACATTATAACGATTAGGATATGTTAATGCATATTGGATTGGTACTTTCATATCTGGTGTACCAAGCTGAGCCAGAACACTATTATCAGAAAACTCCACTAAGGAATGAATTATACTTTCTTTATGTAATAGTACATCAATTTTTTCATAAGGCATATTAAAAAGCCAGTGTGCTTCAATCACTTCTAACCCTTTATTCATCATTGTTGCTGAATCAATTGTAATTTTCGCACCCATTGACCAATTCGGATGATTTAGTGCATCCTCTATCGTAACACCTTGTAACTCCTCTCGTGTTTTATCACGAAAACTCCCACCTGAAGCTGTCAAAATTAATCTAGATATATCATTATTTCTATCTCCATTTAAACATTGAAAAATTGCAGAATGTTCACTGTCTACGGGTAATAAGTTAACACCGTATTTGTTAGCTTCACCCATAACGAGGTGACCAGCTGTAACTAGCGTCTCTTTATTGGCTATCGCTACGTTTTTTCTTTCTCTAATTGCAGCGAGTGTAGGAAGTAAGCCAACACTACCAATAACAGCATTTACGACTGTATCTGCTTCGTGATAGGTTGCCACTTCAACCAATCCTTCTTCTCCAAATATAATTTTTGTACCACTAGGAGCTAATTCCTGTAAGTTTTTTGCATCTTCCTGTTCCAAAACACAAACTAGTTTCGGCTTAAATTCATTAATAATACTTAAACCTAATGAAATGTTTCTGCCTAGAGAAAGAGCTACTAATGAAAGCTTTTCAGGATGAGCGCGTAGTACTTCTAATGTCTGTGTTCCGATTGACCCTGTCGCTCCTAATAAGCTAATTTTTTTCATTGCACTGCTCCTTTCTTATTAGTACATGCAGTTATATCAGTTGTAATACATATAAAAGAGAAAAAACAAAAATAGTGCTATCAAAACGGTCTAAAATTCCACCGTGTCCCGGTAATAAAGTCCCGGAATCTTTCACACCATAATATCTTTTAAATGCTGATTGAATGAGGTCTCCAAGTTGACCAGATACCCCAACGATAATTGCAATTACTAATACATATGCCATTGAATCAAATAAAGGTTGGATCATTTGGAAAACTACAGCTACAATTACAGCAGCAAAGACTCCCCCTAGTGACCCTTCGATTGTTTTGTTTGGACTAATTGCGGGCCAAAGTTTTGTTTTTCCTAGCGATTTCCCAACAAAATAAGCCCCAGAATCAGTCGCCCATATCATAAATAGAATAAAGAATAACATTGGTAAACCATTTTCATTTAATCTAACATCTAGGAAAGCGTGAAAACCGTACCCAACATACAAAATAGTTAATAAAGACACTGCTGCATCTTCAAAAGTATATTCGTTTTTACTTAACACCGTTATGATTAATAACGCTAAAGTACCGATAACAACTATATTGAACACATTAAGGTGTAAATCTAGTTGTGAAAAGTAGTCATTAGGAATAACTAGCACGAGCAGAATAAGAACACTAATTAGTCCAGATAATGAGAAAATAGATTTCTTTTTCATTGCTAATAATTCTTTTAATCCGATAATAGCCATTAAACATACTAAGATTGCAAATGGATATCCACCTAATACAGTTAATGCAATAAATGCTGCTCCTGCTATTATTCCTGTTAACACTCTTTGTTTCATGTAAACCTCCTATGACTGCAAACCACCAAAACGTCTTTTTCTTTGCTGATAATCTTGAATTGCTTTTGCTAAATGCTCTTCATCGAAATCAGGCCATAACACATCAGTGAACCATAACTCAGAATAGGCAATTTGCCACATTAAAAAGTTACTAATACGTAATTCGCCACTTGTCCGAATTAACAGATCAGGATCTGCAATATCTTTTGTTAATAGATAATTTGAAAATAGTTCTTCATTTATATCCTCTAACGCAATATTATTATTTTTCACATCATCTGAAATCCCTTTTACAGCATTAAGAATTTCAACACGACTTCCGTAATTAAGTGCAAAATTTAATATTAATCGCTTATTATTTTTTGTTTGTTCTACCGCTTTTTCTACCGCTTGTCTCGTATGATTAGGTAGATGATTTAAGTCCCCAATGACTCGGACTTGAATTTCTTCTTCCATTAACTCAGGTAGGAAAGATGTTAAAAACTGTTCAGGTAGTTTCATAATAAAATCTATCTCAGTTTTTGGTCGTTTCCAATTTTCAGTTGAAAATGCATAAACAGTTAGCACTTTCACACCAATTTTGTTTGAGTATTTAGCAACCTTCTTTACGACTTTCATTCCTTCTCCGTGACCAGCAATTCTAGGAAGGTTACGCTTTTTCGCCCATCTTCCATTTCCATCCATAATGATAGCTACATGGTTTGGTACACGTGTTGCATCAATGCTGTTATGCTCTATATCAGATCGCTTTTTATTAGCTCTCCACTTTGTAAACATCTCAAGCATTACTTTTCCCCCATCACCTAAGCAAATTATTGCTCTCTATATTTCAAGCTTTATAAAAAAGGACAGTCCTATTTTACAACATTGCATGATTGTGAAAAAAAACCCCCTATAATTCAGAGGGTTTCTTCTATACTTTATTTTACATGGAAAGGTATTATACTTCCATGATTTCTTTCTCTTTATTTTCAGTAACAGCATCTACTTCAGAAATTTGTTTATCTGTAAGCTTTTGCACATCATCTGATTGACGACGTAATTCGTCTTCAGTAATTTCACCATCTTTTTCAGCTTTCTTTAAAGAATCGTTAGCATCACGACGAATGTTACGAATTGCAATTTTTGCATCTTCAGCATATTTTTTCACAACTTTAACTAACTCTTTACGACGCTCTTCAGTTAGTGCAGGAATAGCAATACGAATTACATTTCCATCATTCGCAGGCGTTAATCCTAAGTCTGATTTTTGAATTTGTTTTTCAATATCAGCAATAACTGATTTATCAAATGGTTGAATTACTAAAAGTCTAGCTTCAGGAACAGAAATCGTTGCTAATTGGTTAAGTGGCGTTGGTGCACCATAATAATCAACTGTAATTTTATCCAAAATTGCAGGATTAGCACGACCTGTACGAATAGTAGTGAATTCACGCTTTAAAGATTGAATTGCTTTTTCCATACGGTTTTTCGTATCGTTCATAATTTCTTGTACCATGTTATTTCCCCCTAACAATTGTTCCAATTTTTTCACCAGTAATAACTCGCTTAATATTTCCTTCTTCCATTATCGAGAAGACAATTAAAGGAATATCATTGTCCATACATAAAGAAGATGCTGTTGTATCCATTACTTGTAGCCCTTCATTAAGGACATCTAAGTAAGTTAACTCTTTATACTTCGTCGCACTTGCATCAAGCTTCGGATCAGCACTATATACACCATCAACTTCGTTTTTAGCCATTAATATTACTTCAGCTTCTACTTCAGCAGCACGGAGAGCAGCTGTCGTATCTGTTGTAAAATAAGGATTACCAGTTCCTGCTGCAAATATAACTACGCGCCCTTTTTCAAGATGACGAATTGCTTTACGACGTATATATGGTTCAGCTACCTGTCGCATTTCAATAGAAGTTTGTACTCGAGTTTGAATTCCAATGTTTTCAAGGCTATCTTGCAGTGCAAGTGAGTTCATGACAGTAGCAAGCATTCCCATATAATCAGCGTTTGCTCTATCCATCCCCATCTCACTACCTGATTTACCTCTCCAAATGTTACCTGCACCGACAACAACGGCAACTTCGACATTCATTTGAGCTATTTCTTTTATTTGCGCTGCAATCGAACGAATAATGTTAGGATCAATTCCATATCCTAGTTTACCCGATAACGCTTCCCCGCTTAATTTAAGAACTATTCGCTTATATTTAGCTTCGCTCATAATTACCTCCATCTCGTCTAATTAATTCTTTTTATCTTGAAAAAGAGGGAACACACTGTGTTCCCCTTTAATCACTTATTTTTTCACTTGTGACATTACTTCATCAGCAAAGTTTTCTTCACGTTTTTCCATACCTTCTCCAACTTCAAAACGAGTGAATCCTTTTAATGTAGCACCTTTGCTAGCTACATATTTACCAACTTTTTGATCTGGATCTTTAACGAAGCTTTGAGAATCTAAGCAAATTTCTTCAAAGAACTTGTTAATACGACCAACAACCATTTTCTCAACGATATTTGCAGGTTTACCTTCGTTAAGAGCTTGTTGAGTTAATACTTCACGCTCACGCTCAACTTCTTCTTCAGAAACTTGATCACGAGTTACATATTTAGGGTTAACAGCAGCTACGTGCATTGCAACATCTTTTGCTACGTCTTCGTCAGTTGTTCCACCTAATAATGTTAATACAGCGATACGACCACCCATGTGAAGGTAAGCACCAAATGCATCTCCATCTTCTTTTTCAACAACATTGAAGCGACGTAAAGAGATTTTCTCTCCAATTTTCGCAATGTTAGTATTTAGATAGTCTTGGATTTTTTCTCCAGTACCGTTTAATGGTTGCTCTAAAGCTTCCTCAACTGTAGCAGGTCCTTGTGTTAAAATGTGACCAGCAAGTTCTTGAACTAACCCTTGGAAGTTTTCGTTTTTAGCAACGAAGTCAGTCTCAGAGTTAACTTCAAGGATAACAGCTTTGTTTCCATCAACTTTAACTGCAGCTAATCCCTCAGCAGCAATACGGTCAGCTTTTTTAGCAGCTTTCGCGATTCCTTTTTCACGTAGGAAGTCAATCGCTTTTTCCATATCACCATTAGTTTCTGTAAGTGCTTTTTTACAATCCATCATTCCAGCACCAGTTTTTTCACGTAATTCCTTTACCATTTGAGCAGTAACGGCCATCGTAAATTCCTCCTTATTGAATATGTAATTATTAGTTTTCTTTTAAAAAAGGGTGATAAAAGGTAATTTTTAACCTTTACCACCCTTTATTTGTTTTATCGCTTATTCAGCAGATGCAGCAGTTTCTTCTGCAACTTCTTCAGCTTCACCTTGGTTAGCTTCAATAATAGCATCAGCCATTTTAGCAGTAAGAAGTTTTACCGCACGGATTGCATCGTCATTACCTGGAATCACATAATCGATTTCATCAGGATCACAGTTAGTATCAACGATAGCAACGATAGGAATGTGTAATTTATGAGCTTCTTGAACTGCAATGCGTTCTTTACGTGGGTCAACGATGAATAGTACATCTGGTGCACCGTTCATATCTTTAACTCCACCTAAGAATTTTTCAAGACGTTCTTGTTCTTTTTTAAGACCAACAACTTCTTTCTTAGGTAGAACTTCAAAAGTTCCGTCAACTTCCATTTGCTCAATTTTCTTTAAACGTTGTACACGCTTTTGGATAGTAGAGAAGTTTGTTAAAGTACCACCTAACCAACGTTGGTTAACATAGTACATACCTGAACGAATTGCTTCCTCTTTAATTGCTTCTTGAGCTTGCTTTTTCGTTCCAACAAATAATACTTTACCGCCTTCAGCAGCAACACTTTTAATGAAGTTATAAGCTTCATCAACTTTCTTGACCGTCTTTTGAAGATCAATAATATAAATTCCGTTTCTTTCCGTGAAGATGTAACGTGCCATTTTTGGGTTCCAACGACGAGTTTGATGTCCGAAGTGTACCCCAGCTTCTAAAAGCTGTTTCATAGAAATGACTCCCATCCTCAACACCTCCTTATGGTTTTTTATCCTCCGTCTATTTCATATTTAAGCAAGACTGAACTAGCAGCACCAATGCCTAAATCCGTAGACGTGTGTATTTAACACCGTTAGTAACTATAACATAATTGCTTAGGGGCGTGCAACTAGATTTTTTTACAAAATAATAGTTTCAAAAAACCTAATACTATTGTAGCCATTTTTTTCATAATATACCCATTAAGTTTTTGAGAAAAAGAAAAGAGACCGGGACACAAGTGCCAGCCTCTTATTAACTATCTATTAGTTTGTTTTTAATTTACTTAGTTCAAGTAGGAACTTATCATTAAGAACTTTTAAGTACGTTCCTTTCATACCAAGCGAACGAGACTCAATAACTCCAGCACTTTCTAATTTACGGAGTGCATTTACGATAACCGATCTAGTAATACCTACACGGTCAGCTACCTTACTAGCAACTAATAAACCTTCTTTTCCATTAAGTTCTTCGAAAATGTGCTCGATTGCTTCAAGTTCACTATATGACAATGAGCTAATTGCCATTTGTACAACAGCTTTGCTACGAGCTTCTTCTTCAATTTCTTCTGCTTTTTCGCGAAGAATTTCCATACCTACTACAGTAGCACCGTATTCTCCTAAAATTAAATCATCGTCAGAGAACGAATCTGTCACTCTAGCTAAGATTAATGTTCCTAAGCGTTCACCACCACCGATAATAGGGACAATCGTCGTTAGGCCTTCTTTAAATAAATCTCCATTTTCAACTGGAAATGCTGTATATTCACTCGTGATATCTAAGTTAGATGAAGTTTCTGTAATATTAAATAAGCTGTTTGTATATTCAGCTGGGAATTGGCGCTCTTCCAGCATTTTTTTCATTCTTTCATTTTCAATCTCTTGCTTAATTGCATAACCAAGCAACTTCCCACGTCTGCTTAACACAAACGTATTAGCCTCAATAACATCGCGTAAAGTTGTTGCCATTTCTTTAAAGTTTACAGGTTTTCCCCCTGTTTTTTGTAACATTGCATTAATCATACTCGTTTTTGTAAGTAAATCCATTTTTTTCTCCTCCTGTTCACTTTGAAAAGCTTTTTCCTAAAGAATAAATTGTGATAAATCTCGATTTTTTGCTACGTTCGCTAATTTTTCTTCAACATATTCTGGTGTAATTGTTAATTCAATTTGTGTGTCCGCTTCAAAAGATAAATCTTCTAGTAAACGCTCCATAATTGTATGTAACCTTCGAGCACCTATGTTATCAGTTTCCTGATTCACTTCTTGAGCAATTGTCGCAATCTTACGAATAGCTTCGTCAGAAAATTTTATATTTATACCTTCTGTTTTTAAAAGAGCTTCATATTGTTTTAAAAGTGAGAATTGTGGTTCAACTAATATTTTCACAAAGTCATCTACCGTTAAGTTTTGCAATTCTACACGGATTGGAAATCTCCCTTGTAATTCAGGAATTAAATCCGATGGTTTCGCAATATGGAAAGCTCCAGCAGCAACAAAAAGAACATGATCTGTTTTCACAGGACCGTATTTCGTATTTACTGTCGACCCTTCAACAATTGGCAAAATATCTCGCTGCACACCTTCTCTTGATACATCGGGAGAACCACCTTGGCTTTTCCCAGCTACTTTATCAATCTCATCTATAAAGATAATCCCAGATTGTTCCGCTATATAAATTGCTTCTTGGTGCACTTCATCCATATCAATTAGTTTTTGCGCTTCCTCTTGCTTTAGTACCTTGCGCGCTTCACGAACAGTGCACTTTCTTTTCTTTTTCTTTTTTGGCATTAAGTTTCCAAGCATATCTTGCATATTTGCGCCCATTTGATCCATACCCGCATTGGACATTAAATCAAACATTGACTGTTGTTGTTCTTCCACTTCAATAGTAACTAAGTGATCTTCAAGCTCACCTAGTGCTAATTGTTGTCTAATTTGTTGGCGGCGATGAACGATGTTCTCTTCTTCCTTATCTTCAGGCTCATGCTGTTGAGCAGCAGTATTTCCACCAAAAAACATCTCCAAAGGGTTTTTCATCTGTTGCTTTTTTTGCTTAGAGGGAACTAAAAGTTCAACAAGACGTTTGTTTGCATTCTCAGTCGCTTTGTCCATCACTTGTTCCATCTTCGCCTCTTTTACCATACGAATTGATGTTTCCACTAAATCTCGAACCATTGATTCTACATCACGACCAACATAGCCAACTTCAGTGAATTTAGTTGCTTCAACTTTGATGAACGGCGCACCAACAAGCTTTGCTAATCGGCGAGCAATTTCTGTTTTACCTACACCAGTTGAACCAATCATTAAGATGTTTTTTGGTGCAATTTCTTCTTTTAGCGTTTCATTTAACAAACTACGTCTATAGCGATTCCTCAAAGCTATTGCTACTGATTTCTTCGCTTTTTCTTGACCAATAATATACTTGTTTAGTTGTTCAACAATTTGCCTAGGCGTCATCGTATTTTTCATTGTTCACCCTCCAATGATTTTATAACTGCTCGACAACTATCTCTTTATTTGTATATACACAAATATCACCAGCGATATTTAAAGCACCTTTCGCTATATCTACTGCAGTTAAGTGATCTGCATATTGTTTTAGCGCTCGGCCAGCTGACAATGCGTAATTCCCTCCGGAGCCAATGGCTAAAATTCCATCATCTGGTTCAATAACCTCTCCAGTACCTGAAACTAATAAGAGATGTTCTTTATTCATGACAATTAACATTGCTTCAAGTTTACGAAGCACCTTATCACTTCGCCATTCTTTAGCTAATTCGACAGCTGCACGTTGCAAATTCCCATTAAATTCTTCAAGTCTGCTTTCAAACTTTTCAAACAATGTAAAAGCATCCGCAACAGAACCTGCAAAGCCTGCTATCACTTTCCCTTGGTAAAGTTTTCTAACTTTTCGTGCAGTATGTTTCATAACTACAGCATTACCGAATGTTACTTGACCATCACCTGACATTGCACATTCCCCATTATGTTGAATGGCAAATATTGTCGTAGCATGAAAAGAATGTTCCATTGGTTTTCCTCCTTTGAAATTAAGCTCGTGGATGAAAATTTTTGTACACGGTTTGCAGACGGTCTTTAGTCACGTGCGTGTAAATCTGAGTTGATGATAAATGTGCATGACCTAACATTTCTTGAACTCCACGAAGGTCGGCACCTGCATTTAACATATGAGTTGCAAAGGTGTGTCTTAAGACGTGTGGACTAATCTGTATCGTTAGAGCCGCATTTTCAATCATTTTATTTAATATCGTGCGCATTCCTCTTGATGACAGTCTCTCTCCGCGATAGTTTACAAATAAAAACTCATGCGCATTTTCATTTTGTTTCATAAGTTTCTTTCGTCCATCATTCACATAATTTTGCAGTGATGATTGTGCAAAACTTCCAAACGGTACGAACCTTTCTTTGTTTCCTTTTCCTAAAACTAAAATTGTCCCTATATGAAAGTCAATGTCTCTTAATGAAAGATTGGAACATTCGCTTACTCGAATTCCAGTGGCATAAAAAAGTTCTAATATCGCTTGATCACGTTGGCCCATCGGCTTCGTTAAATCACTTATAGTAAATAACTTCTTTAATTCTTCTTCATATAAGAAATTCGGTAACAATTGCTCTTTTTTAGGGAGCGGAGCCAAAGTAAAATCATTTCTTTCAACAATTTTTTCTCGCATTAAAAATTTAAACAAACTTCTCATGCAAGAAATTTTCCTTGAAACTGTTGCTCTAGCGTATTGTTCTTTATGTAACTTTGTTAAGTAAACTCGTATATCACCATAAGAAACAGCAGCAAAGGTATTAATCTTTTGCTGCTTCATAAATGTTTCAAAGTGTTTGATATCTTTTAAGTAATGCTCAATAGTTAGTTTCGAACAATTTTTCTCGATTTGCAAAAATTCGACAAATAAAGAGACCGCTCGATGATTTTCCATACGTTATCACCTCTAAGCGACCTCAATCTTATCACATATTATTCTTCTAATCAATATTAAATTACAAATTATTTACAAAATTCTGAATTGTTTCTAATGAACGATTAGCAAGCTTCTCATATCGATCTTTTTTCGCTTTTATTCTTTCTTCTAAAGCCGGCAATAAACCGAAGTTAGCATTCATTGGTTGAAAGTTTTTGCTACTAGTCGTAGTAATATAATTTGCCATGCTACCAATTGTCGTTTCTTTAGGGAAAACTAGTAATTCTTCACCTTTTACAAGGCGAGCAGCATTTAACCCCGCAATTAATCCAGAAGCAGCAGATTCAACATACCCTTCTACACCTGTCATTTGTCCAGCAAAGAACAAGTTCTCTCGCTCTTTATATTGATAAGTTGGCTTCAATAGTTTTGGCGAGTTTATAAATGTATTACGGTGCATTACACCATAGCGTATGATTTCGGCATTTTCTAAACCAGGAATTAATTGTAATACTTCTTTTTGTGGACCCCATTTTAAATGCGTTTGAAACCCTACCAAGTTATATAATGTTCCAGCACTATCGTCTTGCCTTAATTGAACGACTGCAAATGGACGCTTGCCTGTACGAGGGTCTTCCAATCCTACAGGTTTCATTGGACCGAATAACATTGTTTTTCTACCACGCTTAGCCATGACTTCAATCGGCATACAACCTTCAAAGAAAATTTCTTTTTCAAATTCCTTTAATGGAACTGTTTCCGCTGAAATTAGCGCTTCATAAAAACGGTCAAACTCTTCCTCAGTCATAGGACAGTTTAAGTATGCAGCTTCACCTTTATCATAACGAGACTTTAAGTACACCTTGTCCATGTCAATGCTATCTTTTTCAATGATCGGTGCGGCAGCATCATAAAAGTAAAAGTAATCTTCACCTGTTAGTTGCTTTAATTGTTCCGCTAAAGCAGGTGATGTTAATGGGCCAGTGGCTACCACTGTAGGCCCATCTGGAATTTCCGTTAATTCTTCTGTAAATACTGTTACGTTTGGGTGGTTCTTTACGTTTTCTGTTACAAGACCTGCAAAATCATGTCGGTCTACTGCTAATGCTCCTCCAGCTGGCACTGCACTATTGTCAGCTGAAGAAATAATTACAGAGTTTAAACGACGCATTTCTTCTTTTAAAACTCCGACCGCGTTTGTTAAGGAATTTCCTCGTAAGGAATTACTACAAACTAGTTCTGCAAATTTATCAGTATGGTGTGCAGGCGTTTGCTGCTTCGGACGCATTTCATATAAATGAACTTTAATTCCTTGTTCAGCAATTTGCCAAGCAGCTTCACTACCTGCAAGTCCTGCTCCAATGACAGTTACATGTTGATCACTCATCGTTGCTAACCTCCTAAATTAATTCGGTTTTTCTGAAAAGTCACAAGCTGGACATTGCACTTGTACACCTTTTTTCAGTTTCTTTTCCACTAACTGAGTACTACATTTTGGGCACTCTCTAGCTATTGGTTTGTCCCAAGAAGTATATTCACATGTAGGATAACGGTCACAGCCGTAAAAAATGCGACGCTTTTTACTTTTACGTTCTACGACATTACCTTCTTTACAATCAGGACATTTCACACCAATTTCTTTTAAGATTGCCTTCGTATTTCGGCAATCAGGGAAGTTCGAACAAGCCATAAATTTACCGAATCGCCCCATTTTATAAACCATTTCATGCCCACATTTTTCACAATCTTCTCCTGCAGGCTCATCTTTGATTTCTACTTCTTTCATTTCTTCTTCGGCAACAGATAAACGTTTGGCGAAATCTTTATAAAAGTTATCCATTACTTCAACCCAACGGATTTTACCGTCTTCAATGGAATCTAGATTTGCCTCCATTTGGGCAGTAAAGTCAGCAGAAATAATTTCAGGGAAAAATTCATTCATTAATTCTAGCACAATTTCACCAAGCTCAGTAGGAACAAAGCGTTTTTCTTGTAACGCGACATAGCCACGCTTCTGAATTGTATCCAATGTAGGAGCATAAGTTGATGGTCTCCCTATACCTAACTCTTCCATTGTTTTAACAAGCCTTGCTTCCGAGTATCTTGGTGGCGGTTGTGTAAAATGTTGATTCGGATCTATTTTACTATTTTTAACTGTTTCACCTTGAAGTAATTCAGGTAAAATACGATCTTCCTCTTTTTTATTATCATCATTACCTTCCACATAAACTTTCATAAAGCCGTTGAATTTAACAGAAGATCCATTTGCACGGAATGTAACGCCATTATTCACAAGTTCCGCTACTACTGTATCTAATACAGCCGGTGCCATTTGACTTGCAATAAATCGCTCCCAAATTAATTTATATAAACGAAGTTGATCACGACTTAAATATGCTTTCAATTCGCTAGGTGATTTATCAGCGTATGTTGGACGAACTGCTTCATGGGCATCTTGTGAATTAGAAGATTTTTTATCATTTCGCTTTGCCGTTCTAGTGTATTCTTGCCCATATTTGTTCTCGATATAGTTACGCGCTTCATTTTCAGCTGTTTCTGATACGCGAGTTGAATCTGTTCTCATATACGTAATTAAACCGACAGTACCCTTTTTGCCTAATTCAATACCTTCGTATAGTTGCTGTGCAAGCATCATTGTTTTCTTAGCACGAAAGTTTAATTTTCTAGCAGCTTCTTGTTGTAGAGATGATGTAGTAAATGGTGCAGCAGGGTTTCTTTTTCTTTCTTTTTTCTTAACGGAAGCAATAGAAAAGTCATCACCTGATAATTTTGATAAAATTTGCTCCACTTCTTGTTGAGACTTTAACTCTACCTTTTTACCATCTATCCCATAAAACTGTGCTTCAAACGCTTCCTTTCCTTTCAGGAAGTTTCCTTTAATCGTCCAATATTCTTCTGGAACAAACGCAGCAATTTCTTTTTCTCGATCGACGATTAGTTTCACGGCAACCGATTGTACTCTCCCTGCACTTAATCCTTTTTTCACTTTCTTCCATAATAAAGGACTTATGTTATACCCGACTAATCGGTCTAACACTCGGCGTGCTTGTTGTGCATCTACTAGATCCATATTAATTGCTCTTGGATGTTTAAATGATGCTTTTATTGCATCTTTTGTAATTTCATTGAAAACAACTCGACAATCAGAAGTAACATCTACATCTAATGATTGTGCTAAGTGCCAAGCAATAGCTTCCCCTTCGCGATCCGGGTCAGCTGCGAGATATATTTTTTTAACTTTTTTAGCAGCTGTTTTTAATTCTTTTAAAACAGGGCCTTTTCCGCGTATTGTTATGTATTTTGGGTTAAATTCTTCTTCAACGTCCACTCCCATTTGACTTCGTGGTAAATCACGAACATGTCCCATTGAAGCTTTAACTGCATATTTTTTCCCTAAATACCGTTTAATTGTCTTTGCTTTTGCTGGAGACTCTACTATTACTAAATATTCTTCCATGTTTCATTCATCCCCTTAAGAGGTAAACTAAAATCCTCACTATTATTTAATATAGAGTATTGTTTGTCAAACAATATCTACTAAGATAGGTAGTAATTACTTAATATTTATCTAGCATTGGCTGTAATTGTTCGATAATTTTCTCCCCATTTACCGCTAATTGTGCACCTGCCATTATTAGTTCATTCGTACCGGTCGCTTTTTGCGATAAAATTGATCCTGGAACTGCAAATACCTCTCTACCTTCCATATTTGCAAGGTTAGCAGTGATTAAAGAACCGCTTTCTCTATTTGCTTCTATTACTATAGTAGCTAAAGAAAGTCCGCTTATTATACGATTTCTCCTAGGAAACATCCATCTCTTAGGGAGGGTATTTGGTGTATATTCACTAATAAGTAAATGGTTTTTGGCAATTTCTTGACCGATTTCTTCATTGTTTTTAGGATAAATTGTATTTATTCCTGAACCAAGAACCGCAATTGTCGCACCATTTTTCTTCATTGCTTGAAGATGTGCAGCTGTATCAATACCATATGCAAGACCACTTATAATCATCCATCCTTGTTGAATAAAAGGCTTAGTGAGATATTCCACACATTTCAAACCATATTGTGATGGATATCTTGTACCTACAATACTTATCTTCTTATTATTCGAGAATAATGAAGGATTACCTTTACAATATAAAACCCAAGGCGGATCATATATTTCTTTCAGCAAGCGTGGATAATTATCATCAAAAATAGTAACTACCTTTATGTTTTTGCTTTTATAATTGTTAAGAATACGGGTGATTGATAGAGAATGCAAATCTTTTATGAAATTTTCTGCATTCTTTTCCTTCCATTTAAATGTCTTTATTAATTCGCTAACAGAGTAATTATAAACGGAACAAAGTGACGTATCATCTTTAAAGAATTCAGCTAGTTTACTCCAACTAATGTGACTACATGCTGAAATATGTACTAATCTTTTCTTAATATCATCCATACAATAAAGCCCCCATTCAATATAGAGGCTTTACCCAAAGGACATTTTTTTTAAACTAATTCTCCGAATTTATCCTTTTTTCGATATACCATTCCTTCAGCAGTCGCAATTAAATCTCCCGACTCATTTTTCACCTTCATTTGATAAATTCCTAGTTTGAAATTTTTTGAAACTTCGCTAGCCTCAGCAATAAGTTTATCACCAGGCATCGCTGCTTTAATAAAATTCATCGAAACATTAATTCCAACTGCGACACTTCCGTAAGAATTACTTGCAAGAGCAAAGGCACTATCTGCCAATGCAAATATTACTCCCCCATGCATTGCTCCATGGAAATTTACCATTGAATCATCAACTGTCATTGAAAGTTTTGCAAACCCTTCTTCAACTGATGTGATTGACATACCTAAACTTCTTGCAAATGGATCATTACTCATAAAATCAAAGATAGCTTTATTCATAGGCCCTCCTATATGTAGATAAAAGGCATTCACGGGAATGAATGCCTCTCATTTTCACTTATTTTTTTAATACCCACTTACCATTTTTAACTTCTGCTAATACCATACTATCTGCTTTTAACCCATTGTGATCATCTGCACTAAATGTAAAAATTCCTGTCGCTCCAACATAACCATTGATATTCTTTTCTAAATAATCACGAATTGATTCACGATCAGTAGCACCAGCTTTAAGTGCCTCAACGATTAGCATAACATTGTCATACCCGTATGAACCGAAATTAGTTGGCTCACTGCCATACTCAGCTTTGTAATCATTATAAAAGCTAGAGATTACTTCATATTGCGCATCGCTCTCAGTAATTTGAGTTGGGAATAACAACTTTCCAGTTGGAATTACTACGCCTTCAGCTGCATCACCAGCTAAATCTATAAACGATTGGTTAGCAATACCGTGGCTTCCGATAAACGGAATATCGATGCCTAATTCTTTCATATTTTTTGCAATTATCGCTGGACCTGGATTTGTTCCCCAAACAATAATTGCTTGTGCACTAGATTTGTTAATTTTCGTTAATTGCGCCTTCATATCAGGATCTTTCGTATTGTAAGTTTCAGAAGTTACAATTTCAATACCGTATTTATTATGAATAGCTTCCATCTGTTCTAAACCACTAGCACCAAATGCATTTGAATCTGTTAATGCAGCAATCTTAGTTAGACCTGCATCCTTTAAATACATAAATACTCGTTCTGCAGCATGTGCATCTGAGTGAGGTGTTTTAAAAACCCACTTAGCTTCACTTGCAGGTGATACGATATGTACAGAAGCACCTGCAGAGATCATTGGAACTTCGTTATCCATCGCTATCCCTTTCATAGCTAGTGAAGCTCCTGAAGTAGTTGTACCTAAAATCGCTACTACATTTTCATCGTGGATTAGACGATTCATTTCTTCCGTTGCTTTTTCTTGAGAAGTTTCATCATCCGCTAAAATAATCTCAACTGGTACCCCATTAATACCACCAGCGTCATTAATTTGCTTTTCTAATAGCTTGGCAGCGTTCCATTCCGGTTCTCCTAGTGGACTAGCTGGACCTGTTTTAGAATAAATAGCGCCAATCTTGTAAACTTCAGGTTGTTCTTCTGAACTACTACATGCAGCTAAAGCTGTCGCCAACAAAAGTGTTAGCATTAATGTTAAAAGCTTTTTCATCGTCTTTACCCCCGTAATTTTGTTTGTTTTATTTATATTAAACGCTAGTGTTAGCGCTTAATTCAAAATGATTAGCTTATGAAACTGTATGGCCTAAAAATGCTTCTTTTACTTCTTGATCATTTAGCAAGTCTTTTGCACTTCCTTGTTTAATCACTGAACCATGTGACATGACATAGCCTCGATCAGCTATTTTTAATGAAGCCGATACGTTTTGTTCAATAAGTAAAACAGTTACACCAAACTCATCTCTTAGTCGTTTTACATATTGCAAAACTTCTTTAACAATGAGTGGTGCAAGGCCAAGTGATGGCTCATCTAATAAAAGTAAAACTGGTCTAGCCATAACAGCTCTAGCAATTGCTAACATTTGCTGTTGCCCACCTGAAAGCGTACCAGCAAGTTGATCTTTTCTCTCCTTCAATATAGGAAAGAGTTCAAAAACTTTTTCTATATCACTATCCACTTTCTTTTTACCAGTTTTACGGTAGTGGTGGTAAGCTCCCAAATATAAGTTTTCTACAACAGACATAGTTGAAAAGACTTGGCGATGTTCTGGTACTTGTATTAAACTTCTTTCTACAATACTTTCTGCTTCAAGCTTAGTAACATCCTCTTCATTAAAAAGGATTGCTCCTTTTGAAGGCCTTAATAATCCAGAGATGTTTTTTAACATCGTTGTTTTCCCAGAACCATTTGCTCCTAGCAAGGCTACAATTTCTCCTTTGTTAACTTGAAAATTAACTTGATCGAGTGCTTTTATCGGACCGTAGCTAAAAGAAACATCTCTAACTTGCAAGAGAGAAGTACTCATGATATTACCTCCTCATCTTCACTTGCACCGAGGTAAGCCTCAACAACTCGTTCATTACTTTGAACTTCCTTCGGTGTACCTTCGGCGATTTTTTCCCCTTGATCTAAAACAATGATTTTATCGCATATCGTCATTACTAAGTCCATGTCGTGTTCTACGACGAAGATAGAAATACCTTTGTCACGAATCGCTTTTATTAAATTCGCCATTTCCAATGTTTCCTGATTATTTAATCCAGCTGCAATTTCATCTAACAATAATAACGAAGGACTAGTTGCAAGTGCTCGTGCTAATTCTAGTAATCTCAACTTCCCTAAAGGGAGATTACTAGCCTCTGTTGCTACTACATCACTTAAACCGACAAAATCGATCCACTGTAAGGCATTTTCATACATATCCTCTTCTTCTTGTCTCATTTTTTTCGTTTTCAATGCCGCTGCCACTATTCCAGACTTAGTTTTCGTATGTAACCCTACCATGACATTTTCAAGGACTGTCATTGTTTTAAATACTTGCAAGTTTTGAAATGTTCGAGAAATACCAAGTGGAGCAACTTTATAGGAAGGCAATTGATCAATCCTTTTTCCTTGAAACCAAATTTCTCCTTCTGTTGGCGGAAAAACAGCAGATACCATATTAAACATTGTGCTCTTCCCTGCACCATTTGGTCCTATAAGCCCGGTTATATTACCAGTTTCAACACTGAAAGTAACATCTTTGTTTGCTATTACTCCTCCAAACCGTTTTGTAACACCTTTTACTTCGAGAAGATTAGACATGATGTTCCCCCTTTACTGCTTCCACTTGCCCTTTTTCTTTTTTCTTCTTCCCTTTATAATCGTAACTTTTGAGCAGTGATACTAATGAAGGAAATACTCCACGAGGCAAGAAAATAACGACAAGCATTAAAATTAAGCCGTATAACACATGTTCAAAATCACTAGTTATAAAGGAAATATGAGAACCTAATGTATGTACTAGAATGTTTATTAAAGAAATAAGGAAAGCTCCAAAAACCGCCCCCCATACCGATGTTGCTCCTCCTAGTACAACCATTGTTAAAAAGAGAATCGAATGGTTTAAACCGAACGATGTCGGAGAAATACTGTAACTCATATGTGCAAACAGCCAGCCTGCAAGACCTGCAAACATTGCACTGATAATGAACACTTGCATCTTATATTTACCTGTATCAACTCCCATTGCACTAGATGCAATTTCACTATCATGGATGGAACGAAGTGCTCGACCGATGCGAGAGTGGATAATATTTAAAGAGATAATAATAACAATTAACGCAAAAGTCCATACTAAGTAGTAATAGGAAAGACCTTGTTTAAAAGCAAAACCAAAGATTTCAATTTTAGGTACACCATATAGTCCTGAAGCACCTTTTGTGACAGATTTCCATTCAACGAGTAGTACGTGAATAACAATTCCAAATGCTAAAGTTGCCATCGCCAAGTAGTATCCGTGCAACCTTGCCATCGTTTGCCCCATAATATAGGCAACAAGAGCAGGCACTAATAGAGAGACTAATAAACTTAACCAAGGGTTTATACCATATGTCGTTGACAATACCGCAGTAGAATAAGCTCCCACCCCGTAAAATGCTGCTTGTCCAAGTGAAATTTGTCCTGCGAACCCCATCAATAAACCTAAACCAACAGCTACAATTGTATAAAGACCTGCGAAGGTAGCTTTCGTAATATAGAATGATTTAGAGAATAAAAATGGAAGCACACATATAAAAAGAGCAAATACTAAAACACCAATCCAATTCACTCGTTGAACACCTTGTCTTTTCATATTACAATCCTCCCTTTCCAACATTCTTTTCTCCTAAAATTCCGAAAGGGCGAATTAATAAAAGTAAAAGTACTGCACCGAAAGCAATGGCATCCTTCATACCTGAACTGATATAACCAGCTCCAAATGACTCAATTAAGCCTAGTAATATACCTCCAATAACCGCTCCAGGCGCACTACCAAGACCACCTAAAATACTTGCAGAAAAACCTTTAATCCCTAACATAATCCCCATATCATAGGCTGGGAAAAGGATTGGTGCGATGACTAATCCTGCGATAGCTCCTAATCCTGCACTAAATGCAAATGAGAATGCCGACATCTTTTTTGGGCTTATTGCCATTAACCTTGCAGCTAACGGGTTTGCTGAACATGCTCGAAATGCCTTTCCAATCATTGTCTTTTCCATAAGTATGTATAATATTGCAACGATTGCTAACATGAAAACCATCACCCAAATGCTTTGTGGCGTAATGGATGCACCAAAGATCGAAATCGGTTCATTATTTGCAAGAAATGGCGCAATCTTCACAGGGTCTTTTCCCCAAAACATACTTGCTATACCTCTTATAAAAATCGCAGCTCCGATAGTTAAAATAATCAAGCTAAGAGGGTCTGCATTTTTTGCTTTACGAATAATCGTTGCTTCAATGAGAAAACCGATGATTATAACAGTTAATATTGTAAGAAAAAAAGAAAATATATAAGGCACTCCTGCTTTTGTAAATGAAAACATAATCATTCCACCTAGCATGACAAATTCACCTTGTGCTAAGTTGATGACTTTTGTAACACTGTAAATTGTGACAAAACCTAATGCAACGATTGCATACATACTTCCAATCGTTAAACCTGTAATTAAATATTGCATTAATTCTCCCATGTTCTCACTCCTTTGATGTGTGTACAGCATTTTCTATGTCGTTTAATTTACGACAAGTTCTTTTAGTTATATAGAAATGATAACGCTTTCATAATCTTACTGTCAATAATATTCTGAAAATTTTTTCTAATTATGGATAAAAAAAACAGCGGCATTTATCCGCTGCTATACTTTTTATTCTATAATTAATGGATGATCTAAAACATCGTAACACTCGTCTTTGTACGAGAGTTCATTTCCCTTTTCAAAAACAGTCTCAAAAAACCTACTAGCTGGTTTTGCTAATTGTTTATAATATTCAGTAAACAAATTGGCGGCGTGACCTCCTAGCCACTTCTCTGGAAGAAGAGGCTCAGGTAAACCAGGGTCAACGAACAGGAATTTCCTATACTCGTGGACTAGCTTCGTACGCTCAACAAAACATTCAGCATCCGTCATTTGCTTTTGTTGAATTTTATTTTTATCAATCACAAACTTTTGGCTATAAGTTGATATAAACTCATTGTATTTCCCATTTATTTCATCTAAATCCCAACACTTTTCTATCAACTCTTCATCAGTTAATGGACCAGCATTTTCTGATATAAAAAAGCTTACATATTTTTCTATGTTATATTTAGCAATTAAATCATACACTTGCTTTTCCAAGTTGTTTGGTGATATCCATACACTATTTGAGAATGTACCAAAGCCACTCCAAACCAATTCTTTGCGAAATTCATCTCGTAGATTACGTTTCTCTTCTGGAATAGAGTACATTAAAATACGCCACTTACCATCCCAATTTTCTGTCTTCAGCTTGAATATTCGTATTGCTGCTTCTTCAATTCGCTTTACTCCACGTTCAGATAAATAATAATAGCTTTTATTTCCTCTTTTTTCCGCTTCGACCCAGCCTTGCTTACCCATCCTCGAAATTGCCGAACGAATTGACTGGTCATTATGACCAAATTCCTTTAATAGCTTAATTAAACTACCGATCCATATTTTATTCCCATAATGGCGGACATAATCACCATAAAGTGTGAAGATCATAGACCTTGTGTTCATTTCCATATTGGTTACCTCATTTTAATTTATTTTTACATAACCGATCTTTGGAGAACGAACAAGGAAGCTACTTCTTAGTTATGCAAACGAGAGAAGGCCTGTAAAAGGCCCTCTAACCTTATAGTCATTTATCAAACTATTACTTCTTCATTTCTACGGTCAACGACTCTGACCGCCTTACCTTGAGATCTAGGAATCGACTTTGGCTCTAGCACTTTAACATCCATTGAAACAAGACAACTGCTCTTCATTAAATGCTGAACCTCTCTTGCTAATAAGTTTACTTTTTCATCTTCCATATTACCTTTAATGTTGTTATAGAACTCTTCACTTACTTCCACATGTAGTTGAACTGTATCTAAGCTGCCCTTTTTTAGTAAATGTAATTGATAGTGTGGCACTAAATCATGCAAAGTTAAAAGGAAATGTTCAATTTCTGAAGGAAAAACATTTACGCCACGAATAATTAACATATCATCGATACGTCCTTTCACACGGGACATTCGGACTGTAGTTCGTCCACATGCACATCTTTCTTTCGTAATGCTGGCAATATCACCCGTGCGGTAACGAATAACAGGGAATGCTTCCTTCGTCAAACTAGTAAAAACAAGTTCTCCTTCTTCCCCTTCTTCTACCGGAAGCAATGTTTTTGGGTCAATAACTTCCACATAAAAATGGTCCTCAGCAACATGTAGTCCATCTTGTGCTTCATGACATTCCATTGAAACACCTGGTCCAATCACTTCACTGAGCCCATAAATATCACATGCTTTAATTCCTAATTTACCTTCTAATGTTCGACGCATTTCTTCTGACCATGGCTCTGCACCGAAAATACCATATTTCAATGATGTTTCAGTTGGGTTTTTGCCCATTTCTTCCATCGTTTCTACTATATTTAAAACATATGAAGGAGTACCACAAATTACTGTTGGTTTAAAGTCTTCTATTAATGTAATTTGTCTTTCAGTATTACCGCCTGAGATAGGCACCGTCGCCATCCCTAACGCTTCACTACCATAATGAAGCCCTAATCCACCTGTAAATAAACCGTATCCATACGCATTATGTAAAACTTCCCCAGGGTTACCCCCAGCAATTGCAATAGCTCGAGCCACAATTTCAGCCCATGAATCAATATCTTTTCTCGTATAACCTACTACCGTTGGTTTCCCACTCGTTCCAGACGATGCATGAATACGAACAATCTCCTTTTGGTCAGCTGCAAAAAGGCCAAAAGGATAGTGATCTCTTAAGTCTTTTTTTACTGTGAAAGGTAATTTTTGAATATCATGTAAGTCCTTTATATCTTCAATAGTTACGTTCATTTCTTTAAATTTTTCTTTGTAAAAAGGAACATTCTCATATACTCTTTTGACAGTCTCTCTTAATCTCTCAGACTGTAAATCTTCTATTTCATTTCTAGATGATGTTTCAATACTATGTAAAATCATAAATATATCCCCCTCGTTTCCATTAAATAAAGCGCTTACATTTTTGATGTGAAAAAAAGCAATTCATTAAGTTATAAATATATAACGTAAATTTATCGCCATAAAAGAAAAATGCTATATTTATAAGAAACAATACCTGTTATAGTAATAAATGTCAATATATTATCAGAAAATTTTATTTATTCTTTTGAATAAGAAAAGCTAGGCGAACGCCTAACGACGTAAAACCTTATATCACTTTGATCTAAGATAAAGGAAAAACGCACGATGAGCTTTGCGAATCCATGTTGACTTATCGAAAGTGAGAAGTTTATAGGTTTCTAGAGCTAAAGCTGGATCATATAAAAAAGATGAAGCGACCGCTTAGCGCCGTATAACCTTATACCACTTCAAACTAAACTATCCTAAAAGAAAAAAGCCCCCAAATAGGGAGCTTTCTTACTGTTTATTTGTGTGTTAAACACTTTTCGTATAAACCAGTTTCATGAAGAACTTTAATTAATGTTTCACCCATTACTGATGGAGTATCAGCAACTGCGATTCCACACTCTCTCATAACTTTAATTTTTTCTGCAGCAGTACCTTTACCACCAGAAATAATCGCACCAGCGTGGCCCATACGCTTTCCTGGAGGTGCAGTTTGACCACCGATGAATCCAGCTACAGGTTTTTTCATGTTAGCTTTCACCCATTCAGCAGCTTCTTCTTCAGCAGTACCACCAATTTCACCAATCATGATTACAGCATACGTATCATCATCTTCGTTGAATGCTTTTAAAGCGTCGATGAAGTCTGTTCCGTTAACAGGGTCTCCACCGATTCCAACAGCTGTTGATTGACCGATACCTTCTGTTGAAAGTTGATGTACAGCTTCATAAGTTAACGTTCCAGAACGAGAAACGATACCTACGTGACCTTTTTTATGGATGTATCCTGGCATAATACCAATCTTACACTCGTCAGGAGTAATAACACCTGGGCAGTTAGGTCCAACAAGGCGAGTTTTCTTGCCTTGCATGTAACGCTTAACTTTAACCATGTCTAATACTGGAATGTGCTCAGTAATACAAATAACCATATCTAATTCTGCATCAACAGCTTCTAAAATTGCATCCGCTGCAAATGGAGCAGGAACATAAACAACAGAAGCGTTAGCGCCTGTAGCTGCAACTGCATCGGAAACTGTGTTAAATACTGGTACACCTTCAACTTCAGTTCCACCTTTACCAGGAGTTACACCACCAACAATTTTAGTTCCATATTCGATCATTTGCTTCGTATGGAATAAAGCTGTTGAACCAGTGATACCTTGAACAATAACTTTAGTATCTTTATTAATAAATACGCTCATTCTTTGCCCCGCCTTCCTATTTAACTAGTGATACAATTTTTTGTGCGCCGTCAGCCATTGATTCAGCTGCAACGATATTTAAACCAGACTCGTTAAGTAACTTTTTACCGATTTCTACATTTGTACCTTCTAAACGTACAACAAGTGGTAATTCAAGTCCTACTTGCTTCGTAGCTTCAATTACACCTTCAGCAATAATGTCACACTTCATGATTCCACCGAAGATATTAACGAAAATACCTTTTACGTTTTGATCAGAAAGGATGATTTTGAAAGCTTCTGTTACTTTCTCAGCAGTAGCACCGCCCCCAACGTCAAGGAAGTTAGCAGGGTCTCCGCCGTAATGCTTAATAATGTCCATTGTAGCCATCGCTAAACCAGCACCGTTAACCATACATCCGATGTTTCCATCTAAAGAAATGTAGTTTAAGTCATATTTAGAAGCTTCGATTTCTTTTGCATCTTCTTCTTCTAAATCACGGTATTCAACGATATCAGGGTGACGATATAATGCGTTAGCATCAAAGTTTAACTTCGCATCTAATGCCATTACATTTCCGTCTCCAGTTACTACTAGAGGGTTAATTTCAGCAATTGAGCAATCTTTATCAGAGAATGCTTTATAAAGTGCCATCATGAACTTAGCTGCTTTCCCTACTAGTTCTTTTGGAATGTTAATGTTAAACGCTAAACGACGAGCTTGGAAACCAGTCAATCCAACGATTGGGTCAATTACTTCTTTAAAGATCTTTTCAGGCGTTTTTTCTGCAACTTCTTCAATCTCAGTTCCGCCCTCTTCAGAACCCATCATTACAATCGCATCAGTTGCACGGTCGACAACAAGTCCGATGTAGTATTCTTTTTTAATATCGCAACCTTCTTCAATAAGAAGACGTTTTACTTCTTTACCTTCAGGTCCTGTTTGATGAGTTACAAGCGTTTTACCTAAAATCTCACTTGCATATGTACGAACTTCATCTAAGTTTTTCGCTACTTTAACCCCGCCAGCTTTTCCTCTTCCACCAGCATGGATTTGTGCTTTTACAACAGTTACTGCTGTACCTAGTTCTTTAGCTGCTTCAACAGCCTCATCCACCGAAAACGCAACTTTTCCGTTTGGAACTGCTACGCCGTATTTTCTCAAGACTTCTTTTCCTTGATACTCATGGATATTCATTCTCCATCCTCCTATCATCAATTAAAACCTAAATTGGCCTTAGTCTTTACCATTGTATATAATCTACTACTATATTGTCTACCTTTGACGACGAAATAACCGTAAGTTACAAAAAACACAGAATTTACCGAATATTATGTCATTAATTGATTTCGAACTGGAGCAAATGATTTGCGGTGTACACTAGTAACTCCATATGTTTTTAGTGCATCCAAATGCTCTTTCGTTCCGTAACCCATATTATTTTTAAATCCGTATTGAGGATACTTTTCGTGAATTTCCTCCATTATTCTGTCCCGAGTTACTTTCGCGATAATTGAACTTGCAGCGATAGATACTGAATTGGCATCTCCTTTAATTATTGATGTTTGTGGAGTTTGCACTGGAAGAGTCATCGCATCAATTAACAAATGTTCCGCTTCATTATTCATATCGTTAATCGCCTTAGTCATCGCAACTTTTGTAGCTTCATAAATGTTAATTTTATCAATCTCCTCAGGAGTTACAATGCCAATTCCAAATGAAACTGCATTCTTAGTAATTTCTTCATAGAAGAAGTCACGGTTAGATTCAGAAACAGCCTTTGAATCATTTAAGCCAGCTAAATAAAAATCTTCGGGTAAAATGACACTTGCAGCAACAACTGGTCCTGCAAGTGGTCCACGCCCTACTTCATCTACCCCAGCTATAAAGCTTATTCCGTTTTCACGCAACTCCATTTCATACCTTGACATATGCAGAAACTTTTCTTTGGCTAATCTTTCTCTCTCTATTTTAGCCTTCCATCGTTTTATTAAGTTTTGCACACCTTTTCTTTGATCATTCTCAAGATTTTTCAACTCTTCACTAGATGCTAATTGATTATTAGAAAATAAAATTTCTTCTATTTCTTTTATTGTCTTCGCCATGCTTTTCCCCACTTACGTTAATTATTGACTGAAAAATAAGAAGGACACGCTTTGGGCGTGTCCTAATTCACATCTTGAACTGTTTCAAAAGAAATTCCACCTAATTTTAGTGAACGTAAGTCACGTAAAATTAGTTCAGCAGCCTTATCATAATCAATATAACCGCCTCCAACTAAACACCCACGTTTACGCCCAATTTCATCAAAAAGTTCAATTACATCATCTGGAATTTCTTCTAGCTTGTACCGCTCTTTTAATCGCTCAGGATAGCGGTCTTTCATGTACTTAAGGATAAATACAACCACTTCTTGAAAATCAAATAACGTTTCTTTTATCGCTCCAGTTGCTGCTAAACGAGAACCGACATCTTGATCTTCAAATTTTGGCCAAAGAATACCAGGTGTATCTAATAAATCAAGTTCATCCCCAACTTTAATCCATTGCTGCTTTTTCGTAACACCAGGCTTATCACCTGTTACTGCAATATTTTTTTTAGCCAAACGATTAATTAATGTCGATTTGCCTACGTTTGGAATACCTAAAATAAGGACGCGGATCGCTCTTGGATTGACTCCTTTAGCTTTTAACTTGTCATGCTTTTCTTTCATTAGCTCTCGACATGCAGGAGCAATTTTATTTAATCCTTGACCAGATTGACAGTCTACTTCTAAAGCCATCTTACCTGGGCCCTCAAAAAACTTTTTCCATCTTTTTGTTTCAGTCTGATCTGCCATATCAATTTTATTTAATAATAACAGTCGCGGCTTGTCCCCAACAATTTCATCAATCATCGGATTTCGAGAAGATAATGGGATGCGCGCATCAACTAATTCAATGACTACATCAATTAACTTTAATTTTTCTCTAACTTCTCGCTTAGCCTTAGCCATATGGCCAGGATACCACTGTATTGGTTTACTCATTTTTCTTCACCTACTTAATATAACGAAACTCTGCGAATGGCCAGAAAACAATATTTGCTTCACCTATAATTTCCTCGACACTTATAGGTCCTATATGACGGCTATCTCGACTATGATTTCGATTATCCCCAAGGACATAAACATGGCCTTCTGGAACTTTCATTTCTTCAATATATGTTGTATAGCGTTCTGGGTTCTCAAGGCGAATTTCTTGTAAAAATGGCTCTTCCACCAATTCACCATTTATATATAATTTATCGTTTTCATATTTTATTGTTTCACCAGGAAGAGCAATTACTCTTTTGATATAATCTTTATTTTCTGTTGCATGAAATACAACAATATCAAATCGATTAACATCTGATATCGAATATACTACCTTATTTACGATCATCCTGTTATTGTCTTGTAATGTTGGAAGCATTGAATCACCATCGACTACAATAGGTGCAAACAAAAGATAACGAATAATCCCAGCTAATGCTAAAGCAATCATTAAAGCTTTTGTCCATTCCCACAACTCATTTTTTTTTCGTGGCATTGTCTTTCCTCCAAAATAGTAAGATAGGCCCTCAATCATATTCACTAATATTTTTAATTAACTCTATTTATGTATAATAAAGGCTTTATTTTTTGTATAAAAAAGGAGCTTGTCTCCAAGCTCCTTTTTCTTTGATTATCGTACTTCTTTAATACGAGCTGCCTTACCACGTAATGCACGTAGGTAATAAAGCTTCGCACGACGAACTTTACCACGACGGATAACTTCTAATTTAGCAATCTTTGGTGAGTTTAATGGGAATGCACGTTCAACACCAACACCGTAAGAGATCTTACGTACTGTAAATGTTTCACTGATTCCACCACCACGACGCTTAATTACTACACCTTCGAATACTTGGATACGCTCGCGAGTTCCCTCTACGACTTTAACGTGTACACGTACAGTATCTCCAGGACGGAATGTAGGAAGGTCAGTTCTAATTTGTTCTTGAGTGATATCTTGTAATAATTTTTGCATTTGGAATTTCCTCCTTCCGTACAGATGTTCTTGCAATGCTTTTTGTATCATTACAGCGGAACACCGTAGTCGCTTGGCCTAAGCCACAATGGCTATAATAGCATATTAATGCCTGTTTTGCAATACTTTCTAGCTTTCTTCTTTAATTTCGCGCAGCCATTTTTTTTCTTGGTCAGTGAGCTTGTTTTCATCTAATAAATCTGGTCTACGCTGAAATGTTCGACGAAGTGATTCTTTTTTTCTCCATGCCTCAATATTGGCATGATTGCCTGATAATAATACATCTGGGACATCTAAACCACGAAACGAAGCTGGTCTTGTATAATGTGGATGTTCTAAAAATCCTGTACTATAAGAATCTTGTTGATGTGACTCTGCTTTTCCTAAAGCATTTGGCAAAAGTCTTGTTACACTATCAATGATGACCATACTTGCTAATTCACCGCCGGTCAATATATAATCACCGATCGACAGCTCGTCAGTTACGACGTGCTCTCTTATTCGTTCATCATAACCTTCATAATGTCCACAAATAAAAATTAAATGTTCTTCCTTAGCAAGCTCTTCAGCTTTTTGTTGCGTAAACCGTTCCCCTTGCGGACACATTAAAATAACTCGAGGAGTTGTCCCCTTCGCTTTAGCAATGCAATCATCTACTGCATCAAAAATTGGCTGTGGCGTCAATACCATACCGGCTCCACCACCATAAGGATAATCATCGACTTTATTATGTTTATTTGTTGTATAATTTCGAAAATCAGTTACTTCGAATTGTACGATTTCCTTTTCTTGTGCTTTTTTTAATATTGATTGATTAAATACACCGGAAAACATTTCAGGAAACAGTGACAAAACATCTACTTTCATCATTACTCTAATCCTTCAAGTAGTTCGACGATAATTTCTTTTTCCTCGATATTAATTTCTTTCACTACGTCTTCTATATAAGGAAGTAATAAGTCATTTTTCCCTTTACGTTTAACAACCCAAACATCGTTCGCTCCTGGTGATAATATTTCTTTCACTTCACCTAATTGCTCACCATCAACTGTCTTTACTAAACAACCGATAATTTCATGGTAATAAAACTCATTTTCATGTTCACTTAAATCGATTAATTGATCTTCATTTACTTGAAGGATTCCACCTTTAAATCTTTCTACATCATTAATCGAACTGTAACCAACAAAAGAAATTAAATCAAAGTTCTTATGTTTGCGGTGCGTAGCTACTTTCACCTCAAGCTTTTCTTGAAGTTCAGCATGGTCAATGTACAAGACATTACCTTTTGCAAATCGTTCTTCTGGAAAGTCAGTTGAAGCAATTACTCGAACTTCCCCTTTAATTCCTTGTGTATTAACAATTTTACCAACGTTAAACCATTTACTCATATGTATACCCTTTTCCTTCCATAAGAAATTCCATACTATCATTTTTTCTTAAATTGACAATGATATACCTTATTATAAACGAACAAAAAAGAGCGAGGAAATTCCCCACCCTTTTTTAAATGTAACAATTATTTAATCACAATCGTAACATATTTGTTTTGACCAGCTGCTGCTGCATTCACGACTGTTCGAAGTGATTTCGCAACACGGCCTTGTTTACCAATAACTTTACCCGTATCTTCTGGGTGTACAGTTAATTGATATGTGAGCTTTTCGCCCTTCGTTTCTTCTAAGACTTTCACTTCTTCGGGGTAGTCAACGAGAGCTCTGGCAATCGTTTCGATTAAATCTTTCATTTAAATCCCTCCGAATACTTAGAAATTAATTATTTTTGGTACTTTAAGTTGTGGAACTTTTCTAAGATACCAGCTTTAGAGAATAAGTTACGTACTGTATCAGAAGGTTTTGCACCATCTTGTAACCATTTTAATGCTGCATCTTCGTCAATTTTAACTTCAACAGGAGTTGCTACTGGATTATAGTATCCAATTTCCTCGATGAAACGACCATCACGTGGTGAACGTGAGTCTGCTACTACTAAACGATAAAATGGTGATTTTTTTGAACCCATACGCTTTAAACGAATTTTTACTGCCATTATATTTGCACCTCCGAATTTTTTAAAAACAACTTTATTATATTATCATAAAATCCACTAAGTGGACTGATAAACTTTTACATGAATGGGAATTTCATACCGCCTTTTTTCTTTTTGCCGGTACCCATCATTTGTTTCATCATTTTCTTCATGTCTTCGAACTGCTTTAGTAAACGGTTTACGTCTTGTACTGTCGTTCCGCTTCCATTCGCAATTCTTTTTCTACGACTTGCATTTATGATTGCAGGTTGCTCTCTTTCTTTCATCGTCATCGACTGTATAACAGCTTCGATTTTGACAAGTTGCTTTTCATCAACTTTAGCATCCTTCAATCCTTTCATTTTGTTTGCTCCAGGAATCATCCCTAGCAAATCTTCGAGCGGTCCCATACTTCGGATTTGTCTTAGTTGATCAAGGAAATCATCTAGCGTGAAACTCATTGTTTTCATCTTTTGCTGGAGTTCTTTCGCTTTCTCTTCATCGACATTGGCTTGTGCTTTTTCAATTAATGTTAGCACATCACCCATACCTAAGATACGAGATGCCATTCTTTCCGGATGGAAAGCTTCTAACTGATCAAGTTTTTCTCCCATACCAGCAAATTTAATCGGTGTATTCGTAACCGCCTTTACTGATAATGCAGCCCCACCACGTGTATCTCCATCTAGCTTTGTTAAAACAACACCAGTGATATCAAGTTGTTTATTAAAGCTATCAGCCACGTTGACAGCATCTTGACCTGTCATTGCATCGACAACTAGTAATACTTCATCAGGATTAGCGGCATCTTTCATATCTTTTAGCTCATCCATTAACCCTTCATCAATATGAAGGCGACCAGCTGTATCGATAATGACGTAATCACAATGCTCTTCTTTTGCTTTAGCAATACCTTGTTTTACTATTTCAACAGGGTTTACTTTATCACCAAGTGAGAACACTGGTAAGCTTAGTTGTTTACCTAATGTTTCTAACTGCTTAATTGCAGCTGGGCGATAGATGTCTGCCGCTACTAAGAATGGCTTTCTATTGTGATTTTTACGTAAATGATTTGCTAATTTTCCTGTTGTTGTCGTTTTACCAGCACCTTGTAAACCAACCATCATGACAACTGTAGGTGGTTTCTTGGCAACTGCGATTTTGCTTTGTTCTCCTCCCATTAAGGCTGTTAACTCTTCATTTACTACCTTAATGACTTGTTGACCTGGAGTTAAGCTTTTCATTACATCTTGGCCAACCGCACGTTCTTTCACACGGTTAATAAAGTCTTTTACAACTTTAAAGTTTACATCAGCTTCTAATAAAGCGAGGCGCACTTCGCGCATCATTTCCTTTACATCAGCTTCCGTAACCTTGCCTTTTCCACGGATTTTTTGTAGTGTATTTTGCAGTCGGTCAGCTAAGCCTTCAAATGCCATTAAATGCCGTCCTCCTAATCAATATTCTCGAGCTTTTCCAATATAACTTGCACATCGTTTTGCGTTTGATCACTCAGTTGTGCTCGTAATTCGGTTAACACCGTTGTGCGCTCTTGAAATTTACTAAAAAGCAGAAGTTTTTCTTCGTAATCCTCAAGCATTGCTTCTGTCCGCTTGATGTTATCATATACCGCTTGTCTGCTCACTTGAAATTCTTCAGCAATTTCACCTAGGGAGTAATCATCCAAGTAATACAACGCCATATAATTTCTTTGTTTTTCTGTCAATAGCGATTGATAAAAGTCAAAGAGGTAATTCAAGCGCGTCGTTTTTTCTAACAATTGGCTTCAACTCCTTGTTAAGTAAAACGCCTTTACAAATAGGTATGATACACTCATTCACTTTTAATGTCAAGTTTTTTTCTTAACAGTAACTTTCACGTTCTTTTTTCCATGCATTCCACTCTTCGCGAAGCACTCCCATACGGATGGAATCATAATACTCACCGTTGTAATATCGGCATTTTCTCATTCTTCCTTCCATCATCATTCCGAGCTTTTCAGCGCACTTTATCATTCGTTCATTTCCTGACCATGTCGTTAGGCCGACTCTTGCAATTTCTAAATTTGCAAATAAATAATCGATCCATAGCTTAAGTGCATTTGTTCCAATTCCACCGCTCCAGTTGTTAGACTGAAAAATAGTTACGCCTACTTCAAGCCACCTGGAAGGTTCATGTTCCCAATAAAATGAAACAGTACCTACAATTTCTCCGTTTCTTTCAATAATAGCCACCTTTGGAACTTCATTCGCTTTCAACATGTTCTGTAGATTTTCTTTATATTTTTCCAACTTTAAATAACCAAGTGGAAAATAAGGTGCATCCCACAGTTTCCATTCAGGGTTAGGTGTCCCATAAATAAAATTCCATAACAGTGGTATATCTTCTTCATTTATTTCTCTGACAATCACTTTATCTCCAATTAACTTCATCATTTCCCCCATTACTTCCGGCCTTTTTATCATTTCATAAGCTATTTTATTTCTTATTTCCAAGCTTATAGGACGGTTATAGATAAAGATAAAGATAAAGGCAAGTCACGTGAAAGTAACTTACCTTTTTCCTATTATTCTTCTGTCTCTCTATCAACTAGGTCAGAGAACAACCCATAAACAAATTGTTCTGCGTCAAAATCTTGTAAATCGTCAATTCCTTCTCCTAAGCCGATAAGCTTCACTGGAATATCTAGTTCATGACGAATTGCTAGAACAATTCCTCCTTTTGCTGTTCCATCTAGCTTCGTCAACGCGATACCTGTAACATTCGTTGCTTCACTAAATGTCTTCGCTTGGCTAAGAGCGTTTTGTCCAGTAGTAGCGTCTAAGACAAGTAACACTTCATGAGGAGCACCTGGAATTTCACGCTCGATGACACGCTTTACTTTTTCAAGCTCTTTCATTAAGTTTACTTTGTTTTGCAAACGACCTGCAGTGTCACAAATTAGGACATCCACATTTTTGGACTTTGCAGATTGGATAGCATCAAAAATAACTGCCGCTGGATCTGAACCTTCTTGTTGTTTTACAACTTCACAGCCAACACGCTCGCCCCATACTTCTAATTGATCGATTGCCCCAGCACGGAATGTATCACCAGCTGCTAAAAGGACAGATTTTCCATCATTTTTCAATTTATTAGCTAATTTCCCTATCGTTGTCGTTTTCCCAACGCCATTTACCCCAACAACTAACATGACAGTCATTGCATTACTTTGAAGATTTAAGTTACTATCTTCTTCTTTTTCTTGTAATAACTCTGCTAGTTTCTCCGAAATAACTGGCCGTACATCTTTCGTATCTTGAATATTACGTTTTCTCACTTCGTCTTTTAAGTCGTCAATTAAATCCATAACGGTCATTACGCCGACATCGGCAGAGATTAAAATTTCTTCTAATTCTTCGAAAAACTCCTCATCGACCTTTCTGAATCTACTCACTAAATCATTCACTTTACCAGAAAATGAATCTCTCGTTTTCGTTAGACCATCTTTAAATTTTTCTGTTACTGATTCGGTTTGTTTTGTAACTTTCTCTTTTAGTTTCTTAAAAAAGCTCATTCTTTTCCTCCTAGTTTGTCCGTTCTAATTTTGCGGAATTAGCTCTTTCGTATCTTCTAATCGAACAGAGACAAGGTTGGATACACCTGACTCTTGCATCGTTACACCATAAAGAACATCAGCCTTTTCCATTGTACCTTTTCGGTGTGTAATAACGATGAATTGCGTTTCACCGCTATAAATTTTTAAATAGTTTGCATATCGCACAACATTTGCCTCATCAAGTGCCGCTTCTACTTCGTCTAAAATAACGAAAGGGACAGGCCTTACTTTTAATATCGCAAACAGTAGCGCAATTGCTGTTAATGCACGTTCCCCTCCAGATAATAGACCTAATTGTTGAAGTTTCTTACCTGGCGGTTGTGCCACAATATCAATTCCGGTAGTAAGTAAATTGTCAGGCTCAGTTAACACTAAGTCAGCTCTACCTCCACCAAATAATTCAACGAAGACAACTCTGAATTCCTCTTTAATTTGTGCGAAAGTGGCACCGAAACGCTTTTCCATTTCCGTATCCATTTCACCAATTACTTCCCTTAATGTATCCTGTGCTTTTAATAAGTCTTCCTTTTGGTTAGTTAAGAAAGAATACCTTTCTTCCACTCGCTCAAACTCTTCAATTGCTCCAAGGTTAACAGTCCCTAAGCGCTCAATTTCACGCTTTAACTGTTTCACTTCAGCTTTTGCTTCATCTGCAGGAATCGTTAATGGATAATGCATTCTCGCCGCTTCAAACGATAGTTTATATTCTTCACGTAAATGAGTGAGTAAGTTATCTAATGACACATCAAGGCGATTTAATTTAACCTCTTCACTGTGAAGTGCATTGACTTTAGTTCTCTGAAGTTTCTTTAACTCTTTTGTTTCTCGTTCGATATCAGCAATTAAGTTATGCAATTTCAAACGTTCCGAACGTCTCTCACTAATGGCTGTAATAGTATCTTCTTTTTCCTGACGCTTATTAGTTACCGACTGATCCAGTGACGTCTCCGTTGAAGAATTACTGTTCATTTCTTCTTCTAGCTGGAAAAACTCTTCTTCTGAAGCTTTTAACAATTGAATAGAATAGTCATATTCTTCTTGTAAGCGTCTAACAGTATTTTGTTGATTGAAAAGTTTTTGTTGCTTTTCTGCGTAGAGAACTTTTAGTTCAGTAATATTTGTTTGCAACGAATCTTTCGTAGATTGTTGCTCATTTTTTGTTTTTGTTAAACTTTCAATCGTATCGCTAAGGTCTTTCACTTTTGTCTTTGAAGCAGATAAATAATTATTTAATTCATTTATTCGCTTTTCAGCTGAAGTTTTTTCTTCAAGCATACGAGATTGTTCATTGTCATATAAGGACAATCTCTCATTTACATTCTTTTCTTCAATTGCTAATTCACGCAACTGTCCTTGTAAAGATTGTTCCTCATATCGTGATTCTTCCCCTTGTTGGCGCAATGACGCTAATTCTACTTGCAAAGCTTCAAGCTCTTCTTTTTGTTTTCTAACAATATCGCTCTCAGCCGTTAGCTTACTTTCCATCTTAACAAGGTTTTCTGTAATTGTTTCAAGTTCACGTTGGCGACTAAAAATTGAACTTTTTTGCCCCTTCGTACTACCACCGGTCATTGAACCACCTGGGTTTACTACGTCACCTTCTAACGTAACGATTCGATAACGATGATTGATCTTGCGTGCCAATTCATTTGCACCTTGTAAATCTTTCGTTATAATGACGTGCCCTAGTAGGTTACTTATAACACTTTCATAGCGACGATCAAACGTAACTAATGTGGAAGCTTGTCCAACGAATGATGGATGCTGTTTAACGAGCTGTAAGTCTTGAACTGACACTGTTCGCGGTCTTATTGTTGTCATTGGTAAAAAAGTCGCTCTTCCATGACGCTGTTGTTTTAAGAATTGAATAGCTTCTCTTGCTGCTTGTTCATTTTCTACAACAACTTGCTGCATCGAAGACCCTAATGTTATTTCTATCGCTGTTTCAAATTCTTTTGGAACTTGTATTAATTCAGCAATCGCCCCTTCAATACCACGAAGCTTTTGATCTTTTTGTTTTAAAACTTCTTTTACACCTTGGAAAAAACCAGCATAATCATCTTGCATTTCTGAAAGAACATCTTTTCTTGATTTTAACTTTTGCATTAATTGGTAGCCTTCGTTTAGCTTAGCTTCCCTACTTTGCAAAATGTTTTGCTTTTCTTTCCTTTTGCTATCTGTTTCTTCATAGTCACTTAACAACTTTTTTAACTTTATCGTTGCCTTTTCTAATTTACGATTAAGGTCATTTTTATTTTCGTTTACGTCATTACGAGAAGTAATAAATTTAGCATTATCTTGTTCTAAGCGTAATGATTTACCTTCAATTAATTTTAATTGATCAGATAAATAACGTACTTCATTGCGCATAGAAGCTTCTTTATTTAAAAGATCAATATATTCACCTTTAAGTTGCTCGATTTGCTCTCCAATATTTTGATCAATATATTCAAATTCCTGCTGAGCTGTACGAAGTTGTTCTTTCACTTTAGAAACATCTTTGTCAAATTGCTTCAACAATAAATCTTCGTTGGATTTCTGCTGATCGATTGTATGAGATTTTTCTTTATATTCCTTTATTCGCTCTTGTAAACTATTTCTATTTTGTTCATAATTCTTTTTTCTTTCTTTAAGCACTTCACGTTGACCTTCTAGTTTTTCTAGCTCTTCACTTACTTTTAAAAGCTTTTGCTGCAACTCATCAACGTTGTTATCTAGTTTTTGTAACTGTTCTCTCTCACCTTCAAAACGGGCTTCTTCAGCCTTCATTTTAGTTGAGATTTCGAGTTCGTTATCTTTTAATTCTTCGACTAACTTTGTTTGCTCTTCCCACTGTTTATGTAACGAGTCAATTTCATAAGCCGTTAATGCAACTTCCACTTTTTCTAACTTGTCACGTTTCTCTAAATATTCCTTAGCGACATCAGCTTGTTGTTTAAGAGGTTCAATTTGTCCTTCAAGCTCATGAATAATATCATCAACTCGGTATAAATTATCTTTCGTTTCTGCTAATTTTTGTTCAGCTTTACGTTTTCGATGTTTATACTTCAAGACCCCGGCAGCTTCTTCGAAAATCGTTCTTCTTTCTTCTGCCTTACTGCTTAATATTTCTTCAATTTTACCTTGTCCGATAATAGAATAGGCTTCTCTACCTAGGCCAGAATCCATAAATAAGTCAACGATATCTTTTAGACGACATGATTGCTTATTAATGTAAAACTCACTGTCTCCAGAGCGATACACTCGTCTCGTTACGCTAACTTCATTGTAATCCATGCTAATGTGCTGATCTTCATTATCTAATGTTAACGTTACTTCAGCAAAGTTTAATGGTTTACGAGTATCACTCCCGGCAAAAATGATATCTTCCATTTTAGAACCACGCAATGATTTTGCTGACTGCTCACCAAGTACCCATTTTATACTATCCGTTATGTTACTTTTACCACTACCATTTGGCCCTACGACAGCAGTAACACCTGGAACAAAGTCGATAGCTACTCTACTTGCAAAAGATTTGAATCCTACGATATCTAACTTTTTGAGGAACATCCCCTAATCCCCTTTACTAAAATACTCAATTAATTCATTTTACCATACATCATCTACTACATAGAAGACTTGAAAGCCTTTATTATGGTACAATGTCTAATATTAATGAATAAAGAGGGGTGCTCATTTTTGGGTTCTACAAAAGAAAGTATTGAAGTATTAGTAAATGCAATTAGTGAAAAGCTGCAAGTTGTTAATAGAGGATTATTTGATCCAGAAGATTTCAATGAAAGTTGCTTAGAAGATCTGCAAGATATACATAAGATGATTATGATGAAGTCTACTGTAAGTATTTCTGAAAAGGAAGCAATTTTAACAGAGTTAAGTAAAATGCGAAAAAAATAACCCTTGAGGGTTATTTTTTTTGTTCAAATGCTCCTAATGCCATTTTAGCAGCATTTTGTTCAGCTTCTTTTTTTGTACGACCAAAGCCTTTTCCAGCTCGTTTATCATTTAAGAGAACTACAGAGATAAATTCGCGATTATGAGCAGGTCCACGCTCTTCAATAATTTCATAGTCAAGCTTACCGTGTCCATCTCGCTGGACTACTTCCTGAAGTTGACTTTTATAATCCATCACATGGGAAAAAGCACCTTCATCAATTTTAGGGAATACGACTTCTTTCAAAAATGAGAATACTACATCTAAACCTTTATCTAAATATAGAGCACCAACAAATGCTTCAAAAACATCCGCTAGTAAGGCTGGACGCTCTCTACCTCCGGAAAGTTCTTCCCCTTTACCTAATAATACTAAATTACCGAAATCTAATTCATTTGCAAATTGAACTAATGATGGTTCACAAACTATTGCTGCTCTCATCTTTGTTAATTGCCCTTCACTTAATGTCGGATGTTTTAAGAAAAGATATTTTGACACTGTCAGTTCTAAGACTGCGTCCCCTAAAAATTCAAGCCGTTCATTATCCTCATACGGGAGCCCTCGATGCTCATTTACATATGATGAATGTGTAAATGCTTGCTGTAATAATTGTTCACTTTCAAAAAAGATCCCCACACTCTTTTGAAATTGAGCAAATATATCTTGTTGCGCTTTAGTCAATTCATTCCATTTTTTTTGTTTTTTCCCTTTTGACGACTTATACATAAGTACCTCCGATTTAAAATGAAAGATTGCAAAGTCCCGTAACATCATTCATTACGGGACTAAAGTAAACAATTCTATTATTGAAGACTGTTTATGTAGTTTACAGCGTCTCCGACAGTAGAAATTTTTTCTGCATCTTCATCAGAAATTTCCATGTCAAATTCATCCTCAAGCTCCATAACAAGTTCTACTACGTCTAAAGAATCTGCACCTAAGTCATCTTTGAAAGAAGCCTCCAAAGTTACTTCCTCAGCATCTACATCAAGACGGTCAACGATAATCTTTTTTACGCGATCCAAAACTTCTGCCATTACGTTCACCTCCTCTCAAAGTCGTATTTATTAATATAATATCATAAGATATTACATTACCATACCACCATCTACTTGAATTGTTTGGCCAGTTATATAGCCACTCGCATCTGAAGCTAAAAACGTTACTGCATTAGCAATATCTTCTGCTTTTCCAAAGCGAGTAAGGGGGATTTGTTTTAACATCTCTTGCTTTACTTCTTCTGTTAATTCATCAGTCATATCTGTAACGATAAAGCCAGGAGCAATCGCATTTACAGTAATATTTCTTGCTGCAAATTCCTTTGCAGTTGTTTTTGTTAATCCGATAACACCCGCTTTAGCAGCAACATAATTCGCTTGGCCTGGATTACCACAAATTCCAACAACTGAAGCAATGTTAATAATGCGTCCATTTCGTTGTTTCATCATTTGGCGTGATACTGCTTTAGTGCTGTTAAATACACCTTTTAAGTTTGTATTAATGACAGCATCCCAATCGTCTTCTTTCATTCGCATAATTAGGTTATCACGCGTAATTCCAGCATTATTTACTAATATATCTAACGAACCTAATTGACTAACCGTTTCTTTAACCATTGCAGCAACTTCATCGCCGCTTGCAACATTTGCCTGAATTGCGATTGCTTCACGACCCATTGCTTTAATTTCGTCTACCACTTCATTTGCCTTCGCTTCACTACCGGCATAATTGACAACAACATTTGCACCATTCTTTGCAAGCTCTAATGCAACTGCGCGACCAATACCACGAGAAGCACCCGTAACTAGAGCAACTTTTCCACTTAACATATTAAGCTTCCCCCTTTATTTTTGCAACAACGGCTTCTAATGTTTCACCGTCACTAATACTATAAGTTTTCGCACGACGATGGACTTTTTTCACTAGTCCTGACAAAACTTTGCCTGGACCAATTTCAATAAATGTGTCAACGTCATGATCTAGTAAGTATTTAATTGTATCTTCCCATAAAACTGGAGAATACAGCTGTTCAATAAGACGCTCTCTTATTTCATTTGCGGAAGTCATCTTTTGTGCAGTTACATTTGCAACGACCGGAACGGTGGCATCCTTAATTGTAATGTCAGATAAAACGTTACTTAGCTTTTCTGACGCAGGCTTCATTAGCTCTGAATGGAAAGGTCCACTTACTTGCAGGGCTATAACTCGTTTAGCACCATTTTCACTAGCAAGTTTTGAAGCTATTTCTACACCCCTTGCAGTTCCGGAAATAACAATTTGCCCAGGGCAATTTAAGTTAGCTAATTGGACAGTTTCTCCATCAGAAGTAACACTATCTGTTATTTCTTTTAAAGCATCTCTTTCCATCCCAAGAACGGCTGCCATCGCTCCAAGGCCAGCTGGTACTGCTTCTTCCATAAATAGTCCACGCTGACGCACAGCAAACACAGCATCTTCAAAAGAAATACTACCAGCAGCGACTAATGCCGAATACTCTCCTAAACTGTGGCCTGCTGTGTAGTCAGCCGTAATTCCATGTTCTTTCAACGTTTCTAAAATAGCTATACTCGTCGTTAGTAATGCTGGTTGCGTATTTTCCGTTAATGTTAACTCTTCTTGTGGACCATTAAAGATTAGATTTGTTAACGAAAACCCTAAGCGTTGATTAGCTTTTTCAAATATTTCAAGCGCAGCTTTTTGATCATTAGCCAACTGCTTCCCCATGCCAACTTCCTGTGAACCTTGCCCAGGAAATAGAAATGCTATTTTCCCCATATGACTCCACTCCTAACTATTGAACTTTATCTTTTTCAATTGTTTCAGAAATTGTACCAGCAACATTTTCTTGGACCATATTCCGTGCTTGGCGAATGGCATTTACTACTGCACGACTTTTGGACGAGCCATGCGCTTTAATTACTGGTGCTTTTAGACCAAACAATCCTGCTCCACCATATTCAGAGTAATCTAGTTTATCTTTAATTTTCTTAAACTTATTTTTCAGAACAAGCGCCGCTATTTTACTAGTAAAATTACTTGTTAGCTCCTCTTTTAACAAGCTAAAAAGAGACATTGCTGTACCTTCTAATGATTTCAGTACTAAATTTCCAGAAAAACCATCACATACAACTACATCAGCTACTCCTTCTAAAAGGTCGCGAGATTCAACGTTGCCAACAAAATTAATAGGAGCATTTTTTAGTAGCTCAAACGATTGTTTACTTAGTTCGTTTCCTTTCATCTCTTCCGTACCAATGTTCAGTAAGCCTACACGAGGATTAGCTATGCCACGTGCTTTTTCTGCATAGATGGAACCCATAATTGCATTTTGTAATAAATGCTCCGGTTTCGCATCAACGTTTGCTCCAACATCGAGAAGGACAAAGCCATCTCCATTCCTTGTAGGCAAAGTAGGAGAAAGGGCAGGTCGTTCAATCCCTTTAATACGACCGACGTTTAATAATCCTGCTGTCATTAGCGCACCAGTATTTCCAGCTGAAATACAAGCATCTGCGCGTCCTTCTTTTACTTCGACAGCTGCCAGAACCATCGAGGAGTTTTTCTTTCGACGAACTGCTCGCACTGGTTCATCTGTACTTAATATCATTTCATCAGTATGTAAAATTGTAATTCGATTTAGGTTTGTCGCGTATTTTTTTATTTCCGTTTCATTACCTACTAAAGTAATTTCTAAATCATCGTATTTTTCTATTGCAGCAACTGCACCTAAAACGATTTCTTTTGGTGCGTTGTCACCACCCATTGCATCAATAGCTATTCTCATGTTGTTTTTCACTCCTTTGACTTCTCTCCTGAGCGATACATCGTAAATTCCCCTGAGAAAACAAACTCTTGACCGACAAAGCTATTCACTTCAACAATTGAACGACCTTTGCCTTCATCTATAGTGGTAACCTTTGCTTTTGCAACAACACGATCTCCAAGTTTCACTTGGGTTGCAAAGCGGATGCTAGCTTTTGCAGTTAATGCTAGTTCATCATTAGTGACGGCTACAGCTAGAGAGTTCGCTTGGGCGAATAAATGATGTCCTCTCGCAATATTATTTCGTGAGAAAACATGCTCCGCTCTAATTTCTAATAAAGAAATTGCGCTTTCATCCAATTGCAAGTCAACAATCTCACCAATTACCTCTTCAATCGGCAGTGCTTTTACTTCATCAAATTGTTTTTCTGCAACATGCTTTATCCGCTCACGAAGTTCTGGAATAGATAATTCCATTCGATCTAAACGAATTGTTTGAACACTTACAGTATATTTTTTCGCTAAGTCTTCATCTGTAATAAAAGGGTTTTCTTTTATCGTTGATTGCAACATATGCTGACGTTCTTTTTTTGATAGCTTCATATCTTCACATCCGAACTATTATGACTAGGTACTAATAACTTATCTTAGTATATAACCATTATGTAAATTATGCAATACTAATCAAGCTTTTCGCCCGAGAATACACCTGTTTTTTCTAACTTATCCCTCATTGGTGCCCATTCATCCGCTTCCCAAAAGGAAGTACTTGCTACTAATTTTTCTGCATCTTGCCGTGCAATTTCTAACGCACGATAATCATGAATCATATCAGCAACTTTGAATTCAGGCACTCCACTTTGTTTTGTTCCGAAAAAATCTCCAGGTCCTCGGAGTTCAAGGTCCTTTTCCGCAAGGACAAAGCCATCATTCGTCTCCGTCATTATTTGCATTCGTTCCTTTCCGACCTCAGTTTTCGGGTCGGCAAGTAATATACAATACGATTGAGCACTTCCGCGGCCAACTCGGCCCCTCAGCTGATGAAGCTGTGACAGGCCAAAGCGTTCCGCGTCATAAATTACCATAACGGTGGCATTAGGTACGTTAACACCGACTTCAACGACCGTTGTCGAGACTAAAACTTGTACTTTATTATCCCCAAACTCTTGCATTATTGCTTCTTTTTCATCAGCAGCTAATCTACCATGCATAAGCCCAACTTGGTATTGTGCGAAATACTGTTGCAGCATCGCATGAATATCATGGGCATTTTGCACATCAAGATTTTCTGACTCTTCAATCAGAGGGCAAATAACATAAGCTTGCCTTCCTTGCTTTAACTCTTTATCAATAAATGCTAGGATGCGATCCATCATGTCGTGTTTAGCCCAGTACGTTTTTATTTCTTTTCGACCCGCTGGGTATTCATCAATAATTGAAACATCCATTTCACCAAATGCCGTAATTGAAAGAGTGCGAGGTATAGGGGTTGCAGTCATAAAAAGAACATCAGGACTTTCACCCTTTTCTTTTAACACCCTCCTCTGATTTACACCAAAGCGATGTTGTTCATCAGTTATGACTAATCCTAGTTGTTTAAAAATAATTTCGTCTTGAATTAGCGCATGCGTGCCTACTGCAATATCAATACTTCCATCCACTAACTTTGATAATATTTCTCTTCGTTTTTTCCCTTTTATAGAACTTGTCAGTAATTCAACAGTTATTCCATACGCAGAGAAAACCTCTTTTAGCGACTCGACATGTTGTTCAGCTAAAATCTCTGTTGGAACCATTAACGCACCTTGATTTCCAGATTTAACTGTGGCATATAAACATATTGCAGCAACAATTGTCTTCCCTGAACCAACATCTCCTTGTAAAAGGCGGTTCATCCGGAAGTCACTTTGCATATCGTTTAACACTTCTTTTACCACCCGGTCTTGTGCATTAGTTAATGGAAACGGTAAAGACTTAATAAATGAGGAGACATCTGATTCGGAAAACTCTTGCTTCATTCCTTTATCATTTTCTCTGTCAAACTTCCGAAAAGCTTGTACCTTTAATTGAAACTGTAAAAATTCCTCATACACAAAGCGTCTACGCGCATGCTGTGCTTCTTCTTGAGTGTTAGGAAAATGCAGACGATACAAGGCATCTTTACGTGGCAATAGTTTATATTTTTGCAATACTGTTCGTGGTAAAGTTTCTGGAAGATATTCAGCATACTGCTTGAATGCCTGAACGATAAATTTTCGCAACGTATGTATTTTCATTAAACTTTTCACTGAGTAAATTGGTTGCAACTCTTGCTCACCTTGGTGTGGCGTTAACTTATATTGATTAACTGTCAATGTTGATTTGTGTTGGTCCCACTTACCTGTAAGTGTAACTGTCATTCCGAGTGTTAATTGCTTTTTGGCAAACGGTTGATTGAAAAATACGGCAGAAATTAAATATCTGCCAACGAGCACTTTCACTGTCATTCTTGATCGTTTCTTCCCATAAAAACGTAAAGAAGGTTCGCTATGAACCTTCCCCTCGACAGTGACACGTTCATCGTGTGAAACTTCAGCTAAATCCTTAAGCTGATAGTCTTCATAACGTGTTGGAAAATATTCTAATAAATGTTCAACAGTCACAATTCCCAGTTCATTTAGTTGTTTTTCCTTTTCAGGACCAACACCTATTACTTCTGATACAGGTACGGTGACTAAATTATTTTTCTTCATCGAGAGACACTCCGAAAATCTTCGCTTCAAGTTCTCGCCCAGTAGGGGTTGCTGCTAATCCACCTAAAGCTGTTTCTTTCAATGCTGTTGGCATAGATTGACCAATTTTATACATTGCATCAATTACTTCATCACATGGGATGCGGCTTGTAACTCCAGCAAGTGCCATATCAGCTGCAACAATTGCATTTGCTGCTCCCATCGCATTTCGTTTCACACATGGAACTTCAACGAGTCCAGCAACTGGATCACAGACTAAACCGAGCATATTCTTTAAAGCAATAGCCATCGCTTCGGCAGATTGACTTGGCGTACCGCCTGCAAGCTCTACAATAGCTGCCGCAGCCATTCCTGTTGCTGAACCGACTTCAGCTTGGCAACCACCTGCAGCACCGGAAATAGAGGCATTGTTTGCTACAACAAATCCAAAGGCACCTGAAGTAAACAAGTAGCGGACCATTTGCTCACGAGTTGGATTCAGCTTGTTTTTTAAAGCAAATAACGTTCCCGGCACTACACCAGCAGATCCAGCAGTCGGAGTAGCACAAATAGTACCCATCGCTGCGTTCACTTCATTAGTTGCAACCGCTTTACTTACAGCGTCCATAAGTAAGTCCCCAGCTAAAGATTTACCTGATTTAATATATTTTTGTAGTAAAACTGCATCTCCGCCAGTTAAACCAGAATGAGATTTAACCTCTTCATTAATACCACGCTCAACAGCCTTTTCCATCACTTCTAAATTATGGCTCATTTGCTCGATAATTGCTTCTCGAGATCTTCCTTTTACAGATACTTCTTGTTGGATCATTATTTCCGAGATTAACATGTTCTTTGATTCAGCAAGCTCTACTAACTCTGCAACATTACGGAACATTTGTATCCCCCTCTCAACTTAGTCGTGAATCTCAATTACTTTTATTACATGCTCTAATTTCGAAACTTCTTGTACTATTTTTTCAGATAAATTTTGATCAACTTCAATAATCATTAAAGCTTCTTTACCTTTATCTTGTCTATAAACTTCCATGTAGCCTATATTTACCTCATGTTTAGTTAATGCATTCGTCACACTGGCAATAACTCCAAACGTATCTTGATGAACAACTAGTAGCGCAGGATTCACTCCAGTTAAGCGAAGTTTATAACCGTTTAATTCAACGATCTCTACCTTTCCACCGCCAATTGAAATTCCTACTAGCTCCATTTCTCCCTTTTCATCACTTAAGTGAATTCGGGCTGTGTTAGGGTGGTCTGTTAATGCCTCATCTTCTTTGATTGAAATAACAATACCATCATTTTTTGCAAATTCTAATGCTTTAATAATACGTTCATCAGAAGTATCAAAATCTAATATACCACCAACAATTGCTACATCCGTACCATGACCTTTATACGTTTTTGCAAAAGAACCATAAAAAGTGATCACAGCTTTTTTCGGCTCACGGCCAAATAATGATCGGGCAATTCGACCTATTCGAGCAGCACCAGCTGTATGTGAACTTGATGGCCCAATCATCACAGGGCCAATAATATCAAAAACACTTTTATATTTCATGCTTCTTCCCCCATAATTAAATGTAGAGAAAGGGGCTAAATAGCCCCTTTCATCATCTGTCTATTCAACTGAGATAATATATGCATAAAGTGGTTGTTCGCCTTTATGAACTTCAACTTCAACATCTTCAAATTTTTCTTCTACATAGGAAACTAAAGCATCTACATCTTTATCCGAAGCATCTTCACCTTGAATGATTGTAACGATTTCATCGTCTTCATCAATTAAGTTTGAAAGAAGTTCTTGTGCTGCTTTTTCCATATCGCTATGAGAAACAACAATCTTTCCATCAGCAATTCCCATGAAGTCATTCTCTTTAATTTCAACACCGTCAATGGAAGTATCACGAACTGCAAATGTAACCTGACCAGTTTTCACATTAGCAATACCGTCCAGCATAGAAGCTTCATTCTCTTCCGGTGATTGCGCAGGATTAAATGACAATAATGCCGCCATCCCTTGAGGTACTGTCTTCGTTGGAATAACGATAACGCGGGCATCAGCAACTTCAGCAGCTTGCTTAGCAGCCATTACGATATTACTGTTATTAGGTAAAATAAATACCGTTTCAGCATGTGCCTCTTTAATCGACTTTACGATATCTTCTGTGCTTGGATTCATCGTCTGACCGCCTTTAATTACTTCATTAGCGCCAAGACTCTTGAATAAATCAGCAATTCCATCGCCCATTGCAACAGTTACAACACCATAGTTTGCTTTTTCTTTAGGTTTTTTTGCCTTAGTCTTTTTATCTGACTCTAAAATCGTCGTATGCTGTTCACGCATATTTTCGATTTTCATATTAATTAGACTACCATGCTTTTGTGCATACGTTAGAACTTCTCCAGGATGTTCAGCATGTATATGTACTTTAACGATTTCATCATCAGCAACTACTAATAATGAGTCACCATGATTACTTAACGTATTACGGAATTCTTCTTCATTAAATGGTGATTCATTTAATTTGTCTTCCTCAAATTTAACCATGAACTCTGTGCAATAACCATATTCAATGTCTTCTGTTGACATGTGACTTTGAACACTTTTATGATGTTCTGCACTTACTAGCTCTTCCATTGAAAGCGCCGAAGCACCTTCTGGTAACTCTTCACCTTTTAACTTAGCAAGGAACCCTTCGTATACTGTTAGAAGTCCTTGACCACCACTGTCGACTACGCCTACTTCTTTTAAAACAGGTAATAAGTCTGGTGTGCGATCTAACGATGCTTTAGCTTCTTTTACAACCGCTTCCATAACAACAATAATATCGTCTGTTTTTTCAGCAGTTTCAACAGCAACTTTCGCAGAGTCTTTTGCTACAGTTAAGATCGTACCTTCTACTGGTTTCATAACTGCCTTATAAGCAGTAACTACACCACCATCAAAAGCAGCAGCAAATTGCTTTGCATCTACAGTCGCTTTTCCTTCTAAGGCTCTTGAAAACCCGCGGAATAGTTGAGATAAAATAACTCCAGAATTTCCTCGTGCACCCATCAGTAACCCTTTCGCAAAAATACCAGCAACTTCACCAACATGGTTTGAAGTTGATAATTCTACTTCTTTGCGACCTGAAGTAATTGTTAGGTTCATATTAGTTCCTGTATCGCCATCCGGAACAGGGAATACATTAAGTGCATCCACATATTCCACATTATTTGTTAAGTTACGCGCACCAAAAATAACCATTTTGGATAGCATTTTTCCATCTAAATTATTGAGTACCACTGGATGTTTCCTCCTTAAACTACGGGTTAGTAACCGTTACGCCTTGTATAAAAATATTAACAGAGTCTACTGAAAGTCCAAGCATCTTATCTAAAGTGTATTTCACTTTATTTTGAACATTGTGAGCTACTTCTGAAATTTTTGTGCCGTAGCTAACGATGATATACATATCAATGTGAACTTCTTCTCCCTGTTGGCGCACAATTACACCTTTACTAAAGTTTTCTTTTTTTAACAATTCTGAGATTCCATCTTTCAATTGTTTCTGTGATGCCATTCCGACAATTCCATAACAATCTATTGCTGCTCCACCGGCAATCTCTGAAATAACTTCAGTTGTAATTCCAATTTTACCAAGCTTTGTGCTCATTTCAATTGACATAAAAGATCCTCCTTTGGATTTTGTCACTATTGGCTACAGTCATTTTACTATAAGATGACAATTTTTAAAAGAACTATTGCAAACAGTGCACTTTTACGGAATATCATACCTTGTCCAAATTAGGTGTCAAGGTTTTTTTCTTGATAAACATTTTGAAGTACTGTTGCATTATTCTAGTTTACGTGATAATATAGGAAAGTATTTTTAATATGTGGATGAAATCTTAAATATTTTCTTTGAAATCTAGGGAGGTACTATAATATGGCACGTCAATGTGTTGTTACTGGAAAAAAAGCATCTTTTGGAAACAAGCGATCTCATGCAATGAACGCTACTAAGCGTAAATGGGGCGCTAACTTACAAAAAGTTCGTATCTTAGTAGATGGTAAGCCTAAAAAGGTTTATGTATCTGCTCGTGCTTTACGTTCAGGTAAAGTAGAACGCGTTTAATAGTAAAAAAGAGGTTCGTAGGATTTTTCTTACGAGCCTCTTTTTTTGTTTTCTTTCGTGAAAAAAGCACCGAATTCGGTGCTTTTTTCACTACTCTTTCTTAAATGCTCCTAATACGATACGAATAAAGCCGCCAATAAACCTCGGAAGTTTAATGGTATAAAATTTCATAATCCCCCTCCTAAGCGTGGTTTGCCCCTTAAGCAAGCCTAGATGTTAACTCCATTATTAATATATTCACGGGAGAGAAAATAGTACCTAAAAATTTCCCTAGGCATCCCGACTCTTTACCACCATTAATATGCCGGATTTAAAAGAATATGTCCCTTTTTTCTTCTCTAATTCATTGCTAATGCATAATGTTTCACCCCATCGCACCGTTGTCTCATGTAGTGGATACTTGAAACCAGTAAGTGATAACCCACTTACCTCATATGATTGAGGCAGAAAAGAAATATAAGGAAAATACTCATCTTTGTCTAGTGAATAAGTACCTGGCCCCCTCATAGTAATTTTATTTTGATTATCGAAAATAATGATTTCTTTTTTTGTTCCGATTGTTTTTGTAATCATTTGGATGTTAATTAGTTCATGATCTAGCCTACCACCAGTACAACCAAGTAATATAATTTTTTCATCTTCCTGCGTTATTGCCCAATTTAAAGCTAATTCTAAATCTGTTTCATCTTTTTCTGCCGGATATGTATATAGAAGGCAACCGCTTTTTTCTACTTCTATTCTTTCCTCAGTTGTAATTGAGTCGAAATCACCAAATGCCATTTCAGGCACAATGTTACTTTTAATTAATGTATACAATCCTCGGTCTACCCCAATCCACCGAGTAATACTACTTTCAAATTTAGAAAACTCCGGGAGAGCTTGCTGCGGCCCTCCTGCTACTATAACTATCATTCCATATCCACCTTCCCATTTCGCTATGTAATCTTGCTAATTGGCGTTACAGGCCATATTTCATTACCCCACTGTGACATCACCCTCGATGTTTTCTTGCATTATATTGTTGCATTAAAATGATGTCAAAATAAATGTTCGTTATTACTGATGTCTACGATTTTGATTCTTATTTTACTACATTTAGGAACAACTCGTTTTACTTCGTTTTGCTTATAAAAAAGAAAAAGACAAACGAAAAAAAATCGTTTGTCCCTTACCTATAGTTCTTTTGATACATTTCGAGTCGCTAATCGTTTAGCTATTAATCCATGTTTCGGTGATGCAATAAAGACTATGAAGAAAATAAGTCCTGCCGCGGACGCCATTGCACCTGCAATTGAAACATTGAATATATACGCAATTTGATAACCTGCGATGGCGGATAAAACCCCAATAATGGCTGAAAGAATTAGCATAATGTGAAGTTTGTCAGTTAATAAATAAGCAGCTGCTCCAGGTACAATTAACATTGCAACAACTAATATTGCCCCTACACTTTCAAAAGCTGAAACTGCAGTAAGTGAAGTCATACCCATTAATAAATAATGAATAAATACAACGGGAACTCCAATTGCAGCTGCCATTTGTGGATCAAAGGAACTTATTTTAAATTCTTTATAGAAAAACAAAATAAGAATAATATTGATAACTAAGATGATACTTAATACCCATACCGCTTGTGGGCCAAGTTCCATTCCAGCAATTGTTAGTGTATTCCATGGCACATAGGCGATTTCTCCGTACAAAACGTGTTCTACATCTAAATGCACTTGCTTGGCAAATAATGAAACGAGAACTACACCAAAAGCAAACATAGAAGTGAAAACAACACCAATTGCTGCATCTGATTGAATGCCTTTAGAATGTAAAAGTTGCACAAGAAATGCTGTGAAAACACCGATAACTCCAGCACCTATAACCATAAATACATTACTTAAACTACCTGTAAATAAAAATGCTAATACTATTCCTAATAAAACTGTATGACTTATTGCATCAGCAAGCATTGCCATTTTACGTAAAATTAAATAACAGCCAACAATACCACATGAAATTCCAACGAGCGAACCAGTTAACATTATCCAAGCTGCACTACTCATGTGACATCGCTCCTTTAGCTTTTAAGGACTTTTGTTTGCTTAGGACTGTGTTTTTCACTGTAATATATGCATCATTTGTTAATTCAGGATGTAATCCATGCGAGTGTAATAATTCTTTTAACTCAGCAACGGTCTGCTTATTCATCTGCTTTGTAAAGTGAATGGAAGTAAATTCACCTTTCGATGAAGCATACTTCATTTCGTACATTAAGAAAATTTCCCAAAGTCGTTGATCTAACGTACCTTCGTAGGCATAACTTAACCCTAAATCAGTCAAACTCCAATTATCATCCATATTACTTACGAGCTTTTCTTTTTGTAACATTAATAAGGTTTTTAATGTTAAACGTTCAGAGAAGCCACTTCTAGAACATATTTTTTCTAAATGGATTCCTTCTAATAGCTGTTTATTAAAGCGACTTTTATATAAAGTTTCTAATTCACTATATAACGAGAGCACTATTTTATGGCGTTGTAACTTTTTCTTTAAACGAATATGGTTATACATCTTCATTAGTAATCCGCGCTTAGGAGCAAATAACATCGAAATTATAAATAAAATGGTTGCTGCTAGAACAATTAGTGGACCTGTTGGCATCGAAAACGCTAGCGTACTAATGAGCGTTCCAAAAATACCAGATATACCTCCGAATAATCCTGCAACAATCACCATCGAGCTAAGCTTTTCTACCCAAAATCTCGCTGCAATTGCAGGTGTAATTAACATTGCTGCCATTAAAATAATCCCAACCGCCTGTAATCCAATTACTACTGCACCAACAATTAAGACCATTAATAAAAAGTTTAAAAACCCTGCAGGAAGGCCGATCCCTTTGCCAAATTCAGGATCAAAACTTAATAGTTTAAACTCTTTAAATAGCAGTGCTGTGATTACTAGTAAAATAGTCGATACAATAGCCATCACTTTCACATCTTCACCAACTAGAGAAGCTGCCTGCCCAAATAGGAAGTCATCTAACCCACTTTGATTAGCATTGGCATTGTGCTGAATATAAGTTAATAAAACTATTCCAAAACCAAAGAACACAGATAGGATTAACCCAATTGCCGTTTCTTCTTTAATTCGCGAATTATTCGTAATATAGTAAATGCAAAAGGAAGCTAGTAAACCAGCAATTACTGCCCCGACCATAAATAGTCCAATAGATTTAGAACCTATGATTAAAAACATGACACAAATACCAGGGAGTGCTGCATGAGCCATTGCGTCTCCAATTAAGCTTTGCTTTCGTAATAATGCAAAGCTCCCTAGCACCCCACTGCTTAGTCCAAGTAAAAATGTACTCATAATTACCCATTGTGTATTAGCATCATTTAACAAGCTAAGAAATTCATTCATGGCACTCACCCTTTTTGAAGTACTGCTGTACCATTATTATTTTCTAAAAATGCTAAACGACCACCATATGTTTTTTGCAAGTTTTCAATCGTAAATACTTCTTCGGTCGGTCCCATCGCAATCTTTCGCTTATTTAATAATAAAACTGTATCAAAATAATCTTTAACTGTTTGCAAATCATGATGCACAACAAGTACCGTCTTTCCTTGCATTTTTAATTCGTTTAGCAATGTGACAATTGCCCGTTCCGTCGCAGCATCAACACCGACAAACGGTTCATCCATAAAATAAATGCTTGCATCTTGCGCTAAAGCTCTTGCAAGAAACACACGTTGTTGTTGCCCTCCAGAAAGCTGACTAATTTGTCTGTCAGCGAACTGAAGCATTCCTACTTTATCTAAACAATCGAGCGCAAGTTGTTTATCTTTTTTACTTGGCCATTTCAATAAACCGATATGACCGTATCGTCCCATTAAAACGACATCCAACGCATTTGTCGGAAAGTCCCAATCTACTGATCCACGTTGTGGTACGTATCCGATTGTTTTTCGTTGTTTTTTATAAGATTTTCCGTAAATTTGCACTTCACCAGATGCTTTAGGAATTAAACCAAGAATTCCTTTAATTAACGTTGACTTCCCTGCTCCATTTGGTCCAATAATACCTATTAACTTCCCTTCTGGAGCAGTAAACGAAACCTCCTGAAGAACCGGCTTTTGGTGGTATGCAATTGTTAAGTTTTCGACTGAAACAGGTTCCATCAAACCACACCTTTCTTTTACTTTAGTGCAGAAACTATTGTATCGATATTATGTTTTACCATTCCAATATACGTACCTTCTTCTGTACCTGGTTCACCCATTGCATCAGAGAATAGCTCCCCACCAATTGATACTTGATGATCTCGTTTTTTCGCCCCTTCAACGAGCGCTTTTATCGATTCATCTGAAATACTAGTTTCAATAAATACCGCTTTTATATTACGATTTTCCAATACATCAACTAAATGCTTAATATCTTTTAAACCAAACTCTGAGTCTGTACTTAATCCTTGTAAGCCCATTACTTCAAATCCGTATGCGTTGCCAAAGTAACCGAATGCATCATGCGCTGTAACTAAGACGCGACTTTCTTCAGGAACAGTTGCAACTTGCGCCTTAACATATTCATGTAAATCTGCTAACTCTTTTAAATAAGCTTCTGCATTTTTTGTGTAGTCGTCTTTATTTTCAGGGTCTTGCTCAATCATTGCATCACGCACAACTTCAACAGCACTCATCCATAACTCTACGTTAAACCATAAGTGTGGGTCTATGTGGTCAGGATTTTCAGGATCATCAAGTAAGTACTTTTTGTCTATTTTTTCCGTCACCGCATACGTTGGTGTCGTTCTTGCCATTTTTACGAATATATCATTCATTTTTCCTTCTAAATTTAGCCCGTTATAAAAAATAATGTCTGCATTTTCTAATTTAGCGATATCTCCCTGTGAAGCTTTGTATAAGTGGGGATCTACACCAGGTCCCATTAATCCATTTACTTCAACAAGATCTCCACCTACATTTTTTACGATGTCTGCTATCATACCTATTGTCGTAGTAACTTGAATTTTATCTGAATTATTCTCTGTCGTATTACAACCAGCTATGATCCCTAATGATAATAATAAGAAAAAAAGCATTTTAATTTTCTTCATCTCGATTTCCCCTTTTTCATAAGTAATTTATTTTTGGTTTGAATCAAAACTTTCGGCAACAGTCAATATTATGCAATCCTTAAAAAGCATGTGCATGTTTCCTGTAACTTAAATTATTTTACTCAACTATATTTTATGCATTAGACTTAAAAAGTTTCCTTAGTGCAACTTTATCTTCTGCACAATTTTTTGTCAATAGAAAAGATTTAATTTTAGACATAAAAAAAAGATCGTCAAAGACGATCATCATTACTTTCTTTCTATACCTATTTTTAATAATAAGAAAAGCTCCATTTACTTGCTATTAAAGTTCTTTAATCCTTGTTCGATCAAAACCTAAATATCGCGTACCTTGAAAATATAACTCTCCTTCATCCCCTTCAGCGAGTACGCCGAAATCATTCCCCTTCACTTGCAATTCCATCCTGTCGCCACTTTCCATTTCAAACGTGACATAATACTTTGTGTAAGCGCGACTTTCTCCTCCACCTTTAACAGCAGTTCGTTTTGTAATTATTTTTGCATTAACGTTTAGCTTCGGTGCTTTATTGTTCTTTGTCCATTGCATGATTCCTGTAATAATAATTATGATAAAAACCGAAATAACTATAAAAAAGATTGTTGCAATAAAGATTGGACCAAAAGTAAACATAAAATCTGTTGAGCTATCTTCGAACATTGATTATCCCCTCAAATCACTTGAAATTCTTCCTTTTAATTATAATCATCTCATTTTTATTAAATGATGAATATAGTTATTTTGTATTATTTTCCAAATTGTTTTATTCCACAGAAAAAAGAAAAACCCCTTACGTAAGCAAGGAGATTTTAAGGACTATGTATATCGTTAAATATTGTTTTTAATTGCTTGAATAGCCGCTTTTCTGTCTTCATAGTTAAATACAGCAGACCCCGCCACTAAAACATTCGCTCCCGCCTCTACGCAAATTTTAGCCGTTTCTGGATTTACACCACCATCAATTTCAATATCAATTGAAAGGTTATGCTTCTTTGTTAAATCTGCAACTTGACGAATTTTTGGTACGACACTTTTTATAAAGCTCTGCCCTCCAAAACCAGGGTTTACTGTCATAAGTAAAACAAGGTCAACATCGGTAATAATATCTTCTATCATTGCTACAGGTGTTGCAGGATTTATCACAACTCCAGCTTTGACACCGAGACTTTTAATAAAATGAACTGTCCGGTGCAAGTGTTTACAAGCTTCAACATGAACTGAAATTATATCTGCACCTGCTTTGGCAAACTGCTCAATATATTGATCTGGATTTTCAATCATTAAATGCACATCTAATGGTAAGGTAGTATGCGGCCGAATCGCATCAACAATTAATGGTCCTATCGTAATATTAGGGACGAAATGACCATCCATTACATCAACGTGTATATAATCTGCGCCGCCATTTTCCACGTCCTTAATTTCTGCGCCAAGTTTTGCAAAATCAGCAGAAAGAATAGAAGGTGCTATTTTGACCATATTAATACCTCCGTTGCTCTTTTATTTCAGCTAAAAATGCCTCATAGTGTTTATAACGCGCTGCCGAAATGGTTCCTTCTTCAACAGCAGCCTTCACTGCACATTTAGGTTCAGATTGGTGCAAGCAGCCTCTGAACTTACAATTATCCATTACTTCGCGCATTTCAGGAAAGCAAAGCGTTAAGTCTTCGGGTTCCATTTCCTCAAAGTCTAAAGAACTAAAGCCTGGAGTATCAGCAACAAAACCATCCCCTACTGGCATAAGCTCGACATGCCTTGTCGTATGCTTTCCACGACCAAGGTGGCTAGAAATTTCATTTGTTTCCAAATTCAACTCTTCATTTAATGCATTTAGCATCGAAGATTTACCAACACCTGATTGACCAGCGAACACACTGACACCTTTTTCTAAAAATGGACGCAGTTGTTCAATCCCTTCTTTCGTTTCTGTAGAAGTAAGTAAAACATCATAACCAATGCTTTCATACAGATTTTTGTATTGAACAATATTTTTCAATTCTTCGTCTGACAATAAATCTACTTTTGAAATGCAAATAATCGGCTTTAAATGTTTAGCTTCTACTAATACTAAAAAACGGTCAAGAAGGACATCGCTAAATTGTGGTTGAGTCGCTGAAAATACGAGAATTGCTTGATCAACATTAGCTATAGGCGGTCTAATTAATTCATTTTTACGCTCAGCAATCTCAACAACTGTTCCTTCTGTCATCGTTTCAGGTTCAAAGGTTACATAATCACCTACAAGCGGAGAAATATTTCGCTTACGAAATACGCCTCTCCCTCGACATTGGTATACTTCCGAATTACTTAATACATAGTAAAACCCACTTAACGCTTTTATAATCTTTCCCTCTGGCATTTTAGCCCTCCAATCTTATCTGTTTTTTTCGTCTTCATAACGAAATACTTTTTCATCTTTCATGTTTCCATTTATATAAACTTTGTAAGATCCCGTACTATTAGGGTTAATCGTCAATGGAACTGTGTACGTCGTCGTTTCTGATATTGTTTCACTTATAAACAAACTATTTTCATGGTTTGCATCGCTATAGGAAATCTGAATATCATATGTTTCATTATTCGATTGATTCGGAATGTTAATTTTTATTTCTTTATACACTGTAATTGGTTGATTAGGATTCGGACCTTTCGAAAATACAACTTCTATTTCCGTTCCACGCTCTACTTCAGTTCCAAATCCAGGATTTTGCGCAATGACATAACCCTTTTCAATTGTATCAGAATATTGCTCTTGGTGAATAATTGATAGGTTTTTATCGTTCATATAACGATAAACATCTTCTTGTGATAAGCCAATTAAGTTATCAATAGGAAACGTTGGTTGCTTTACACTTACATAGAGAGTAAGCACATCCGTTTCTAAAGAAAACCTTTCACCAAATCCCGGTTCTTGATCAAAGACGATATTTTCAGGATAATTTTCGTTTACCTCTTCGACAAATTCATAATTTGTAATTCCTAATTGTGATAATGTTTCTTCAATACTTTCTTTTGTTTGCCCAACGAAGCGGTCTAAGATGATAGGCTTTTTACCTAAACTAACTTTTACCTTTATTGAACTACCTTCTTTTACGGCTATATCGGCGTTGGGGATTTGTTCAATAATTTGCCCTACAGGAACAGTATTATCGTAAACTTCCTGAGTCTTTAGTTGCAAATCATATTTGTTTAAAACAATTTTTGCCTGCGCCTCATTCATTCCAACAACATTTGGGACGTCAACATCATTAACAGAAAGTATTTTAGGAAATACGATACTTGCGAAAACTGTACTTAATATAAGAAAAAATAAGATCGAGAAAAAAATAAATGCTTTTTTATTGTTTGGTTTCATCGGTTGTTGTTCCTTCTTCATTCTCTTAAGTTGAGCTTCTGTTGTAATATTTGGTATTGCTCTTGTATGTTCTTCGTCAATTGTAGGAATAACAAAACGTCGTTCTCCTCTTCTTGACTCGAGCAACGCTGTTTCGATATCTAATTGCATATCTTTAACTGTCTTGTAGCGGTACTTTGGATCCCTTGCCATTGCTTTTAATATGACATTTTCAAAGCTTTGTGGCAGATTTGGATTCCATTTTCTTGGCGAAGGTACTTCACCTTGCAAATGCTTAATTGCAACAGAAACAGCAGTATCACCAGAAAATGGCACACGACCAGTTACAAGCTCATAAAGAACAATACCCAGCGAGTAAATATCAGACTTTTCATTAACTAGACCACCACGAGCTTGCTCTGGTGATAAATAGTGAACTGAGCCTAATACTGACATCGTATGGGTAATTGTATAAGAGCTAGACGCAAGGGCAATACCGAAATCCGTTACTTTAATAGTACCTTCGTTATCAATTAATATATTTTGTGGTTTAATATCACGATGAATGATGTTGTTATCATGGGCATGTGCAATACCATCCGTTAATTGGGTCATAATATTAATTACTTTTGTTAGTGATAGTGGTTTATTTTCATTAATATATTTTTTTAACGTTTGCCCTTCAACAAGTTCCATGACAATGTAATGAAGTTCTTTATCTTCTCCAGCATCATAAACACTAACAACATTAGGATGAGCTAAACTAGTAGCGGCCTGCGCTTCACGATGAAAGCGGCGTATAAACTCAGGATCATTTCCGTGTTCTGGTCGAAGTACTTTAACTGCAACGTCACGATCTAAAATGACATCTTTCGCTTTATAAACCGTGGCCATTCCGCCGTCACCAATTACTTGATCAAGTTGATATCGAGCATTTAACCGTTTCCCAATCAATGCTAACACCCACCTTCTGAACAAACTGGTTTATGTTCTACTAAAGCAACCGAAATATTATCTTCTCCACCATTTTCATTAGCAAGTTCTACTAATCTTTCGGCTCTTAGCTTTACGTTTTGTCCGTTTAGGAGAATGCTTTCCATTTCCATGGTTTGCAATTTATCAGAAAGGCCATCAGAACAAAGTAACATTGTATCGCCTTCATCCCAACCAATTGTTTGAATTGAAGCTTCGACATTTTCGTCAGTACCTAATGCACGGATTAAAACATTCCGTTTTGGATGGTTATCAGCTTCTAGTTCCGTTATTTGTCCACTTTTTAATAACTCATTTACTAAGGAATGGTCCTGAGTCAATAACTGAACCGATGAATCATTGACAATATAACAGCGGCTATCTCCAATATGGCAAATTGTAGCAAAATCTTTTGTTAAAATAGTAGCTACAATTGTTGTTCCCATTCCTTCGCAATGTTCATTACTTTTGGAATGGGCTAATATTTGTTTGTTCACTTCTAAAACAACTTCAGAAAACCAGTTTTCAGCTTGGTCAGGGGAATCTATATTCTCTATCTGTTCCCACAATTGCTTGAACAAATCGACAGTCATATTGCTTGCGACATCGCCTGCACGATGCCCACCCATTCCGTCTGCGATAACTACTAGTTTTTCATTCGTTTTATTTGTGAAAATGCCACCACAATCTTCATTAAGTTCTCTTACTTTTCCCCGGTCAGTGATAAAAACACTTTCCATCTCCGGTCACCTCGTCTCCTCTTTTCGCTCCTTTGCACGTAGCTGGCCACAAGCTGCATCAATATCATGCCCTTGCTCACGGCGTATCGTTACATTTATACCTCTAGCTTTAAGTTCTTTTTCAAATGCAAAGATTTGTTCACGCGGTGTTCGAACATAATCTCTCTCAGGTACATAGTTAACTGGAATTAAGTTAACATGACACTTTATATCTTTTATTAGTTCTGCTAACTCTACCGCATGCTCAATTTGATCATTTACCCCACCAAATAAGCCATATTCAAATGTGACGCGACGTCCAGTTTTCTTAATATAGTAACGAATTGAATCCATAAGTTTCGGTAATGGGAATGCTCTGTTTACTGGCATTAGGCGACTTCTAATTTCTGTATTAGGTGCGTGAAGGGATACTGCAAAATTGATTTGCATACCTTCGTCAGCAAACTCATAAATTTTTGGTACTATTCCACTTGTAGAAACTGTAATATGTCTAGCGCCTATATTTAAGCCTTTATCATGATTAACGATACGCAGGAAGTTCATTAGTTCATCATAGTTGTCGAACGGTTCACCAATTCCCATTACTACAATTGAACTTACTCGCTCATCTGTTTCATCTAAAGCACGTTGAACATGTACTACTTGCTCAACTATTTCTCCAGCTTCCAAATTACGTTTTAAACCACCAAGTGTTGAAGCACAGAATGTACATCCAAGACGACAACCACATTGTGACGTTACACAAATGCTATTTCCATAATCGTGTCGCATTAAAACCGTTTCAATTGAGTTGCCATCATATAGTTCAAATAAGAACTTAATTGTGCCATCTTGTGACGTCTGTTTTACTACTTCTTTCAACGTGGTAAAAAGAAATTCGTTCGCTAATTTTTCACGTAATTCTTTTGACAAGTTTGTCATATCTTCAAAAGTAGTTACTCGCTTTGTATATAACCATTCAAAAATTTGCCCTGAACGGAATTTAGGCTCGCCTTGCTCTTTAAGCCACTTTTCTAATTCTAATAAAGTAAAAGAGTAAATGGACGGTTTATCCAACACCTTTTTCGTTTTCGGTTCTTTTTTTAATTGTTCCATAATTCCACCTTCCTACAATTGTTACTTCTTCTTTAAACAAGCGATGAAAAAACCATCCGTTTGAAAATAATGTGGAAGTAACTGTATCATGCCTTTATTGTTTTTAACGATATCCGAAAGCTTTTCAGGCATCCGTTCCATTAATGTATCGTCTAGCGTAAACTCATTACTATTGTTTAAAAATGCTTCAACAATATTTTCATTTTCTTCCTTATCAAGTGTACACGTACTATAGACAAGTGTCCCACCTTTTTTTAGAAGTGGTGCTACTGCATCAATAATCTTCCTCTGTATACTTGCTAAGTTATTAATATCTTGTTCTTTCTTCGCCCATTTTATATCAGGCTTTCTTCTAATTACACCAAAACCTGAGCAAGGAGCATCAATTAAGATGCGATCAAATGTCTCTTTTTCATAAATTTCATGCAACTTCCGACTATCAATTGCTTTTGTTTCAATATTCTCTAACTTTAATCGCTCTGCTGCTTTGCCGATTAATTTCACTTTATGATCGTGTAAATCTATGCTTACAACGTTTCCTGAACCTTCCATCATTTCAGCAATATGTGTCGATTTACCACCAGGAGCAGCACAACTATCTAACACTATTTCACTTGGCCTTGGCCCTAACGCCCGTGAAACTAGCATCGAGCTCTCATCCTGGATTGTAATGAAGCCATCTTGAAAGCTTTTCGTGTTCGGTACATTACCTGTGATTACTTTAATCGCATCCTCAGATAAGTCTCCTCTTTCCACTTCAAGACCTTCTTCTGAGAGAATCGTTAACATTTCATCAACATTTGCCTTCATTTGATTTACTCGAACTGTTACTTGCGGTGGCTTTAGATTAACTTGGCACATTTCACGAGTAACTTCTTCACCAAATTGGTTTAACCAACGCTTAATTAGCCATGTCGGATGACTAAGTTCAATAGCTAGTCGTTCTTCTTGATTTGTAACTTCATCAAGGTTTCGAAGGTCATTTCGTTGTAAATTCCTTAAGACACCATTTACCATGCCAGAAATTCCTTTATGACTTTGCTTTTTAGCAATTTCAACAGCTTCATTGATAACAGCATGTGAAGGAACTCTGTCCAAGAATACCATTTGATAACATGATAGTCGAAGTAAAACAATGACCCAAGTTTCAATTTTTTTCTGCTTTTTTATGAACGGCTCTAAATAAAAATCAAGCGTGTTTTTTCTTTGGATCGTTCCATAAACGATTTCCGTAAGTAAACCGATATCTTTTCTATTTAGGTTAGCCTCATTTACTTTTTGATTTAGTAATAAGTTACTATACGCTTGGTTTTTTTCGATTTGCAATAATATATCAAGGGCAAGTTCTCGAACGTTTTTTGTTTTCATCCTATTCTCCTAACTTTTCCCCAAGTTCCATTGCTGCTCCAGCTCCGCGAAGGAATTGCTCCCCACTCATTCTTTTTTTACCTGCAGGTTGCAAGTCTGTTATAAGAATAGCAGTGTCATCTCCTGTTGCTACAACAAATCCTTCTTCTTTTATTTCAATAATCGTTCCTGGTTCGGCTTGTTTTTTACTGTTAATTTTTTGTGCCCACCATAATTTCATTGTCTTTTCCTTATATGTTGTATAAGCAACTGGCCATGGATGTAAACCACGAATGTGATTATATATATCTTGCCCGGATTTATTCCAATCAACTTTTTCTTGTTCGCGAGTAATATTCCAAGCATATGTTACTTTCTCATTGTCCTGCTTTTTAGGTGTTACATTTCCTTCAATTAATAAAGGAATCGTTTCTGAGAGCAGTTTTGCTCCAGCTACACTTAATTTATCATGTAACGTTCCAACATGATCATCATCTTGAATAGGAACAGTTACTTGCGTTAATATATCCCCTGCATCTAATTTCTCAACCATATACATGATTGTTATTCCTGTTTCTTTTTTTCCATCTAAAATTGAATAATGAATTGGTGCACCACCACGATATTCCGGTAATAAAGAAGCGTGGACATTAATACAACCTAATTTGGGTACTTCTAATAGTTCATTAGGTAAAATTTGCCCGTATGCTGCCGTTACAATTAAGTCTGGTTTCAAATCTAGAATTTGTTGCAGTTCTTCTGATTTACGAAGCTTCTCAGGCTGGTATGTTGAAATGTCATGTTTCAACGCTTCCACTTTCACAGGTGGCGGTGTAATTTCACGTTTTCGCCCCACAGGTCTGTCAGGTTGTGTAACGACACCGATTACGTTGTAACCATCGTCTATTAATTGTCTTAGTACTGGCACCGAAAAATCTGGTGTTCCCATGAAAACGATATTAATCATTTCATTCTTCCTCCATTAACTCTTCTTCTTTAAAATATCGTGTTATTTTTTCTGTGAATAACACGCCATGTAAGTGATCTATCTCATGCAAAATTGCCCGAGCTAGAAAGTCCTCTGCTGTAAGTGTGAAAAAACGTCCTTTTTTATCTTGTGCTTCAATTTTAATTTTGAATGCACGTGATACTTCTCCATAAACCCCTGGAAAACTTAAGCATCCTTCAGGACCTGTTTGTTCTCCGCTTTGTTCGATAACTTTAGGGTTAATAAGTTCGAGTTGCCCTGAATCACCAGTGTCAACAACAGCTACTTGTACGGGTATGCCTATTTGAGGTGCTGCAAGTCCTACACCATCAGCCTCGTACATTGTATCAAACATGTCCGCTATAAGTTTTTTTAGTTTTTTATCAAATACTTTAACTTCATCACATTCCCTTTCTAAAACAGGATCTGGATGAAACACAATTTTTTTTACTGCCATAAAAACGTCCTTTCAGCCTATCTTTTTACATAAGCATATATGGATTTAAATCTATACTTATTTGCAGGCGGTCATTATGTATATCTTTATTATAATGTTTTACTATTTCTCGCAAGCTGCTTACTAAGTTTGACTCAACTTTGTATTTTATCATGCATTGATAGCGATATCTATCTTTAATCCTCGCAATTGGTGAGACGACTGGTCCGAGCAAGATACTTTTGTCTGATAGGTTATTGTTTAAATAGGAAACAATTTTCTCACACACGTTTGCCGCTTTTACAACATTTGGATGTGAAACTGTAATCAGTGTTACAAAATAATAAGGAGGGTAGCCTAATCGATAGCGCATTTGCATCTCAGCATCATAAAATCCTAGGTAATCGTGTTTACTAGCATATTGAATACTATAATGCTCTGGTGTATACGATTGAATGACGACTTCTCCTAACAATTTGTGACGCCCTGCCCGACCACTAACTTGGGTTAACAATTGAAAAGTCTTTTCCGCCGCACGAAAATCTGGTAAATGAAGCATCGTATCGGCTGCTAAAATACCGACTAGCGTTACGTTTGGAAAATCGAGACCTTTTGCTATCATTTGTGTACCAAGTAAGATATCGGCATTTTGGTCACCAAACGCCTGCAATATTTTCTCATGCGCTCCTTTACGTTTGGTCGTATCTACATCCATTCGTAAAACGCGAGCCCCTGGTAAAACTTTCGCTAATTCTTCTTCCACTTTTTGCGTACCTGTTCCAAAGAAACGAATGTGTTCACTTTCACAACTAGGGCATAAGTCTGACACACGTTCTTCAAAATTACAATAATGACATTTCATTGCATGTGATTTCCGGTGATAAGTTAGCGATAAATCACAATGTGGGCATTCTACCACAAAGCCGCACTCACGGCACATGACAAAAGTAGAAAAACCTCGTCTATTTAAAAAGAGAACAGATTGCTGCTTTTTAGCAATTCTATCTTTTAATTTTTCTAGTAATGCTTCCGAAAACATCGAGCGGTTTCCTTGGCGAAGTTCTTCTCTCATATCTACTATGTCCACTTCTGGCATAGCAGTTTCGTTCACACGCTCAGCAATTGAGAGTAAATGATATACCCCTTTTTTTGCTCGAGCAAAAGATTCGAGAGAAGGTGTTGCACTTCCTAATACAACTGGACATTGATGGATATCACCTCTAAAGATAGCAACATCTCGTGCATGATAGCGTGGATTATCTTCCTGCTTATAGCTACTTTCATGTTCTTCATCAATAATAATAATCCCGATATTCGTAAACGGTGCAAAAACTGCTGATCTAGCACCGACTACAACTTTCACTTCCCCTCGGTGTATTTTTCGCCATTCATCATACTTTTCTCCCTGTGATAAACCACTATGAAAAACAGCTACTTTAGAGCCGAATCGACCTTTAAATCGTAAAACCATTTGTGGCGTTAATGATATTTCAGGAACTAAGACGATGGCTTCTTTTCCATCTCTTAAGACTTTGTCAATTGCTTGAAGATACACTTCTGTTTTTCCACTCCCTGTAACACCGTGAAGTAAAAACGTTTCATGCTTTTTATCTTCGATTGAAGTCAAAATTGGCTCCAACACTTTTGCTTGTTCAGTAGTTAAAGGTAGTGGATTAGATTTAGTAAATTCTCGTTCTTGAAATGGATCACGGTACACTTCCACTTCTTTTTCTATTAATAGCTGTTTGTTAACAAGCGCTTTAATGGTCGACCTAGTTGTTCCAAGACGGTCACATAGCTGTATTACAGTTGTTTCTTCTCCGCCTTCAATAAAATATTGTAAGATTTCTTGCTGTTTTTTCGCTCGATCAAGCTTTTTTACTTCTTCCCTTAATTTTTCTAAGGAAATAGCAGGCGTTATAAAAATGACTGTTTTTTCTTGTTTTCGGTCTTTCACATTGTAGCGAACTGTAACGATATCTTTTTTTAACAACTGTTTGATTAACGCTATGTCTTCCTTATCGTTCATCAGTTCATCCCAAGGTAAAGACTTTCCTGATGAAAATTTATTTGCAATCTGCTCTGGAAGATCATTTTCCCTTCCAGCATTAACTACAATGTCTTTTTGAACTTTCACTTTCAAAGCAGCGGGAAGCATTACTTGAAAAGCTGAAATTGCAAAGCAAAGTGTTTTATCCGTTAACCAAAAACCAACGTTTATTAGCTCTTCGTTTAGGACTGGCGTTATATCGAGGACATCGATGATTTTTTTTAACGATTTCAGTTCAGACTGTTCTTCTACACTAACGATAAATCCTTGTATTTTTCTAGGGCCAAAAGGGACGATTACTCGCATACCAGGTTCAATAATAGAAATAAACTTTTCAGGAATCTCATAATCAAAAGGACGGTCCGTTTGGTTTGTTGGTACATCTACAATTACTTTTGCAATCATTTTTGTTCATTCCTAACATGCAATGAATGTGCATGGTGTAAAATTGTTTTAGCTACTTCATTCTTAGACATCATAGGGAGATCTTCTTTCGATCCGTCTTTTTTATAAATCGAAACGATGTTCGTATCTACTCCAAATCCAGCGCCTTCAGATGTAATGTTATTAGCTACAATCATGTCTAAATTCTTCTTTTCAATTTTTTTCAAAGCGTACTGTTCCACATTTTCACTTTCCGCCGCGAATCCAACAACTGTTTGCTTATCTTTCTTATTTCCGAGCGTCGCTAAAATATCAGTTGTACGTTCCATTTCTATTGCCCATTCACCATTCTGTTTCTTGATTTTTTGCTCTGATGTAGTCTTCGGGCGATAGTCTGCCACTGCAGCTGCACTAATATATATCGAACATTCGTTAAAGACACTATTTGCTGCCTCATACATTTCTTGTGCTGACTTTACATGAATGACTTCTACTCCTGATGGATTTTGTATGTTTGTCGGTCCACTAATTAATGTAACTTTTGCACCAAGCTTGCGAGCCTCTTCAGCAACTGCATAGCCCATTTTTCCTGATGAGCGGTTTGTAAAATAGCGAACTGGATCAATCTTTTCCTCTGTTGGTCCCGCCGTTACAACAATATGTAAGTCTTTTAATACCTTGGTTTGGTTATATTCATTCTCTAGTATTGAAATAATATCTTCCGGTTCAGCTAATCGTCCTTTCCCCTCATACCCACATGCTAATTGTCCGATACCAGGTTCGATAAACCGATAACCGAAAGCTTTTAATGTATCCATATTCTTTTGCACAGCAGGATGAGCATACATATGTACATTCATCGCTGGAGCAATCCAAACATCCGAAGTAGTTGCAAGAATCGTCGTTGAAACCATATCATCAGCAATTCCGTTCGCAAGTTTACCGATACTGTTGGCTGTTGCTGGCGCGACTAACACGACGTCAGCCCAATCAGCTAGGTCGATGTGAGCAATTTTCTCACTATCTTTTTCATCAAATGTATCAGTATAAACAGGGTTTCTCGATAACGCTTGAAACGTAAGTGGAGTAACGAATTGTTTAGCTGAATCGGTCATGATTACCTTGACACTCGCTCCAAGTTGAGTAAGTTTACTTGTTAATGCTGCTGCTTTAAACACAGCAATTCCACCGGTTACACATAATAAAATTTTTTTATTTAACATAATGAAATCCCCTCCAAAAAAGAAAAGCTGAAGCAATCGCTTAACGGCGTAAAACTGGAGCACTCTGATTAAGATAAAGGATACACGAATAGTGAAGCTATTCGATGTAGACTTATCGAAATGAAGAGTGTGAAGTTTTCTAGACGTTGATTGCTGAAGCTGGATCATATAAAGAAAAGCTGAAGCAATCCCTAATTTCACTAAGAACGCTCACGTCCTGTGAGCAACGTGAAATTCTTCGCCTTCCTAGCTCTTGACGTATACCCTTGTCGCACTAGCATTTCATTAAAAAAATAACAACCTAATTGATAGGTTGTTATCATTGTGCTTTACTTCTGAACCAATGTAAGTTTCTCTTCATAAATTTCTTCAAGTGCTTTCCCGACTGATTTATGTGAAACTGGCTTCTCAACCATTACACCTTCAGGACGTTGAAGAATTTCACGAGCTCTTTTTGATGAAATCGTAACTAATTTGTACTTTGAATCTACTTTTTCTAATAAATTATCAATTGATGGATATAACATATTATTCGGCCTCCAATAATTGCTTGTATTTGTCTTCTAAACGATCACGACGGCAGTGCTCTGCAATGCTGATCGCTTTAATTCTTTCACACGCTAACTCTACTTTATCATTTTCTACGACATAATCATATAAACTCATCATTTCTATTTCTTCACGTGCAATCGATAAGCGATTGTTAATAATGTCTTCTGGTTCTGTCCCTCGTCCGACAATACGATTTCGAAGTTCAGATAAACTAGGTGGCATTAAGAAAATAAAAATTGCTTCAGGATAATTTTTCTTTACTTGCAATGCACCTTGAACTTCAATTTCTAAAATAACATCGTCACCTTTATCTAACGTCTCTGTTACATAATCAATTGGCGTTCCGTAATAATTGCCAACAAACTCTGCCCATTCAAGCAATTTGTTGTTTTCAATCATCTCTTGAAATTTTTCTTTTTCTGTAAAGTGATAATGAACTCCATCAATCTCACCTTCACGTGGCTGTCTTGTTGTCATTGAAATGGAATATTTCAAATTCGTTTCTTGCTGTCTTATTTCTTTCATTATTGTGCCTTTTCCAACACCCGAAGGACCTGAAAGGACAAATAGTAATCCTCTATCTTTCTTCATATAAACCTCCAACTAATTTTCGTCGCCAATATCGTTTGTTAACCTTTGTCCGACCGTTTCTGGCTGCACTGCTGATAGTATAACATGGTCACTATCAGAAATAATTACTGCTCGTGTTCTTCTTCCATATGTTGCATCTATTAACATACTACGATCACGTGCTTCTTGGATGACACGTTTAATCGGTGCAGATTCTGGACTAACAATTGCAATAATTCGGTTGGCAGAAACAACATTTCCAAAACCGATATTAATAAGCTTTATGCTCATATATATGTACCTCCTATATTTTAGCCTTAATACAGTAGTTTTATAAAGGGGTTATTCAATATTTTGTACTTGTTCTTTAATTTTTTCTAATTCACTTTTTAATAACACGACGTTTTGGCTAATTCGATAATCATTTGCTTTCGAGCCAATCGTATTTGCTTCACGATTCATTTCTTGCACCAGAAAATCAAGTTTACGTCCTACTACTCCGCTTCCAGAGATAATTTTTATAAATTGTTCACAGTGACTTTTAAGTCTTGTTAACTCTTCGGAGACATCTGCTTTTTCAGCAAATATGGCAACCTCAGTTAGTAGACGGTGTTCGTCCACTTGCATATCGCTGCCAATGAATTCTATGATTTTTTGTTTCACACGCTCACGATAGTGGTCTATAACTACGGGTGCAAATTGTTGAATCGTTGAAATAGTTTCTTCAATAATAAGAATTCGGCTTGATAAATCTTTCTCTAAAGATTTTCCTTCTTCCATTCTCATTTCTAAACAACTTAATGTTGCATTTGTGATGGCATCAAGAATTGCTTCTTGATAAAGCGTGATATCTTCTTCTTTTTCAGAGATAGAAAATAAATCTGGAATATGTAAAAGTTGGTCAATTGTTAGCTCACCTGAAAGATCGTTCTCTTTAGCTGCATTTTTTATAAGTTGCAAGTATTGTTCTAAAAGAGATGTATTTAAGTTTACTTGCTTTTCGCATCCAACTTGGCTATCAATGGTAATGTATACTTCAATTCGACCTCTATGTAACTTTTCTTGCACCGTTTTTTTTATCAATTCTTCAAGAAATAAAAACTCTTTAGGCATTTTAACGGAAACATCACAAAAGCGATGATTTACTGTTTTTACCTCAGTGGTAAATGTTGTGTTATTAACTTTTTTAATCGCACGACCATACCCAGTCATACTGTTGATCATTACACACACTTCCAATAATTTAATTTTCCTATAATTTTACCATCTTCAGAACAAATGTAAAAGAAGAATGCTTTTGTTAAGAACTTCTAAATTACTATTTCTTTTCTAAAAAAGGTTGCTCCTCAAGATAACGGAACAACCTTTAAAAGATTATTATTTTTTTCGAGTGAATAAATGAAATCCAGCAAGGGCAAATGTAGGGATAGCACTCATTCCTAAAATTAGTAACCAATCACGAGCTTGTAAAAATGTTGTATGGAAAATTGGTTGCAATGGTTCATAATAAATTACTCCTAATAAAAGTAATACTGAAGAAATAACCGCCAGAACTAATGCAAAATTACTAAATGGATTTCTGTGCAAAACAGATCTTTCACTACGACAATCAAAAACATGAATAAGTTGCGCCATAACTAGCGTTGAAAAAGCAATTGTTTGTGCGTAAACTAGATTTTCAGGTTGCTCATGCAATGCAATCATAAATGCGATTAACGTTACAATACCTATTAAAAATCCTCTACTAACAATCTTCCAACCTAGCCTTCTGGCAAATATGCCTTCATTAGGACTTCTTGGCTTCCGTTTCATCACATTTTCCTCAGCTGGATCTAGACCTAAGGCCATCGCTGGTAACCCGTCTGTTACTAAGTTTACCCATAATATTTGGATAGGAACCAATGGAAGCGGAAGAGCTAGTAACATAGCAAACAACATGACTAAAATTTCACCAACATTGGAAGCTAAAAGATAGCGGATAAACTTCCTTATATTTTCATAGATATTTCTTCCTTCTTCGATTGCTGCACGGATTGTTGCAAAGTTGTCATCAACTAAAACGAGCGAAGAAGCTTCTTTTGCTACATCTGTACCACTAATACCCATAGCAACTCCAATATTGGCTGCTTTAATTGCTGGTGCATCATTTACACCATCACCAGTCATTGCTACGATATGTCCTCTTTGTTGTAATGCTTGAACTATTTTTAACTTATGCTCCGGTGAAACTCTAGCAAACACATAAATATCTTCTACTTCATCTTCTAACTCAGAAACTGACATTTGCGATAATTGATATCCATCCATGACTTTCCCATCTTCAGGTAATAAATTTAACTGTTTAGCGATTGCTTTAGCAGTAATTACATGGTCACCAGTTATCATAACTGTTTTAATTCCAGCTTGACGGCAATCTTCAATCGCTTTTTTCACTTCCGGCCTTGGAGGATCAATCATTCCTTGTAATCCCATTAGAGTTAACTCACATTCAACATCTTCTTGCTTAAATGAAAAGCCTTTAGGTAATGGTTTATATGCGATTGCAATCGTCCTTAAGGCCTGACTTGCTAACTCTGAAATTGTATTTAATACCTTTTTCTCATCCATTTGTGACATCGTTTTTGCAGAGCCGGTAGAAACTATTTTATGACAACGTTCTACTAATACATCTGGTGCACCTTTACAGATTGCAAAGTATTCACCATGCCGGTCTTTTACAATTACCGTCATCATCTTTCTAGTTGAGTCAAAAGGAAACTCCTTAACTATTGAATAATCTTCTAATAATTTATTTCTCTTTAAACCTGCTTTTTCTGCAGATACGACTAATGCTCCCTCTGTTGGATCGCCGTCTAATACATATTGTTCGTCGTGCTTTTTATCAAAGCGAATCTCCGCATTGTTACACAACATCCCAAAAGCCAGCAAGTCTACTAGCGTCTTATTCGTCTTTAGGTCAACTTGGTTATCTCGATAATAAAATTTACCTGTAGGTTCATACCCAGTACCAGTTACTTCGTACAATTTCCCTTCCGTCCATACGCGAGTTACCGTCATTTTATTTTGTGTCATTGTACCTGTTTTATCGGAACAGACCACCGATGCACAACCTAACGTTTCTACTGCAGGAAGCTTACGGACAATCGCATTTCTCCTGATCATCTTTTGAACACCTAGCGATAAAGCTACAGTCACAATCGCAGGTAGCCCCTCTGGAATTGCTGCAACTGCTAATGATACTCCTGCAAGGAACATCTTATACATATCATGACCTTGATAAACCCCTAAAATAACGACTAATACGGTTAACATTAAGGCAGTAATAATTAAAATTTTTCCTAGTTGCTCAAGTTTCCTTTGTAATGGGGTGCTTAATGTTTGCGCTGATTGAAGAAGGTGAGCAATTTTACCCATCTCCGTATCCATTCCTGTCGCAGTGACAATCCCCATTCCACTCCCTTGTGTAACCATCGTACCCATGAAGGCCATATTTGTTCGGTCGCCAACTTCTAACTTACCAGTCAATACGTTTTCCTGCTTTAATACAGGCAATGATTCTCCAGTTAAAGCAGACTCTTCAATATGAAGACCACTTGCTTTAATTATCCTTAAATCTGCACCAATTCGGTCACCACTTTTAATTTTAACGATGTCACCAGGGACAACATCTTTTGCAAGTAAATTAACCCAACTACCTTCTCTCATTACTTGCATTAATGGAGCTGATAATTCTTTCAGTGCCTGAAGTGATTTTTCTGCTTTACGCTCTTGATAAAAACCAAGTATTCCATTGATTATTACGATAGCGATAATTGCTATCGCATCCATATACTCACCTAACAAACCTGATATTAATGTTGCTGCCAATAAAACAACGACCATAAAATCTTTAAATTGCTCTAATAATATTAAAAGAGCAGATTTCTTTTCCCCTTCGTCTAATTGGTTAGGACCATATTGTTGCAGACGTTTTTTCGCTTGTTTTTCCGATAAACCGCTTGCTAAATCAGTGTTTGTGTTCTTTTCCACTTCTTTAATCGATAGCTGATACCATTTCATTACGACACCTCTCTACTTCTTGTCCCTTTATACAAGCCATCTATATTCAAGTAATTGAAAAAAAATGCTATACTTATTGCAAATGAGAGGTGAAGAAAATGTCATTTGACGGCATTTTAACGCATGCAATTAAAGACGAATTAAGTAATACCATTGAATCAGGAAAAATATCAAAAATTTATCAACTAAATCAATATGAACTTCTATTTACAATTCGAGGAAACAGCAAAAATAGCCATTTATTACTTTCTGCTCATCCTTCATATTCTCGCGTTCAATTAACGAAAGGTGAATATGATAAGCCATTTGAACCTCCGATGTTTTGTATGCTATTACGCAAACATCTAGAAGGAGGAATTGTTGAAAAAGTTGAGCAAGTTGAATTTGAACGAATTTTAGTTTTTCACATACGCTCAAGAAATGAACTTGGTGATGTTACATATAAGAAACTAATCGTTGAAATCATGAACAAACATAGTAATATTATCGTTGTTGACCGCGATACTAACAAAATAATAGATAGTATTAAGCATTTGTCACCTGCATTGAATCGACATCGAACAGTCATGCCAGGTTCAGAATATATCGAACCGCCAAAACAAAATAAACTTGATCCATTTGTAGCTACTGAAGAAGATGTTCTAAAAAAAGTAGATTTTAATAGCGGTAAGCTCGCAATGCAACTCGTGGAAAACTTTGCAGGTTTATCACCTTTAGTCGCAAATGAAATTGTCCATCGTGCAGGACTGGCCAATGCAACTTCATTGCCGAAAGCATTTGTTGAATTGATGAATGAAATAAAAGAAGCACAATATGAACCACAAATTTTACTTAATGATAATGGAAAAGAACTTTTCTACGTTTTGTCTTTATCTCATATTAAAGGCGAAAAGAAAACCTTCACTTCAGTCAGTGAGATGCTTGATCGCTTTTACGGTGGTAAAGCTGAACGAGACCGCGTGAAACAGCAAGCTTCTGACCTAGAGCGTTTTATAAAAAATGAATGGAATAAAAATAAACGTAAAATTAAAAAACTGCAACAAACACTAAAAGATGCAGAAAAAGCCGAGCAATATAAGTTACATGGCGAATTATTAACAGCTCATATGTATATGGTAAAACGAGGAGATTCAAAAATTACCGTATCAAATTTTTATGATGAGGCCGGAGAAGCTGTGACCATCACATTAGATCCTCAAAAAACTGCTTCTCAAAATGCACAAAACTATTTCAAAAAATATCAAAAAGCGAAAACATCACTTTTAGAAGTGGAAAAACAGCTTATTCTCACAAATGAGGAAATCTCATATTTCGATGGATTATTGCAACAAATTGAAAGTGCATCATTAAAAGATATTTTAGAAATTAGGGAAGAGCTAATTGAAGGTGGCTACTTAAAGAAAAGTAAACAAGCTTCCAAAAAGAAAACAAAGCAATCAAAACCACAATTAGAAAAATACCTATCTACTGATGGCTTTGAAATTCTCGTTGGAAAAAACAATATACAAAATGACTACTTAACGAACCGAGTGGCTAATCAAGATGATCTATGGTTCCACACGAAAGATATACCAGGTTCACACGTAGTAATTAAAGGCAATGATATTACTGAACAAACAATTTTAGAAGCAGCAAATATTGCAGCCTTTTTTAGTAAGGCAAGGCAATCTAGCTCTGTTCCAGTAGATTTCACGAAAATCCGCCACGTTAAGAAGCCAAGTGGCGCTAAGCCTGGATATGTCATTTATGACAATCAACAAACTGTCTATGTAACACCAAGTGAAGACCTCGTTTTAAGGTTGAAAAAGAAAAGCTGAGACGACTGTTCAGCGACGTATGAACTGGAATACTTCGAATGAGATAAAGAAAACACGGAGAGCTAAGCGAACCGATGTTGACTTATCGCAAGTGAGAAGTATGAAGTTAACTAGTCGCTAGGCGTCGAAGCTAGATCAAATAAATAAAAGCTGAAGCAATCGGTTAACGGCGTAAAAACTGGAGCACTCTGATTAAGATAAAGGAAACACGAATAGAGAAGCTATTCGATGTAGACTTATCGAAATGAAGAGTGTGAAGTTTTCTAGACGTTGATTGCTGAAGCTGGATCAGCTAAAAAAAGCTGAAGCGACCGTTTAGCGCCATAAATTCTGGAGCACTTTGTTTGAGATAAAGGATACATAAAGTGTTAAAGAGAATGGGACAAAACTAAAAAAGTACTTGTAAAAGACTAACATTACTTTTGGAGAAAATTATAGAAGTGGCTAAGTTAAAATTTAGAGACTCTTACGGGAAGGCCGTGTCCGAAGCCCACGCAAGAAAGGTGACCACTGAAAAAATTCCGTTAAAGCATAATATAAAATATTAATTTTTTCAGTTGATTGGAGTCGACGGCACGAGACTCCTGCGGGAAAAACAACAACTGAAGACCCCACAGGAAGTGCATTTTTTCCGAGGAGGCTGAAGCGTTGCCCGCGGAAAGCGAGTGCCTGTATCGGAAATCAATAATTCACTTTACTACTTGCTGTTAAAAGGAGACTTTTTCAGTTGCCTCCGAGAAAGCTTGTTTCCTAGCTTTCTTAGGAGTCTGAGGCCGGGCCCGAGGAAAGCGAAGGATTTTGAAGGTCCACTAATATTAGATTCATTTTAAAAATGGAACAACCGAACCATACAGATTGTGTCGTAAATCTGAATGAGTTCGGTTATTTCTTTTTTTATAATATTTTAGTCTCAGCCTCATGTTGTACTTCTTAACTTTTTTAGCCCATTCAAATACGTCCCCATATTGTGATTACCACCAAACGAATTTTTTTGTACACTAATTTTGAACTTTCCTTTCACATGACGAAAGATACCTTTGTTTTTCGAACATGGCAAAGGGATTGTAATTGGAGGTAGTAATGTAACTACATCATGAACATTTACAATCCGAACAATTTCAGCTATTTCTTTATTAACAGCATTGCAAAATTTCTGATTACCTACCCGTGGACTAGCATAGTTTATAAGTTTAATATTTTTAAATGCTGCATTCTTCGCAAGATCAAGTGCAAAAACTGTTGCTAATGCTGCCCCTAAACTGTGACCAGTTATTATTACCTTCTTTGTCTTATCAATCTCTTTAAGACCAGCAAATAGTTCATTTCTACATGATTTATAAACTTCCAAAAATCCAAAGTGAACTTTCCCGCAATTTTCTCCATATGGAAAGTCTATATGAAATGCTAAAGAGTCAGCTAACCAATCCGTTTCAGAGACTGTCCCTCGAAATGAAATAATTACCTCTTCCTCATTCTCTAAAATAAATCCAAACCACTCTTTCTTGCCAAACCATTCTGCTTTAAATTCAGCAGTTTTTTTATAACCTTTTGGCACAGTAAATAATCCATCTCGATGATACTGAACATACGTTTTAATACATATATCAGCTAACTTTATATATTCTTCAAGCATTTTACCTACATCCCTTTTCCATTCTTACATCAATCTATGCTAAGAGATGACTGTAGGTTATAAATGTTGAAAACGTTATCGGGAATACGCCTAAACTTGTGGATAAATTGAAATTTTTCTGCATTTCCTGTAACTTCCACTGAAGAAATACGACTATCACTATGAAAGCTTTCAAAAATAAAAAAAATTAAAGGAGTGTCTTAATTGAAAAAGTTTTTAACTATTCTCTTTAGTTCAGCTCTAGCATTGGCAGTAATTTCTGGATGTAGTGCAGATGATAATAAAGCTCAAAATGACGATAATCAGGAATTAGGAGCAGGCGAAAATGACGGCGGTGCAGCTGGAACTATGCCAGCTGGAGAACAGTCTCCATTAGTTAGCGGAAAAGTTGAAGCGGTCGCTGGAGATTCAGTAACAATTAATGTTAATGGGGAGTCTACAACATTTACTTTATCTGAAGATGCAAAAGCGCAAGTTGAAGCTGGCAAGGTAAGTGTTGGCGATAGTGTACAATTCCATACATTCTCTATCGGTTCTAGCACACTTACAGTAGATTCATTTTTAAACGTAGAATAACTATTGATTAGCTCCAAAGTATAAACAATTTAATTCACTTATTAATAAAAAAGATAAGCTCAACTTTGAGCTTATCTTTTTTATTTAACTAATTATCCAATTCTTTAGGAACATCCCATATAAAATAGTGTTTGGAATATTGTCTTGTACTAATAGTAATAATTTTGTTGTTTTTTTCAAATACAAATCCTGACCCTAATTGCTCTTTGTAAACCCAGCCTTTATTTTTCATAAATTCTATCGCCATTCCGTAGGGATACTTCAACTCATATGCAGAAACATACCTGATAACAGAATCGGTACTAAAGACCTCTTCATAACCACTATTGGTTAATTCGTATTTAGTAATTGATAATAGATAGGGCACGGGATTTCCTTCTTGAGCTAGTGCACTTCCAAATCTTAATCCAATAAATACTAGAAATAAAATAATAATTAATATAAAGGCAGCTAATATTTTTCTCAAATTTAAAGTCCCTTCCTATATAATTATTCATCTTTCTATTTCTTTGCGTAAGTAATTAATGCCAAGCCGTCTAAATGCTCTTCACTTTCTACAGAAGATGCTCCACATTTCAATAAAAGATCATGGAATTGGTCACTTTTATAACGATGACGTTTTTTTGCTGCATTTGCCCATTTTAATAATGTTTCTTTTTCAAATCCTTCTAATCCATGTTTCGTTGCATATTTTTCTGCATTTTCCACACTCATATAAAAAGAAGGGTTTAAAAATGCTAATTTACCACCTGTTTTTGTAACCCTTAAAATTTCCGTTAATCCTTCTTCAGGCTTCGGTAGTAAAAACATGACACATGTTGATAATGAAATATCAAATAATTCATTTGCATATGGTAAATGGCAAGCATCGCCAACCTTGAAATTAGATTTATGAGTTAATTTTCGTTCTGAATAGAGCTTTTTACTTTTTTGAACCATACCCTCTGATAAGTCAATTCCTGTTACTGTTTTTGTTTTATCTACTCCTCGTAACAATAATCTACCTGTACCAGAACCGACATCTAGAACATTTTTATTCGTCCAGTCTCCTGATAGTTCAATTAAACGATTATGTAGCTTACTTAGCCAATTTGTTTGTGCCATGTTATCGAAAAATGTAACGAGCTCATCAAATTCGCTACCTTCCATTTTGCGCAATTTATTTTCCCCCTATATTTAAACACCCCATCTTTCAGGGTTTCTTTTCCATGAAAGCATAGAATCATATGCATCTTGGTCAATTTCATTTTGAGATTTCGCTTCAGCAAGCAAAGTTTCAAAATCAGTTAAAGCATACCAAGAAAGTTGCTCTTCTGCTAGGCGCTTTTTACCTATTTCTAGTTCATATGTAAAAATAGAAACAACACCTAAAACTTCTGCGCCTAGTTGTTTCAACGCATGAGCTGCATTTATGACACTTCCCCCAGTAGATATTAAATCTTCGACAATAATGACCTTTTTCCCTTCAGGAATAACACCCTCAATTTGATTTTCTTTTCCATGTCCTTTTGCTTTACTTCGAACATAAACCATAGGGAGTTCCATACTTTCACTTACCCATGCTGCATGAGGAATACCTGCAGTAGCTGTTCCAGCAATTACTTCTGAATTTGCAAAATGTTTTTTTATTAAAGTTTCTAGCCCTTTTGCGATGTCTTTTCGAACCGCTGGATAGGACATTGTTAATCGATTATCACAGTATATTGGGGATTTTATTCCGGAAGACCAAATAAATGGATGTTTTGCACTTAATGTTACTGCCCCAATTTCTAATAGATTCTTTGCAATCTTTCGTTTCATAATAATCCCTCCCACTCACTTTTCATTCTCAAATATGCTGAATGTGGATCTTTTGCTCCCGTAATACTGCGCCCAACAACGATTACATCACTTCCTAATCGATTCGCTTGCACAGGACTCACGATGCGGTGTTGATCATGATTATTATCTTCTGAATTTCTAATACCGGGTGTTATCGCCAAGAAGTTATTTCCACAAACCTCTTTAATGCTAGGTACTTCTAATGCCGAACATACGACACCATCTAAACCGCTTTCCTTCGCTAACGCTGCATACAGTTTAATTGTTGTTTCCATAGAGGAATGAATGAGCAATTCCTCGGTTAGCATATTTTCTGTTGTACTAGTTAGTTGTGTTACAGCTATACATTTTGGGCGTTTACGGCCAACTCTAGATCCTGCTTCTAAACCTTCCAAAGCCGCTTCCATCATCACCTTTCCACCTGCCGCATGAACATTGACAAGATCAACTTCTAATCTTGCGAGCTGCTTCATCGCCTGTTTAACTGTGTTAGGAATGTCATGTAACTTTAAATCTAAAAATATATTACAGTTTTTCATCTTTAACTCTTCAATAATTGCTGGACCTTCCTTGTAATATAATTCCATCCCTACCTTTACGAAAGGATGATAGATTTCAAGCTGACTAACTAAAGATAATGCCTCGTTACTTGACGGAAAGTCGAGGGCTACGATTAATGGTTTGTTCATTTTTCCAACTCCTTCCGACAAGTTCTGAGATTTCATTTACATCTAATTTGTCCATCCACTCTGGTAATTCTTTTATAATTGTTGGGCAAACAAATGGGTTCACAAAATTAGCAGTACCGACTGCTACAGCCGATGCACCAGCCATTAAAAACTCGATCACATCTTCCGCATTCATTATTCCGCCCATTCCGATGATTGGAATGGAGACATGTTGACTCACTTCATAAATCATCCGAATTGCCACTGGTTTGATTGCAGGGCCAGACAATCCCCCGGTTTTATTTGCAATAATTGGTTGTGCGCTTTTTACATCGATTCTCATGCCAATAAGTGTATTAATCATCGTTAACCCATCTGCTCCAGCCTCTTCAACTGCCGAAGCCATCTCAACAATGTTTGCAACGTTCGGGGACAATTTTACGTAAACAGGAACAGAACTGACTTTTTTAACGCGTTCCGTTAACTTTGCTGCAATTAATGGATTCGTTCCAAAGGCAATGCCCCCTTCCTTCACATTCGGGCATGATATATTAAGTTCTAATGCATGAACGTTATTTGCTTGAGAAATTTCTCGTGCTACAATCTCGTAATCTTCGACAGTCGAACCTGCTACATTTGCAATAATAGGAGATTGATATTTTTCTAAAAAAGGAAGTTCGTTTCTAAGGACTCCTTCAAGCCCAGGATTTTGTAAGCCAATTGCATTCAACATCCCTGCTTCCGTTTCTGCAACTCTCGGTGTTTCATTTCCAAAACGTGATTCCAAAGTTGTAGCTTTTATCATGATTGCACCTAGCTCATTTAGATCATAGAGGTTAGCAAACTCTCTACCGAAACCAAAGCAACCGGAAGCTGGCATAATTGGGTTTTTTAAGTCTAATCCAGGTAGTTGCACTTGCAAGTTTTTCATAGTATAACCTCCCCGATAGGAAAGACAGGTCCATCACTACAAACTTTGCGATAACCTTCTTCTGCACGACAGACACAAGCAAAACATGCACCGATACCGCAACCCATCCGTTCTTCAAGTGAAAGATATCCTCTTTCATCTGGATATTTCGAAGTAAGTGCTTTTAACATTTGCGTCGGTCCACATGCAAAGATAGCATCATAATGCCAATCGTTTTTTCTTATTCCATCTGTTACAAAGCCTTTTTCTCCATAAGTTCCGTCCACAGTTGTTACTATTGTGTCACCAAGTTCTTTAAATTTGTCTTCATAAAAAACTACTTCTTCCGTAGCAAATCCTAGTACAACTACGACATTGACCCCTCGTTCAACTAATCTTCTTGCTAAGCCATACAAAGGTGGTACACCAATTCCGCCACCAACGATAAGCGCTGTATCTCCTTCATTAAGTGTCTCAAGAGAAAAACCATTCCCGAGCGGACCTAAAACGTCGATTTTGCTTCCTTTTTTAACTTCACTTAGTAGCTTTGTTCCTTTTCCTTCACTACGAAAAAGGAGTTTCATCGTACTTGCCTCTTGATCAAAGTCACATATACTTATCGGCCGTCTCAATAATGGAGAAAAGCCGTTTCCTACCTTTACATGAACGAATTGGCCAGGAGCTTTTATTTCTTTCACTAAATCTCCTTGTAATTCAATTTCATAAATTTGTTTAGCAATTTTGCTTATCGATTGAACTTCCATCCATTCTTTCTTGATCATACAAATGCCACCTGTTTTTTACTCGGTGCCTTGATTGCTTCAGATGAGAACGTCATTGCTTCAAGAACTTGGAGAATAGCTGTTGCTGTATCTAATGATGTTAAGCATACAACACCATTTTCCACCGCTTCCCTTCGAATTCGGAAGCCATCTCGTGCTGGCTGCTTTCCTTTCGTTAGCGTGTTAATTACAATTTGTGCTTTTCCAGTTCGAATGACATCTAAGATATCTCCATCTTCTTCCGAAATTTTATTAACAGTTCGTACAGGTAAAGAATGCTTTCTTAAAACTTCTGCTGTTCCAGTCGTTGCTAATAATCGGTAGCCGATATTGTAAAAACGCTTGGCGATTTCTTCAATTTCTTCTTTGTCGTGATCAGAAACCGTCAATAATACTGAACCATGTGCTGGAATATTCATACCTGCAGCTACTAACCCTTTATAAAGTGCTTTTTCAAGTGTGTGATCATAGCCCATAACTTCACCAGTTGATTTCATTTCTGGTCCAAGCGTAATATCGACACTTCTCATTTTTGCGAAAGAGAAAACTGGAACTTTCACAAAAACTCCTTCACGTTCCTCGATATACCCATTTGTATACCCTTGCGAAATTAATGATTGCCCTAGGATTACCTTTGTTGCAATATTTGCCATTGGTACACCAGTAATTTTACTTAAAAACGGTACTGTTCGACTCGACCTTGGGTTTACTTCAATAACATATACTTCATCTCTATAAATAACGAATTGAATATTTAACAATCCTTTTATATGAAAAGCCCTTGCTAATGCAATTGTTCTTTCGATAACTTTCTCTTTTATTTCTTCAGATAATGTTTGCGGAGGGTATACGGCAATCGAATCACCTGAGTGTACGCCCGCTCGTTCTATATGTTCCATTATTCCAGGAATAACGACCGTTTCCCCATCAGAAATGGCGTCAACTTCAATCTCCATACCTGTTAAATACCGATCGATTAAGACTGGATGCTGAGGATTCACTTCCACGGCATGTTCCATATAGTGAAGCAGTTCGTTTCTGCTATAAACAATCTCCATTGCACGCCCGCCAAGGACATACGACGGTCTTACTAAGACTGGATAACCAATTTCTTCTGCAGTTTCAATTGCTTCTTCAACAGCCGTTACTGTTTTTCCAAGCGGTTGATAAATATTTAAACTAGATAATGTTTTTTCAAACTTTTTCCGATCTTCCGCTCGATCAATATCTGTTACTGATGTCCCTATAATCGGCACTCCTCTTTCATCAAGCGCACTTGCTAAATTTATCGCCGTTTGTCCTCCGAATTGAACGACAACACCTTTAGGCTTTTCTAAACGAATAATATGCATGACATCTTCAATGGTTAATGGTTCAAAATAAAGTTTATCTGAGATTGAAAAATCCGTTGAAACAGTCTCAGGATTGTTATTTACAATAATTGCCTCATAACCAGCCTCTTTTATCGCTTTTACAGAATGAACGGTTGCATAGTCAAACTCAATACCTTGCCCGATACGAATTGGACCTGAACCAAGGACTAAGATGCTTTCTTTTTCAGTTACTATCGACTCTTCTTCCTCTTCATACGTCCCATAATAGTATGGTGTCGTTGATTCAAATTCTGCTGCACAAGTATCTACCATCTTGTACACTGGCAAAATCGCATTCTCTTCTCGCCATTTGTAAACTTCAAGCTCTTCCATCGCCCAAAGCTCAGCTATTTTCTTGTCAGAGAATCCTATTTGTTTCGCTTCTTTTAACACTTCATTGTTTCGTTTGTTTTCTAGAAGCTTTTCTTCCATATCAATAATATTTTTCATCTTCATCAGGAAAAAGCGATCAATTTTACTTAAATGGTATATTGTTTCAATTGGAATTCCTCGGCGGATTCCCTCTGCCACAGTGAAAAGGCGTTCATCGTCTGCAACTTCCATACGTTTCTTTAAACTCTCTTCATCTAAATAGGCAAACTTTTTAATTTCTAAATGATCTATATTTGTTTCCAGTGAGCGAACAGCTTTTAAAATGGACTCTTCAAAATTACTGCCAATTGCCATTACTTCTCCAGTAGCTTTCATTTGCGTGGACAATGTTCTATTTGCTGAGGCAAACTTATCAAATGGCCAGCGCGGTATTTTTGAGACGATATAATCCAGTGCTGGTTCATAACAAGCATATGTTGTCCCTGTTACCGGGTTTTTCATTTCTGCTAAGTGATAGCCAACTGCGATTTTAGCTGCGAGCTTTGCAATTGGGTATCCTGTCGCTTTCGAAGCTAATGCTGACGAACGGCTAACTCTTGGGTTTACTTCAATAATGTAGTAAGAAAAACTTTCAGGATCTAGTGCAAATTGCACATTACATCCACCTTCAATTCCAAGAGCGCGAATAATTTTTAAGGATGAATTACGTAACATTTGATACTCTCGATCGCTCAACGTTTGACTTGGAGCGACGACGATCGAGTCACCAGTATGTACTCCGACTGGATCTACATTTTCCATATTACATACAACAATTGCAGCATCACTCGCATCACGCATCACTTCATATTCAATTTCTTTATACCCTGCAATACTTCTTTCCAACAAACATTGATTAACCGGACTACTCTTCAAGCCACTAGCAATAATTTCTTCTAGCTTCTTCTGATTGTCAGCTATTCCTCCTCCAGTCCCTCCAAGAGTGTAAGCAGGGCGAATAATAACAGGGAACCCTATTTCTTTAACAAATGCATTGGCCTCTTCTATGGAATGGACAATAGCACTATCTGCTACAGGTTCACCAAGTTCTTTCATTAATGAACGAAACTGTTCACGATCTTCCGCTTGCTCAATTGCTTCTAATCTTGTGCCTAATATCTCAATTTCATATTCTTCTAAAATACCTTTTTCAGCTAATTCTACTGCTAAATTTAAGCCAGTTTGACCACCAAGCGTTGGTAAAAGTGCATCTGGACGTTCTTTTCTAATAACACGACTGACGAATTCCACAGTAAGAGGTTCGATGTATACTTTATCGGCCATTTCTGTATCAGTCATGATGGTGGCCGGGTTTGAATTAACTAAAATTACTTCATACCCTTCTTCTTTTAACGCTTGACATGCCTGGGTTCCAGCATAATCAAACTCTGCCGCTTGACCAATAACAATTGGACCAGATCCTATTACTAAAACTTTCTTAATATCATAACGCTTTGGCATTTGTTATCCCCCTCTTAAAGTTCTTGACCATTTGTAAGAAATCATCAAAGTGTTCATTTGCATCTTCTGGTCCAGGTGAAGCTTCTGGATGATATTGTACAGAAAATGCTGGTAACGTATTATGCTTAATGCCTTCAATTGATCCATCATTTAGCGCTTTATGTGTAACTGTAAAAGGTGTCTTTTCTAGTGACATTTCATCGACAGCATAACTATGATTTTGCGAAGTCATATAAACCTTGCCTGTTTCAAGATGCTGCACAGGATGGTTACTTCCTCGATGACCAAATTTCATTTTCACCGTATCGGCCCCACCTGCTAACGCTAATAATTGATGCCCTAGGCAGATTCCTAAAATCGGGATATGTCCTAATATTCCTTTGATCATTTCAATCGCTTCTTGGACATCTTTCGGGTCTCCAGGGCCATTACTTAACAAAACACCCTCTGGATTTAAACGGCGAATTTCTTCCGCTGTTGTATTATAAGGGACGACGATAACGTCACAGCTTCGTTTTGTTAACTCTCTTAAAATGCCATATTTCATTCCGAAATCTACTAAAACAATTCTCGCTCCTCTTCCTGGACTTGCATATGGGCTTTTCGTAGAAACTCTTTGAACAACATTTTTATCTTCTGGCATGGAACTTAACTGTGAAGCGATCACCTCAGGATCTTCTTCAAGGGAACATAACCTACCTTTTAGTGTTCCAAAACGGCGAATAATTCGGGTTAGTTTCCGCGTGTCTACTCCTTCTAGCCCTGGAATTTCATGTATTTTCAAAAATTCGTGTAAGGAAAATTCACTTCGCCAATTTGATGGATAGCGGCAAGCTTCCCGTACAATTAGACCGTTAATGGCAGGTTTCATCGTTTCAAAGTCATCACGATTTATACCGTAATTCCCGATTAACGGGTATGTCATTGTCACAATTTGCCCTGCATAAGAAGGATCTGATAAAAGCTCTTGATATCCAGTCATTCCAGTATTAAAAACAACCTCTCCTCCAGTAAGCTTCTCACTTCCGAACGCTTTTCCGATCATTACTGTTCCATCTTCTAATACGAGCATTCTTTTCATGCGTTGACACTCTCCTTCTCCCAAGCTATATTTCCTGAAGCGATTGTTAAGATTGGCCACCCTTGACATTTCCAACCTGCAAAAGGTGTGTTCCTTCCTTTTGATGCAAAATCGTTTGGATTAATTTCTCTTTCTTCCTCTAAATCAATCACTGTTATATCAGCGACCTTACCTACAGCTAATTCTCCATACGGTAATTGAAATTTTTCGCACGGGATTTTTGTTAAAAAATCGACTAACTGTTTCATTGAGATTATTTCTTTTTTTACAAAATGGGTATATAGAAGTGGGAACGCTGTTTCTAGTCCGACAATTCCGAAAGGTGCTTCACAAATATTTTTAGCTTTTTCTTCCGCTGTATGTGGTGCATGATCTGTCGCAATAAAGTCAATTGTTCCGTCCAATAGCCCCTCTAGTAATGCAGCACGATCTTCTCTACTTCGAAGTGGTGGGTTCATTTTATAATTTGTATTAACTTCTGGAATGTCATCTTCACAAAGAATTAAGTGGTGGGGACTAACTTCTGCTGTCACGTTTATTCCAGCTCGCTTTGCATCACGGACAACTCTGACAGACTCTTTTGTACTAATGTGGCAAACGTGATAATGGCAATTTGCAGCTTCTGCAAGAAGCACATCTCGAGCGATATGTACAGATTCACAAATGGATGGGATACCAGGAATATCATTTTTCTTGGCAAACGTTCCGTCATGGACTGCCCCATTAAAGATAAGAGAATTTTCTTCACAATGGGCTACGACAGACATGTTAAGTGCTGCTGCCTCTTTCATTGCTTCAAACATCATCGCCGCGTTTTGAACACCGACACCATCGTCAGAAAAAGCAAATGCACCAGCATTTTTTAACTCGGCGAAGTTAATTAACTCTTCCCCTTTTTCATTTACTGAAATTGCTGCATAAGGTAGCACGCGTACATGTGCTTTTTCATGAATTCTCGCATGTAGATTGCGCATCGTCTCTTCATTGTCAGGTACAGGATTCGTGTTTGGCATTGGGGCAATCGTTGTAAATCCACCTTTAGCAGCAGCAAGTGTCCCTGTTTCGATTGTTTCTTTCGCTTCTCCGCCAGGTTCACGAAGGTGGACATGTAAATCTACTAACCCAGGAATAACAAGCTTTCCTGTAACATCAATAACGGTGTAATCATTTTTTGCTACTATTTCTTCACTCATTTTTGTGATTTTATCGTATTCTATTAAAATATCAATTTTGACTAACATTCCTTTTGTATCTAAGACAAAGCCATTCTTTAATAATTTTTTCATTCCATTCACACCTTTCCATTTTGTAGCGCAAATTTTAACACTGCCATTCTTACAAAAACACCATTACTCATTTGCCTAAATATTTTTGAGCGGTGACATTCTACTAGTTCGTCTGCAATTTCAAAGCCACGATTTACGGGAGCAGGATGCATAATGATGCTATTTTGCTTCATTTTTCTTTCTCTCTCTACCGTTAACCCATACTGTTCTAAATAAGATGTATCCTTCTCATTATTAGCCTGTTGATGGCGCTCTTCTTGGATTCGTAAAAGCATTAACACATCTGCATGTTTCACCGCTTCATCCATTGTTAAAAACTCACCTTTTGGAAGTGTATGATCAAACCATTTTTCAGGTCCTGAATAGCTAACAGTTGCTCCTAGCCTTGTTAATACCTCAGCATTTGAACGTGCGACACGGCTATGACGCAAATCACCACAAATGACAACATTTAGATTAGTAAATCTATTAAAATGTTCGAAAATCGTATATAAGTCTAGTAAAGATTGTGTCGGGTGGTTTCCACAACCATCCCCACCATTAATAATTGGTATATTTATATTTTCTATTAATGTTTTAAAATAGTTTTCCTCGGGATGACGAATGACAACTGCATCAACTCCAATTGCTTCTAACGTTTTTACCGTGTCATACAGGCTTTCACCTTTTTGTACACTAGACGTATGAACATCAACATTTAAAATCTTAAAGCCTAGCTTTTGTTCAGCTACTTCAAAGCTCAGCTTTGTTCGCGTACTGTTTTCATAAAATAGATTGGCAATAAACATCTGTTGTTCTAATTCCCACTGCTTACCTTCCGCAAACTTTTTTGCTGCTGATAGGACAGACTGTAGTTCTTCTATTGTCATGTTGTTTAATGTTGTAATATGCAAAATTGATCGCCTCCAATAAAAAACACCCCTCCGATATGGAAGGGTGTAGAAAAGTAGAGGGTCGCCTAAACTCCCTCTTAAAAAACACCCTTGAAAGCTTCTCTGAACTTTTTTAAAGGATGAAACTATTTATGCTGCAGAATTTTTCTTACTTTCTATTTCTTCTTCAAACGATAATTCTTTTTGCTCATCTTTTCCTGGTAATACTAAGTTTAAGACAACACCGATAATTGCTGCTAATGCCATTCCAGCCATTTGGAAGTTATCTCCCAATTTGATGAATGCTCCACCAACTCCGATAACAAGAATGACTGATGAGATAATCAAATTTCTTTTCTTACCTAAATCGACTTTATTATCTATTAACATGCGCAATCCTGATGAAGCAATGATCCCGAACAGTAAGATTGAAATCCCGCCCATTACCGCTGTTGGAATTGTTGAGATTAATGCTGATACTTTTCCGATGAAACCGAATGCAACTGCGAAAACTGCTGCGCCTGCGATTACAAATGTACTAAATACGCGTGTAATTGCGACTACTCCGATGTTTTCTCCGTACGTCGTATTCGGTGGTCCACCTAGTACTGAGGCGATCATTGTCGCTACACCATCTCCTAAAATGGAGCGGTGTAAACCTGGTGTCTTTAAGAAGTTACGACCTGCGATTTTACTTAGTACCATTTGATCACCGATGTGTTCAGCGATTGTTACTATAGCTACGGGAACCATAATCCCTGCAATTGCCCATGAAAATTCTGGCGTATATGTTACAAATGGTACGATGAAGTCTGGCATTGCAATCCAGCTCGCTTCTTTAACTGCAGTGAAATCTACTAACCCTTGCGTATATGCAAACAAATAACCAGTAACGACTCCAATTAAGATCGGGATAATTCCGAAAAATCCTTTAAAGAAGATGGATCCGATAATTGTTACAGCTAATGTTACTAAAGCAACTGTGATAAGAGTAAAGCTATATCCAGTTTGTTCTCCTGGATTTTCATACATTGCCATATTAATCGCTACACTTGCTAAACCTAATCCGATAACGATAATTACTGGACCAACTACTACTGGTGGTAAAATATTCATTAACCATTTTGTACCAAACTTACTAATTAGTAATGCTATCATTCCGTAAACAACACCTGCTAAAAAACTTCCGACCATTGCTCCTTCAGGTCCTCCCATCCCTTGTGCAACAAGAATTGGTGGAATGAAAGCGAAGGATGAACCTAAATATGCAGGAATTTTTCCTCTTGTTATTAATAGATATGCTAATGTTCCTAGACCACTAGATACTAAGGCTACCGCTGGGCTAAGACCCGTGATAATCGGTACTAAAACCGTTGCTCCAAACATTGCGAATAAATGTTGCAAACTTAATGTAATCCATTTCAGTAATTGTGGTCGTTCATTTACGTCTAAAATCATATTGTTTGTTTTCATTTGAATTCCCCCATTGTTTTATATCTGCTCATAAAAAAAACTCTTTACATTGTTGTAAAGAGGCAGAAAGTTTCCTTGATTACTAGTTTACAAGCGCAAACTAGTCTTCAAGAGAACGATTGCCCCTTTTCAGTCTCTCTGGACTGTCTTTAAAAGGGCCTTATTTATCATGTATACTTACTTGGTCAATTCCATCCACTTCAGCTAGTTCCACTACAATTTTTTCTGACTTTGATGTTGGAACATTCTTTCCGATAAAGTCTGGTCGAATTGGCAATTCACGGTGACCACGGTCGATTAAGACTGCTAATTGAATTTGCGCTGGTCTTCCTTTATCCATTACTGCATCCATTGCCGCACGGACTGTTCTTCCAGTGTAAAGAACATCATCGATTAGAATAATCTTTTTATCTTGGATAGACTCCGGTAAATCTGTACCTTTTAAAACTGGCTCTCTGTCCGACGTTTTAATCGATAGGTCATCACGGTAAAGAGTTATATCCACTTCTCCGATGGCAATTTTCTTTCCTTCGATTTCTTCGATTCTTTTCGCTAACCGTTGTGCGACATATATTCCTCTTGTTTTAATACCGACAAGAATACTGTCTTCCACACCTTTGTTTCGCTCAATTATTTCGTGAGCTATACGAGTTAATGCGCGTCTAATCGCTTGGTCGTCTAAAACAATCGCTTTTTCTGACATTTTTTCACCTCGTTATTTTTCATCCCATTGAAAAACCCCCCTGCCGTCTGGCAAGAGGGTTGATAAACAGAGTAATAGGTAGACTACACCCATTAAATGCTTAGTTCCTTCTCAGCCTCACGGGACTGTAATTAAAGGGATGCTATTTAATTTGCTTGTTTAAAGTATGCCACCGATAGTAAAAAGCGTCAAGACCTTTTTTTCAATTCATCTAAAAGTTTTGTCATTTCATCAGGTAAAGGTGCTTCAAACTGCATAAATTCACCTGTTGTTGGATGTTCAAATCCAAGTGTTGCAGCATGTAACGCTTGTCCTTCAATATCCAATGTTTTTTTCGGTCCATACTTAGGATCTCCCGCAACTGGGTGTCCAATATAATGCATATGAACACGAATTTGATGCGTACGTCCAGTCTCTAATTGACATTCAATAAATGAAAAATCTTTAAAGCGCTCTACTACATTAAAATGAGTTACCGCATCTCTACTATTTTCATTTGTTACTGCCATTCTTTGACGATCCTTCTTATCACGACCTATAGGTGCATCAATTGTTGCATGATCATGTTCAATAACCCCATGGACAATTGCAAAGTATTTTCTTAATGTCGTTTTAGCTTTTAATTGTTCGACTAATGACTCATGTGATTTATCATTTTTAGCTACCATTAATAATCCAGATGTATCTTTGTCGATGCGATGCACGATACCAGGACGCAGTACGCCATTAATTCCTGATAGATCCTTAATATGATACATTAACCCATTTACCAATGTTCCTGACGGATGGCCAGGGGCAGGGTGAACGACCATACCACGTGGTTTGTTTACTACAACAACATCGCTATCTTCAAAGACAATATCTAACGGAATGTTTTCCGGTACGACGTCTAAAACTTCTGGTTCTGGAATATTAATCGTAACTTCATCGCCAGCTTTACATTTATAGTTTCCTTTTACCGTTTTACCGTTTACTTCCAGATTTCCTTCTTTAATCCATATTTGAACTTGGCTACGAGACCAATCATCGTATTGTGGTAATACTTTGTCCAAACGTTCGTTTTCATGTTTTTCCTCAATTGTTACTTGAACTTTATTCATTAATAGGCTCCTCTTTTTTCTTGTTGTCAAATAAAGTGGCAATTATGATTGTAAATGCACCTACGACTAATGCAGAATCAGCGATGTTAAAAATCGGATAGTTATACGTGAAGATATACACGTCAATGAAATCAACTACTTCCCCGCGAAAAACACGGTCAATGAAATTCCCGATTGCACCACCTAATATTAAACTAAGTGGCCATCCTAAAAATGGCTCATTTTTCGTATGTTTAATTAAGAAATAAATAATCCCAATTACCACAATTACCGTGACGATGTAGAAGAACCACATTTGTCCTTGCAACATTCCCCACGCTGCACCTTTATTTCGGTGTGATGTTAAATATAAAAAATCTTTTACTAATGGAATACTATCATAAAGTTCCATATGCCTTACAACTAATTCCTTTGTCCACTGGTCAACTAAAATGATTACAGCCGCCAAAACATAATATCCTAACTTCATACCCCACCCTCACTTCTTATCTATCTTTATTATTTATATTCTATCTTAGTTTTATGAAAAAAGCACTTTACCTTAATGGCAAAGTGCTACTTTTTTTATTCGTAATGGTTCATTACGATATCGGCACAGCTTTCACAAAGTGTTTCATGCTTACTATTTTCACCAACAGTCGGTGAAACAATCCAACAACGCTCACACGTTTCGCCTTCAGCAGCCTCTACTAATACACTGATTTGTTCAAACTTATTAGCAGTTTCTGGAGCTTCTTCATATTTACCAGCAATCGTTGCGTTAGATACGATAAATAACTGATGTAACTGATCGAGTGATGCTAATAATTCCTTTGTTTCTTCAGTAGGATATAGCTTCAATGAAGCAGTTAATGACTTACCAATTACTTTTTCGTTACGAGCATTTTCTAATGCTTTTAGAACATCGTTTCTGATATCCATAAAACGATCCCATTTGTTTTCAATCGTTTCTGTATTATCAACGTTTAGTTCGTCTGGCATATCAGTTAAGAATACACTCTCACCATCAACATGAGGGATATGTGGCCAAACTTCATCTGCTGTATGAGATAAGATAGGCGCAACTAACTTCGTTAATGCTGTAACTGTTTCATACATAACAGTTTGAATCGCTCTTCTTCTTTGGGCATTTTCCGGTTGAATGTATAGGACATCCTTGGCAATGTCTAAGTAGAATGAACTTAATTCAATTGTACAGAAGTTATGAACTGCGTGAGTTACTTCAGCAAAATCATACTCATCATATGATTTTTTCGCGCTTGTAATTAAGTTATTTAACTTAACTAACATATATTTATCTACTTCTGCAAGGTCAGCCACAGCTACTTTATTTTGAGTAGGATTGTAATCACTTAAGTTTCCTAATAAGAAACGGAATGTATTACGAATCTTACGATAACCTTCAGATACTTGTTTTAAAATCTCATCGGAAACACGAACGTCTGATTGATAGTCGACAGAAGCAACCCAAAGACGAATAATATCTGCACCGTATTGTTTTACAATTTTCCCTGGCTCGATAATATTTCCTAATGATTTACTCATTTTTTTGCCATCGCCATCATTTACAAAGCCGTGACTTAAAATGCCCTTATAAGGTGCTTTTCCAGTTACTGCAACTGAAGTTGATAATGACGAGTTAAACCAACCACGATATTGGTCAGAACCTTCTAAATAAAGATCAGCTGGTCTGCTTAATTCTTCACGCTCTTCCAATACTGCTTGGTGAGAAGAACCAGAATCGAACCAAACATCCATAATATCTGTCTCTTTTGTAAATGTTCCGCCAGGACTATGTTCCGAAGTAAATCCTTCTGGTAATAGATCCTTTGCATCCCACTCAAACCAAATATTTGAGCCATGCTCACGGAATAATTCAGAAACATGTGCAATTGTTTCTTGGGAAATAATTGCTTCGCCATTCTCTCCATAAAATACAGGAATTGGAACTCCCCAAGCACGTTGACGAGAGATACACCAGTCTTCACGGTCTTTAATCATATTATAAAGGCGAGTTTCTCCCCATTGCGGAACCCATTTCGTGTCTTTAATTGCTTGTAAGATTTCTTCTCTGAAATCCTTAATCGAAGCAAACCATTGAGCTGTAGCACGGAAAATAACTGGTTTTTTCGTACGCCAATCATGTGGATAAGAATGTTTAATGAATTGTAGCTTTAGTAAAGCTCCTACTTCATTTAATTTTTCAGTAATCGGTTTATTCGCTTCATCGTAAAATAAACCTGCAAATCCTGGTGCTTCCTCAGTCATATTTCCTTTATCATCGACTGGACATAACACATCAAGGTTATAACGCTTTCCAACAAGGAAATCGTCTTCCCCGTGTCCTGGAGCAGTGTGTACACAACCAGTTCCTGATTCAGCTGTAACGTGGTCAGAAACCATCACTAACGACTGTCTGTCATAAAGAGGATGCTTCGCAACAACATATTCTAGTTCTGCACCCTTCACTGTTTTCAGAACTTCGTGATTTTCCCATTCTAATTCAGCCGCTACATTTTCTACTAACTCTGAAGCAATAACATATTTCGTACCAGCCACACCGACAACAGCATACTCCATCTCAGCGTGTAAAGCGATTCCTAAGTTTGCAGGAATTGTCCAAGGCGTTGTTGTCCAAATGATGAACTTTTCGTCACCTTCAAGAACTCCTTTTCCATCTGTAACGGAAAATGCAACATAAATAGATGCTGATCGCTTGTCATGGTATTCAATTTCCGCTTCAGCTAATGCAGATTCTGAAGATGGTGACCAATAAACAGGCTTTTTCCCTTTATAAATATATCCTTTATTCGCCATCTCACCGAACACTTTAATTTGTTGCGCTTCATAAGCTTTATCTAGCGTGACATAAGGATTATCCCAATCAGCTAAAATTCCTAAACGTTTAAATTGCTCACGTTGGCTGTCCAATTGACCTAATGCATATTCTGCACATTTTTCACGGAATGCCGCTACAGTCATTTCTTTTCTTTTTACTTTCTTTTTTGTTAATGCCTGTTCAATTGGCAATCCGTGCGTATCCCATCCAGGTACATATGGTGAATAAAACCCACTCATTGATTTATAACGAACAATAAAGTCTTTAAGAACTTTGTTTAGAGCATGACCCATGTGTAAGTCACCGTTCGCATAAGGTGGTCCATCATGTAAAATAAATGATGGTCTTCCTTTCGTTCTTTCTGATACTTTTTGATAAATATTAAGCTCATTCCATTTATCGTGAATTAATGGTTCACGATTCGGTAGATTTCCACGCATCGGAAAATCAGTTTTTGGCATTTTTAACGTATCTTTATACTCCATTTACATTAAGCCTCCATTTATTTTTTCATTTTTAAAAAAGCGCTGTTAAAGAATTTTGTTGATTTTGAATAGCTTCAGGCGGACGTTTCCCGCGGGCAACGCTTCTATTATCTTTAAATATCAACAATCATAGCTAACAGAGCGAAAAACAAAAAAATCTTCCTCATCTCCTAAGAGACGAGAAAGATTCCCGCGGTACCACTCTAGTAGGTTATTTACATAACCCGCTCAACATTCTTAACGTGAATGATCCGCCGTTGCTTACTCTATTTCAGCAAAGGAACTCAAGGGTGATTTTCCAGCAACTTCTTTACCTCAGGCTTCCACTATCCCTGATTCGCTATGTATTAAATGGAGCTGTACTGTCCCTGTCCTCGTTGTTAACGCTATGATTTAAATGATTTCAATTTTGCTTATCATTATATGCTAAAACATCTATCTACGTCAACAACTAATGAATTATGAATTTACTTCTTCTTTTTCTTCTTCGATCGTATTAATTAATTGATCCCAATCATCTGTTTCAATTAAATCTAATTGCGCTTCAATTAACATACGGAAGCGAGTACGATATACTTTCGCTTGCTTTTTCAATTCTTCCACTTCTAAAGCTATCTTTCGTGATTTAACTAAAGCCTCGTTTACAATTCGATCAGCATTTTTTTCTGCTTCACGAACAATTAGCTTTGATTCCTTCATTGCATTTTGCTTTAATTCTTCAGCAGTTTCTTGTGCAATGACAATGGATTTATTTAGCGTATTTTCAATGCTAGAAAAATGGCTAAGCTTGTCCTGTAAATCAGAAACTCTTGATTCTAATTCTTTTTTATCACGAATAATAATTTCGTAATCTTTAATAATTTGATCAAGAAATTCATTTACTTCATCTTCATCATATCCGCGAAAGCCTTTACTAAATTCCTTATTATGAATATCAAGCGGTGTTAGCGACACTTCTGACCACCTCCAAGTGTATTATCTATTTGTTAGTTTGTACTTAATTCTATTTTACATAATTTTTTATAATACTTCGACAATTTTTTTGATATTCCTCTATTTTTTACAATTATTTTTTAATTCCTACCATCATTCGCCATTTTTCTTTCTTTGTTTTCCCATTAATTTCTAGTATTTTCGCTCGTCCAAATCCACGGACAGACAATAAGTCATTTTCCTTACATTCATAGGATGGTTGTTCAATGACTTTCCAATTCACTTTTGTAGCGCCAGATTTAATAAGTGGCACGATTTTCTGTCTTGAAAGTTTATATACTTCTGAAAGAATAGCATCAAGCCTTAAAGAAGAGACAGTAGCCGTTACCTCATGCCACTGTTCTTGCCCTTTTGCTAATTCTTCGGAATCAACTTCAATAAGTTTAACAGATGCTTTTCCAATTTTATTTAGGTTAACCTTAACGTAATCAGATATTTGCGTATCAATTACAAACTGGACTGTTTCTTCTTCGATTATGACATCACCAAACTTTTCTCTCTTAACGCCCAGGGACATTAACGATCCAAGCACATTGCGATGTTCAATTGAAACAAACTTCGTTGCATAGTTCACTTTAAAACTTGTACACATAAAGTCAGATGTAGAAACTTCATAATATGAAGGATAAATTATTGCTCTTTTTCGTTCTACAAAACTCGCCCCACCCCAAAAAGAAACTTTAATTTCATCGTTTTTTCCTATCAAATCAGATAAAATCTTTTGTTCTCTTGGGTCAAGAAAATCAGTTAGTTTATATGCATACTGTGTTGCAACTTGATTTTTCCAGTCTAACACTTGATCTACAAAGTCATGCTCGTCTTTATGATAATGTTCGTAGATGCTCATTCAGTCACCTTTATGTAAACATGTTAAAAAGGCTGATGACACCCATTTCTGCAAAAGTTAATGCAAAAATTGCCACAATTGGTGAAATATCGATCATACCTAATGGTGGAATAATGCGGCGGAAAGGTTCTAAGTAAGGTTCACAAATTGTCGATAGAAAACGACCAATACCTGATTCTCTTGCATTAGGAAACCAAGACATTAAAATATAACCAATTAAAGCAAAACTATAAAGATTTAGTGCTGTAAGTAAAATTTGTTCTAACATTTCCAAAACTAGTCACCTCTACTGAAATTTATTTATTAAATTGTTTCATTTCCAACTAAAGCTGAGCCGATTCTAACGAATGTCGCTCCTTCTTCAATCGCAATTTCATAATCATTTGACATACCCATAGATAATTCTAAGCAAGGCGCATTACGGATATTTAACGCTTGAACATCCATTTGCAGACTTTTTAAATCACGAAAATAAGTTCTAATCTTTTCCTTATCCTCTATATTTGGAGCCATAGTCATTAATCCGACAACTTTTACCTTTGAATAATCTTTAATCTTTTCGACAAAGTCTTTTACGTCTTCTGGAGCTATGCCATGCTTTGAATCCTCTCCAGAAACGTTTACTTGAATGAAGCAATTTACTTCATTTTCTGCTCTTTTTTCGATTTCTTTCGCTAGCGAAAGGCGGTCTAATGAATGTAAATAATCAATTTCATTAATTACATCTTTTACTTTTCTTGACTGCAATGTTCCAATAAAATGAAATTTCGCCTTCCCATTTAGCGTTTCAAATTTTTCTAAAAAGCCTTCAACACGATTTTCACCTAAATGCTTAACTCCTGCCTCAATAGCTTCCTGAGCAGTTTTTAAGGAAACATACTTCGTAACAGCAATGACGTTAACTTCTGTTTCTTGTCGATTCCTCCTTTGACAAGCATTACGGATCGTCTCTTTTATTTCCTCATAATTTCTTTTAACAGTCAATCTTTTTCAATCCTCCTGTTTCATACCAATAAAACCAAACATTCTTCCAGTACTCCCATTTTCTTTGCGATGGGAAAAGAACAACTCATTTTGACAACTCGTACAATATGGTGAGATAGAGATATGTTGCTCGATTACACCAGCTTCTATAAGAATTTGTCGGTTAAGTTCTTTTAAGTCTAGCATATAACCATTGCTTGTAGTTTCATAAGACAAATGATTATTCTCACAACTCTTGTTTACTTGTTCAATTACTCTGTTATCGACTTCATAACAGCACGCACCTATTGAAGGTCCAATATAAACATGTACGTTTTCTGCTAAAATATCTTCCTTGTTTTGTAATTGCTCAATCATTTTGGCGGCTATTTTTGAAGTTGTACCTTTCCAACCTCCATGAGCGATAGCTACGATTGCAGGGTCTTCAACTGCAAAGAACAATGGGACACAGTCTGCGAAGGCTGCTGTTAAAAGAATGTCAGCCTCCTTAGTATACAAGCCATCCGTTCCCTTTATCGCGTCTTCATAGTCGTATACACCTTTTCCAAGGTCCAATGTAGTTACTTCTTTAATAACTGTGTCATGGACTTGATCAGCACATACCCAATTGTTTAAAGGAAAATTTATAGCACTTGCTACTTTTCCTCTATTTTGTACAACCGTTTCCTTCTTATCATGTACATGTAAGCCTAAATTTAACGATGAAAAGGGTGGAGTGCTTGCTCCACCATTTCGAGTCGTCATTCCTATTGTTAGTTTTTTGTCACCGAGCTTTGTCAATGTGAAATTATCGCGCAAGTCTTTGTACATATTTTTTCACCCAAATCTTTTTCATATGTTAATCATATCTGATTTTCTTACTTCCTTCTAGTATTTACTACTACACTTGGTTTTCGTTTGGTCCCGAATGGTCGTTCATATCATAATGACGTACTAAAATGACATCACTACCAATTTTAATAATGTTTCTCCACGGTATAATTACTTCTTCTTCTTTTCCAAACATACCTAATATTTTTCCGCTGCGCATTATAATTATTGCGTCAATTTTTCCTGTAGATAAATTAATATCTAAATCACTAACATGACCAATGCGCTTTCCATCATTAATATTTATAACATCTTTAACTTGAAATTCAGAAATTTTTATCATTGTCTTCTCCTACCTTTCCTTTACATATATATATGAACAACCCATTGTAGTTATGAAATACGTAACTATGTCTATACGAAAGGTAGCGTTTATTTATACAAAAATAAAGCCTGTCCAAATCGGACAGGCTAATGTTGAATATGCTTATTCATTTGTTTTATAGCTGCTTTTTCCAAACGTGACACTTGTGCTTGAGATATTCCAATCTCATCAGCAACTTCCATTTGTGTTTTTCCTTGAAAGAATCTCTTCGTAAGTATCATTTTTTCTCGCTCATTTAAGCGACGCATTCCTTCTTTTAGGGCTATTTCTTCTACCCATTGCAAATCTTTTTGCTTATCATCACTAATTTGGTCCATGACATAAATTGGGTCTCCACCATCATTATAAATTGGCTCAAATAGTGATACAGGATCTTGAATAGCATCTAGTGCAAATACAACATCTTCTTGTTGAACATCTAATTCATCTGCAATTTCTTTCGGAGTTGGTTCACGGTTTGTTTTACTCATTAACCTTTCACGTGCTTGCAATGCTTTGTACGCTATATCTCGGAGTGACCTGGATACTCTAATCGGGTTATTATCTCGTAAATATCTACGGATTTCACCGATGATCATAGGTACAGCATACGTCGAGAAACGAACATTTTGACCTAAATCAAAATTGTCGATAGACTTCATTAATCCAATACAACCAACTTGAAATAAATCATCAACATATTCGCCTCTGTTGTTGAACCTTTGAATTACACTAAGTACTAATCGCAAGTTCCCGTTTACTAATTTTTCCCTTGCTTGTAATTCACCAGATTGCATTTCTCTAAACAATTTTCTCATTTCTTCATTTTTTAAAACTGGTAACTTTGACGTATCAACGCCACAAATTTCAACTTTATTGCGAGCCATATCTTTCCCTCCTAACAGGAGATGCTGTACAAGTAAAGTATCTCCTTGAGTGGGAAATTTATGCATTTAAAAATAAGATGGCATTACACCATCTTATTAAATTCCTTTTGTAATCGCTTAATGATACGCTTTTCTAGGCGAGAAATATAAGATTGTGATATTCCTAAAAGGTCTGCAACATCTTTCTGAGTTTTCTCTTCATCACCTTCTAAACCAAATCGTAAAAGCATAATTTGTTTCTCTCTGTCATTTAACGTATGAAGTGCTTTTTTCAATAATCTTTTATCAACCGTTGCTTCTATATCTTTTGTTATCACATCATTTTCCGTACCCATAACATCAGAAAGAAGCAATTCATTTCCATCCCAATCGACATTTAATGGTTCATCGAACGAAACTTCCGATCTTGTTTTATTATTCCTTCTTAAATACATTAAAATCTCATTTTCGATACAACGGGAAGCATATGTCGCTAGTTTAATTTTCTTTTCTGGGTTAAACGTATTTACTGCTTTAATAAGCCCAATCGTCCCTATACTAATTAAATCTTCAATATTAATCCCTGTATTTTCAAATTTCCTTGCAATGTATACGACTAAACGCAAGTTTCTTTCAATAAGTATGGACCTTACAGCTTTATCACCAGATGGTAATTGACTTAAAAGTTCTGCTTCCTCTTCTTTGGATAATGGCGGAGGTAATGCTTCACTTCCTCCAATGTAATAAACTTCATCAGTCTTCAGCCCAAGTTTTATTAATAGTTTGTACCACAATAATGTAAGACGAATTTTAATTTTTTTCATGTTTATCCCCCTTGTACCGTATACATTATGCTGATTGTGTAGACTGACCTAGAACGATCATTTTTGGATGGACAATACACCCATACTCATTTTCACTTGATAACGTTGTTGTACTAAATGCAACTAATCCTTTTCCTACTACATAATTAACGTCATCATGCCTAATCGTTAGCTTGTCAGGTTTGATTGCGATTAAAAATTGATTACTACTTCCTACTGCACGATAAGGGATAATTTTCATTCGATGCTCCCAAGCACAGTTTTTTGTTTCTTCTTCATCCATCCCAATTGTTGTTGGATTTTCGATACGATGTAAAAATGTTTTCGGCAACTGTTCTTTGCAACTTTTTGTGTCCATGATTAATACTGGGGCTCTCGTAATTGGGTCATTTAATTGGTTTCCACTATCTATTAATCCGACAGTTTTTATTGTTACTTCTCCTACAACCACGGTTACATCAACGAGTTGGTCAAAATGTACTTTTCTGACCTCAATTGAAGAAAATCTACTTTTCGAGTAGTAAAAGATGAGTGGGAATCCTATGATGACAAATAGCCAACTAACCGGGTCGCCGATTTCATAATTACTTTGCGTTTCCAGCCATTGCACATTAAATAAATAATGCACTCCTAACATTCCACCACCCATAACGAACGTAACAAAATAAAACATCGCAACATTTTGCATATAAGTAGTTAACCGTGTAAAACCAAATGCTGCGAGGACAATAACAAGCGAAAACATAATTTTTACCAAGGGCAAAGAAAAAATATAATTATAAGGTGTGAACATAAACAATACTATCGTCGATCCAATAAATGCACCTAAAATTATACGCCACTTTGTTATACGTCTTTTTAACACTAGTCCCGTCAACAATAATAACAACGCATCAAAACAAAAATTTAAAAACCAAATGACATCTAAGTATATCGTCAAAGGGTTTCTCCTTTCTCCAACTATTTAAATTAAGTATATAGTACATACTATTTTGAAGTGTGTCGGTTCATGCAGTAATTTTTCGGAGATTTTGTCTTTTTTCGCTACTGTTGATTATGACGAGGTTTTTTTCATATTTAACCGCAAAATCAAGAAAAATAAAGCATAAAAAAAAGACCCCAAAAGGGATCTAATTTTATTATCTGCGACGACTACGGTTACGTAAGAATGCCGGAATATCTAAAGGATCTTCCGCTCCATTACGTTGTACAGTAGTTGTTGTAGTTTTTTGTTCAGTTGTTTTTTCTTCACGAGCTGTCCCTGAAACAAAAGTCTTTTGGCGAGCTGGCTTTGCAGCAATAGTTGCTTGTTCAACAAACCCTGTAGCAATTACAGTTACCATAATTTCTTCTTTCATTTCTTCATTAATAACAGCACCAAAGATCATGTTTACATCTTGGTCAGCCGCTGAAGCTACAATATCTGCTGCTTCATTAACTTCAAATAAACTTAAATTTGCTCCACCAGTAATGTTCATTAATACACCTTGAGCTCCATCAATTGACGTTTCAAGTAATGGACTTGAAATAGCTTTTTTAGCTGCTTCAGCTGCACGATTTTCACCACTTGCAGCCCCAATTCCCATTAATGCAGATCCTTTGTCAGACATAATAGTTTTTACATCTGCAAAGTCTAAGTTAATTAGTCCTGGTACGGCGATTAAATCTGAGATACCTTGTACACCTTGACGTAATACGTTATCCGCTTCACGGAATGCTTCTAACATAGGTGTATTCTTTTCAACAATCTCTAGTAAGCGATCGTTTGGAATTACAATTAAAGTATCTACGCTATTTTTTAGTGCTTCGATTCCAGTTGCAGCTTGACTTGAACGTTTTCTTCCTTCAAATGTAAACGGTCGAGTAACTACACCTACAGTCAATGCTCCAATTGATTTCGCAATATCAGCAATTACTGGAGCTGCACCAGTACCAGTTCCTCCACCCATTCCTGCTGTTACGAATACCATATCTGCACCGCTAAGTGCTTCTTCAATTTGTTCTCGGCTTTCTTCAGCAGCTTTTTTTCCTACTTCAGGGTTAGCACCTGCACCTAATCCGCGTGTAAGCTTCCCACCAATTTGCATACGTGTTTCAGCCTTCGATAAATTAAGAGCTTGTGCATCAGTATTTACAGCAATAAACTCTACACCTCGAACACCGTGTTCAATCATTCGGTTTACTGCATTATTTCCTCCACCACCAACACCAATTACTTTAATTGTTGCAAGTGATTCCATATTTGTATCAAAATCTAACATATCAGATCCTCCTATTTGGTCATTGTACGATGATGTCTGCTTTTTACTCGAAGAAATATTTAGTCCAGTTTTTAATTTTTGCCAATGCATCTGTATTTTTTTCTTTTTTAGGCGCTTTTTCTTTCTTTATCGGAACTTCTATATCTTCAATAATTCCAGCAGCTACTTCCTTACCTTTACCTTGTACTTTGACAAGATGATCTGTAAATTTAATAAGGCCTACGCTTGATGTGTATTGAGGCTCACGAACTCCAATATAATCTGGCACCGCTATGCGAACATGGTGTTGTAACACTTCAGATGCTAAATCTAATAAGCCTTCTGTAGATGAAACTCCTCCAGTTAAAACATATCCACCTGATAAGTCTTTGTAACCTAATTTACGAACTTCCAATTCGACAAGCTGTAAAATTTCAACTAAGCGCGCTTCGATAATATCACTAATTTCTAATTGGCTTTTATCAACATGCTTATTTCCACCGATAATTGGTACTTGGAAAACGACATCTTCAGAAGCATTATCGTAAAAAGCATGTCCATATTTCAGTTTTAAAGTTTCTGCAACGTCTGTCGTAGTTTTTAGGCCGATTGAAATGTCTTTCGTAATGTGATCACCACCAACAGGGATTTCAACCATGGCTTGTAAGTGGCCTTGATCAAAGATGGAAACGGTTGTCGTTCCTCCACCGATGTCAACTAGGGCAGTTCCAATATTCCTTTCATCCTTTGATAATGCCGTCATCCCAGATGCTAATGGTTCTAGGCAAACATAAGAAACATTTAATCCTGCACGTTGAACACATCGCTCAATATTATGTAACACAGTTTTAGAACCAGAGATTATTGTTCCATGCATTTCTAAACGAACACCAATCATTCCTCGTGGTGCTGTAATGCCAGAAAGTCCATCAACGATAAATTCTTTCGGGATAACATCCATAATCTTACGGTCTAAAGGTATAGAAACTTGAGCTGCTTCCATAACTCTAGCAATATCTTGATCATCAATCTCAGGAACTCTTTTTTCACCTGAGACAGCGACAACGCCATGAGAGTTTTGAAGAGAAATATGATTCCCTGAAACGCCGACAATGACATTTTTAATCTCTAATCCTACCATTTTTTCTGCTTGTTCTATCGCGTTTTTGATAGAATGAACGGTTAAATCTATATCAACAATGGAACCTTTTTTGATTCCTTCTGACTTTGCTGTTCCTACTCCAATGATATTAAGTGCCCCGTTGGTCATTTCACCAATGATAACTTTTACATTGGATGTACCGATGTCTAAACTTACGTATACTTCATTGCTGTTCATTCTATGGCACCTCCTTAGCTAACGCTTATATATCTAAATTGTTTTATTATTAGTAATCTATTTATTATACAATGATATCAATAACCTATTCTATGAATAAATTAAATTCCCTTCTTTTTGTACCATTTTTTTGAACTTTCCGCAAGATATTCAATATAATTTCTTCTATTTTTCTTAATTATTAAATAATATTGCGTGAAATAGGAAGAATTAAGAGATAGATGGAAAAATTCTTTATCATTTCTCAATTATTATCCTCAGCATATTCAAAGTAAGAACCGACTTCGAGGTGAATAATACCTTCCGGATAACCTTCTAATTTCAACTCTTCCAATATGGAAGGATAAAAAGAAATGTTTTGTGCTAAATTACCAATACTAGCAAGTACTTCATAACCATCATTCATAAATAATAGTAGTCTCCATGGATCGATATCAGAAGGGACATGGTGAATTTCTGATATTCTACCACTAATCGATTGTTCAATTTTCACCAATTGCTCTGCTAATGCTTGTAGGTCTTCACCTTGTTCCCAATTCACTAAGATTGGCGCATTTACAGCCCATTCTTTTTCCGATAAAGGTTTCAGAATCTTACCGCTTTCAATAATTGGAAAGTATTTACCGTCAATTTGCAAATAGGCAATATGGCGATGCTCTTCAATCGTTATTGAAATTTTGTTATACCAGTTTTTTTCAATCTTAACATCACTTACTTGCTCCAATGCGTGAAGCTTGTCTCGTACGATGTTCAAATCAATCTCCCAAAAGTTTAATTCATTTGTTAATTCGCTTTGCTTTATTACTTTTTCATCTGAAACATATATATTTCCACTAATCTCGATTTCTTGTAAATTACTTAATGGAGATTGTGTATATACGATAAAAGCGATGAGTAAAAAGAATACAGATATGTAAAAGATTAGCCTTTTATTTGCTTTTTGTTTTCTTAATTCTTTCAATCGAGGAATTCGATCTTCAATTGAAGATACTTTATTATTCGTATTCATAGTTTCACCACCATTATTATACACTTGAGGAAAATAAAAACTCACCAAATGGTAAGCTTTAGCAAATACAAGGCTCCTTACATTTCAATGAAATATTATTTCGATGGCAAATATGCTTCCTTCTAAATAATAGAGCGAAGAAAGAACGGCATATGCCGTTCTTCTCTATTTCTTTTGTAATTAGAAAATATTTGTAATTATTATACCATATATTCAGAAAATTTTACTCGCTATTTTGTTGCTACTTTTTCCCTCGCCCACCAATGATTTCTACTTCTGTCTCCATTTCAACAGAAAATTTTTCTTTTATTGTCTTCTTTATAAAAGCAATTAAGTCTGTCACATCTTTTGCTTTTGCATTTCCTGCATTTACAATGAAATTGGCATGCATCTCTGAAATTTGTGCACCACCAATTTGATGTCCTTTAAGTCCCGCTTTTTCTATAAGCGCACCTGCATAGTCAGGGAGTGGATTTCTAAAAATACTTCCTGCACATGGGAAGTTCCAAGGCTGTGACTTCCTACGATAATCTTTATTTTTTTGCATTATTTCAACAATTTCTTCTCTGTTCCCTTTTTCTAGAGAAAAAACTGCTTCTAAACAAACTCCTGGTTTTTCTTGCAGTAGGGAAGTTCGATAAGAAAAGTCCATTTCCTCACAATTTAGCCATGTCATTGTACCGTCTTCAAATAATATGTGTGCTTTTTTAAGTATTTTTGATATATCTGATCCATGAGCACCAGCATTCATAAATACTGCTCCACCTACTGAACCTGGAATTCCACCAGCAAATTCAAGACCAGATAAACCTTGCTTACTAATTACAGTTGCAAGTTTAATAATCGGATAACCACCACCGACTGTAATTTCTTCCTCATCAATTTCTAAATGATCGAGACCGTCAGATAGTTTAATGACAACGCCTTCAATTCCATCGTCATCAACTAATAAATTTGACCCTCTTCCGATTGCTCGCCAATTTACGTTTTCCTCTTTTACAATACTAATAATCTTTTTAATTGCATTAATATTTTCAGGAATAACTAAAATATCAGCTGGCCCACCTATTTTTAATGTCGTATGGTTTGCCAGTGGTTCGTCTATTAATATTTTTCCAACTTCAGCATTTTCCAGGCGTTCTATTATGTGCTTCATTATTTACCTCCTACTACTGTACGTTCATCTTTTGTAATGTATTATATGGGTAAAAACTTATGAACGTTCAATGAATAACAATTCTTTACAAGTATAAAAAAGTAATCTATATAAAAAGAATAAACCTTGCCATAAGCAAGGTCAATAAGTACAACGTATCCTTTTCATTATTGTAGCCTATTAAATCCTCGAATAACGACTAATATTTAACAATACACCAATAGCCATTAAGGTTAGTGTAAGTGAAGAACCACCATAACTAAGAAAAGGTAAAGTAATTCCGGTAACAGGAAACATCCCTGTTACAACACCGATATTGATTATGACTTGTATAGCTATCATCGCAATAATTCCGATCGCTAGAAAACTACCAAATAAATCTGGCGCACCTAGCGCTACCCTTACTCCTCGCCATAAAAGGAGAGCGAACAGTAAAATGACAAATGTTCCACCAATAAAACCTAACTCTTCAGCGATAATTGCAAATATAAAGTCTGTTTGTGGCTCTGGTAAATAGAAGAATTTTTGTCTACTTTGTCCCAAACCTAATCCTAAGAGTCCGCCAGGTCCAATCGCTAACAATGATTGAATAATTTGAAATCCGCTTCCTAATGGATCTTCCCATGGATCTAAGAACGAGGTGATTCGTTTAATCCGATAAGGGGCAGATAACACTAATAATGCAAAGCCCGCTAATCCGATTAATCCTAACCCGACAAAATGACTAATTCGGGCACCAGCAACAAAAATAATCACGACACTAGTACCTACTAAAACAGCACCTGTCCCTAAATCTGGCTGCAACATGATAAGCCCAAACGCCAGCATTACAATTCCTAAAGTGGGAACAAGCCCCTTTTTAAAGTATGGAATATCTTTTTGATTTTCGGATAAATATTTTGCTAAGAAAGCAATCATTGCAAGTTTCATAAATTCTGAAGGTTGAATAGAAAACGCTCCAACCCCTATCCAACTTTGTGAGCCGTTTCGTACCATCCCTACTCCTGGAATAAGCACTACGATCAACAATAAAAAGCAGACAAGCAAAAGCGTCTTTGACCAAGTACGCCATGTCCAATAATCAATCCTCATAATGGCAAACATCGCGAAAACACCAACGCCTGCAAATAGTAACTGCCTTTTAACGAAAAAGAAAGAATCCCCATCAAATTTATATTCAGCCCAAACAGCACTTGCACTGTAAACCATAATTATTCCTATGGCAAGTAACGTAAGTGTTGCAATAACTAAAATAAAATCTGGGGGTGTTCGTTTCACCGACATTGCGCACGCACCTCTGTCCGTTAAATAAGATATTTAGGTCAAGCCCTATATCTTTAGCTTATGCACGCTATTGATAAACATGTCACCTCGTTGTTCAAACGTTTTATATTGATCCCAACTTGCACATGCAGGTGACAATAAAATTGTATCTCCAGCCTCTGAAAGTTCATAAGCGACAGGGACTGCTTGATTAACATTATCGACATGTTTGACTGTTTTAATGCCAGCTTCCTCTGCAATTTTCATAATTTTACTTGCCGTTTGCCCAAATGTAATAACGGCTTTGACATGCTGCAAATAAGGAATTAACTCATCAAAGTCATTTCCTCGATCAAGTCCACCAGCTAATAAAATTACCGGTGTTTCAAAAGCGGATAAAGCCGTTTGAGTCGCTAATATATTTGTAGCTTTCGAGTCATTATAAAACCTGCGGTCTTCAATGGAAGTGACATATTGAAGGCGATGTTTCACCCCGGCGAATGTTTGCAGCACTTTTCTAATATGATCATTGCTAACACCATACGTTTTTGCTACAGCTATTGCTGCTAATATATTTTCTAAATTATGTTTTCCTGGCAATACAATTTCACCAAGATCAACTATTTTTTCCTCTTTAAAATATAACGAGCTTTCATGAATCCATGCTCCATTATCTACTTTTTTTGTCGATGAGAAAGGAACTTTTCTTGCGATTACGTTTTCTACTAATTTTTTTACAGTTGGATCATCGTCATTATAAATAGCAATATCATCTTCTGTTTGATTAGCAAAGATTTTACCTTTTGCATGGGCATATTCTTTTCTCGTCCCATGATAATCTAAATGAGCGTCAAAGATGTTAAGAAGAACTGAAATAGCAGGTCTAAATTGATCTGTTCCTTGAAGTTGAAAGCTTGAAAGTTCTGTAACTAGTAAGTTATCTTTTGTTGCTTTTTCTGCTACTTCACAAACGACCGTTCCGATATTTCCTGCTATTAACGGTTTTTTACTTGCTCCTAAAAGCATTTCATATGTTAATGTAGTCGTTGTCGTTTTCCCGTTCGAACCCGTTATTCCAATGATAGCAGCTTCAGAAATGACCGAGGCAATTTCAACTTCAGTAATCACTTTTATTTCACGCTTCATTGCTTCGACAACAATCGGATTGTGGTAAGGAATGCCTGGATTTTTCACTACAAAATCGATTTTTCTATCAAATAGAGAAAGAGGGTGTTCTCCACAAATCACTTCGATTCCCAATGCTTGTAATGCTTTTGCTTCTTCATTTTCTTCCAACGGCTTCATGTCGTTGACAACGACATTTGCACCTAAGCGATGAAGAAGGGCTGCAGCAGCGTTTCCGCTTTTAGCAAGCCCTAAAATTAATACATTTGACCCTTTATACATCTCTTGATTTCTCACTTTATATCCACACCTCAATGTAAATTCCTAATACAGCAAGTAGAAAACCAACTAACCAAAAAGTAACAACTATACGCCATTCTGACCATCCTGATAGTTCATAATGATGGTGAATTGGAGTCTTTTTAAATACACGTTTACCTCTTGATTGAAATGATATTACTTGAATAATAACTGATAATGTTTCAATTACAAATACGCCACCAATAATAACTAATAGTATTTCTAATTTCGTAATGATTGCGATTGCCGCAATTGCACCACCTAAAGCTAGTGATCCTGTATCACCCATAAACACTTTAGCAGGATGTGCGTTGAAGACTAGAAATCCTAAAACTGCTCCTACAATAGCTACTGAAAATACCGCAACTTCGTTTTGCCCTTGACTCCATGCAAGTACTGCAAAAGCTCCAAAAGCAATCGCTGCTGTTCCGGCAAGCAAACCATCTAAACCATCTGTTAAATTTGTAGCATTGGATCCACCAATTAGAATAAGAATAATGAGGATGACATAAAAGCTCCCTAATTCATACGATAAATCTGTTCCAGGAATGGAGACAACCGTTGAAAACCCATTCTTTGTTAATACATAAAAGAAAATTGCAGCAATAATTAACTGCCCTAACAATTTTTGCTTTGAATTTAATCCTAAGTTACGTTTCAAGACTACACTTATAAAGTCATCTAAAAAGCCTATTAATCCATATCCTATTGTAACAAATAACAATAATATCATTTCAGTTGTTAGCACATTTAACCAATCTGCCATTGCAATAGAAGTAATTATTGCTGCTAGTAAGATGACAACTCCACCCATCGTAGGTGTTCCAGATTTTTTTTGGTGCTCAGGTACATCTTCACGAATGCTTTGTCCAAATTTCAACCTTCTTAAAAACGGGATAAAAATAGGTGATAAAATAACTGCAATAAAGAATGCTCCAAATAATGTAAGAATTAAATCAATTTCACGCATGTGTTACTCCCTCTCTTCCTTTACAAACACTTCTGCTAACGTTTCTAGCTTTAACCCTCTAGATGCTTTAAACAAAATAACCGTTTGTGGAGATAATGTTTTGTTAAGTTCTTCTATTGCTTCTTCTTTAGTCGGAAAATGTACAATATTTATGTTTTTGCTCTTATCCATTAGTTCAGAGGCGATCCATCGGCCTTTTTCTCCGACTGTAAATACATCAGTTACTGGAGGTTCAATAACTTCTGCAACAGATCGGTGTAAGTTTTCTTCGTCATGACCTAATTCATACATATCACCTAACACAGCAATTTTCCGATCGTAATCCTTTAATTGCTTTAACGTTTGAACAGCTGCTTTCATCGATGTTGGGCTTGCATTATAAGCGTCATTTATGATAAGGGAGCCATTTTTACCAGGAAGTACTTGCAGTCTCATTGCTGTTACTTTAACTTTATTTAAGCCTCTTTGAATGTCTTCTCTGCTTAACCCTAGTTTGTCTGCAAGTGCAATAACAAGTGATGTATTTTTCACATTATGTTCACCGAGCATCGGAATGATATATTCTTGATGATTACAAGTAAATGATATCCCTCTTTCATCGGTCTTTTTTACCATTAGTTCATATGTATTACCTTGCTTATAGCCACAATAGATTGTTTCTCCAGCGTATGCATTTCTTAGTAAAGGCTCATCGCCATCAACAATTAATAGACCATTTTCTTTTAGTCCTTCAGTAATTTCAAGTTTTGCTTTTGCAATCCCCTCTCTACTTCCTAAATTCTCAATATGGGATTCTCCAATATTAGTAATAATAGCAAAATCAGGTTTGGCAATTTCACTTAACAATTGAATCTCACCAAACTTATCCATACCCATTTCAAGTATAATACAGTTGCATTCTTTCGGCATATTTAAAACAGTGAAAGGCAATCCTAAATGGTTATTAAAATTGCCAACTGTTTTATGAGTAGTATACTTTTCAGATAGAACTGCATCTAGCAAGTCTTTGGTAGTCGTTTTTCCATTACTACCTGTTACACCTACAACTATAGGTTTTTGTTTTTCTAATAGATATGAAGCTAATTGTTGTGTTGCTTTCGTCGTATCATCAACTAAGATCATTGGAAATAAAGTCGGAATGAATTTCGGAATTGGAATATCTTTTTGCCAAAGTGCCGCAACTGCACCTTGATGAATTGCTTCCTTCAAGTAATCATGCCCATTAAACCTTTCACCGACAATAGGAATAAAGAGCGCTTTTTCCATTGGCTTTCTCGTATCCGTAGCAACTCTATTAATTTCGACATCTAAATCGCCATAGTGACGGTAGGTTGAAAAAAGATTTTTGCAGTCATGTAATGTAATGTTCATTCTTATAGCTCCTTTATTGCATTTCTTGCCACTTCACGATCATCAAATTTATAATTTTTAGTACCAATTGTTTGATAAGTTTCATGACCTTTACCTGCAATTAATATAACATCATTATCTGTTGCTTGTGAGACGGCATATTTAATCGCCTTCTCTCTATTTAATATTACTAAATATTCTTTCCCTTTTACACCTTCTTCCATGTCTTTTATTATTTTTTCTGGATCTTCTGTTCTAGGGTTATCTGATGTAAAGATTGTGACATCACTATATTGTTCGGCAATGGAAGCCATTAAAGGTCGTTTTATTTTATCGCGATCTCCACCACAACCAACGACAACAAATATTTTTCCTCTTGCAAATTCATTAATTGTTATTAATGCATTCTCTAAACTATCAGGTGTATGCGCGTAATCAACGATGACAGGAAATTTTTGACCTGCCTGAACAACTTCAAAGCGCCCTGGAACTCCAGTCACTTTTTCTAAGCTTCTTACACTTTCTTTCACAGGTACTCCTGCCGCGAAGCTTGTCGCAATTGCTGCTAATGCATTGTAAACACTAAAAATACCAAGTAACTTTAATTGCACTTTCATTTCTTCGTGCGCAGTCACTAAAGTAAATGTAGTTCCTTCTCCATTATAATCGATTTCTTTCGCTCGAAAATCTGCTTTTTTCTCAATACTATAAGATAATGTATGAGCAGAAGTAACTTTTTTCATTGTCATTGCCTGTTCATCATCTTCATTTATTATTGCAATTTTTTTATTTTCTTCATGATAAGTATTCCCTAACTGAGAGAATAGTAAGCTTTTAGCGTACTTATATTCTACCATTGTTTTATGGTAGTCTAAATGCTCTTGAGATAAATTAGTAAATACAGCAATATTGAAATCACAACCCCAAACTCGGCCATAGTCAAGGGCATGGGAAGATACTTCCATGATAACAATTTCAACATCATTATCTAGCATTCTCCTAAAAGCTCTTTGCAAAAATAATGCATCTGGCGTCGTATTCTTAACATCATAGCTTTCATTATTTATTTTCATATTAATAGTACCGATTAATCCAGTTTTCATTTGTCTATCCTGTAATATCTTTTCTAATAAATAGGAAATAGTAGTTTTACCATTCGTTCCAGTAATTCCGATTAATTTCATTTTCTGACTAGGCTTACCATAAAAAGCGTCAGCTAAAATCGCCAATGCCTTTTTCGTGTTTGGAACAACAATTACCGGTACATCTAACTTCAGTTTGTATTCTGCCACAACTGCAACCGCACCATTATCTACTGCTTGCTTCGCAAATTGATGACCATCATTATTCGATCCTCTAATACAAACAAACAAACTACCTTCTTGCTGTAGTCTCGAATCTATTTCAATGGAAGAAAGGTTAATATTAGTGTCGCCTTCATATGTGTATGAAAATAAATGCTTAAGTAAGGCTTCTAATTTCATCATTATGCAAGTTCCCCCTCTTTCAACCACGCTCTAATTTAAGCAAGCGCAATCCACTTGCAACAATTAAAACTTCCGGTATTTTTTTGAAAAAATAAGCCAAGGAAAGAAATACCTTGGCTTTAATCATCTGTATCGTCTTTAGGCTTTTCCGTTAAATAAAGCCTAACTTTGCTGCCTGCTTGCACTTTTGTACCTGGTGCTGGTAATTGATCAACGATTAGATCCCCTTTACCAGAAACTTCTATTTTTAAGTCGTAATACATATTACGAACTTCTTTCGTCGTCTTACCAATTAAGTTAGGTAATGTAACAATTAAATCGTCTTGCCATGTTTTTTCTTTTTCGATACCATCTGTTCGTTTTTCTACGTTCAAAGCTCGTAAAGCATCGTCGATAATGTTTCCAACGATAGGTGCTGCAACAACCCCACCAAATTGAACGGTATTTTTCGGGTTATCAATAGCTAAGTAGACTACGATTTGTGGGTCATCAGCAGGAGCAAATCCGATAAAGGAAACGATATGATTATCTTTCAAATACGCACCATTTACTGCTTTTTGTGCTGTACCTGTCTTCCCTCCTACTCGATAACCATCAACAAATGCGTTCTTACCAGTTCCTTGTGCAACAACACTTTCTAGTGCATGCCTTACTAACTCTGACGTTTCATTTGAAATAATTTGCTTTTTCAAGATTGGAGTTGTTCTTTCGACTACTTTACCTGTGTCTGGATTAACCCATTCTTTTGCAATGTATGGTTGATATAAATATCCTCCGTTTATTGCTGCAGATACAGCCATTACTTGTTGAATAGGTGTTACTGATACCCCTTGACCGAATGCTGTAGTAGCGAGTTCAAGTGGACCAACTCTTTCTGGAGCAAATAATATTCCAGATCCTTCACCTAATAAGTCAATTCCAGTTTTTTGACCAAAACCAAAGTCTTTTATATACGAAAATAATTTTTCCTTTCCAAGCCTCTCTCCTAATACAACAAACCCTGGGTTACAGGAATTTTGCACTACTTCTAAAAATGTTTGGCTACCATGTCCGCTTCTTCTCCAACAATGGAGGTGTGTACCGGCGACATCTATATATCCTGGATCGTGAAATTTCTCTTCCTCTAAATCTACTAAGTTCTCTTCTATTGCAGCTGTTAATGTAATAATTTTAAAAGTTGAACCTGGCTCATATTGCGCCCAAACTGGAAGATTGCGATTGTACACTTCAGGGGCTACTCGTTGATAATTTTCCGGATTAAACGACGGACGACTCGACATCGCTAAAACTTCTCCTGTGTTCGGATTTACAGCAATAGCGATAGCACCATCAGGGTTATACATGGCCATTGCCTCATCTAATTCACGCTCAATAATCGTTTGCACTTGGTGGTCAATCGTTAGGCGTAAATCTAAGCCGTTTTTAGGAGCCTCATATTCATCAGCTAAATTAGGCATTCTTCTGCCTTTTGCATCCGAAAAAAATGAAACATATCCTTTTTCACCTTTTAATTTGCTATCGTATACGAGTTCTAGACCTGTTAAGCCTTGATTATCAATACCAGCAAATCCTAAGACATGTGATAAATAATCACCGTACGGATAATGCCTTTTTGAATCTTCGGCAACGTAGACTCCATCTAGTCTTAACGCTCGAATTTCATCTGCCTTTTCATTGCTTATTTTTCTGCCTCCTTGATTAAATTTCACAATGGAAGCATTTTTCGTTACGTATTCATATGCTTGTTTCTTTGACATATTTAATGTTGCAGCTAGTTTTTCTGCAACTGCAACTGGGTCTTTAATTTGCCTTGGTACTACAAAAACTGTTGGTGCACTTATGTTTGTTGCTAACTCTTGACCATTACGATCTAAAATCTTTCCACGCTTCGGTTCAAAATCTACATTTCTCCCCCATGAATCATGCGCTTTTTCAGAAAGCCAATTTCCTAAAGATAATTGAACGTATCCTAATCTAATATCGATTAATGCAAAGATGAATAATCCACCTAAAAGAATTGCTACTAACCTTTTACGTACAGTCACATTTGAAACTCGCAAGTCAGGTGCCCCCTTCAAAATAGCTCGTTTCATTCATATGCTTGTACGTAACCGATTAGAACATTTCAAGCGTATTAGAGTGGATTGAAAAAATAGAAAAATGCTATTTTAAATGGGTAATTTTATTTGAAGTACTTCTACAATATATTGGTATTCAACAATGAGGTTAAAAAGAATAATTGAGGTATTTTCGAGTTAATAAATTTTGCTGTTAGCCAAAACAATTTTATTATGGCAAAAAAAATACCTGCTCCCTAAAAGGGGAACAGGTATCACGTTTTCTATAAGATATTAAAAATCACCGGTTAAAGCATTATTCTAAAAGACGGTTATGTGGGAGTGACTAATCCGTTCCAGTTTCATCAGTTTCATTAACCTCTTCGCTTGATTCACCTTCAGGTTCTTGCTTTAATATTTTACTTTCTAATTCAACGACTAGGTAATCGCCTCGCTTTAATTTCGTGTCCGCAGGAATGTTTTGTTTAATAACAAAGCCCGAACCAATAATGTTAGGTTTAAGTTCCATCACTGCACACAGCTTTAACACGTCCCGTTTTGACCAACCAGTCATGTTTGGTATTTTCGCTTTGCCATCGACATATAAGAACACTTTTTCACCATCATATAATACATTACCTGCATAAGGGGCTTGCTTGACTACGCGATCACCACTACCAATACGTATGACTTCTAACCCTAGAGCTTTTAATTCCGTCGATGCTTCATTGACATGTTTAGAAGTGTAATCTTTTAATGTAATAGAATGATTTCCTTTTTGTTTAGGCGAATTTTCACTATTAGTTGTCGGATCAATTTCTAAGTATTGCAAACTACTTTTCATAATCATCTTCACTGCAGTCGAAACGGGTAATGACCCTGATTGTGTACTATTTATTTTAGGTCGATCAACAGCTACATACACAATCAATTTTGGGTCATCTTTCGGCGCGAACCCTAAAAAAGAATAAATATTATTTCCCCAACCAGTTAAGTAATGTCCTGTTGCAGGGTCTGGTATTTGTGCAGTTCCAGTTTTTCCAGCAACTTGATAGCCTTCCAGATAGTATGATTTCGCTGTACCCGCCGGAGCAGTAATAACCGTTTCTAAAATATCTCGTACTCGTTTGGCAGTTTTTGCAGAAATTGGATTACTAACTATTTCAGGTTTATTTTCAAGTAACACTTCTTCCGTATCTGAATCTATTATTTTTTCAATAATGTAAGGTTTCATCATGTTCCCATCATTCGTAATAGCAGTTGTCGCTTGCACTTGTTGAATAGGTGTTATTGCAGAACCCTGTCCCCAAGCAGTAGAAATTTGCTCTAACGGGTAGTCATAAAGAAAAGTGCTGTTTACTTCATTCGGTAAATCAATTCCAGTTTTCTTTGTTAACCCCATCTTCTCGTAATACTCTAATAAAATATCAGGTCCCATTTGTTCAGCTATAATGGAAAAAGCAACATTGGAAGAACGTTGAACACCTTCTAAATAGCTAATTTTCCCCCAACCTAAACCATAGTTATGGTCATTAATAACTGTTCCATATACAGAGTATTGACCAGATTGGTACAATTCATCAGCGAAGAACATCTCTTCTTCAATTGCAGCTGCTAACGTAAATACTTTCATCGTAGATCCCGGCTCATAGCGAGCTGAAATTGCATAGTTTGTCCAGTTAGTTATATTACGTAGATTTGGGTCAAAGCTTGGACGATTACTCATCGCTAAAATTTTCCCTGTCTTTGCATCAGCAACGATGGCAATAATTTTTTCTGGATTAAATTCAGCCTCTACCTTTGTTAAAGCATGTTCAACAAACGTTTGAATTTTTTGATCAATTGTTAAATAAACATGATCACCATTATTCGGTGGGTCTATTAATTCTTTCGGATCAGGCAGCTTAAACTCCCTTTTTTTATCTGTTCGAAAAGATATTGATCCGTTCTTTTCTAATAAATAGTCATTCGTATAAGCTTCGATACCCATAACACCCTTTTCTCGTCCATCTGCGTCCGATTGGTCAAGTGTTGTGTAACCAAGTACATGAGAAGCAAAAACGTTGTTAGGATACAGTCTTCTCATGTTTTGAATGAAGCTTATTCCTTTAAGACCTAGGTTTTCTATCTGTTGTTTTTTAGTAAAACTTATATTTCTACCTTTAGGACCAAATTCGACTTGATACGCCGACTTGCTTGTTAAACGGTTTACTAGTTCACTAGTTTCAATATCAAGAATTGGTGCTAGTTTGGCTGCAACGTCATAAGGGTCATCAATAGGTTCCATTGCGCCACCATCTTTTAAGATTGCAATGATTGTATATGCTGGTACATTTTTTGCAATTTCTATCCCATTACGATCATAAATAATTCCTCTATCTGCAAAAAGCTCATGTTTTTTCGTCCATTCTTCTACTGCCATTTCCTGTAATGGATAACCTTGGACCTCTTGTTTTAGTTGAATATATATTATTCTAGATGTTAGAACGAAAAAGAGCAGGATAAATATGCCGATCATCATCCCTGCTCTTCTACTGATTTTATGGTTTTTATGTTCATTCATGTTCATCACTCACTATTGCCCTACAAATTTTACTTTTTTACTATCAAGCTTCATCCCTAGTTCTTCTTCTGCAATTTTTCGAATTCTTTCAGGTGAGCTCAATTCTGTAACTTGAAAATTTAAATCCCGATTTATTTTAAGCTGATTTTCCACCTGCTGTTCAAGCGTTTGTAATTCACGATTCTCTAAGTAAATAACAGCTGACTTTGAGACAATAGTAATCGCTAGCGTTGCTAAAACTATACTACAAGCAATGACTAGTATTTTTTCCCCCAGCGTAATTCGAAACTTTTTAGGTTTTTCAATAGGACTTCTATTAACTTTTTTTTCAACTTCCTCTTTTCTTTTCGGTTGAAGATGATGTGCTAAATTGTCCAAAATTATCACCCCTTAGTTTTTTTCTGCTACTCTTAGTTTTGCTGAACGCGCGCGTTTATTTTCTGTTAATTCATTTTCAGTAGGTAAAATAGGTTTTCTTGTCACTAATGACAATGTCGGTTTATAAGCATCTGGTATTACAGGTAGACCAGGCGGTAATTCTGGACCGGTGCTAGCTTGTTTAAACATTTGTTTACAAATGCGATCTTCTAATGAGTGGAATGTTATTACACTAATTCTACCTTTAGGTGCTATTAGCTCAATGGATGATTCTAAAGCATCTTCAAAAGCTCCTAGTTCATCATTTACTGCGATACGAATTGCTTGGAAAATTCGTTTTGCTGGATGACCACCTTTTCTTCTTGCTGGCGCAGGAATTGCGTCTTTAATAATTTCTACCAGTTCACTCGTAGTTTCAATTGGCTTTGATTGTCGATATGCTTCAATTTTCCGTGCTACTTGCTTCGAAAATTTTTCTTCCCCATATCGGTAAAAAATTCGAACTAAGTCATTAAACTCCCATTGATTAACAACATCATACGCCGATAATTCTGCATCTCGATCCATACGCATATCTAAAGGTGCGTCTTGGTGAAAACTAAACCCTCGCTCCGCCTCATCTAATTGAGGAGAAGAAACGCCTAAATCAAATAAAATGCCATCTACTTGATTAACACCTAGTTCTTGAAGTTTTTCTTTTAAATATCTGAAATTACTTTTAATAATCGTCTTATTTTCATATTTAGCTAACTTCTTCATCGCATGATCAATTGCTGTTTGGTCTTGATCAAAAGCATATAAGTGACCATTTTCGGAGAGTTGAGCCAATATAGTTTCACTATGTCCAGCTCCACCTAACGTACAATCTACATAAATGCCATCTTCTTTTATGTTTAATCCTGCTACAGCTTCGCTTTTTAACACTGTAATATGTTCGAACATTTGACACCAATCCTTGTATGTATAGTTTAGTAAATCATCATTAGTATTCGTTCTACATGTCAAAGTCAATCATATTTTCCGCAATATCTGCAAAAGATTCTCCTGATTCTTCAAAATATGGCTCCCAAATATTCTTACTCCAAATTTCAATGCGATTAGAAACGCCAATGACGACACATTCTTTATCTAATTTTCCGTAGTTTCTAAGTGGTGCTGAAATATTAACTCGTCCTTGTTTATCAATTTCACTCTCTGTTGCTCCTGAGAAGAAAAAACGAGTAAAAGCTCGGGCATCTTTTTTCGTGAATGGAAGTGATTTCAGCTTGTCTTCAAGTTTTTTCCACTCTGACATTGGATATACAAAGAGACAAGTATCTAACCCTCTTGTCACAACGAAGGTTGATCCAAGATTATCACGAAACTTTGCTGGGACGATAAGTCTGCCTTTTTCATCGATATTATGGTTATATTCTCCCATGAACATGCAGATTACCCCCTTGTCCCCACTTTCTAACTATAATTTACCACAACCCTCCACTTTTCACCACACCAATCTGAAAAAAACCTAAAAAAAGGAAAAACCCGCAATAAAATATGCGGGTTTCAAAGTTTAATTATTTTATGTTTATCATTAAAACTTAGCTCCAAATTAAGAAGCCGCTCGCAAAAATCAAGACCATAGCGATTTATATAATATATGACTGACCACATTCTTTCTTGTGGTGCTTGCAAAGGTCTCAACGCTATGTCAATATCATCAAAGCGTTTTAGATCGACTGATTGTTGCTCAACTATTATCTTCTTCACTTTGTTCTCATAATTTGTTAACTGTCTATTTAAGTATTCTAAATTATGCTTGCCATATTCATTCAAACTTGGCGATATAGTATTCATTTCTTGTCTAAGGTTACGATGAATCTTTTCTAATTCACTTTTCACTTTTCTAAAAGTACTGTCGATATCTACTTTCGTTTGCTGTTTTAACCAAGCTTCTTTTTCAGACCTTGTACCAGCAAGCAAGATAGACTTGTCTGACAATTGGTAATGTGCCATTCGTTTTTCTATATGACGTTCGATAATTGTCACCATGTGGCGCGGAACGACAGGTGGCATCTTCATATTGTACAAAGAAAAAGCATCTTTTAACAGGCCCCAGTAAGCAATTTCACCTGGTCCAGCGATAAAAGCTAACGTTGGAAATACGTAGTCTTGCATTAGTGGCCGTGTTGCTACGTTATTACTCAATAATTGTGGAGATGTTTTTGCAAAGGTTAATAATTCATCCGACTTTAGCATTACTTCATTATGCTTTCCCCAATAATAGCCCTGCTTTGTCCGCTCAAGTAATACTCGATTCCCACTACTTAAGAAAAACAAGTTTGTATCTAAATCGTCACTTGTAAAAGGGAGGGAATATTGTTCTTTCTTCATTTCTAGTTCTTTGCCTTTAATAGCCTGTTGAAGTTTCTCATTCTCCGTTATTAATTTCTCGAAAAATGGTCCTTCTAATTCACGAATTGCATGATCTTGTGCATCGACTAAAATTAATCCACTGTTAGGAAGTAACGAAGAAATTAAGTGTGCAAAAAAGTCAGTATAACTAGTTGACACCTCAATCTTTTCTTCTAATAATTGAAGTATTTCTTTCGTATATTCTCTGTCTCCGTATGTAGCAACAACTTCCCTCATCCATTTCTTAGTTATCTGCTTGTCTATTAAAACATGTGATACAGGTTCTTTTTCCGAGATTTTATGAGGAATAATGTTTTTACTAATTTTACCCTGTTTACTCGTGTAAACATGGTTAATTTCTTGAAAGTCATGATCTTCCCCAGCTATCCAAAATACTGGAACGACAGGATGACCTAATTTTTGTTCTTGCTGCTCAGCCAACTGAATAATGGAAATTATTTTATGAATGGAATAAAGTGGTCCAGTTAACAATCCTGCTTGTTGACCACCAATGACTACAGTCGTATTTGCATCTTTTAATTTTGAGATATTTTGCAACGTTTTATTAGTAAAGTTAAATTTCTTATTATAATTTGTAAGTACATGAACTAGCTTCTCTCTAGGAAAGCTTCGTTCTGCAAGTTCTTTTCGTCTTTCTTCAAAGCTTTTTTGCTCTTTATAATTGTAATGAAAGAACGACATCACTCGATCCGTTTGCTCTAAATATGTAGAGGCAAAGGCATTTTTTTGCGGCAGCGTAAGCTCTACTACTTCCATCTTCTACGCCCTTTCTACTTCTAATTACTTCTTCCGAGTATAGCAAAAGAAGCATTACTTTCAAAAGAAATTGACTTATGAAAACGCTGTAAGCACTTTTGCCGTTAATCCATAGGTAAATAAAACGAGATAACATAACACAAATAATAAAAAGTTAACACGCCATGTACCTTTTAATATTTTTAGTATGTGGATATCATCATATAAGCTCCGTTGTAACAGCGCCATCGCTATTGCTGTTACTAATATAACAATTAAGATTAACCATAAGAAAGATTGCTGCCAAATTTCGTAAATAATAAAATGAACAGAAATCATAAATAAGATGGTAGAAGCATCCGCTGCTATTTTGACCGCTCGTTTATTATCTAATAATATTTTAGAAGAAATAAAGAAAGCGAGCGCAAATCCTATAAAAGGGATAGTAACAATTGTTGCTAAAACTCCTGAAATGAAAGTTGTCATGATTTTGAATCCTCCTAGCCTCTTTCCGTAATTGCAGACATTCCTTTTATACTCTCATAAACAAATGTCGTAAAAGGCACACTAATATTTTTTTCCTTTGCTTCCCGAATGATATAACCACTTATTGCTTCTATTTCTGTTTCTCTACCTACTGTAAGATCCACTTGCATCGATGAGTCGTTGCTTGCAGTCGATCTACAAATACGAGTTATCTCTTCCCACATGTCAGCACGATTTTCTAAATTTAAAACTACCATCGCTTCGTCAAACAATTTTTTCATGACCGCGATAAAATGTTCGTTATGTAATAATTGGCCATTTTTTATTCGATATAATGCAGTTAGAGGGTTAATGACCGCATTAATAACTAATTTCTCTTTCACTATTTTCTCTGCATTTTGAGCGTAATTGACTGGGAATTTTTCAGAAGTTAACTGCTTTACAAGGACCTGAAGTTCATGTTCATTTCCCTTTAGCAGTCCAACATTGACCTTGCCTATCCCAGTATGATGTACCATATTGTCAGAAATCCTTTTGGCACCATGCTCAACGACACCTATATATATCGACTTATTTTTAAATTGACGAATTGACGTCAAATGCCCCATTCCATTTTGTACAAAAAGGAACGCATTTGCTCGCAAAATTCCTCGATTTATGTTTAAAACAACTTCTTTTATAGCCGTTTGTTTAACCGTAACAACGATTAAATCAAATTCCTGTTCAATAAAGTCGTTGCTTTGTCTTACTTCCACATCCATTTGCTCTTCTTGACCCGTTAAAGATATTCCGTGTTTCTTTATTTCCATTTCTTGTTCTTTTCGTCTGACAATGATTGTAACGTGATGATTTGCTTTCGTTAAATAGTTAGCAAACAATAACCCGATAGCTCCTCCTCCAACGATTGCAATCCTCACAATACTTCACCTCAGTTTAAGAAATAGTGTTTTTTTACTATTTTAGCATAAAAAATCGATACAAATTATATACTTCCGACAACTTTTTGCAGAATTTTTCGTTAAATGATAGTATAATATCTTATTAAGAGTACTTCTAGAAGAGGTGATACGTTTGGAAAATTATAAAGTAAAACGATTAATTGTAAATTACAAAACGTTAGAAGAGTTTAAAAAGTTTAAACAATATGGCTTACAAGAGTTATCAATGCTTGAAGATTTGCAAAGTAATATTATTGAAAATGATAGCGAATCCCCTTTTTACGGTATCTATTTCGGAGATAAATTAGTTGCACGTATGAGTCTTTATAAGGTTGATAAACAATTCGACAGATATTTTGAACCACAACACGAGTTTTTAGAACTTTGGAAACTGGAAGTATTACCTAACTATTGCAACAAAGGGTATGGAACAGCTTTAGTAAACTTCGCTAAAAGCTTTAAACTACCAATCAAAACTAATCCGCGTGTTCAATCACATGGTTTTTGGGAAAGAATGGGGTTTGAAACGGTTACTTACGATGTACAACGTGACAGAGGCGAGAATCCATTAGTTTGGTTACCTGAAGGCGTAAAATTAAAAGAAGATTAATAAAAACCACCCGTGATAACGGGTGGTTTTCTCTGCGGCTGAAAGCCTTTGTTACTGACCAAGCCCTAAAGGGCTACTGAATGGTTCGCCAGGTGTACTACTTTTACTGGCCAGACCTCAAAGGCCTTCTGCCTTTATCTTTTCTTTTTCTTCTTCGTTTCTTCCCCTGTGAATGGATCAATATATTCCATCATACTTAATTGTTCTGCGACTATATCATCTTGTATTTGATTTTTTATATATTCTTGTATTACTTTCTTATTTCTTCCTACTGTGTCCACATAATATCCTGTACACCAAAATTTTCGATTTCCATATCGATATTTCAAATTGGCATGGCGATCGAATATCATTAAACTACTTTTTCCTTTCAAGTATCCTACGAACGAGGATACACTTAATTTAGGTGGAATACTAACTAACATATGTACGTGATCGATACAGGCAGTCGCTTCTATTATTCGACTCCTTTCCTCTCACATAAGGCACGAAGTATTTCTCCGATATCTTTTTTTATTCTTCCATAAATGACTTGTCTTCTATACTTTGGTGCAAACACGATGTGATACTTACAATTCCATGTTGTGTGTGCTAAACTATTATTGTCTTTTGACATTCTGACTCCTCCGTATGCTGATATTTTGGTTGGCGAACCAAAAATATTTTAGCACCTCGGGGGAGTTTTTTTAATACCTCGCTGGAAGCTTTTTAGAACCCTAGGCCTAGCCTAGGGTTTTCTTTTCCATAAATAAAGAGGAATTAGCGAAAGCTAATTCCTCTTATTTTTTTGCATCTTGTAATTGAGCATTTCCATTTTTATATTTTGCTTGCTTATCATCATTTACAACAATCATTTGTCGCGCGCGATTCATAATATCCAATAATGAACGGTAGTCCTTCTGAATACTTTGATACTTATCTTGTAGCAATATTAAATCTCTTTTTAATCGCTCATTTTCTTCTTTCAACTCATCGTTTTCACGTTTAACATCCGCGTTGCTGTTGTTATTGTTTAAAGAAGCCAAGAAATTAATTACTTGATTAATTGTAATATTTTCACTATTTTCTTGCGGTTTACTATACGTAAAGTTATGTTTTTCATTTTTTCTTTTTGGTTTTTTCTTTAATTCTTTGCGTTGTTTTTTTGCTAATTCAACGGCAGTATTATATTTTTTTCGAACTAATGAATTCCAACGAAACCCACAAGCTGCGGCAGATCTTCTTAATTGAGCCCCAATTTCCTCAAATGCTGCTAACTGTGTACTTCCCTCACGAATATGCCTTAAAACTACTTCCGCAAGCATCATATCCTCATTATCTGTCCATGCATCTTGCCTAATGACTGACATGTTAACCACTCCCATTCCTATATTTCTATTCTTACTTCAAACATATGCAAGCTTGAAAAAAGATAGACTATGTTTTCTACTAATATTCCAAAATATTGAAGAAAAGAGAGTAGTTATAGAGCTTGTTACTTTCTCAGAAAAGCATTAACTGCATCGTGATGTTCTTTTTCTTGCCAAAGCGTTGCACATTGTTCTATTTCACGCTCCATTCGAACTTTAACATCCAGTGTATGAAGGCGATCGATATAATAACTTTTATACGACTGTAAAACTGCTAAACTAGGATGAATTAGTGGTTTAATCCACTCTTCTATTTGTGCTTCAATAGGTTCTTCTCTATTTAAAAGGCTATTGATAAAGCCAATTTTCAAACCTTCCTCTGTCTGTTTTCTTTCACAAGAATGTAATAATGGCAATGCTAAACTAGGATGAATTCTTTCCATTAGTAGAGTAGTACCTCCCCAACCAGTTGTTATTCCTAAACTACCTTGGATGAATCCAAATTTATTGCCAGGGAGAGCTAGTCTGTAATCACATGATGTTGCAAGTTCACACCCTCCACCAACAGCCGTGCCATTTAAAAAGGCTACTGTAATTTTTGGGAATGTCGCAATGCGATATAAAACATCTCCCATTTTAGAAAGCATTACCAATGCTTCTTCCTTCGTATGTAACGAATGAAACTTTTGCAAGTCTCCACCAGAACAAAACGTTTTTTCGCCAGCCCCTGTTAAAATGATAGCTTTTACACCACTATCCTTTTCTGCTGTAGTTAAGTGGGACATCAATTGATCCATGACATCATAATCAATTGCATTGTGAACGTTTGGACGGTTAATCATTATCCAACATAAAGATCCCATTTTTTTGTAAGTCACTTTCTCCATTTGTTTGTCACACCTTTACTAGCAATTGAAGTCATCTATCTCAACCATATATAACTAGGAAAAAAAGTCAATAAAAAAAAGCAGAGGATATCCTCTACTTTTTTTCTGAAATTATTATTTGCTAATAACTTCTTTTCCTTTGTACTGTCCACACTCTTTACAGATACGGTGTGAAATCTTCAACTCACCACAGTTAGGGCAAGCAACCATGCCTGGAACTTGTAACTTAAAATGAGTACGGCGAAGTCTTTTTTTCGTTTTAGAAGTTTTTCTAAAAGGTACTGCCACGGTTCCCACCTCCTTACAACATATGTCTTAACTTTTTAATTTTTATCAAAAAATTTAGCTAATTCCGCTAATCTCGGATCCAATTGTTTCGGCTTTTCGTTTTCAGAGATTAGCTCCCAATCGTTACCTTTTGGAGGCGCCTCTGTTTCCTGACCTTCTTCAATATTCTCTTTGAAAATTTGTAACGGAACTTCTAGTAAGATATTTTCCTTGACATACGGTAATAAGTCAAGGGTTTCTCCATCAATACTATGAATATCTTCATCTTCATACATCGAGGCATTATCGCTTAAGAGAAACGTTTCTACTGTATGGATATCTAATGGATATTCCACATCCTCTAATGTCCGCGAACAAGGTAATATCATTTCCCCAGTAATATGCAATTGAAAAGTAATCTTACCAGCACCGATGTCTCCTCGACCGGTTACAGTAACTGGGTCAATCTTTTTAATTTGTGACTCTCGTTCCATAAGGTCACTTACATCTACTGTTTCATTAATATTTATTCCCGTATCACGGTATCGATTTAGTTGAAATACTGACCATTTCATCTTATTCACCTCAAGACAACAAAGCTAATTATAGCTATCGTTTCACTATTTGTCAATGTTTTTTCTTTACACTATAATAAGGGTACTAATCTAATTCTAACAATACATTCGAAGGGAAGAAATCTATGAAAGCTGCTGGTGTTATCGTAGAATACAATCCGTTTCATAATGGGCATTACTTTCACCTTCAAGGTACAAAAGAACAAACAAATGCAGATGTTTACATCGCTGTAATGAGCGGAAACTTCTTACAACGTGGCGAGCCTGCATTAGTTTCTAAATGGACTCGTGCAAAAATGGCATTACAAGCTGGCGTTGACTTAGTTATTGAATTGCCATATGCCTTTGCTACAGGGAAAGCCGAAGTTTTTTCTAATGGTGCAATTTCTGCTTTAGATACGTTATTCGTTTCAGACATCTGTTTTGGTAGTGAACACGGTTCAATTGATGCATTCAAGAACACTGTACAATACATGACAGAAAATAAACAAGTTTTTGACGAACAATTAAAAAAAGAAATTGCTAAAGGGTATAGTTTTCCAAAAGCTTCATCTCTAGCCTATAATTCCCTAGACAGTGCAAAATATACTGTTGACTTATCAATGCCAAATAATATTTTAGGTTACCATTATGTTAAAGCAATTCACGAACAAAAAAGTTCTATCCAGCCACATACGTTAAAAAGAACGGGCGCAGGCTATCACGATGAAAAGCCATTCGATAATACAATCGCAAGTGCTACTGGAATTAGAAAAATATTACTTGGCAATAATGGCGAACTTAATAAAATTAAATCATTAGTCCCAGAAACTACATATGATGCACTAATCAGCTATTATGAATCATATCAGACTTATCATCATTGGGATATATATTTCCCTTATTTACAATATAAACTATCAGTGACAGACCCTGCTGAACTTCGAACCATATATGAGGCCGAAGAAGGTTTAGAATATCGTGTGATAGACAAAATAAAAGATGCTTCAAATTTCACTGAATTCATGGAAGCCATTAAAACGAAAAGATATACTTGGACTCGTTTACAGCGCTTTTTAACCCATATCTTAACGAATACAACGAAAGAAGAAATGGCACCTTATTTAGAGAAAATGGAAGTCAATTATATAAGAATATTAGGGATGACAGATCGAGGACAAGCTTATTTAAAAGAAGTAAAGAAAAAAGTTGAAAAACCAATCATTACAAACTTAAATGCAAAACATGATGATCCAATGTTAAAAATGGACATCCGTGCCACTAGAGCATATGCACTTGGATATCCTCAAGAGATAAGAACAAGCTTAATTAATCAAGAATACCGTACAACCCCTGTGCGCATCAGTCACTTATAATAAACTGCCAAGATCGTATATTGTCATTAAAAAAGAACTTTGCACAAAAATGGCAAAGTTCTTTCTCTTTTACTTAAGGTTCATTAAATAGTTCAATGCATCTTCAAAAGTATCGACAGGTACAATTTTCATCGTTGTTCCAATATCCTCTGCCGCTTTTAAAGCATTTTTATAATTTGAGTCTTCATCCCCACCTTCATTTGGGGCGAAAAATATGGCTGCACCAGCATGATCCGCAGCAACTACTTTCTGTTTAATTCCACCAATCGGGCCAACTTTCCCACTTTCAGAGATTGTACCAGTTCCGGCAATTTTCAAACCATGTGTTAGATCAGTTTCAACTAGTTGGTTGTAAATAGCTAACGTAAACATAAGTCCAGCAGATGGGCCACCGATATCTTCAGAATCAACTTCAATTTTCGGATCTGTTATTAATTCACGTTCTACCTTATGCGATATACCAATACCTACTTTTTCCTCTGTACCTACTTGATATTTCTTTGGAAAAGGAGCTAAAGGCAAGGTAACTGTCAACGATTCGTTTGCTCGGATTATTTCAAATTGAATTATATCGCCTTTCTTTTTCCCTTCAATCGCAACTTCTAAATCTTCATGATTAAAAATTGTATGTTTGTCCGCAGCGACAATTCGGTCGCCAACTTGGAGGGCTTTTTCCGATGGCATTCCTTCAATAATTGAAAGGACTACCAAACCTTTATCTTTTATTTCAATCGTTTTATTAGCTTTAGTATAGGCAACAATAATCGCTGTTTCTTTCGAGTTTTCCATGTAATGTAATTGTCTAGTATGATATTCTTCATCACTTTCATCATCACGGCGAATTTCCTCAATAGAATATAAATCTCGATAGTCACTAACTTTTGCCCATAGATAATTAACCACATTTGCCTTGCCAACTAGCACTGTCGTCAACATAAATGCACCTTCAGAGCCATGTCCACCCTCAACGGCAACCAATGGAGTTAAATTTTGAGCGTCTCCTGGCTGTGTAACATAATAAGGTAATTCAATAAATGTGACAGCTAGTACAATTAACAAGAACGATAGGATAGAAAATTTCCGCAATGAGTTTTTTAAGAACAACCTTCTTGCTCCTTCCACTTCTCAATTTCTTCTTTTATTTTTGGTATACATTTTTTTGTTTCCCTTTCACCACACTCAATAATTTCTTGAATGTTTTCAAACGCACGAGAACTAAATTTCTCAGTCTTCGGTCGAATCATAACGTTGGCATCCATCGCCATATGTCTCACTAGTTCTCGTTGCATAATATCGATGCTTTGAATGATAACATCTTGAATTGAACTAATTTTTGGTTCTGCAATAAATGGGGAAACATCAACTGCGATGACAATATCTGCACCCATTTCTTTTGCTACGGTGACAGGCACCCGATCTACGACTCCACCATCGATATATAATCTACCATCGATTTGCTCTGGAACGAATATTCCAGGTATAGAAATACTAGCTCTTACCGCATCGCTTAAATTTCCTTTTGTGAAAACTACTTTTTCCCCTTTTAATAAATCGGTGGCAACAATTCCAACAGGTATAGATAATTCTTCAATTGTTTTACCTTTCGTGAAGAACCTCACTAATTCCTTTACTTTTCTACCAGAAATAAACCCCATCTTAGGAAGGGTAAAATCTAAGTAATATTTTCTTCTAAATGATGTAGATAATTTTACCATTGTATTCATATCATATCCAGAACCATAAAAGGCGGCAACCAATGATCCCATGCTACTACCAGCAATGAGGTCAATTGGTATTCCTTCTTCTATTAATGATTTTATCACACCAACATGTGCAAAACCTCTAGCACCACCTGAACCAAGTGCAATTCCTATTTTAGGGTTAGCCACTTTTTATCCCCCATTTACTCTCTGTATATTTGTATTTCATTCATATGGTCTAAATTGACTATGTATACGCGTATATTTAGTTTTAGGACATGTTTTTCAGGGGGACTTAATTTTGAATGCTTCTACTATTAAAACAATAACCCTATCATTATCAACGACATTCATTGCCTTTTCATTGATTCTTTTTCCTAAAGCATCCTTTGAAGCATCCTTAAGAGGTTTGCAAATGTGGTGGGAAGTCGTCTTTCCATCATTACTCCCGTTTTTTATCGTATCTGAGCTACTTATCGGCTTTGGGGTCGTTCGTTTTATAGGCGTTTTATTAGAACCTATTATGAGGCCACTATTCCGTGTTCCTGGAAGTGGTGGATTCGTTTGGGCAATGGGACTGGCATCGGGGTTTCCGGCCGGAGCAAAATTTACAGCAAGACTACGGCAAGAGGAAGAATTGACGGCAATTGAGGCTGAAAGATTAGTTTCTTTCACAAACTCTTCAAACCCTCTTTTTATTTTCAGTGCTATTTCAGTCGGTTTTTTTGCAAATGCGCAACTTGGCATTTTACTGGCATTATCACATTATTTAGGGAATATTTGCGTTGGTCTTTTAATGCGATTTCACGGTAAAAAAGAAGAAAAGAAAAAACAAAATGAGAAAAAGAAACCAATCCTCATTGAAGCTTTTAAATCGATGCATGTAACGAGATTAGAGGATAAAAGGCCATTTGGTAAGCTGTTAGGAGATGCAGTATACTCTTCCATTTCTACGCTACTAATGATCGGTGGCTTTATTATATTATTTTCTGTACTAAATAGTATTTTATCTCTCATCAATTTAACTTCTATTTTAGCAACAGGTATTTCTATACTATTAGCTGTATTCTATCTCCCAGATTTCTTAAGTGTTCCCCTATTATCAGGGTTATTTGAAATAACGCTAGGCAGTAAGCTTACTAGTGCCACAGAAAATGTTTCGTTGTTACATAAAGTAATTATAACTAGTTTCATATTAGGGTTTAGCGGTTTTTCCGTACAAGCACAAGTTGCTAGTATCCTAGCTGAAACTGATATTCGCTTCAAACCATTTTTTGTGGCACGAATTTTTCACGGGCTAATTGCTGCATTCTTAGCGTACGTACTCTATGAACCAATATATCAAAATAGATTAGGTAAAGACTTGCCAGTTTTCGCGCCATTTTACGAAAACAACCAAGCTGAGTCTACAGCTTGGCAGTTATGGGAGCATCTTACTTCAATCGGTCCACTCTTTACGTTATTCGGACTATGTTTATTTATAACAATGCATATGGGTAGAATGAAAAACGAGCGAACTAATTAAAAAAAGCCCTTCAGAGGGCAATATAATAAGTGATTCTATTTGATAAAAGTAAATTTCATTCAAAGGCAGGGAGAAACTTTCCTTGCCTTTAATTGAAATTATAATTCTATTATTGCAGCTGTTTTTAAATATTTTTTAGTACCTACCAATAAAAGACTATTCGTCCGTAATAATTCCATCATCAAATGGTATGTTTTGAAATTGTGTTATTCCGAACTTACTATAAGTTATTCTTACAGTTTTAATATCATTATCCATCTCAGGATCAACTAATTTAACTATTAAAACTAAATAAAATTCATCTTTTACTTGATAACCATTTACAGGAATTAATTCATCAACAATTCCTTCCTTAATAGCTTGTTCTTCCGGAAAAGCCCCGCGCATGTTGTTAGCTACAAATGTTTTTATTCGAAATTGAACGTCATTTTCCGTTATTACTATTCCATCATTCTTTATGAATTCCACTTTTTCTAAGGTTGGATTACCTATTCCATCCCATGTAAAATGGTAATCGACATAGTAGGCTTTCCCATCATTAGTTATGCTTTTCCCAAAAGTTGTATGCCCCCACTTCGTAAACTCTCCATCATGACTTACATAATAAAAAAGACCGCCAATGCTCATTGCTAAGAAAATAATAAATGAACTCACCATTAAAGTTTTCCTCATTAAATCCCTCTCTCTTCCATTCACAATAATGAATTGTTTATATTTTAGAATATTATAACATTTTTTTACAAATGCATTCGACTATGTATCTTAAATAAAAAAACCAAACCACATGTGCGGTTTGGCGGATAATTGATTTTAAGTCAGTTTGTGGAGAATTTTTCTTTCAACGCCTTTTCAACAATTTCAGGAACTAAATCATTAACTGGCGCATGGTATTGAGCAACTTCTTTAACAATACTCGAACTCAAGAATGAATATTGATGATTTGTCATAACGAAAAACGTATCAATATCTTCGTTTAATTTGCGATTAATTGAAGCAATTTTCATTTCAAATTCGAAATCTGAAACAGCGCGCAAACCTCGAATAATTGCATCTGCTCCTTTTTTACTAGCATAATCAATTAATAACCCATCACAACTATCTATCTCTACATTAGGTAAATCTTTCGTTACTTCCTTTAAAAGTTGCACTCGTTCATCCGTTGTAAAAAGTGGATTTTTACTCGCATTGTTAAATACTGCGACAATTACTTTATCAAAAACCTTTGCACCTCGAGAAATAATATCCAAATGTCCAAAAGTAACCGGATCAAAACTTCCTGGACAAATTGCTAATTTTGGCATAGAGCGTACTCCCCTTCTATTCATTCGAATCTTCAATATCGACATATGTATAAATCGTTACTGCTATTTGTTTCCCGTAGATCTCAACCTTACTTTTCGCAAAGCTTGCAATCGTATCTGGTAGCTTTTCCGAAGCATCATGTTCACAAATAATTTTTCCATTGCTTTGAAGTAGCTTATATTCATCAATCAGCTCCATTACTTTCGGAATTGATTTGGCTGCGTACGGCGGATCTAAAAAAATCATATCAAATGTAAGTTCTCTTTTATGTAATGCTTTTAATGCTCGTACTGCATCATTTCGGTATATTTCCACTTTATCTTCGTAATGACACTTTTTCACGTTTTCTTTAATTGTTGAAATCGCTTTCGCTTCACGATCAACAAAGATAAACTTTTCGAAACCTCGACTTAATGATTCGATACCAAGCCCACCACTACCACCGAACAAATCTAATCCAATTCCACCATTAAAGAAAGGACCAATCATATTAAAAATTGATTCTTTTACTTTATCAGTTGTTGGTCTAGTTGACGTGCCAGGCACAGCTTTTAACGGTCTTCCTTTACATTCACCAGAAATTACTCTCATATTCAACACCACTCGTATTTATTTCTTCAAATAAATCCTACCATAAAATCGAAAAAAGTCTAAACAAAGAATAATTTCGAAATGTATAGAGTATTTTATTGTGGTCATACTTATAGTAACAACATCGTAGTGATGTTGTTGCCAACCGTGGAGAAGACTTACGTTTCCCCATAAGTTCTTCCTCCGGTTTCTCCTCTCCCATTGCCATCTTACATGTACGAAAGTATACGTATAGAGGCACCCCACAGGAAATCCTGTGGGGATTTTTTTACACAAATGTTCTCTTTTCTTTACTTCCGTGCTAAAGTAAATATTGAATTGGAAAGGAGAGAGAAAAATGATCCAACGATTTATTGAATTAGGTGAAGGATATTCTGATATATATGAATTGCTTGAATTAGCAAAAGCTAACAAACATCGTTTATCCCACTTTATTGCTTTTCATACAGTAAAAGACGAAAAAATGGTGGCATCATTAGCAATCGTTTTAACACCAACTAATCCAGGGAATTTTCAACCTTTATACATATGCAGAGAAGGTATTCCAAATCCTGCAGAAAAACCAAATAAACGTTACGAAATGTTTGTTGATCTAGCTAAAAGCCTGGAAAAACAAGTAATTACATTAGAAGTTAAACCTTCAACAATGTTTGGTGAAACACATTTATACTACCAACATTTAATAGGTATTTTACGAATGAACCGCTATATTCCACCAATGCAGTAGCGTAAGCAATCATTTGACATAGAATAAATAAATAATTTCACCAAAATAAAAAAGCCTTCAATTTATTGAAGGCTTCTTTACAATCCCATTTTGTAATCGTATTCTTTTGCCTTATCAGGCTTAGCGTTTTGAAATTCTGTATTAATAAAAGGCTTCAATGATTTTTGGACCTTTTTTACAGAATAGATGGACTCAATTTTCGCTTTAACTTGGTCAACGTTAGCTAAATCACAATATAAAACAACATATTTCATTTTTTTGGAAACGTAATGAATGTTTCCAAATCGTCTTAGCTGCTTAACTTGTTTTAAAGAATGTAGCCATACAATAATTCCGATTCGATCCCCTATCATGACGTACTCCTTTTATTCATTCTTTTCTATAGTCTAGCATGAAGTTAATTCCGCTCGCAATTTTTTTCTTGAGAGGATAGAGAATATGAACTTAAACAGTATTTGGAAAAATTATATAGAAATTGTTTTGAGTGAAGACATAATTCTTCGTGCTGAAAAAAAAGTAGTGGCAGGTATTCCTTTTCTTTATATCAACGTCAAGGAAGAAACAGATCTTGAAATGTTGGAACAAGTACTGATAAATCATGCCATGAAATGCATGAAAGGAAAACGTTTAAATTTTGAAATAGAATTTGTTCGACAAGAAGATAAAATGTTCGTCTTTCGTGCAAGGTTTCTAGTTCCCCAAGAAAAAATGTTCTGCTGTGGAAACCTCTGTGAAAACTGTATAAGATTTAAATAAGAAAAGCTGAAGTTCCCGGTTAGCGCCGTATAACCTTATCACACTTCGACTCGAAATAAAGGAATCACAACGAGCAAATGCGAGTTGATGAAGACTTATTGAAGTGGAGAAGTGTATAGGTTACTAGGCGTTGGGAACTGAAGCTGGATCACCAAGAAAAGCGAGGCGAACGTTCAGCGACGTATAAGCTGGAGCACTTTGTTTGAGATAAAGGAAATATCGAAAAGGAAAGGCGACTGTTCATCAACGATGGAACTGGAATACTACGAATGAGATAAAGGAAACACAAAAAGCGGAGCGTTTTGATGTTGACTTATCGTAAGTGAGTAGTATGAAGTTCTCAAGTTGATAGGAGCCTTTTCTAGACACCACTTCACTGACCGATGTTGACTTATCGTAAATAAAAAGTGTGAAGATTACTAGTCGCTGTGAGCCGCAGCTGGATCATCAAGAAAAGCTGAAGTTCCCGGTTAGCGCCGTATAACCTTATCACACTTCGACTCGAAATAAAGGAGTCACAACGAGCAAATGCGAGTTGATGAAGACTTATTGAAGTGGAGAAGTTTATAGGTTACTAGGCGTTGGGAACTGAAGCTGGATCACCAAGAAAAGCGAGGCGAACGTTCAGCGACTTACGAACAGGCTAAGTATTTCAGATCAAAAAGAGGTGCCAAATGTATATATCCAATTTAGATGCAAACAAACTTACAGATACACAAATGACAAAACTATTATTCTCTGATATTGAAGATGATAATGAAAACGGAGATTGTATATTAGTTGTAGGTAGCAGTAAGGCCATTCAATATCGCTTACCAAAAGCAGTAGAGCTATATAAACAAGGAAGAGCCAATAAAATGTTGTTTTCTGGTGGAGTAAAGTGGAATGGCAGTGATCTCTCAGAAGCCGAGGCTTTGAAAAAAGAAGCAATTTCATTGGGAGTTGCTGAAACTGACATTTTAATAGAGGACAGATCATTACATACATTAGAAAATGTTTTAGCCTCCCTCTTAGTACTAGACAGAGAATTTCACTTATATAAAATTAGAAGAATTTTAGTGGTTACGACTTCTTACCATATGAAAAGATTACACCTCACACTAAAGACTTATATGCCTGAATGGATTACTTATTCTTTATGCCCTGCTGAAGATAATAACACGCGCAAGGATAATTGGTCTTCAAGTGAATTAGGTAGGCAACGTGTGAAAACTGAATCTGCAAAACTTATTACTTATGTAAAGCAGCGTGCATTGTGTGACATGAAAGTAAACATTTGAAATTTAAACAAAGAATTATCGGATTAGATGTCATACTAATAAAAATGACCAACTCCTAATGTGAGTTGGTCATTTTTATTTTATTTTAGCCACATCCACAACCGCCACCAGTAGCACAACCACCACTACATGACATTGAATCAAAGAAAGGATTTCCGGTAGGAACTTTTATTAAAGGTGAAACGGCATCCGCTATTACACGACTTACCTCATTTAATAGCGCTTCTAATGATTTTTCAGCCTTTTTAAAAGCAATAACATCTTCGTGTAAATCAACTGTACGCTTCATTTCACGTGTTTGTTGTGAAACTTCCGTATAATTTGGATGATATTTACCGAAACGTTGTACTTCCTCATACTTTTCTTTCATCTTATTGAAGTCACGGATAAGCTTTTGCAAGTCTAAATTGTTTTTCACTTTACATTTAGACGTTTTATAATCATCAAATACTTCCGATTGAAGTATTAAGTTCGCAAGGATATCTGCCTGATCGAGAATATCAACACTCGTTTGTGTCGCGAGCACCGACCATCACCTCCTACATGATAGTTTATCATGAAAGAGCAAAAAAAACGAATGCTACATGTTATGGAATTTTCACTTCCAGTTCTTCGTAAAGTTTATCATAAGGTGTATGATTGTTATGGGCAATTTCTATCTTAAGTTTATGTTTTCCTGAAGGTAAACCTTTCACAATAAAAGCTGCTTTATAAATCTTTGTGATTTTTTCGCCATTTAAATATAAATGGATATGGCCTTCACCATCTTTGTTTCTTTTACCGACATTTTCTTTTGAAAAATGAAAATTGGGAACATAGCATTCAATATAAACATCATGACCTTTTACTTCATGTTTAATAGATAAGGATCTCTTTTCATTTTTTGCGACCGCTTCCACCGTATCTGGTTCATTCACATCAATTGGAACCACGGAAATCTTCTCAATAATTTCATCAACTTTATCATTATTATGTAACGAACAACCTACTAACAGTAATACATTCATCATTATCAACATTAAAAATTTCATTGGCGATACCTCCCTTTTATTTACTATTCCCGAAATGAAAAATATCATGCCTCCTAATCTTCTCAAACCAGTTTTTTTGCAAAGAAAAAAGCTTTTGGTCTAATCATTTTGATTTTGACCAAGAGCTTTTAACAGTTCAAACATCATTCCTAGTGATTGAATTTTTTCATTCACCTTATTTACTCGTTGCGGTATCGTTTTTCCATAAAATTGTTTTGCAGCCGCTTCAAAATTTTGTATTTCTTCAGGCTCTCTTGCTAAACGTCTGTACCAAATAGGGTTCATACGAATGAAATAGTTTAACTCTGAATTTGAGTATATATAATTTTGTACTTGTTTATTCAAAGCAAAATCTCCTCTTAATCTTTTCTAAATGAAAAAGGTTGTTCATTAAAGTGCTGTTGGTGAGGAGGATGTTGTGGATGATTTGGTTTTTGGAATGAACCGATTATTTCTTGAATACTCGAAATTGCTCCACTTACTTGTGAAATATTATTTTGCAGTTGGTTAATGTCCATATTTTTCAAAACACCAAGTAAATGTTTGAGCATTTCTGCTTGATTGTCATCCTTTTTCCCATCGCTTTTACTAGTACTAATACTTCCTTTATATTGTTCCCACGTTTCATGGTCTTCCCCTAATAAATACCACTCTTCATAAGCTTCTTTCCAAGTTTTTTCTTTATTACGAACCACAGAAATAAGCTTTGGGTGTTTTCTAACAAATGCTTTAAACTCATTTACTGACGCTTTATCTGCAAACAAATTATTTTCCAACTTCATCACCTCATGTTAATTGCCTATTATATTTTAAGTAAATGGTAGGCAATTGGTGCGCCCATTTTTATTTTTAAATTGTTATCTAACTGTTACAATAGAGTATATTCAAACTAGAAAAGGTGAATAAAAATTGGCTAAAGAAATGGTAACAAGATTTGAAAATTTACTATATTCAGTAAGCGAAGAAGAATTAGAAGTAATGGAAACAATGCTTGATGCGTTGGAAAAATATAATGTTGATAAAAGTAAAACATTATTAGCTAATACTCTTAAAATGAAACCTGAAATGCAAGACGACGGGTCATGTCATTGCACCATCCCTATCACCCGATTAGTCAAAAACTTTATTAATACTGTCCATGGTGGTATTACTGCTACATTAGTCGATACGACGATGGGTTCTCTCGTAATTAATAACCTTGATCCAACTAAAGGTACTGTAACAGCTGAGCTAAAACTTAATTACTTAAAACCTGGACTTGGTAAATCATTAACTTGTGTCGCGTCATCCATCCATAAAGGTAAAAAAATTCACGTTTGTGAAGCACGAGTGTTTAATGATAAAGACGAACTAATCCTTCATGCAACAGGGAGTTTCTTTATCATCGATAAAAAGAAATTAGGTGGTGAGTAACATCGTCACTGCTATTGTCATACCGATTATAATTTTATATTTCTACTATTTATCACGGAGAGAAATAAAAAAGAAACTAGAAAGTTGGCTGAATGTAGGTACTGTTTCAGAAGACGTTCAACTTGAAGGAACTATCTCAACTATTTTTACTGAATTAGAACAGTTTTACCATGGAAAATATGTTTGGAGCTGCGAGTTAAAAGTAAAAACTTCAGACTCGGTAGTTAAAGTTAAAATGAAGAAGCCATACGTAGACAACTTTACCTCTCCTTCTTTAGAAAAAGGGCGACCGGTTATTTGTAACGGGATATGGAAAGATGGAGTTTTCCTTGCAAATAAAATTGAATTGAAAGCTAGGGCCAGCACAGTGGAAGGCGAAGTATTTTGACGAGCATTTCCTATTGTTTTATGAATAAATAAAAATACGAATTCATCCAGATTGATTTCTTTCTGAATGAGTTCGTATTTTTCTACTACAATATTTTTGTCCCAGCTTCTCTAAAAATATGAAGTTTAAAATCTATTAACTAAAATGTTGTAGCACTGTTCCCTTTCCTTCACTCACTTTCACCTCAGCGTAAGCACCATTAATAAATGTTAATTGCGGAGGTACATGACCACAATCAATGTCATATACAATTGGAATTTGCAAATCACTTGCTAAATCCTCATATACATCATTAACTGTGTAATCGTGAACAGGCATATTAGCAGCACTTCGCCCAAACAAAATCCCTGAGCAATTGTTAAACCAACCCGCTAACTTCATGTGCACTAATGTTCTTCGTAAATCTGTCGTACTCAACTCACAGTTTTCAAAATACCAAATGATCGGTTCCTCATTTATATATTTTTTGCTAAACGTTTCTACATCTCCAAAAGGAGTACCTATTAAATGTCTAACTATATCGATACAGCCTCCAAGAAGGCGTCCTTCCATACTGACCTCTTCGTTTGCAATTGTTTTCCAACTAGTTTTTTCAGTTAAATGAAAGACACAAGGAGACGGATTATTATGCTCCCATTGCTTTTGATAAAGTTCTGAAGATTGTTGTAAAATTGATTCTCCAGCTTTTGTAGCAAGCACTGATTTCCACATTGCTGTAGTCTCGTCAGAATACTCTCCTCTTAAATCAACTAAATTCGTCCCATGAGCAGTTGCCATTCCTGTATTTAAAGTAATTGCTAATAGAAGCATACTCGTATCTGAATAACCAAGGATCCACTTCTCTTTAAGTTTATCGAACTCCACATGCTCAAGCATCTCAATAAGTAGCTCTCCTCCCCATGGAGGAATAACTAGATCAATACTTGCATCTTGCATCATATGATTAAATTCATTTGCGCGCTTTTTGGCAGACGCTGATTTCGCCTTACTTTGCGTCCATATTGTTTCCCCACAAGTAACATGAAATCCTTTTTCTGTCATGCGCTGACTAGCTTGTGTAATCAATTCGTGCAATTCAGTAGGAACTCCTGACGAAGGAGCAGTTACCCCTATGTTTGCTTCCTTTTTTAATATTGGATATGTAATCAATGTTATTACTCCTTAATAAAATTTTGCGTGTAATATTTTTCAAAAACGCCAACGCCTAAATGTGTATATTTATCGCTGAGCAATGCTTTTCGATGCCCTTCGCTATTAAGCCAACCTTCTACTGCTGCTAACGCATCAACATAATTACTTGCTATGTTTTCACCAGCAAATGAAAATGATACGTCTCCTTCTTTTAGTCGATCTCCTAGGTTTCCTCTCGTTGGAGACTCATGTGCAAAATAATTGTTCTCACTCATATCTTTACTATGTTTAAAGGCAACGTTAGCTACTTCCTCGTGCCATGCTAAGGAATTAACATTAAACGTAGAACGAATAATATTTGTGATACTTAATACTTGTTGTTCGTTTGCTCGTTCTATTTCTCGCCATTGCTCACGAGAGACTGCATTATTTTCAATTAATGTGCCACGGTATTTAATTGTATAAGGTCGGTGAAGCAACAAAGCTTCTGAGTTTAAGTATCTGACGCTAGATAATTTATTTGTAAACGTATCGAAATATAACTGAGCCCATCCATTTTCAATCGCTACTATTGGTCTCATTTGTAAATCTTCTGAAGTTAATGAAAATAAGTATGAATTCCCTTCGTATGTAAAAGACACTTCATTTGTAAATGTCATTTTCGTTTCAAGATTCTCCCTAGTATCACCGATAATAAAAGGTTCAGCATTCACCTTGTCACCAAAACCAAAAGCTGAAACGACTAGCCCTTCTTTCATCGCTAATTGAAGATACTTTTGCTCTCCATTATAAATCCACCACTCATATCCATACGCAGATGGATCAATTCTATCTGGTTCACCTAACTCTTCTAATGCGTCTATGCTTTCCATGCCTACATATTTATGTATTCCTTCTGCTTTAACTTCTGTAATTTCATAATTACTTTGCGATAGTTCGCTTTGCAATATGATGGAAGATTTCCCTTCAAGAAGTGATTCAACTAATTGAAGGCTCTCTTTTGAAAAGAAAAAAAACACGATCATTGCAGCTGTTAATACAAATAAGAAAAAACCTTTCACTATCTTCAACCTCATTTCCTGGAAAATACCCTTTTTCCATTATATCTCTTTTTAAACATTAATATGAAGTAAGTTGTTTAAAAAGAGAAAGAGCTTGGCAAATGCCAAGCTCCAGAGTAAAAATCGTTATTGTTGCATGTGGTCTTGCTCTGAAATTTCACTTAATGCGTATCCAGCTTGTTCATCTGTTTCATTCCGTACAGCTAAATCACCTAAAGATACAATTCCACATAATTTTGAGTTTTCAACGACTGGTAGACGTCTGATTTGCTTTTCTGCCATAATCTTAGAAGCTTCCTCAGTAGTCATATCAGGAGATCCAGTAATTAATTCATTACTCATAATATCAGTGACTTTCGTTGAACCTGGTTTCTTTTCCGCCATTGCCCGAACGACGATATCTCGATCGGTAATCATCCCTAGTAAATGCTCGTCTTCACATATTGGAATTGCACCGACGTTTAACTGTTTCATTTTTAATGCTACTTCATACACATTATCTAACGGTGTACAATATTCTACGTTTTTTGTCATAATCTCTTGCAAAGTTCCCATAACTTTCACCACTCCCGAATTTATTTTCCGATAAACATTTGTGTCCAGTAATGACCTCCTGAACCACCTTTAGCATAGCCTACACCAATATGTGTCATTGACTTATTTAGGATATTAGCTCGATGACCAGGGCTATTCATCCATGCAGTAACAACAGCTTGAGCTGTAGTTTGCCCTTGTGCAATATTTTCTGCCGCAGTTCGATAAGTTATTCCGAAATTTTTCATCATAGTAAAAGGTGACCCATAAGTTGGAGAAGTATGTGAAAAGTATCGCTTATCTCTCATATCTACAGATTTATATCTGGCAACTCTTGAAAGTTCCCAATCAGCCTTTAATGCTGGTAATCCATTTTTAGCACGCTCTTGGTTTGTTAAAGCGATCACTTGACTTTCAATACTTTTAATATCATTAATTAGTGGTATCGTAAGCTTTTGATTAGGGTAAATTAATGCTGGGTTTTTAATATGTGGATTTGCAGCAATAATTTCACTTAACCCTACCTGATACCTTACAGCAATTTTCCACATGGAATCACCTGGTTGAACCGTATATGTAGTCGATTGCTGAGCTTGTGCCTCATCTATAGTCGTAAGACCTGTAATGAAACAACAAAAAATGAATGCAAAAAATATTGCAATTTTCTTTATCATAAATAACACCCTCCTTTTTCACTTAGGTTGTCCTATTTATGAAAAAACTCTCATAAAATTTGACAAATTTTCTAATTCGTAAGTTCGTCCTATAAAACAGATTGCATATTGAGTGCTTTCATACTATTATTAATTAAGTAAACATGTGTAAAAGGAGGAGTACATAATGAAATTTGAAGAAGTAGCCCTTTCAGGTAAAACCGTTCAATTTTCAGTGTTAGATCACTTAGCTAACGAGTTAGGATTCGTTTTAGCAGGTCAGTGGGATTATGAGCGAGTAACTTATGACTATAAATTTGAAGATATGGTTACAGGAGATGTATATTACTTACGTGTCCAAGGTATTGCAGTTGAGGGAGAAATCCCGCATAAATATGCACAAGTCAAGTTACTAACTCCACTTTTAGGGAAGTATTATTACCCTCATGGTGTTGAATATGCTGATGAAGAATTTCCTAAAAACATTTTAGAAAATAGTAAAAGAAAGCTTCAAGCACTTTCAGAAGCGCTCCAAGCTTAAAATAATGAAAACCCCCGATCATATCGGGGGTTTAATTATTTTGTGTTGAGAAATTAACTTGCTCAACCATGATATTTATTTCTTTCACAGTAATTCCTGTCATCATTTCTACTTGTTCCTTAATGTGTGCTTGTAAATTTTTGCAAACTTCGCTTAATTTTTGGTCATAATAAACAGCTATCTTTAAATCAATAATTACACCGTTATCTTCATCGTTTGTTACAATAATTCCCCTTGGCATACTGCGCTTATTTATAGCACGAACTAATTCGTCTTTGATTCCAGCTACAGTATCAGCGACCCCTTTTACTTCTGAAACAGCAATCATCGCAATCATACCAATTACTTCTTCGGCGATTCGTAATTCACCATATTGTAATGTACTTTTTATCATCTATTTCTCCTCCAATCAACACCATTATCTTACCATAATATGGGGATGTCGCCCATTGTTTCCAAAGTCGTTAAAAAATTATTCTTGAATACTGTTCAGAATACGACTTACATACTATAATAATAGTAATTACTTATAGTTTTGATGCAGAGAGGAGCGCTATTTTGGCAAATTTTTTCACTAAACAAAAAATACTTTTTTTGTTCTTAATAATTACTGTTGTTTTAATTGGTTATTGGATTTTACCTGTTTCTTTGCCAATTATCATAGCCCTCGTCACAGCAATGATGCTTGAACCAGCCGTCAAAATGTTTGAACGCTATAAGATTAAAAGAAGAATGTCGATATTAATTGTTTTTACATTATTTCTTTGTTTAATCGGTTTAAGTGGTTACTTATTAGTTACGAAAATTGTTACTGAAGGCATAAATGTCGTTAAAAATTCTCCAAAATACATTGAAGACATTAATAATTTATGGCTAAAATTTGAAGAGAAAATGAATAATGCTTCACAAGATTTACCAAAGGAACTTGTCGCTGAAATTAATAAAAATGTAAACAATTATTTTGCTGGGATTCAAGAGAAGTTGGAAAACGTAAATTGGATAACTGAAGTTACTGAAATCGGAGCTCTTTTACCAAACTATTTGGTCAGTTTTCTCGTTTATTTAATTGCCTTATTTTTATTTTTAATCGAACTACCTAAAATTAAAGAACGATTTTATGCACATTTAACCAAGAAAACTGCGGATAAAGTTAGCTTTATGAGTACTAGATTATCATCTGTCATGTTTGGGTTTTTAAAAGCACAATTCTTTGTAAGTATTATTATTTTCATTGTTGCACTTATCGGGTTATTATTTATCACTCCAAAGTATGCTCTAATAATGTCGTTAATTATTTGGATAGTAGACTTAATACCAATTATTGGTTCGATTGCAATACTCGGTCCATGGTCGTTATACCACTATATTGCTGGCGATGTTGTCTTAGGAACTAAATTATTAATTTTAGGTGCTATTTTACTTGTAATTAGACGTACAATTGAACCTAAAGTAATGGGACAACATATTGGCTTATCTCCTTTAGCAACACTTATTGCGATGTATATAGGCTTAAAGCTATTTGGCATGATTGGATTCTTTATCGGTCCATTTATTGTAATCTTCTTTAATTCTGCAAGAGAAGCGGGTTTAATAAAATTTAAGTTTAAACTGTAAAAGCTTGAGAATCATCTAAACCGTTCACTTTTGGAGTATCCTAGTAAATAGCATATATAAAACTCATTATAAAAGCAGTGGATTTCACATATGAAATCTCACTGCTTTAAACTTTTATAAGTAGAAACTTGCGACAATTACCGTTGAACTATCCTGATTTTCGTTAGTGGAATAAGATTACATTTTTATTTATACAGGTAAGGATCCTCATTCTATATCCTCATATATTTTTTACATATTAATTATCTGTTTGTTTTTGCTTCTTTTTCAAATACTCCGTACGTATTTTTTCAAGTTGCTGCTTTTTATCAAATTTACTAGACGTCTTTTTTTCATGAAACTTTGTCACAGCTACCTGACTTTTGGTATCCAATTGATATTTACCCACTATGCTCACCTACTTTTCTTATCTTTAAAGAGAATCTATTCAACAAATATAATATACCTTAATTCTTCTTAAAAATTTGTTTTATACCTTTATTATGCTTAAAAATTTTAAGATTAATGATATGATTCCAGTTATTATGAAGAAAAGCAAACTTGTTATACCCCAATAAAAAGCAAACGTTTCATAATCGCCGTAAGGACCCCCGTAATGAATTATCCCTAATTCAATTAGCACTATATTTATAACCGTTAGGGCAATCCAAGTTATCAAAAGCACTTTATTCCTATTATAATACAACCAAAAAAGTAGTCCGCCAACTAACGTAAAAGAGGGAGTTACAATGGCGACATACATTGTCCCATTCCAACTGTAACCCGTGGCTTCCAACTTTATTCCTTTTATTGCAAGTCCTAAAAATATAATAACAAATACATATGTTACTATTATTTGGATTTTATTATGCATGTTTCACCCCTGCATTACCTAAGTTTGTTAAATATTAGTTCTTAGTTCTTTAAACAATCTTGAAAACCTTTTTCATTCACTTTCCTGCTTCGTTAGCTCTTTAACGCCTAATTACTAATTCAATAAATGAGGGTGCTTCACCTTCTTAAAGGAAAGCACCTTTTTAAACAAAAATTAAAAGGTTTCTATTTAGCCAATTTCTTTTTAAAATAAACATATGGCAGACTTATTGTTAGGAATATTATAAAAAGGATAATTAAAAAAATACTATGATCTATTAGAGTTCCTTTAAGTGTCATAACGACTTTATAACGTTCCCAACCACTATAATGCACCTTTCCTAATGCAAATAGGATTTCAGATGTGACGAAGAGCTTAATGCAACTAGTTCCAATTATCTTCTTATAATTTGATTTAGTATTGGTTGTAATAAATGATATAAAAAGGACTATGCATGGTACTGTCAGGGAAAAATATGCTGCACCATTAAAACCACCTGAGGTTTGCGCTTCACTCCAAATACCAATAAGACCACCAATACTTAGAATGACGATGACGCTATAAAAGTATATTTTCACATTTGCTTCCCCCCGTTAGAAATGTTTGATTTAATGATTTAAAAGTTTAGTTTGCATACAAAAACAAAAATATTTAACGTCAATTTGTTGCTTATAAATTGACGATTGTGGAAGTATTAAATGCATCCATTTCAAAGTATTCTGAACTCGTTAGCTCAATAAAGATTCAATACGTATTATGCTGCTAATGCTATTAATCTGATTTATAACATTATAAGTGACAATACAATTATAACTATTCCTGCTAACGTCAGTACATCTTGGTATCTTTTATCTTTTTCAATGATTTTTTCATTTAATTGATGAATATTATTATTTAAGTGTTCATCAGGTGGAATTTCAGGAGTTTGCGAGCCCATTAATCCTCTACCACCAAAATATGTGGTTTTAAAAAATGGTAAAGTTCCAATCAACAATAAGAAACCAGAGAGGAGTCCCCATTTACCTAAAAATTCAATATCAAACTTTCCATTAGCTACAAATGATAAGAGAGCTAGCAAAATATAGGTACTTAAAACTAGCACACAGCTTAATTGAAATTTTTTCAGCATAATACCACCAACACCTGCCTTTATAATGACTTGCTTAATAAACACTTCTGCATTCATTAGCTTAATAGTGACTGTTATCTTTTAGGTTGGTATATTACAATGTCGACACTATCTTCACCATCAAAATTTTTAATATTATCAAAGTGATCATGGTAATTTGGATCTTCTGTTTCATAGTTAGCTAGTGCTATTAAGTATTTACCGAATTCCATCATATCTTTACGACCACCATATATATGTAATTCATGTTTACCATTTCTAACTAATTGTTCAGATTCTAAATCAAAGTGCATCCCTTCTCTTACATCAATCATTAAGCCACTTATTTCGGGCTCTACTACTCCACCACTAAAGACTGTTTTGTCTTTACTTACTTTATTTTTAAAATATTCAAGTGTTAAGGTAACCTTTTTTTGAACTTTATTTTTCATATGAATATATTCTCCCTACAATACTAATTAGCTTAATGTTTTTTACATACCTGACGTCGTTAGTTGAATAATTAAAAAATAAAGCAATATTACTTTTTAGAACGTTTTATCCAAAAATAGAGAAATAAAAAAATTGAAATAGCTATAATACCAAACAAGTAAAAATAATCTAGGATGTTTCGGATTTTAACATCCATCAGTGTTTCACCAGGACATCCTTCACAATTAGCTAACACTGTTGTAACAACGCCAGTTTGGCTCAATACAATAAAAAACATCGCTGCAACAATTATACGAAACATGTGTTTCTTCGTCCTCCAATAACTTTTTTCTATAAATCACTTCATGCTAGCAAACAAAATGAACTTCATCAATCCTGCCGATAAGTGGATATGAAGCAAACTGCTTTATCCAACTATTCTGCAATCGTTAGTTGTAGAAAGATATTTAATTATTTATCCTTTAGGATTATCATTTTCATCATAGTATTTTAATCCCATTTCATATTTAAAGTCCTCACAAACAACAAAGTAGAAGTCCTTTGACCAATCTTCAAAAACTAGAACTATTTCCTCTGGTTCTAATGCCACCTTTAGCTGTACTATTTCTGACTTTGTCGCGAGGCGAATATTGTTTGAAGAAAAAAATGTCGGACAGCTTATGTAACTAACATTTATAAAAGTTAGTTTTATTTCATAGTAGTATGTATGGTATATGCTACCTAAAATTATTAATTCATTACCTTCCAACTTATTCTCATTACTGTCATATGTTCTAATTAAATAGTCACTTATATTTGATTGAGATAATTCACTTTCAAGTTTTTTAATTTTTCTTTCATGATCAAGTCTCTGCTCATATCCTATTGAATTATTACCTTTAGGCGAAGGAAAAATCATTTCATTACTGCCTGTTTTTGCTCTTAAATAGGTGATAATAAGTACAATTGATAAGACTATTAAAGATAATATAAAGTAGCCTATTTTGATCACCTTCTCTATTTGCCATATTATTTTTCATTCCCCTGATCTCGTTAGTTCAAAAAAATTTAGACCTCCAACCAGACCTAATAAAAATTTTCTGTTTCTTATAAACTTTCTGGAGCCCATGTTGAAATTGAATTTTGCGGAGCTGCTACAATCAGGAAATCATCACCTGTAAAATCTGGTCCATCCCCCGCCTGCCAACATTCATAATTTTCATGGTATCCGTTAACAAATAGTACCTTTCCAGATTCAAAAGTAATAAAAAGGTGAGGAGTAATATCTCCTAATTTAATATCTGTTACTTTTTCTCTTCTAACAGATAATAGTGAATTTATCTTCGCAATCTCATCAATCTCATTTTGTTGACTCTTTTCATGTTTAAATTTATGAATAATATCTGTAATTGAGGGATATATGGACCATATTGTTTCAATGTTAATCCATAGTTTGTCAGGGTAGTGATTAATGTTATAATGTTCAAAGTAAACAAATGTTGTTTCAGGACCTAAGCCAAATTTAATCCCATCCAATTGACTCCCTATAAACATTTTCCTAAGTGTATTCTCAGCATAAAGTATATTTTCTTCCACTAAAAAAACTCCCCATAATAACTATTTAATAGTCTTTTTTACTATTCTGCCTTCGTAGCTCAATAACGTATGAATATCATTTCAATAAATAATGGTGTTTTTCTTTTTTAAAGCAGAACACACTTTGGTTTTAATATCCCATCAAATAATTCTGTAATTATTATTCCTCTATAAATTCAGTATTTTGTTTTTCTATAAAACTTTTTTCAAGTTCTACTAGGCAATATATATAGGTTTGATTATTAATTTCAGTTGTATCGTTTTGGTAAGCTGAATTTAATTTATAGAAGACATTCTGGTTTCCAAATAGGTAAGATTTTATTTGTCTAATTGCAATTCCCTTTTTTGAACTTGAATGTTTGGCTACAAGAATATATCTTTTATTCCAATCTGAATATGAAATAGTATACGTTTTACCACCAGAGAAAGAAGATGCAACAATTGCAGCTTTTAACATTTTAGTTAATGTATTTTGAGCAGGAACTTCATGTATATTTCTTTCTGTAAAATCTTCATCTTTTACAATTACATTTTTAATAAAAGTGAATACTGTAATTATTATTAGGGTTAGTTTTTTTAAAAATTAATTTTGACTATTGCTCGCCATGTGAACACCTCCGTAAAAAAGATTTGTCTTTAATTAAAACAACAAGCTGCTATTAATTAAATAATACCTTTTGAATCTTAACATTTAAGCCATAAACATATATGACAACTGCAACCAACGCTTATTGCACTATCCGTACCCGTTAGTTCAATAGTAAATATATTCCTTTATCTAATTTTAACATATATTCTAAATTGTCTTACTAATTATTTAGGGTACAAACTAAGTTAAGATTTTTACCCTTGGATAATCATAAAGCAGTAATAATGTTTTAAATCAACAAAAAACAGAGCGAAACCATATCCGATTTACTCTGCTAAAATAGTTGCTATTGTACCAGTTTTTATACTTGATGGTACCTCATAGTGAACTTCTTAAGGATCTTCTCGAACTTTTTCGATAAAGGAGGCAAATCAAAAAGCACCTATCAAGGTGCTTTTTATTCTGAGATTACCATATTAGCATCATAATGAATGACTTCCATTCCTTCTGTAAATAATGGAGAAAGTTCATTTTTATAGTGATGTAGATATACAACTCGTTTTATTCCTGCTTGATTAAGCATTTTCATACAATCTTGGCATGGATAGTGTGTAATATAAGCAGTTGCTCCATCTGTTGCGATACCATACTTTGCACATTGCAGTAAAGCATTTACCTCGGCATGAATTGTACGTTTACAATGTCCATCTACAATTAAGTGGCCAGCTTCGTCACAATGGTCTTGCCCACTTATAGCACCATTATATCCTGTAGCAATAATACGCTTCTCACGAACGAGTACACAGCCAACATGGAGGCGATTACATGTAGCACGAGTAGAAACATCTTCAGCTAAATCTAAAAAGTACCTATCCCACGATTGTCTCATCAGTTCCACCCCTACGATTAATATATGTAAACTATCTACTTACTTCTATAATTCTCCGTCCCTCTCTCTTATCCTGTTGAAAAAAGAAAAAACTCCTTATTAAGGAGTTTAGTCAACGAGCACTTCTATGTCAGAAATGATTTGTTCATGGTTAATTGTACTATCGTCAACAGACGACATTTTATGAAAGGCTCTAATTTGGTTATTTTCATCTAATAAGTACATCGTCGTTGCATGACTTACTAAACCACTGTCAGATACCATGTAAAAGAACTTTAAATCATCAGTGATAGCTTTAATTTGTTCATCACTTCCCGTCAAGAACTTCCATCCTTCTTCATTCGGGTCATAATTTTCTTTATACTCATTTAAAACTTCTACTGTATCTATACTCGGATCCAATGTAATCGCAATAATCTCTACATCTCCGGGAAAGTACCCTTCTTCAAGAAGTGTTTTTTGTACTTTATTCAGCTCAAACAACGTTAAAGGGCAAATGTCAGGGCAATTAGTATAGAAAAACGTTAATAACTTTGTTTTGCCATTGTCACTTGAATATGTATCACCATTCGCATTAGTTAAAGTAAAATGATTAACTTCACCTTTTACAGGTAACTGTTCCTGACATGCAGTTAAAATAAAACTCATAATAATAAAAGGAATGAGAAAACGTTTCATCGCTTATCTACCTACCAATCTATTTATTAAAAGCCGCAATGAATCAAATACCATTACGGCTTACACGTTCATAGTTATTGTTTAGTTGCTTCCATTGCAAGCGCATATTTTCTAGCTAGTTCTGCATCGTTTTTCTCTGCATTAGCTCGTTCATTACGAACCCAACTTATGAAAATATATCCAATGGCAGTACCATAGACAACTTCTTGGATCACTTTCATTAATACACCACCAAGCTGTTGGTCTTCTAATGGATCCATCAGTTGCACAAGTCCTGGTAAGTTTAAATCAGAGAATGATACTCCTGCTGGTAAACAGTAGCCTAAGGCAGTTGCAAATGTTTGTGGATCAGTATATGTGCCGTACATCGTAAATTTTGAAAAGATGATTAAGGCACAAGCAGGTGTTAATAACACACCATCTGCAAAAATATATCCCAACTTCTTTAATTCAGATAACTTATCATATTCAGGAACTGGACAAACTATTGGCCACCACATTAAAAATGCAGCAACTAACAATGTTCCGTGAAAAATTGGGTGAAGCGTATAGTTCGTCATTACTGTATCAAAAACAAGAGGAATATGGTAAATCGAAAATAGTCCATTAAAGAATATTAATGTAATCAATGGATTAGTTAAAATAGGAAATACTTTTTTAACTAATCGTTGCTTTAATACAGGTCTTACCATCGAAGCAGGTAGTCCTTTCAAAATAAAAGGTGGAGCCACCATAAATAAAATTGACATTTGCAGCATGTGAACACTAAATAATAAATGCGCTAAAACATCTACAGGGCTTCCAAAGCCAATATAAATTAACGTTAATCCAATGATAAAAAAGCTTTTCTGTTTTACAGATGCTTTATGATTACCTTTTTTGTTTACATAAAAGTAAATTGCTGCAATAACAGCTAGAATAGCAATAATATCTGGATTCCATAATGTTGTAAAAGAAAAGTTTTGTAAAATTTCCACTGGTGAAACCTCCTATCGGAGAATATTGAAAATATTATGAAAAAAAGGCTGCTATTCAACAGGTTAACGTATGAATGGGCAGCCTTTTTCATTGAACTATTAATTGTTTATTGCATTGTTAGAAGGCCAACAACAGTAATTATAGCAACTAATAATCCACTATAAATGAAGATTGTTGGGTATTCATGGTCTTTTTGAGCCATATGCATAAACACATAAAGTTGGAACAGTACTTGGATAGAAGCTAGGAATAGTAAGAATAATACTAATCCAGTACCCGACATTAAGTCAGCAGCTACTACGTAAAACGCGATTAATGTTAAGAAAATCATTAACACGAATGAGATAATTTGTTGTTTCCAATCTTCTTTATGAGCAAGTTTCTTATGGAGTTTTTCATGGTTATTTTCCATGGATTATGCCACCCCCAGTAAATATACAAGCGTAAAGATAAATACCCATACAACGTCGATAAAGTGCCAGTAAAGTGCAGCAATATAGAACTTTGGAGCATTGTATGTGCTTAATCCACGCTTTGCATTACGAACCATTAAGATAGTGATCCAAGTTACACCGAATGCAACGTGGGCACCATGCGTACCTACTAATGTGTAAAAGGCAGAACCAAATGCACTACTAGTCATAGTATGTCCTAAATGGATATAATGTACAAACTCATAAATTTCAAGAATTAAGAAAGCTAAACCAAGTGCAACAGTAATTCCTAACCAAATTTGCATTTTCTTGAAGTTATGCTCTTTTAAGCCGAAAATTGCAATTACACTTGTTAATGAACTTACTAATAAAATCATTGTTGCAGCAAAAACAAGTTCTAAATCGAATAATTCTGCTGGTGTTGGGCCATCAGCATACCCTTTACGAAGTGTTAAGTACGTTCCGAATAAAGATGCGAAAAGTACACACTCTCCACCAAGGAAGAACCAGAAACCTAAAAACTTATTTTTCCCTTCTAACGTAGCTTTTTCAGGGTTAGCAGGAAGGGTATTATTATTCACCGCATCATGGCTCATATTATTTACCCTCCTTTAGATCTTTTTCTAAATCTTCTTTATGAATATGATAACCGTGGTCATCAATTACTGAACGGAAGAACATAGCAACTAAAGTAGTTCCCATACCTATTAAGATTGCTGGTAAGTTACTACCAATGAATCCAAATCCAGCAATGAATAAACCTACTGACATAATAAACGGTATAATTGATCCGTTTGGCATGTGAATATCACCTAGTGGTTCAGCTGGCGTTAATTCTGTTCTACCATCCATCTTTTCAACCCATAAAGGATCGTAACCACGAACTAAAGGTGTTTGTGCAAAGTTGTACTCTGGAGGAGGTGAAGAAATCGCCCACTCTAGTGTACGAGCATCCCATGGGTCATTACCAGCGCGTACTTTACTACGTGCAGTAATAAAAATGTTTACTAATAGAATAATTGTCGCAACACCCATGAATAGTGCGCCAATTGTACTTATTAAGTTTCCTTCATCAAGCCCTTGGTCAGGTAAGTAAGTGAATACACGACGTGGCATACCCATTAACCCTAACCAGTGTTGAGGGAAGAATGTTAAATGGAATCCAATAAAGAATAACCAGAATTGCCATTTACCTAAACCTTCATGTAATAATGTTCCAAACATTTTTGGCCACCAGTAGAATAATCCAGCGAATAAGCCGAATACTACCCCACCTACGATAACGTAGTGGAAGTGAGCTACTACGAAGTAAGAATCATGATATTGATAGTCAGCTGAAGGAACAGAAAGCATAACCCCAGTTACTCCACCTAGAACGAATGTAGGTAAGAAACCTAATGCCCAAAGGTTCGCTGTATCAAATCTAATTTGTCCACCCCATAGAGTGAATAGCCAGTTAAATATTTTAATACCTGTAGGAATTGCAATAGCCATAGTCGCGATTGAGAAGATAGCATTAGCAATAGGTCCTAAACCAACTGTAAACATGTGGTGAACCCATACCATGAATCCTAAGAATCCGATTAATGCTACTGCGAATACCATTGATGTATATCCGAATAGACGTTTTCTAGCAAATACAGGAATTACTTCTGAAAGAATACCGAATGCAGGAAGAATAAGAATGTATACTTCCGGGTGTCCGAAAATCCAGAATAAGTGTTCCCAAATTGTTATGTTACCGCCAGCAGCAACATTAAAGAAGTTTGTATCAAATAAACGGTCAAACATAAGTAAAGCTAAACCTACTGTTAAAGCAGGGAAAGCGAATAGGATTAGTGCTGATGCAACAAATACTGTCCAAGTAAATAGTGGCATACGCATGTATGTCATACCTGGAGCACGCATGTTAATGATCGTAACTAGGAAGTTAATACCCCCAGCTAACGTACCAATACCAGCAATCTGTAATCCTAAAATATAGTAATCTACACCACTACCTGAATATAGATCACTTGAAGATAAAGGTGCATATGCAGTCCAACCTGCATCAGGTGCTCCTCCGAAGAACCAACTTAAGTTAAGTAATAGTCCACCGAAGAAAAACAACCAAAATCCTAGTGAGTTAATAAATGGGAATGCTACGTCACGTGCACCAATTTGAAGTGGTACAACTGCATTCATAAATGCAAATATTAAAGGCATGGCTGCTAGGAAGATCATTGTTGTTCCGTGCATTGTTAATAGTTGGTTAAACGTTGCACCGTCAACAAATTCCTGCGTTGGCCCCATTAATTGTATACGCATTAAGATAGCTTCAAGTCCACCGACTAAGAAGAAAAATCCACCAGCCACTAAGTATAAGATGGCGATTTTCTTATGGTCAACAGTTGTCAGCCAATCCCAAACGACACTTTTCTTTTTCGTGTGTGAATGTGCCACAGTGTTACCTCCTTTTGCTGTAAAAAGTATGTTCTATTAGTCCTCTAATACTTTTAAGTTAATTAAGTATTCAACAAGCGCATCTACTTCATCTTGTGTTAAGACTTGCTTGCCCATTTTGTTTCCTGGCTTTAATTCCATTGTATTAATTAGCCAATTAGCGATTTGGTCGCGTTGCTCTTGCTCATTTTCATAATATAAAATACCAGCAACAACTTCGCGCTCACCAAAGTTTTTCAAGTTTGGACCAGCCATTTCGAACTTTTGTTCACCAACAGCGTGACATCCAATACAACCTTTACTTTCAAATAACTGTTGCCCTTCAATAGCTAAAGGCGTTGTCATTTCTTTAGGAGGAGCTTGCATAGCTTCAATCCATTTGTCAAACTCTGGACGATCTAATGCAATAACTTTAAAGTCCATTAATGCATGTGATACTCCACATAACTCAGCACATTTCCCACGGTAAACCCCTGGTTCATTTGCTGAAATCCACATTACATTTTCTTCTCCAGGGTTATTATCCATTTTCCCTTGAAGTGTTGGCACCCAGAATGAGTGAATTACATCTTCAGAAGTAAGAGCTATACTTACTCTTTCTCCTGTAGGCATATATAGGTCTTGTGCTGTTCTTACTCCATACTCAGGGTACTCGAAGTCCCACCAGTATAAATAAGCTTTTACGTTAATTTTTACAGCATTTTCATCTTTAGAGTAGTCTTCTGCTAACTCAAAAGTCGTAATTACTGTAGGGATTGCTAAAATGATTAGTAAAATAATTGGAATTACTGTCCATACAAGCTCTAGTAAATGATTACCTTCTGTTTGCTTCGGAATTACGTTTTCTTGCCCTGGGCGTTTGCGATATTTAATAACAACATAAGTATAAATTGCAAAAACGACAACAAGAACTCCGATCATAATGTACAAACTAATCATCATCATAGAGTAGTTAATTTCCGCACCTTCACCTTTAGGCACTAGCGCAGTCAAATTGTCTCGTCCACATCCTGAAAGCACAAGTGTTAACAAGGCAAACAACGGAACGATTCGCGATAATTTTTGCCAAATTTTCATCTTTCAATAACCCTCACTTTCTTTGTTGAATTCCCTTTGTCTATTTACGATTAATGTAATGTAGAAAGGTTATGCATCCGATATTACTCAGATAAGCCTCCCCTCCTAACAAGAAGGCTTATCTCGGATACCGTAACGTCCTGCTTTCATAATTGCCCCCGCCCTTCTTGTTATATCGTTACAAGAACCATTAAAACAAATAGAATGGTCATATAATTTAATGAGAAAACAAACATCATTCTTGCCCATTTTAAGTCATCCTTCATATAGAATAACCCGTATAAGCCTAAAATAAGCCAGCCAAACCCTAAAACGATTGCAGCTATAGTATAGACAGTTCCTAACTTATATAAAAGTAAAGAAACAGGAATTAAAGCTGCTACCCACCAAACCATTTGGCGTTTCGTTAAAGCAAAACCTGCAACTACCGGTAACATTGGGATACCTGCTGCGCGGTACTCTTCACAACGCTTCATCGCTAAGGCTAGGAAATGTGGCGGTTGCCAAATGAACATGATTAAAAATAATCCCCATGCATATGGGTGAAGATTTGAATCAATTGCCGCCCAACCAATTAACGGAGGCATTGCTCCGGATATACTACCAGCAATCGTGTTGATGTGGTGTGTACGTTTTAACCATAATGTATAAACAATAACATAAACAAACAATCCAATTAAACCGAAAACTGCTGCTAAAATAGAAGTGTAAGCAAGCATCGCAGTTCCTATTGCCGAAGTAATAAGACCAACCCACAACACTTGTTTAATAGGAATACGACCTGTTGCAGTTGGTCGTTTATTTGTCCGCTCCATATGTTGATCAATATCACGGTCAATATAGTTATTTAAGGAACAACCACCTGCAATAACTAAAGCTGAACCTAGTAAAGCTAAAATCATATTGCCTATATTACCGGTTAACGTCGCACCTTCTGTAAAATAAATTGCTAACCATATACCTGTAAAGGTTGTTATTAAATTTGAGAAAACAATCCCTAATTTAGCAATTGTTAAAAAGTCTTTCCAAGTACCCGTCGGATTAGCCTCCGAAAGTGGTCCTGGTTCCATTACTTTATTTGCAATCTCATAAGCTGTTTTTGATTGAGACATGCTGAACCCTCCTTATTTTAAGGTAATCTATGTTGTAACTGCTTGATAAAAGTCACATAATACAAAGTCACATCTTTTATAATAAAATAGTTCTTACCTGTTGTGCAATAACTTTTGTCACAGTTTTTTATTTCAAAAGATGTTATCCATAGTGTAACAAGGTCAGTCCATTTTGGCATAAATGAAATGTGTCAATATTGTGAAATGATGACCGTCTATTCCTTTTATAATGATAGTCATGCTATGATATTTTTAGGCTTTTATCCAAGGTATACAAGCCACTAATATATATTAACATAATGCGACAAAAGAAAACATCAATCATTCAAATAATAGAGGGTGAAATATATGAAACAACTTCCATTAAAAATATTTTCAGTTATCACATCTATATTTATGCTTTTCGTCCTTATTCTTGGGGCAGTAGTAACGAAAACAGGATCAGGAGAAGGTTGTGGTGATGATTGGCCATTCTGTAATGGTGAAATTATTCCGAGCAATCCATCTATTGAAACAATCATTGAGTACTCTCACCGCCTCACATCTTCAACAGTTGGACTATTAATCATTATCTTAGTCATTTGGGCATGGCGAGCAATGCCCAACAATAAGGAAGCTCGCTTTTTTGCATCAGCAGCGTTGTTTTTTGTAGTGTTACAAGGGCTCCTAGGAGCGGCTGCCGTAGTTTGGAGCCAATCTGCATCTATTTTAGCTCTACATTTCGGCTTTTCTTTACTTTGCTTTGCGTCTGTGTTCCTTTTAACATTGTTAGTCTTTGAAAAAGACAGTTATCTAGAAGAAGTAACCATTCGTAGTAGAAACTTACGTAAGCATATCTATGGAATAGCGATCTATACGTATGTAGTTGTATATACTGGTGCTTTGGTACGGCATACAAAGACAAGCTTAGCATGTAAAACTGTTCCACATTGCGGAAACGACACATTTTTCTGGACTTCAAAATATAGTTTAATTCATATGGGGCACCGCTTCGCTGCAATATTTTTATTCTTCTGGGTCTTATATGTATTAGTGAAAGTTTTAAAAGATAAAAACGAGTTGAAAGTTGTTAAGTTTAGCTTTACACTAGCATTCATTTTCATACTAGCTCAAGCTATTTCAGGAATGTTAGTTGTTGTAACTTTACTAAATTTAGCTATTGCATTATTGCATGCAGTATTTATCTCTTTATTCTTTGGAATTATCGCATATCTTTGCATCCTGGTAAGACGTGCAAACAAAAAGGAAAATAAAATATAACTATATCGTAAACCCACCCGTCTACTCAGGTGGGTTTCTTATTCAAAAAAAGGGCTAATCCTTTCGACGACCGTAGTGGTCTTCTAGGACAGCCCTGTTTTATTTATTTTGTGATGCTTCATGTAATGCAGAAAGTTGCTTTTCAAGTTTTTCCAAAAGTTCTTTTCCTGCTTTATCTTCGACAAGCCCTAAGCGTACCGCAAAGTCGATTTCACGAGACAAACCGAACATTTGAGTATCTAGCACCTCTTCATATAGAGGACATTGTGGCATCGTTAAGTTTTCCATTTGAACTTCTATAAGTTTTAAAATTTTATTTGCATCTGCTTTTAACAGTTCATAAGCAGCTTCTTGATAATTCGTCTTAATATCAGTGGACATTGTAACTCCTCCGTTCCCTATTGCCAATCCTCCTTTAATAATATTAGCTTTTAAAGGACGAAAATGCAACCAATGAGGATTTTAAAACATACTTAAATTATAGCGCTTCGAAAGCATCTCTAAAAGTTTTATTCCTGCCACGCTATTTCCTTTCTCATCTAAAGCTGGACCGAATAATCCAATCCCCATTCGTTGCGGCACTGCACTTAAAATACCTCCCGAAACACCACTTTTGGCTGGAACGCCGATTTTTATCGCAAATTCACCAGAAGCATTGTACATACCACAAGTGACCATAAATGTTTTACAAATCCTTGAAATATGCAACGGAATTATTCTGCGTCCCGTTTGTGGGTCGACCCCATCCCAAGCAAATACTGCACCAATACGTGATAAATCTAAACAATTCACCTCAATTGCACATTGCTTTGTATACAGGTCAATTAACTCTTCAATGTCTCCGTTTATTATGCCATGTTGTTTCATAAAGTAACTAAGTGAACGGTTTAAATGTGATGTTTCATATTCAGAATGGGCAACTTCCTCTGAATATGAAATATCGGTATTATTTGTCATGTCATGAACAAGTGCCAATAACCTACCTAACTTCTCTTCCTTCGTATCGCCATTTATCATATTCGTTACTGCTAATGCACCAGCATTTATCATCGGATTGAGTGGTTTAGACGGAATGCTAGTTTCTAATTTTGAAATTGAGTTAAACGGATCTCCTGTTGGTTCCATTCCAACTCGTTCAAAAACGTACTCTTCTCCTCGGTCCATTAACGCTAGTGCAAGCGCAATAACTTTTGAAATACTTTGTAGTGTAAACTTTTTTTCGATATCTCCTGCAGAAATGCATTTCTCTTTATCATAAATCGCTATTGATAAATCATTTTTGTTCGCTCTTCCTAATGCCGGGATATAGTTCGCTACCTTCCCTTGTTCTGTAAACTGCTTGGCAATTTCTACAAACTCCTCTAATTGCTCACTTTCTTTACAAACCATACAAATCACCCCTACCATTACTATACCCAAAAGTGACAAACGATAGCGAACGATTTATACTATGAAAAGAAGAAAATGAGTCAAAAAGGAGTTCGTTATGGAAAACGTTATTGTAATTCAAGGTCATGTAAACTTTCCCATCACTATTGATCCAACAGTATGGATATTTGATGATCGAAAAGTAGATTTAACAACTTATTTCTCTGAAGAAAAAGAAGAAAAAGATGATGAAATCTTAGCCTATACGAAAGCTGTTTCTAAGCATTGGGACCGTGAAATTAAAGAAGGTGCTGCATTCCCACCAATTAATCGTTCTTTAAATAAATTCGAAAAAGATGAAGCTTTAACAGGGTCATTTGCTATTGCCTTATCTCCATTTATTAAAAATGCTGAACCGAAAGAAGGTTCAAGTCAATTAATTATTGTAACGAAAGACGAAAAGACAATTGAAATTCCCCTATCGAAAGCCCATGATGCTATTTTAGGTTTTTCAAAAGATGGTAAGCCCGTTGAAGACGGACCAGTACATTTTTATTTTGGAGATGGCTCCAATAAAGACGAACCGATTAAAAACATTATTAAATTTTTAATTAAATAGGGGCTTTTAGAGCTCCTATTTTTTCATTTTAGCTATTACAATAAATCTGCTGCTAATTGTGCTAAATCAGATCTTTCCCCTTTTTCTAGCTTTACATGGCCACTAATACATTGCCCTTTAAATTTCTCTACTACATAAGTAAGTCCATTATTATATTCGTCTAAATATGGATGATCAATTTGTTCTGGGTCTCCCATTAAAACAATTTTACTCTTCTCACCAACACGTGTTAATATCGTTTTTACTTCATGCTTTGTTAAGTTTTGTGCTTCATCAATGATAATAAATTGTTCTGGAATACTCCGTCCACGAATATAAGTGAGAGCTTCTACTTGAATAGAACCTATTCCAGCCAATATCCTCTCTAACTCACCTTGCTTTTTAGTATTAAATAAAAATTCCAAATTATCATAGACTGGCTGCATCCATGGCTTTAACTTCTCTTCTTTTTCACCAGGTAAATAACCGATATCTTTCCCTAACGGTACAATCGGCCTAGCTACTGCAATTTTTTTATACAGGTTTAAGTCTTCTGTTTGCATTAATCCAGACGCTAAAGCTAATAATGTTTTTCCAGTACCAGCTTTTCCTACTAGTGTAACCAACTTAATATCATCTCTTAAAAGCAATTCAAGCGCCATTTTTTGTTGAACATTACGCGGGCGTATTCCCCACACTTGTTCTGTATCCATATGGCATTGTTTCAGCATCCCTTGATTGTTTACAATCCCAAGTGCTGATGAGGAACTTCCCAAGGCATCTTTCATAATTAAAAATTGATTGCAATAAAGAGGGTGGTCAGCTAGCTCAGAAGTCGAAAGTTCCTTTTTTTGATAAAATTTATCCAATACGTCAGAGCTAATGTATTTTTCCAAGTAACCTGGATAGATTCTTTCTATATCAATAACACGGTCACCGAGGAAATCCTCTGCTTGAATGCCAATTACATCAGCTTTCACCCGTGCTAAGATATCTTTACTGACTAGGATAACTTTTCTACCGTCCTCTTTTTCTTTCTCTTCCATTTGTAAATTTAGTGCAACAGCTAAAATGCGATTATCATTCGTCTTTTCTCCAAATACTTCTTGAAGTTTTTCATAAGAACGATGATTCATTTCAATTGTTAGTGATCCACCATTTTCTAATGGTATTGACTCATGGAGTTTCCCTTTTCCCCTAAATCGATCGATCATTTTAGATACTTGGCGTGCGTTTCTCCCAATCTCATCCATATATCTCTTTTTAGAATCCAGTTCTTCTAATACTATTGCTGGTATGACGACGACATTGTCTTCAAAGGCATAAATCGCTCTTGGATCTTGAAGAAGCACATTCGTATCTAACACATATATTTTCTTCAACCTTTCGCCTCCTGACATATTTCTTGTCTTATTTGTACGTATAGTGCCAAGTTTGAGAAAAAGGGTTCATTAAAATGTATGTCCATATGCATAAAGATAGACGAAGAAAACAACAATATTGGTAAGATTGTACTGAAAGGTAGGAACCAAAATGAGAAAAACTTTTTTTCTATTCGCTTCTGTATGCCTTTTTCTAATTGGTTGCCAAGCTAATAATGATAACAATCAAAATTATGAGGTTGGAAAAAATGAAGACGGTTTGCGAAATATAAGTACGAACGATGATGGGAAAGAAAAGAAATTATCTGCAACGCAAATTGCTGAAAGGTTAGTTAAAATTGCTTCCAATGATGCTGATGTGAGGGATGCAACAGCCATAGTTGTAGGTAAATATGCTTTAGTTGGAATCGATGTCGATAAAGATATTGATCGCTCTAAAGTAGGAACTATTAAATTTACAATTACAGAAGCATTACAAAAAGATCCGTATGGTGCTAATGCTGTAGTTACTGCAGACCCAGATATTGTGCAGCGCGTCAAAGAGATGGCAAAAGAAATTCGAAACGGAAAACCTATTTTAGGTGTAATGGAAGAGTTAGCTGCAATTATCGGCAGAATCATCCCTGAAGTTCCAGACGAAAGCCACAAAACTCATCCTGAACCTACTGAGGAAAATGAGCCGAAAATGGAAGGCGGCAAAAATAAATTAGATGAAGTTCAAGATGATCAAGCGAATGACATGCTAAAAAATAGAGATGGACAAGGACAAGACCAAAGAGATAATGAAGAAGCAGAACAACCTCAAGAAGGTCAAGGCACTGAGGACGATGATTTAACTGAGGAAGAAGTGGAACAAGGGGAATAAGAAAAGCTGAAGCGACCGTTTAGCGCCATAAATTCTGGAGCACTTTGTTTGAGATAAAGGAAACACGCTGAGCTGCGCGAAGTGATGTTGACTTATCGTAAATAAAAAGTGTGAAGAATTGTAGGCGTTGGGAGCTGAAGCTGGACAAATTATGAAAAGCTGAAGCAATCGCTTAACGGCGTAAAAACTGGAACACTCTGATTAAGATAAAGGATTCACGAATAGTGGTAACTATTCGATGTAGACTTATCGAAATGAAGAGTGTGAAGTTTTCTAGACGTTGATTGCTGAAGCTGGACAAATTAAGAAAAGCTGAAGCAATCGCTTAACGGCGTAAAGCACTTCTTCTAATTAAAAAAGCTTACCGGAAAATCCGGTAAGCTTTTTCCTATATTTATGCTTTTTTCATTGCGTCCATTACTTGACGGTCTAATTTAGCTGCAGCTTCCTCATCATACGTTTTTGCATATTCAGGCTCTTGCGAAATTTTCGCACCATAGAACATAATATCACGCACTTCTTCAATGTTAATTTCAACACATGATAACTTTAAAGGTACATCTTCTAAGCGTTCTGCTTTAACAGAAGCTTTACCTGTAATTGAGTATGTAGACTCATTTCCGATTAATACAAGCGTAATACCGTCGTTTTTCTTAATGTTTTCAATGTTTCTAGAGCGGTGGTCTACTGCAAAACGAATCTTATTTTTATCCGGAGCGTACACCCAAGAAATTGCACTTACATTAGGAGTACCATTCTCATAATCAACCGTAGAAATTAATACGTAACGTTCCTTTTGTAATAGTGGAAGTAATTCATCAGTTAACTGATTTTCAATTTTGTTAGTCATCATAATTCCTCCTCTTAACTCTTTTGAATATATACTTATACTATACCTATTTTATAGGAAAGATAAAACAAAAAGCGTTTTATTTAACAAATTTGGTATAATCAAAGTATAAATGATAAAAAAGGTTGGTGTTCACTTGAGAGTAAAATGTGTTTTGTGCGATAAAATTGAATCCATTGATGATAATAACCCTTTAGCGAAAAAGTTAAGAAACCGTCCAATACATACATATATGTGTAACCCTTGTAATGAAAGAATTGCAGAAAGGACTACAAAGCATTTAGAATCAGGAGATTTCAAACTATTTAGATCTCCGAAAAAGGATGAAGATTGGTAAGAAAAGCTGAAGCAATCGGTTAACGGCGTAAAAACTGGAGCACTCTGATTAAGATAAAGGATACACGAATAGTGAAGCTATTCGATGTAGACTTATCGAAATGAAGAGTGTGAAGTTTTCTAGACGTTGATTGCTGAAGCTGAATCAGCTAAGAAAAGCTGAAGCGACCGCTTAACGCCATAAATTCTGGAACACTTTGTTTTGATAAAGGAAACACAGCGAGTGAAACGAGCTGATGATGACTTATCGTAAATAAAAAGTGTGAAGAATTGTAGGCGTTGGGAGCTGAAGCTGGTTCAGCTAAGAAAAGCTGAAGCGACCTCTTAACGCCATAAATTCTGGAACACTTTGTTTGAGATAAAGGAAACACAGCGAGTGAAACGAGCTGATGATGACTTATCGTAAATAAAAAGTGTGAAGAATTGTAGGCGTTGGGAGCTGAAGCTGGATCAGCTAAGAAAAGCTGAAGCTAATACTTGAATAAAAAAAGCAGTGATACATTAGTGTATTCACTGCTTTTTTATTACTATTAGTTTCACTCATAATTACGATAATATTCTGGTCTTTCATTAATTTGTTCCAACATAATATCGATAAGTTCAATTGGATATTGTTGCTTTTTAACTTCACCAGATATTTCGTAATGAACATAATACATCGGATCCTTCTTTTCAACAGAAACGTTTTCAATATTATGTTCTTCATTTAATAATTCATAAAAGAACTGCTCAGTATCTTGAGCAGCAATATCATCCTTACGTGCATCAGCAACTATCTTTATCGTTAACCAGTTGTAAATGGCATCTTGGATTGACTTCACGATTTATTCACCCGCTTCTGTACTTCTCTCATTGTGTAATCGAATTTTATAAACAATGAGTATTAATGCAGCTATTGCTAATGATTCGACTACTGGAAGTCCAAAAACAGCAAATATTTGCAATATTAAGCAACCAAATAGCAGCATGATGTAGATGAAAATTGTTTTTAAGATCGGCAATTTCTGCGCAAATCCTAAATTGTATACGACAACTGTTAAGGTCACAATAATCCCATAAAGGAGCCACCCAGCTAATTGTGGGTGGGAGTCATAACCTAACGCATCTAAAATCCATGAACCTTCCATTACTACTCACTCCTGCTACATTAAATCTTTTGGTCAGCTAACTTTTTACGCTTAGAATCTCTTTCACGTTCGCTCTTATTTAATAACTTTTTACGAAGACGGATTGACTCAGGTGTTACTTCACATAATTCATCTTCGTTTAAATATTCAAGTGCTTCTTCAAGCGTCATAATACGAGCTTTTTTCATTGAAGTCGTAGTATCTTTGTTTGCACTACGGATATTCGTTACATGTTTCGTTTTAACGATATTTACTGTTAAATCGTTCTCACGAGTATGTTCGCCAATAATCATACCTTCGTATACTTCAGTAGCTGGCTCAACGAAAATTGTTCCGCGGTCTTCAACAGCCATAATACCGTAAGTTGAAGCTTTTCCAGTTTCTAATGATACTAGTACTCCTTGGCGTCTTCCACCAATTTGTCCTTTAATTAATGGACGGTAGTCTTCAAACGTATGGTTTAAAATTCCGTAACCACGAGTTTGAGTTAAGAACTCTGTTGAATATCCGATAAGTCCACGAGAAGGAACAGCAAACTGCATACGCACTTGACCATTACCGTTGTTAGACATATCAAGCATTTCACCTTTACGGTATCCTAAAGACTCCATAACAGGTCCTGTGTAGTCTTCTGGAACGTCAATGATTACTCGCTCGTAAGGCTCACATTTTACTCCATCAATTTCACGAATAATTACTTCTGGCTTAGAAACTTGAAGCTCATAGCCTTCACGACGCATATTTTCAATTAAGATCGATAAATGTAATTCTCCACGTCCAGAAACAACCCACATGTCAGGAGAGGCAGTTTCTTGAACACGTAAACTAACATCTGTTTCTAGTTGTGCTAATAAACGCTCTTCAATCTTTCTACTTGTAACCCATTTACCTTCACGACCAGCAAACGGTGAGTTGTTAACTGAGAACGTCATTTGTAAAGTAGGTTCATCAATACGTAAGATTGGTAATGCTTCTGGATGTTCAACCGGACATACTGTTTCTCCAACGTTGATTTCTTCCATCCCTGCAATCGCGATAATATCGCCAGATTTAGCTTCGTTAATTTCAACTCGCTTTAATCCTAGGAAACCGAATAATTTTGTTACACGGAAATTTTTCACAGAACCGTCAATTTTCATTAAGGAAACTTGTTGACCTACTGCAATTTTCCCACGGAAAACACGACCTACACCAATACGTCCTAAATAGTCATTGTAATCAAGCATTGTTACTTGGAATTGAAGCGGCTCATCCGTATTGTCTACTGGCGCAGGAATATTTTCAACGATCATGTCAAAAATAGGATCCATTGTGTCCACTTGTTTTTCAGGATCAGAATCAAGACTAGAAGTTCCGTTCATTGCAGATGCAAATACAACAGGGAATTCTAATTGTTCTTCGCTTGCGTCTAAGTCAATGAATAAATCGATTACTTCATCAACAACCTCGTCAGGACGAGCAAAAGGACGGTCAATTTTGTTAACTACAACGATAGGTGTTAAATTTTGCTCTAAAGCTTTCTTTAATACAAAACGCGTTTGTGGCATACATCCTTCATATGCGTCAACAACTAATAAAACACCGTCTACCATTTTCATGATACGTTCTACTTCTCCACCGAAGTCAGCGTGTCCAGGTGTATCAAGAATATTAATTCTTTTTTCTTTATATTGAATAGCTGTATTTTTCGCTAAAATTGTAATTCCACGTTCTTTTTCTAAATCATTTGAGTCCATTGCACGTTCTTCTACTTGTTCATTAATACGGAACGTACCTGACTTGTGTAATAGTTGATCAACTAGGGTAGTTTTCCCGTGGTCAACGTGGGCAATAATTGCTATATTTCTAATCTCTTCACGAAGTTTCATTCATTTCTCTCCTTAAGTTTCATCATAACTGTGCTATTATAACATAAATTTTATGACATTCTTCTTTTTCTTTCGCAAAACTTCCGTTACACTTACAGAAGGAGGGTGAGTACTATGAGTCGTCATAATATATATTTCTTAACATTATCAATTTTTACCGTTCTATGCCTGTTACTTGTTGGAGTAGCTATCGCATATCGAAGCGTTACAGGTATATTGCTTGCCATTGTCGGCGTCATTATATTTATGGGAATTGGTTTTATGAAGAAAAAGCAATTAAGGGAAGAAAATGAATAAGAAAAAAGTTAAAAATCTCCTGATCATGCCTGTTGGCATAGCCTAGGAGATTTTTTTAGTTAATTATTTTATTTACGATTTGACTTCGTAATTTTCTTCCACTTTTCTTTTTCTAGCAACTGAAGCCTTTGGTTTTCTTTTCGAGCTATATAATGAATTTCACGTTGTAATTTTCGATAACTTTGTAATCGATCAGCAGATAACGTCCCTTCATCAATTGCATTTTTCACAGCACATTTCGGCTCATTTTCATGAGTACAATCTCTGTAGCGACAAAGTTCTGCAAGTTCTTCAATATCATGGAATGTTGACGAAAGTCCATCCTCACTGTCTGTCAGTTGAATTTCTCTCATTCCTGGAGTATCGATAATGATTCCACCAGACGGGATCACAAATAATTCGCGATGAGTTGTCGTATGACGCCCCCTGCTATCATCTTCACGAATTCCCCCAACATCTTGAACATCTCGGCCAATTAACTGATTTATCAATGTAGATTTACCGACTCCAGATGAACCAACTAAAGCGACAGTTTGCCCATCTTTTACATAAGTGCTCAAGTTCTCAATCCTTTGATTTTTAAGTGCACTTATTTCAATTATTGGTACTCCAATCGCAACTTCTTCTACTAATCGTTTCTTTTCTTCGATATCCGTACATAAATCTAGCTTGTTTAAAATGATGACAGGGTTAGCGCCACTTTCCCATGCCAGCAATATATAGCGTTCTATTCGTCGTAAATTCAAATCATCATTTAGAGAAGTTACGATAAAAATAGTATCAATATTAGTTGCGACAATTTGTTCTTCTGTTATTCCACCAACTGTTTTACGAGAAAATTTACTTTTTCGCGGTAATACTTGGTGAATGGAAGCTTCGCTATCTTGTTCACCTTTCGTATAGACAACCCAATCTCCAACTGCAGGGTACTCTTCCTGTCTTACTATTTGGTGGAAAAACTTCCCTGTAATTTTTGCAGCAAACTCGCCTGCCTCTGATAAAATTTTATATTGTCCTCGTTGTTGGACAATTACCCTACCTATAAATTGTTCTTCTTGTAATTTAGTTTGCTCATTTAACTTTTCGTTCCAACCTAATTTTTCTAAAGTATTCAATGTTGTTTCCTCCTAAAATAATAAATAAAAAAGAGACCTATTATGGTCTCTTTGAAATGCTAATCGGGTTTCCCCACATTTTTTAGCAAGATAAAAACCATAAGCTGAGATGTTGCACAGCCCATGGCGAAGAAAAAACAAAGCATTGAAATAAGTCTAATACTTATAGAAATTCCGTTTGAGGGCTGTGCTATGAAGTTCAATAGGTGTTGTTTTTTGATTGGTCATCATAAGACATCCCTCCTTTTATTTGATAATGTAAATAATAATGGATAAGTTGGTAAATTACAACAATTATTTATTAATATATTCTTTTATTATATTTTCGTGCAATTTTGGCTTGCTAGCTAATAATGTATTTTCATTTAAAAGAGACAAAGGTTCACCCTCAATTGTCGTCGCTTTACCGCCAACTTCATTGAGTAATACTATCCCTGCAGCTACGTCCCATGGTGAAAGCCTCATTGATAAATATCCATCAATTCTACCTGCTGCTACATATGCTAGCTCAAGAGCTGCAGATCCAAAAGAGCGAATCCCCCTTGCCGCCTTAACGATAGGAGCTAATTTTCGATAATCAATTCGGCGATTTTCAGTCACCCAAGAGGCGTTCATTGAAAACAAAGCTTCTTCTAAGGTTATTGGCTGAAGATCTTTTAATGCTTTTTCATTAACATAAGCTCCATTGCCTTTCATTGCATGGAACAACTCGCCACCAACGACATCAAAAATATAACCAAGCATTCCAATCCCTTCATGGAAAATTCCAATAGAAATTGCAAAGTTACGTTGTTGGTGAACAAAGTTAGTTGTGCCATCAATTGGGTCTATAATCCAAACCGTACCTTCTAACGAGGTGATTTCCTCTCCTACACCTTCTTCACCTAAGATGCGATGATCCGGAAACGTGGCATGAATTTGCTCTATAAAAAACTTTTCGATTTTTACATCCATATTTGTAACTAAGTCAGATGGATTCGATTTAAATTCAACCATTAATTCATCAGTAAATGAGTCTTTTATTAAGTTTGCTGCTTGATGTATCCAAATCTTTGCGTGAGCATCAATATTTTTCCAATATTGTTGATCCATAATAATACCTCCATTGCCCTACTTCTTAATTCTCTTATGTATTACATATTATTATGCCTTTTTTTAAGAATAAAGTAAAAACGAACGGCTTAGGATTCACATGTGCTCGTTCTGAGTATATTTATTTTCGAGTATTTTCGCTTATGATATATTGTAGGTAAGGATCAGCTAGAAGGAGGAAAACATACATGTCATTTCAAGGTTTTTCAAAAGAGGACTTTAATACGTTCAACATAGATGGTTTAGAGCCAAGAATGGAAGCTATCACTTCAAGCATTAGACCTAAGTTTGAACAACTTGCACAAGAGTTTACACCAACACTATCTGCTTATACTGGTGATGAAATGTATCCACATATTGCAAAGCATGCCCGACGTACTGTTAATCCACCGAAGGATACGTGGATTGCATTTGCAGCTAATAAAAGAGGTTATAAACAACATCCTCATTTTCAAATAGGTTTATGGGGAACGCATTTGTTCGTTTGGTTTGCAATGATTTATGAAGCGCCACTTAAATCAGAATACGGAAAAGCATTTGAAAAGGAACTTAATACAATCTTCAAAAATACGCCTAAAGACTTCGTTTGGTCGATGGATCATATGAAACCAGAAGCTATGAAACAGAGCGACATGACAAAGGAAGATTTAGCAAAGGTTGCTGATCGATTGCAAAACGTTAAAAAGTCAGAGTTATTATGCGGCATTCATATCGATGCAAATGACCCGCTTTTACAAGATGGCGACAAATTAATAAATAAAATTGATGAGACTTTCAAAACGTTACTTCCACTTTATAAAATAGCGCAAAAACTATAAAAAGCACCTAATCGGTGCTTTTTACATTTTTACCTTTTTATCATCTTCAAGTTCCTTTGCTTTTTCAATCGTGCGGTAACTAGAAAAGCCAGAATCTTTTTCAAACTCATTACACATTTGTTTTTCTTCACTCTTTCCAGGAACAATTTCTTTAAAACGACGGTATTTATCCATCAGTTCTTTTTTGTTAATACCCTTTTCATAGGCTTGTTCAACTGCTTGAAAATACGCAATTACATCAATCACTTCTTGTTTTGACCAATCTAATGATAATGGATAGGTATATTCCATGGTGACCACCCTTTCGAAACATTTATTGATATTTTATCCAATTGTAAAAAACGAATAACAATACTGCTTATGTTAAGTATAAAGATAACAGAAAAAATTTTGATTGCAAAAGCTCAAGCATTTGATATACTCAAACTTGTTTTATTAATTGTATTTAAAAATGAGGTGTCTTTATTGTCGCAAGAACGTACGCCGTTATTTACAGGCTTATTGGAACATAGTAAGCGCAACCCAATCCAATTTCATATACCTGGACATAAAAAAGGAAATGGCATGGATCCTACTTTTCGTGATTTCATTGGCGAAAATGCCCTTTCTATTGATTTAATAAATATCGCTCCATTAGATGACTTACATCATCCACATGGAATGATAAAAGAAGCTCAAGAATTAGCAGCTGAAGCTTTTGGTGCAAACCACACATTTTTCTCTGTACAAGGAACAAGCGGAGCAATAATGACGATGGTAATGACTGCTTGTGGTCCTGGAGACAAAATTATTGTCCCGAGAAACGTCCATAAGTCCGTTATGAGTGCAATCATCTTTTCCGGCGCAACACCTATTTTCATTCATCCGGAAATTGACAAGAAGCTTGGTATTTCACACGGAATATCACCTGAAGCAGTTGAAAAAGCACTTGAACACCACCCAGATGCAAAAGCAGTATTAGTTATTAACCCTACCTATTTTGGGGTAGCGGCAAACTTAAAAGAAATTGTAACTATTGCTCATTCGTATGATGTCCCAGTGCTAGTTGACGAAGCTCATGGAGTACATATCCATTTTCACGATAAACTCCCTATATCTGCAATGCAAGCAGGCGCTGATATGGCAGCTACAAGTGTACACAAACTTGGTGGTTCAATGACTCAAAGCTCCGTCTTAAATGTAAAAGAGGGGCTAATTTCTGCGAAAAGAGTGCAAGCAATTATTAGTATGTTAACGACAACATCAACTTCGTATTTATTATTAGCATCCCTTGATGTTGCTAGAAAAAGGCTCGCAACTGAAGGACATGAGCTTATTGAGAAAACAATATCTCTTGCTGAAACTACACGTAAGCAAATCAATGAGATTCCGAACCTTTATTGTGCTGGAGAAGAAATGTTGGCAACAAACTCTACGTATGATCTTGATCCGACGAAACTTGTCATTTCGGTAATTCGTCTAGGAATGACTGGTTATGAAGTAGAAGGTTGGCTTAGAGAGAAATACAACATTGAAGTTGAAATGTCTGATCTATATAACATTTTATGTATTATCACACCTGGAGATAGTCAAGAAACAACAGATATTCTTGTACACGCATTAAATGAATTAGCAACGTTAAGAAAAGACATCGTAATCGACCAAGCGGAAGCGAAAAGAGTAGATGCACCTAATATACCAGCACTAGCTCTATCGCCAAGAGACGCTTTTTACTCGGAAACAGAAATTGTACCAATTAATGAGTCAAAAGGTCGGATTATTGCAGAATTTATCATGGTCTACCCTCCTGGTATTCCAATCTTTATTCCTGGGGAAATTATTACGGAAGAAAACTTAGAGTATGTACAAAAGAACATCGAAGCGGGTCTACCTGTTCAAGGTCCTGAGGATGAAAGCTTACAAACACTGCTTGTCATCAAAGAGCATCGTGCGTTTAAATAGAAAAGCTGAAGCAATCCCTAATTTCACTAATTACGCCGACGTCCTGTCGGCAACGTGAAATTCCTCGCCATCCTAGCTTGTGCGTAAAAACTGGATCACTCTGATTAAGATAAAGGATACACGAATAGTGAAGCTATTCGATGTAGACTTATCGAAATGAAGAGTGTGAAGTTTTCTAGACGTTGATTGCTGAAGCTAGATCAGCTAAGAAAAGCTGAAGCGAGCGTTTAGCGCCATAAATTCTGGAGCACTTTGTTTGAGATAAAGGAAACATCGAAAAGGAAAGGCGACTGTTCATCAACGATGGAACTGGAATACTACGAATGAGATAAAGGAAACACAAAAAGCGGAGCGTTTTGATGCTGACTTATCGTAAGTGAGTAGTATGAAGTTCTCAAGTTGATAGGAGCCTTTCCTAGACACCACTTCACTGCTTGATGTTGACTTATCGTAAATAAAAAGTGTGAAGAAATGTAGGCGTTGGGAGCTGAGGCTGGATCAAATAAAGAAAAGCTGAAGCGACCGTTTAGCGCCGAAAAAACTGAAGCAATCGTTTAACGCCTTGTATTTCACACAAAAAAGGTTTGCCAATTGGCAAACCTTTTTTACTTGCTTTCTTTATTTGAATTAGAGCAGCAATTTCCATATAGTGTCGTAACCTTATGATCTTCAAAATGAGCAATTGTACCTTCGCAATTTTGACAGATAATTGTTCCCACCGTTTTATCGCTCCTTTAATAATTATTGTAAGCGGTTTCACTTAATGTAATATTATAATAATATGTCACATTAAAGGAGTCAAGACTAAATTGTATAACACATTTAAGAAAATAATGGAATTAAATAAATCTATTACTCATACTGCGCATCTAAAGTTGCATATGGAAGTGTTTCTTTTAAAAACAAAGCTAATTCCTTCGCTTCTTCATAAGAATGAATCCGAAACACAGATTTCAAATGATCGGTGTCTTCAAGTTCCTCACTGCCTAGGAGAGTAGATCTACCCGTTTGCATACATACTACTAGTGGCTTTCCGAAAAACATGTTTGTAAATACAATTCCAAAATCATAACGGACATCTTCAGTTGTAAAGCCAACGAATTGTACATTCACATTTTCAGTTTCATCATATAATTTTTCAAACATAAATTAATTACCCTCCTTTTCTAATCATTTGTATACTTATACATATTGCGCCCTCTCTTCCTATATACCTTTTCATACATAAAACAGCGTGAAAATGGTTGTCAAATTCTTTTATACAGTGCTAATATGAAAGATAAAGGTATTGTAATGACGATAGGAGTGACAAACATTGTCTCAGAGTGCATTTATTAAGTTGGTTCCTGCTTCAACCCAACAAAGTATTACTTTAGATGAAGTAAAGGAGCTTTTTCATTACTATAAAGAAATTACTAGTAAAACTGGTGAGCAAGTTAGTTGGCAATATGCGGACGCTGCTTTCCCTTATGAAGTAGAGCAAAAAGAAGAAGGAAAAGATAGCTGGTTCCTTTTAAAAGCAACTTCCGATCGATATAAATACATCATTGTAGGTGTTGGTACGGAAGAGTCTGAAGAAAATAAAGAAGAAGCTACATCATACATACAAGTAGTTCTCCCTGAAGGTGCTACTTATGGGGATAAAGGTAAAGCTAACGAGTTTTGTAAATTTTTAGCTAAGAAGCTTTCTGGTGAGCTTCATTTATTTAACAAGCGCGTGATGTACTATTACAAACGAAAATAAAAAGGATGGCGAATGCCATCCTTTTTGTTTATTAAGGAACTTGTATCAGATCAGGATCTAAGATAATATAACCTTTCTCTTGAAGACCAATTACCATATCCTTTAATGCTTCATTCGTCCAGCTTCGATCATGTAGTAAAATATTCGCTCCATCATAAAGTAAATTCGTCGTTAATGAAATATCTAATAAAGCTTCCGCATCCATATAGTCTCCCATAAAGTCATAGCCATAGGACCAGTTCATTAACAGCATGCCTTCTTCTTTCACAAGCTCTCTTGCAAAATCAGTATTTGCCCCGTGTGGCGCTCTAAAAAATTTCGGTCTTTCTCCAGTTATTGCTTCAATTTCATCACTCAATGAAATAATTGATTCTCGTTGTTCTTCTTCCGTCATCGTTCTTAAGTTAACATGACCCCAGGTGTGATTACCTATATCAAACCCTAAATCATAAATCTCTTTTAAGATAGCTTTTTCTTCATCTGTATCAATAAAGTGTCCATTAATGAAGAATATCGCACCTACACCAAGTTCCTTTAACGTTTGAGCCATTTCAAGTGAAAATTTATCGGGTCCATCATCAATAGTAAGTAATACTACGTTCTTTGGCGCATCCGCAATTGGCTTCACATACCAATAAGTATCACTACTAACATAATATTGCGGCTCTTTTGGCATACGTTTTTCAAACTCATCCTCAGTTAGCTTTTTCCCACTAGTTATATCTTGAATTGGGTGTTGCAAGGGGCTATTTTCTGTAACTGTTACTGAAACTGTTTCTTTATTTACACAACCGGTAATAAAAATTATGACTGATAATAATACGATAAGCCTTTTCATTTGCCATCTCCCAAATCTTTTTATATATTAGCATTTGTGTTCTTTTTTTTGAGCTGTTTTTTACATAGGTTGCTCTTCTCTTTTATTTTAAACGATTTTACCTCATGTTGTAATAGGTAAAATTGTATAAATTCTAGTTAATAGCAAAAAATATCATATCATCATATCAGAGAGGTTGGTAATGTGAAGAAATTTACGAATGTTTTTTTAATATCTGTATCGTTAGCCATTATTTTTATTGCTTGGGGGGCAATGGAAAAAAGTAAATTATGGGATATTTTCCCTGGCTGGGAATTAAGTAATGTTACTAATGTCATACAAACATTTATTATTGATAAATTTGGCTGGTTTTATTTATTAGCTGCAACGAGCTTTTTAATCTTTGCATTAACTTTAATTTTTACGAGGTTCGGAAATATCAGATTAGGAAAAGATGCTGATCGTCCAGATTATTCATACTTATCCTGGTTTGCGATGTTATTTAGCGCCGGAATGGGTATTGGACTCGTTTTCTGGGGTGTAGCTGAACCAATGTACCATTATTATGGTCCACCAGTCGGTGAAGGTCAGACTGTTGAATCTGCAAAAGTTGCAATTAGATACTCGTTCTTCCATTGGGGCTTACATCCATGGGCGATTTACACGTTAATTGGCTTAGCTCTTGCTTACTTTAAATTCCGAAAAGGTGCTTCAGGTGTTATCAGCTCAATTTTCAGACCTATTTTTGGAGATAAAATTAACGGTCCATTAGGAACAACAATTGATGTAATTGCTGTATTTGCTACTATTTTTGGAGTTGCAACATCTCTTGGCTTTGGAGCTTCACAAATTAGTGGGGGATTATCTTATCTTTTCCCTATAATCGTTAATGATGAAACTACACAATTAGTTGTTATCCTTATTGTAACAGTATTATTTATGCTTTCTGCTCAAACAGGATTGAATAAAGGAATTAAATACTTAAGTAATATCAATATTATTCTTGCTATTTCATTAATGCTTTTCCTTTTGTTTGCAGGACCTACAAACTTTATTATGAATATGTTTACGACTTCTATTGGGTCATACTTACAAAACTTACCGAGTATGAGTTTTAAATTAAACCCATTTGAACAGCTTTCACTTGGTGAGGGAGAATCTACCTTTGCTCAAGGTTGGACAATCTTCTATTGGGCTTGGTGGATAGCTTGGGCACCATTTGTGGGAACTTTTATTGCTCGTATTTCAAAAGGACGAACAGTTCGAGAGTTTGTCATTGGAGTGTTAGCCGTTCCTACGTTATTTGGAGGTCTATGGTTCTCCGTTTTTGGTGGCTCTGCAATTTACTTAGATCAAATTAAAAATGCTGGAATCAAAGCCGTGATGGATGCTCAAGGTAAGGAAGTAGCACTCTTTTCTGTACTTGAACAATTTCCATTAGGATTTTTCATGTCTCTATTAGCAATTTTATTAATAAGCACGTTTTTCATTACTTCTGCAGACTCCGCTACATTTGTATTAGGAATGCAGACGACAAATGGCAGTTTACACCCTTCAAATTTTATTAAGTTTATATGGGGAATAATACAATCGTCCGCTGCTGCAGTATTATTATGGTTTGGTGGTCTTGGAGCTTTACAAACCGCTTCAATCATTGCGGCTTTCCCGTTCACTATTATCATGATTTTAATGATGTTCTCTTTATTAAAATCATTTAGAACAGAAAAAATTCCTACACGAATAAAACCAAATAACGAGGAATAATGCAGAAAAAGGATGAGCTTTTATAGCCATCCTTTTTTAGATGAAAAATAATAAATTGAATACAGTCTTAGCCGCTATGTAAACTACCGCACCAGTAATTGCTGTGACCATTGCTTGTTTCTTCATTTTTATGACATACTGGCCAATTAAATAAGTAAAATAAAAGAGAATAATAAACAAAACACCTTCAACTAGTTTTCCGTCTCCCGTTGAAAGCATTACACATATTGAATAGCCACTCCAAACTAATCCATATAAACTATACACTACTAAATAGTTATAAACGTTCATATTTTTACTCCTTTATCCTTTCATCTACTACATTATATTCCTATTTTTCATTTCTAGTATTTTTCATTTGTGTAACAATTTTGTAACGAAACGCAATCTATTTAAAAGAAATGGTAGAATGAAACCAACTTACAATGGAAAGAGAAGTGAGTCATTGATATGAAATGGGTTTCTGTTTTTGTATTTGGTTTATTATGTTTACTTCAAGGCTGTCAGTCGGCCTATCAACCGATAAATAACAATGATGATTCTATTTCAATAGATGAAATAAAAACATACATATTCACAGATGAGCATTTCACTTCCATGGAAGATAATTATTACGATGCACTACTGCAATTTAAAAATAAATACCCTAGTCAGAAATACGTTGTCACAATCGCTGATTCTAACGACCACAAGGAGTTAGTTGAAAGATATGATATCTCTAAATTTCCAACTTTAATCATGATGAGTAATGATATTGAGCTTATGCGAATTGAAGGCAATCAAACGAAGGATAATATTCTATTAAAATTAAAAAATACCTTTGAAGAATAATTTCTCCAAAGGTATACAAAATTCCTGTTTATTTTTATAGGAAACAAAAAATCGTCCTCAAATATGAGAACGATTTTTTTATATTATTTTACGATATGAATAGGAGCACCAATCGCTACTTCAGCAGCTTCCATCGTTACTTCACCTAACGTTGGATGTGCATGAATAGTCATAGCAATATCTTCCGCTGTCATTCCAGCTTCAATTGCTAAACCTAATTCAGCAATGACGTCTGAAGCATTTGGTCCAACAACTTGAGCACCAACTACTAAACCATCTTCCTTGCGTGTAACTAACTTTATAAAGCCGTCAGCATCATTTAAAGACAATGCACGACCATTAGCTCCAAACGGGAATTTCGAGCCAATAACGTCCATTCCAGCTTCTTTTGCTTCTGCTTCATTATAGCCTACAGAGGCAAGTTCAGGATCAGAAAATACTACTGCTGGGATTGCTAAGTAATCAATTTCTGCAGCATGACCGCTAATTACTTCAGCAGCAATTTTCCCCTCATAAGAAGCTTTATGTGCTAATGCAGGTCCATCAACAATATCACCGATTGCATAGATGTTTGAAATGTTTGTACGGCATTGCTTATCAATTTTTACTAAGCCGCGCTCCGTCATTTCAATTCCTACTTGCTCAAGTCCTAATTCGTCAGTGTTTGGCTTTCTACCAACAGTAACTAGTACGTAATCAGCGTCGAAAGTTTTCGTTTCACCTTTGATTTCAGCTGTTACCGTAACACCATTTTCTGTCGTTTCAACACCTTGTGCAAATGCTTCTGTATGAATTTCAACATTACCTTTTTTCTTAAGGCGACGTTTAACAACTGAAGTTAATTGCTTTTCAAATCCAGCTGATAAGATATCTTTCGTTCCTTCTAAAATAACTACTTCCGTACCGAAGTTAGCATAAGCAGTACCTAACTCAACTCCGATATATCCCCCACCGATTACAATCATCTTTTTAGGAATTTCTTTTAAGTTTAATGCACCAGTAGATGAGATAACTCGCTCACTCCACTTAAAGCTAGGAAGCTCAATTGGACGAGATCCAGTTGCTATAATACAGTTTTTAAAGTTGTACGTTTGCGCTGAGTTTTCATCCATAATACGAACCGTACTACTGTCGACAAAATAAGCTTCCCCAGTAACGATATCAACTTTGTTACCTTTTAATAATCCTTCGACTCCACTCGTTAATTTATTAACGACAGAGCCTTTCCATTCTTGTACTTTATCGAAGTCTACAGTAACATTTTCCGCTTTAATACCCATCTCTTCAGAATGAAGGGCATGTTCATAGCGGTGAGCTGCAGAGATTAGTGCTTTTGAAGGGATACACCCTACATTTAAGCAAACGCCGCCTAATGTTCCTTTATCTACGATCGTTACTTTTTGTCCTAATTGAGCCGCTCGGATTGCTGCAACATAGCCACCAGGGCCAGCACCAATAACGAGTGTATCAATGTCTATCGGAAAATCTCCTACTACCATAGATTACGCCTCCATTACTAATAGTTGTGGGTCATTCAATAAACGTTTAATGTGATTTAACGCATTTTGAGCTGTAGCACCGTCAATCATACGGTGATCAAAGCTTAATGATAATGCCAATACTGGTGCAACTACAATTTCACCGTCACGAACAACTGGCTTTTCTGCAATACGCCCAATACCTAATATCGCAACTTCTGGGTGGTTAATAACAGGCGTAAACCATTGTCCACCAGCAGAACCGATATTTGTGATTGTGCAAGAAGCACCTTTCATTTCATCTGGAGCAAGTTTGCCGTCACGAGCTTTTGTTGCAAGCTCATTAATTTCTCCTGAAATATTAAAGATTGATTTACGGTCTGCATCTTTCACGACAGGTACTAATAATCCCTTATCTGTATCAGCAGCAATACCGATATTGTAATAGTGCTTATGAACGATTTCGTCCGTTGCATCGTCTAATGACGTATTTAAGACAGGGTATTCACGTAATGCACTTGTTAATGCTTTAACAACATATGGTAAATACGTTAATTTAATACCACGGTCAGCAGCAACAGATTTGAATTTCTTACGATGTGCAACTAATGCTGTTACATCAACTTCATCCATTAATGTTACGTGAGGAGCTGTATGTTTTGAATTTACCATAGCTTTCGCAATAGCTTTACGCATACCGCTCATTTTTTCTCTAGTTTCCATTTCTCCATATACAGGTGTATAAGGTTTTACAGGAGTTTTCTCAACTTTCTTCGTTTCAGTAGTAGTTTCTACTGTCGCAGTTTCAGTTTGAGTAGTTTCAGCAGCAGATTGACCTCCACTTAAGAATGCATCGATATCGTCCTTTAAGACACGTCCATTTTTCCCTGAACCTGCTACTTGGCGAATGTTTACACCTTTTTCACGAGCATATTTACGTACAGTTGGCATCGCAATAACACGCTTATTTTCATCAACTGTTCCTGCATCTGCATTTGCAACTGCTTTTTCTTCTTTTACTTCAGCTTCAGCAGGAGCCTCTTGTTTAGTTTCCTCTTCCTCATGATGACCATGTGCTGATGGAGGAATTTCGCCTTCAGCTTCAATCGTTAATAACACATCACCAACAACAGAAACAGTTCCTTCTTCCACTTTTAACTCAAGGATCTTTCCATCAACAGGAGATGGAATTTCAACCACTGCTTTATCATTTTGAACTTCTAATAAAATATCGTCCTCTTTTACTTCATCGCCAGCTTTGACGAACCATTTGACGATTTCTCCCTCATGGATACCTTCACCAATATCTGGTAACTTAAATTCATATGCCACGATATTTGCCTCCTAATTTTCAATTCTTTTCGTTGTATGAAAAAGCGCTGAAAAGAAAACACATTTTCGTGCTTCCTTTCAGCTTCTTCTATAATTACAATTAGAAATTAATTACTTTTTTCGCTGTTTCAACAATATCTTTGTAGTCTGGTAGCCAAATATCTTCTGCTACTGCAAATGGATACACTGTATCTGGTGCAGCAACACGTAATACTGGTGCTTCAAGACTTAAAATTGCACGTTCCGTAATTTCAGCAACAACACTAGCTCCGATACCAGCTTGCTTTTGAGCCTCTTGAACGACAATTGCACGATTTGTTTTCTCAACAGATGCTAAGATTGTTTCAATATCAATTGGGCTAATTGTACGTAAGTCAATTACTTCTGCACTAATTCCTTCTTTTTCAAGCTCTTCAGCTGCTTTTAAAGAAGAGTGAACCATTGCGCCGTATGTAACGATCGTAATATCTTTACCTTCACGTTTTACGTCAGCTTTTCCAATTTCAATTGTATATTCACCTTCAGGAACTTCTCCACGGAATGAACGATATAATTTCATATGCTCTAAGAACACGACTGGGTCATTATCACGAATTGCTGAGATAAGTAATCCTTTTGCATCATAAGGTGTCGCAGGAATAATAACTTTTAATCCTGGAGATTGTGCTACAAGGCCTTCTAAGTTGTCAGCGTGTAACTCAGGCGTTTTAACTCCTCCACCAAAAGGTGAACGAATTGTAATTGGTGATGTATAAACTCCACCAGAACGGTAACGCATACGAGCAGCTTGAGCTACTACTGAATCCATTACTTCAAATAAGAAACCGAAGAATTGAATTTCCATAATAGGACGGAATCCAGTTAAGCCTAGTCCGATTGCTAGACCACCAATACCAGATTCTGCAAGAGGTGTATCAAACACACGGTCCTCGCCAAATTCTGCTTGTAGTCCTTCAGTTGCGCGGAATACACCGCCGTTTAAGCCGACATCCTCACCAAAAACGAGGACATCTTCATTATTTTTTAACTCTACACGCATTGCATCAGTTATAGCTTGAATCATTGTCATTTGTGCCATCGTTTATTTCGACTCCTTTGCACGGTATTGTTCCAACTGCTCCTTAAGGTTAGCAGGTAGCGTTTCAAACATAAGACCAATTAAGTCTGTTACTTTTTGTTTTGGTGTTTCATCAGCTTGCTTAATTGCAGCTTTAATATCATTTTTTGCTTGTTCAACTACTTCGTTTTCCATATCTTCTGTCCATAAGTTTTGACCTTCTAAGAACTTACGGAAACGAACTAGTGGATCTTTCTTTTCCCACTCATCGTCTAGATCAGAACTACGGTAACGAGTTGGGTCATCTCCCGCCATTGTATGTGGTCCATAACGGTAAGTTAATGTTTCAATTAACGTTGGTCCTTCACCAGCAACAGCACGCTCACGAGCTTGTTGTGTTGCAGCATAAACAGCTAAAATATCCATTCCATCAACTTGAATTCCTTCGATACCAGCAGCTACTGCTTTTTGTGCAATTGTCTTTGCAGCAGATTGCTTTTCAACAGGTACTGAAATTGCAAAACGGTTGTTTTGAACTACGAAGATTGCTGGAGCTTTGTATGCACCTGCAAAGTTAATACCTTCATAGAAGTCCCCTTGTGAAGCACCACCGTCACCTGTGTATGTAATAACGACGTTGTCTTTTCCTTTTTTCTTCAGACCAAGTGCAACACCTGCAGCTTGTACATATTGTGCACCGATAATGATTTGTGGCATTAATACATTTACACCTTCAGGCATTTGTCCACCAACAAAGTGTCCACGAGACCATAAAAATGCTTTATATAGAGGGAAACCATGGAATACGATTTGTGGAATATCACGGTATCCAGGTAAAATCCAATCCGATTTATCTAACGCATATTGCGTTCCTAACATTGATGCTTCCTGACCTGATGAAGGAGCATGGAAACCTAAGCGTCCTTGACGGTTTAATGAAATTGCACGTTGGTCCCAAATTCTTGTATAAACCATACGCTTCATTAGTTCTTGTAATTGTTCGTTTGATAATTCTGGCATCGCTTCTTTATTAACAACTTCGCCATTCTCATTTAGAATTTGAAAAGTCTCAAATTGACTCTCAACGTTTTCTAAGCTCTTTAAAACCATTGCTTTCACCTATCCTTTCAATATTCAACAATTAATCCGAAAAAACACACTTCCTAGTATTCCCTAAAAATATAGTTAAATCACGGTAAAAATAATATTTTTTAAGGATTGTTCATTATTGCTCTCTTTCCTTTTCTTTCCCGATTGAGAGTAGTAGTAAACAAAAAATGTGTTTTAAACGGTTAAAATATACTGTACTACTAAAGAGACAAAAACAAAGTAATACACTTTTTATTCTCTGTCCTCAGTTTACAGGAAGAATGACTATCACGTCAATTACTTGTTACTACATATTAATTTCTTTATTATCGAACAAAGTTATATTATTTAGAAAATTATAAAACTAATCTGTACTAGTACTGTTTGTTGCGTTGTACCACTCTGTTATACTTTTATTACTGTCTATATACTTATAGATGTTTAGGCAAATAAAAAAACACGATAAAAATCGTGTTTTACTCTTGCTCACCGGCAATGATTACTTCAATGTTCGCCGCTTTATAAAATTCAATTTTTGCATCATTGTAAGCACTTGTATGAGTATTGAACTCTTCTTTTAAGTTAAGGATTTCTTCATAACTTTTGTTAATACTTTCAATAATTTGTTGAATTTCTTCCATTTCGATATCTTCTAGCTGGAATAATTGATAAAATTCTTGATCCAGTTCAATTGTTTCATTGTATTTTTCATTTAAGTCTAAATAACTGTTATATCTTTTGTCCCATTCTGCTACAACAGCATCTGCTTTTGCTTTTAATGTTTCATCTTCTATTTGCTTAACTAACTCATAAACCTCTTTAAACTCAGCTTTTGAAGCCTCAATCGCTTGTTTTTCTTTAGCAATTAGCGTTTTTCTTTCATCTGCATAAGTTGTCGCTTCATTAGCTAATTTTATTATTTCGTCTATTTCCCCAAGACCAAGTTCTTTCATTTGTTCATATAACGCTTGTTCTTTCGTTTCTAATTCAACTAAAGGTTCTTGCTGCGCTGCAAAGTCTGCTTCAACCTCTGCTGCTTTTTCAAGCTTGTCCATCATTTGTTCGACAACTTGATCATCTTGGTTACATGCACTTAAAAGTCCAATCGCTAGAAAAAGTCCTACAAATTTAAGCATTTTTTGTTTCATTTTTGGTGCCTCCATTTCATCACTACACTTTCCATTTTATGCTACGTCAATCATATACCGAGTTGCTCATTTTCACAACAATTTTCCTTAAAAATGATTATCCTGTCCTATAAATTTTATAACATTAGGCAACAATCCATACGCAATCTTTTTATACGCATAATGTATTATTGAGCCGTACAAAATTGCGGTTTATAAGTAAAGGAGGTTATGTGGATATGAATTACGGTTGCTATGGTGGTTATGGATACGGCGGTTACGGTTACGGTCGTGGACGCGGATTTGCTTTAATCGTTGTATTATTCATCCTTTTAATCATTGTTGGAGCATCTCGCTTAGGATAATCCACAAAGAGAGTGCAGCGAGCACTCTCTTTCTTTCGTTACATATTCCTAGTATACTTAATGAGTAATTATATTTTAGTTACTTCGTATGGATGTAATATGTTTATGTTTATGTAAAAAGGGGAGTGAACAGCATTGCTTACAATGAATGATGTTGTAAAGGAAGGACATCCTGTCCTTAGAGAAAAAGCACTGGAAGTAAAATTACCTCCTTCCACGGAAGAGATAGATACTTTAAAAAAGATGATGGATTTCTTAAAAAATAGTCAAACACCAGAAATTGCTGAGAAGTACGACTTACGCCCAGGAGTCGGAATTGCCGCTCCGCAAATTAACGTTAGCAAACGAATGATTGCCGTTTTAGCCGAAGATAGTAAAGGAAAAGTATACGATTTTGGATTATTTAACCCACGAATTGTAAGTCACTCTGTTGAGAAATCATACCTTCAAAGTGGCGAAGGCTGTTTATCCGTTGATCGTGCTGTTCCAGGCTATGTGCCTAGATATGCCCGCATTACTGTTAAGGGTACTGACATTGAAGGAAACGAAGTTAATCTTCGCTTAAGAGGCTTCCCAGCTATTGTCTTCCAACATGAAATTGATCATTTAAACGGGGTTATGTTTTACGATCATATTGATAAAGTAGATCCATTTAAAGTTCCTGAAAATAGCACTGCTATTGGACGCTAAAATTACTAACGCTTGGAGAATTTAATCCCCAAGCGTTTTTGTATGCCAATTTCCATGAAGATTAGAGTCACCTTCGTATTAATCTAATACATCCTTTTTTCTGTACTCCGTTTCTTCTTCTAAATATTCTTTTACGTAATCAGATAAATAATGTACCAAAATGAAAAAGACAGTGACTAAAAGCCCATACACAATAAGTAGCGATAATATATACTTTGATTTATCAACTTGAGTATTTGAATAACTATCTAAGAAGTCAGTATCTATTCCGAAATGTCTTGGAAAATCTCCTTCATAATCATATGTTAAATCTTGAGTAAGAAATGGTATTGGCAGTCCAAAGGTTGCACCTTCCATCTCCTCTGCGCTATTCACTTTTGTCCCAAAAACTAATGGTGAAGCAGTTACGAAGAGATAACTGATAAGCGGCAGTACGATTAGTAACATAATTATTAAAAATCTGTTCATCTTCATTATTATTTCTCCATTAAATTTATAGTTCTACGCTTACATATTCTCTTTATTATTATCTTTCCCTGCAAAAAAAGCCAAATCACATTTGATTTGACTTGAATGTATTTATTAATCGATTAACCCTAACTCTTTTACTCCGTGGTAAATCCCTTTGTCATTATTCGATTTCGTTACATAATTGGCAATTTTCTTGACCTCAGGCATCGCATTTCCCATCGCCACTCCAGTTCCGACAAACGCAATCATCTCCAGGTCATTCGTTGCATCACCAAATGCATAGGCATTCTCTTTATCTATCTCTAATACTTCTAACAGCTTCTCAATGCCCTTCGCCTTTGAGCCACCAGCAGGTAAAATATCGACAGAATAATCATGCCAACGGATAAAGTGACACTCATTAAAGTCATCGCGATAACGGAATTTCTCATCTTCTTTACGATCAAAAAAGAGTAACGCTTGGTAAATATCGCGATCATGGTAATACTTTTCGTCAAAGCTCGGTGCATTCATCTTTAAGCTAGCAAAGCTGTCATTGATATGGTCATGTAGTTCAATATTCGCTTTCATATCTAAATGATCCATAAATACCATTGGATGTGCATTTTTTGCCGCTTCTTCCTCAAGCTTTTGTAATAGCTCTTTCTTAATCGGATTACGAAAAACTGCTTTCCCATTATGGACGACATATTGCCCGTTGTAAGTGACATACGTATCAATGCCGAGTTCGTCTAATAAAGGTTTTATCATAAATGGTGCTCTTCCTGTAGCAATAGCTACATGAACGTCATTTTCCTTTAACTTTTGAATCGCTATTTTTGTCGTTTCACAAATTTCCTTTTCATCATTCAATAATGTTCCATCTATATCAAAAAATACAATTTTACTCATTTTGTAAACATCCTTTTATGTCATATAAGATTTTGTCGTCTTCCTTATTATAGACCTTTTCTTCATACTAGCTAAATAAACGCCGAAGAAAATGAACAATAGCCCTACAATTAAGTTCGGAGTAATTGCTTCATCCAAAATAATAAAGCCCCAAATCATAGCGGAAATTGGAACTAAATACGTTACTAGTGTCGCAAACTCTGCGCTTCCTTCTTTAATGCAATAATAAAACAGTAAGTAGGCAAAGCCAGATCCAAACACTCCAAGTGCGATAAATGAACCAAAAACGAGAGGATTAATGATCACACTAACATTTATAGGCTCGAAAATAACACTCATCACTAAACTAATGACTGCCCCAACTGATAACGTCATTAATGAAATTATTTTGATACTTACATCTTTTAAATAACGTTTCGTGTATTGCGATGATAGTCCGTAACAAACAGTTGCCAACAGCATCGTTCCAACGCCAACAAAATCTTCTGAAACAAGTGCTGCTATATCTAAATCAAGTAAGATCGTAATCCCAAAAAATCCAATTAAAATACCTACCCACTGCTTCAGCTTTAAATGTATTGCAAAGAATAATACGCCGATCACACTCGTCCAAATAGGCGTCGTTGCATTTAAAACTGCTGCCATACTACTGGAAATTTTCATTTCACTATATGCAATTAACGCCCAAGGAATTGCCGCATTCAAAAATCCAACTATAATTAATGAACGCATCGGTAATTCCTTCAATTTTACTATTTCTCTACTCCACCACAAAATTAGAAGTAATGTAACAACACCAAAAAGACAACGAAAGAAAACAATACCGAACGGGGTCGTGTAATCTAATAACACTTTAATAAATAGAAAGCTAACTCCCCAAATAAGACTTAATGTTATTAACGCAGTGTAAAGGCGTACTTGTTTACTCATCATCTTGCCCCTTCACTTCGGCTTTCTAAAAGACTGTCAATAAATGCAACGTCTTCTTTCGCCAATTTCCACTCACTTGCATTCGTATTCTCTTCGACTTGCGCCGCATTTCTTGCTCCGCAAATGACAGACGAGACCACCTTCTTTGAAAGCAACCAGTTTACGGCAACTTGACTTAATGGTCGATCATATTTTTCAGCAATTGGTTTCATCTTTTCAACTATTTCTAAATTTTTCGCAAAAGCTTCTTCTTTAAATAGTGGATTAAAGGCACGAACATCTTTTTCGTCAATTATAAAGTCTTTTGAAAACTTACCAGTTAACAACCCTTGTGCTAACGGACTGTATGGGATAAGACTCATACCTTCACGTTCGACAAAAGGGATGTCTTCATTTTCTACTTTCCTTTTTAAAATACTATATTGTGATTGTAATGAAATAATAGGAGCGTATATTTTTGCTTCTTCCATTTGCTCTGCAGAAAAATTTGAAACTCCTACATACTTCACTTTTTTCATATGTAATATTTCATTTAAAGCATCCATTGTTTCCGAAATGGGAGTATTGACGTCTGGCCAATGCACTTGGTATAAGTCAATGTAATCTGTATTTAATCGTTTTAAGCTAGCATCTACTTCTTTCAAAATGCTTTCTTTGCCATTATGCTTTTGAACTTTACCTTTCTCATCCCATAATAATCCGCATTTAGTTGCAATATAAACCTGCTCACGCACGTTTTGCAGAGCTTCTCCAATAATTCTTTCAGACTCTCCATACCCATAAACAGGTGCAGTATCAAAGAAATTAACTTCTAAATCCACTGCTCGCAATATTGCATCCTTCACTTCATTTTCATCAACATTTCCCCAACCTGTTTTACCTGCAGCCCATGCACCAAATCCGATGACAGAAGCATCTATATCACTATTCCCAATGCGTCTTTTCTCCATTGTTTTCTCCTTTAGTTTAGGAATTAAATAATCGTATTTAAGTAAAACTTATCATATCAATAGTATCCTATGTCAATGAAAGTAACTTATTTACCCATAAATTACCTGTCTACCTTTGCGTTAAATGTCCACATACTATAGGTAACAATATGGCGGAAAAAATAACGGAGGTAATTATGGTAAAGAAATGGAAAGATAAACTATTAAAAAGATGGAGAGATATTCTTAATAAAAAAACAGCTACAGACATGTAATTCCCTTAGTTCTTTCAATGTTTTCATGCCCTATTTACGTCTAAAAATAAAGAGCAAGAGGTAAAAGTTAGAAAAAAGCATGAAAAACAATCCAATTTCTTATATAATAAAACATTAGAAACATATAAACGGCTATTAAGGAGAGATATAAACATGATTTTTAAAGTTCTCTATCAAGAAACATTAACGGAAGCACCAGTAAGGGAACATACGAAGTGCGTATATGTAGAAGCGGAATCCATTCGTGAAGTACGTGAAAAATTAGCGGACCGCAAATACAATATTGAACATATTTTAGAAGTAACTGGGGAATTTTTAGAATATGAGAAACAGGGCGAAAACTATAATGTGGAGAATGTATAATTTATGAAACAGTCAACTCGCAATAAAACAAATGTATTTGCTTTAGGAGGCCTCGGCGAAATTGGTAAAAATACATACGCCGTGGAATACCAAGATGAAATAATCATTATTGATGCTGGTATTAAATTTCCTGAAGACGAATTACTAGGTATCGACTATGTCATCCCAGATTACTCATACTTAGTAAAAAATCAAGAACGAATTAAAGGTCTTTTTATCACTCATGGTCACGAAGATCATATTGGTGGAATTCCTTACTTACTTCGTCAAGTAAATGTTCCTATTTACGGTGGTAAGTTAGCGTTAGGACTGATCAAAAATAAGTTAGAAGAACACGGCTTACTACGTTCTACAAAACTTATTGAAATTAAAGAAGAAGATATCATTAAGTTCCAACATACAGCAGTTACGTTTTTCCGAACGACACATAGTATCCCAGATGCTTATGGAATAGTTGTTAAAACACCGAACGGAAATATCGTTCATACTGGTGACTTTAAGTTTGATTTCACACCTGTCGGCGAACCAGCTAACTTAACAAAGATGGCTGAAATCGGAAAAGAAGGCGTATTATGCTTACTTTCTGACAGTACTAATAGTGAAATCCCAGACTTTACAATGTCTGAGCGTAAAGTCGGTCAAAGCATTCAAGATATTTTCCGTACAGTAGATGGGCGTCTTATTTTCGCAACGTTTGCTTCAAACATACACCGCTTACAACAAGTAGTTGAAGCAGCAGTGCAACATAATCGTAAAGTTGCAGTGTTTGGAAGAAGTATGGAGTCTGCGATAACAATTGGTTTAGAGCTTGGCTATATTAAAGCTCCAAAAGAAACGTTTATCGACACGCACCAAATTAATCGTCTGCCAAATAATGAAGTAACAATTTTATGTACTGGAAGTCAAGGTGAGCCAATGGCAGCACTTTCACGTATTGCTAATGGCACACACCGTCAAATTCAAATTATTCCTGGCGATACGGTTGTATTTTCATCTTCACCAATCCCGGGTAATACAGTAAGCGTTAGTAAAACGATTAACATGCTATTTAAAGCTGGTGCTGAAGTTATTCACGGATCGTTAAATAACATTCATACTTCTGGTCACGGTGGCCAAGAAGAACAAAAATTAATGTTACGTCTAATGAAGCCGAAATACTTCATGCCAATTCACGGTGAATTTCGTATGCAACGCATGCATTCTAAATTAGCAATTGATTGTGGTGTACCAGAAGAAAATTGCTTCATTATGGATAACGGTGACATCCTTTCGTTAAGCGAGAATGAAGCAGGACTTACAGGTAAAATCCCTTCAAGCTCTGTTTATGTTGATGGAAATGGTATTGGTGACATTGGAAATATCGTCTTACGCGATCGCAAGATATTATCAGAAGAAGGTCTTGTTGTTGTCGTTGTAAGCATTAATATGAAAGAGTTTAAAATTGAAGCTGGCCCTGACTTAATATCGCGTGGCTTTGTCTACATGCGTGAATCAAGCGATTTAATTAATGAGGCACAATCATTGATTAGCAAGCACTTAGATAAAGTAATGGAAAGAAAAACGAAGCAATGGGCTGAAATTAAAAATGAAATCACTGATACGTTAGGACCTTTCTTATATGAGAAAACAAAGCGTCGTCCGATGATTTTACCAATCATTATGGAAATTTAATCTGTTATATAAAAAATAGACCTTATCCAATTAGGATAGGTCTATTTTTTATGTTAAGCTGCTTATTCATCATCTAACAATTGGCGCTCGAATCGTTCAATGTCATTGTTAGCACCAATCACAATTAATAAATCACCTTCACGAATTTGAAAATCTGCCTTTGGTGAAACGATGATTTCTTCTCCTCGCTTCATCCCAATAATATTACATCCGTATTTTGCACGAACATCTAATTCAACTAGTGTATTACCATCCATTCGCTTATTAGCAATAACTTCAATAACACTATGCTTGTCTGACAATTCTAGAGCATCTAAGACATTATTTGAAACAATTTGGTGGGCAATTCGTTTTCCCATATCACGTTCAGGGTGAATAACACGGTCTGCACCGATCTTACTTAGCACCTTTTCATGATAATCATTTTGTGCTTTTACTGTGATATGTTTAACTCCAAGCTCTTTCAAGATAAGTGAAGTCAAAATACTCGCTTGGATATTATCACCAATTGCAACGATTACGTGATCAAAATTACGAATTCCTAATTCCTTTAATGTCTTCTCATCCGTTGTATCGGCCATGACCGCATGTGATGCGATATTCGAAAAAGCATTAACACGATCTTCATCAATATCTATTGCTAAAACTTCCATTCCTTTTTCAACTAATGCTCGGCAAATACTACTTCCAAATCGCCCTAAGCCGATAACTGCGAATTCTTTTTTCATCGTATATCCCTCAATTCTAACACTGTTTCACTTTAGTCTTAACTTACTGTTAGTGTACAGGAAATTCGATAAAACTCAAGGGTAAGTCTTAAAATAGTAAGAGGCTGGGTCAAAAGTTTATTAATCAATGAGTAAAACGAACTATTCAGATTTAAATTCTGAATGACCTCGTTTTTTAATGTGTTCTGAAGAATTTAAAGATGCTCCGTCAAAATACTTCGCTTTCCACGGGCAACGCTTCAGCCTCCTCAAAAGTAAAACTTTCTGTGGGGTCTTCAGCTGTTGCTTTTCCCGTAGGAGTCTGCGTATTTTGACTACGCTTCATTTGTTCAATGTTCGGCTTTTAGTTAGCCTCTTTTGGTTTTGTCCCAGCCTCTCCTAGGGAAAAATGAAACTTATTTCTACTCTTTCTTATATAAACTGAAACCCGTCACTCCAACTACTAATGTCACCGCAATGACTGTTGGCATAAAAACAAGCTCGCCACTATAATAGCTTCCTACTAACGCACTGGAAAACCAAAGGATTTCTACCAGTAATATGAGTACCCAGCTGGCAAAAACATACCACACGATACATTCCCCCTTTGTATATATGACGAAGCAACAATTCGTCTCGTTTCAGAAAGTACAAAAAAAGGCTGAAGACTATTGTCTCCAACCAATTTACCTATATTAGCTCGCTTCAATTGCTTTAAACTGTGCTTTTACAAGCTCGAAGTATTCACCTCGATGGTTCATTAACTGCTCGTGATTTCCTTGTTCAATAATATTACCGTGATCTAATACGATAATATTATCTGCCTCACGAATTGTTGAAAGTCTGTGAGCGATAATGATCGCAGTACGACCATTTAGTAATGTCTTTAATGCTTCTTGAATTTTAACTTCTGTTTCTGTATCGATACTTGCTGTTGCTTCATCTAAAATAATAATTTTAGGGTCTGCTAACAACGTTCTTGCAAATGACAATAACTGTCTTTCACCAACAGATAAAATATTCCCGCGCTCTTCAACTTCCGTATCGTATCCTTTATTTAGCTTTGAAATAAACGTGTGTGCGCCAACTGCTTCAGCAGCCTTTTTCACTTGTTCATCCGTTGCATTAGGATTACCATAACGGATATTTTCCATAATTGTTCCTGAGAAAATGAACGTATCTTGCAACACGATACTTATTTGTGAACGCAAACTATCTAAACTTAAATCTCTTAAATCTTGCCCATCAATCTTCACTGTACCTTTAGTAGGGTCATAGAAACGAGTAATTAAGTTAGCAATTGTTGTCTTACCAGAGCCAGTGTGGCCTACTAAAGCAACTGTTTGCCCAGCATCAATGCTTAAATCAATATTGTTCAACGCTTTTCGCTTTTCATCATACGCAAACTCTACGTTTGAGAAGTTAATTTGCCCTTTTACATCTGTAAGTGTTTTTGCATTTTCTTTTTCTGGAACAGAAGGTTTCTCATCTAAAAATTCAAAAATTCGTTCAGATGAGGCCATCCCAACTAATAGTTGGTTATATACTTGCCCGAGCCTTGAAATTGGCTCCCAAAACATTCCTAAATAGAAAGCAAAAGTTACGAATACACCGATTGTTACTCCGTTACCTTCAATAGGAATTAATGACGCTCCGTACCAAATTAAAATGGCTGTACCAATAGCATTTGACATTTCAACGAACGGACGGAACATCGCATTCTTTTGTGTTGCGTCTTTCCAACTTTCATATGTTTCTGTATTCAACCCTTCAAAGAAATCCATGTTTTCTTTTTCTTGTGTATAGGATTGCGTTACACGAATCCCTTGAATGCTTTCATTTAAGTGGGAATTTAACTTCGCCTGTTTAATTCGTACGCTTTGCCACGAACGTCTAATCTTACGGCGTAGCCCCGTTGAAATAAAGAACATAATCGGTAAAATCACCATAATTGCTAGTGTTAAAGGCGGACTTAGGTACGATAAAATAGCGATAATCCCAATTAACATTAACAAGTCCGTTAAGATATTTATTACTCCGTTTGTAAACAAATCTTGCAATGAATTAATATCATTCGTAATACGTACTAAGATTGAACCAGCAGATCGCTGATCAAAAAAGCGATGAGAAAGTCTCTGAATGTGCTTAAATAAATGGGCACGTAAATCATAAATAACATACTGTCCCAACTGGTTCATCCATTTAATACGATACGTATTAGCAATCCAGTTAAATATATAAAGAACAGATATCGTTGCTACTAAAGTAATTAGTAATGTTGTATCCTTTTCAATTATTGCTTTATCAAGGACATAAACCCCGATTAAAATTGGTACTAGTAGACGTACTGCTGTAGACACTAGCATTGCCAAAATCGCTAATGGAAGTATTGTTTTCGCATACGGTTTCATATATGAAAATAATCTAGTTAATTGTGACCAGTTAAATGGCTTCTCAATGACTAAATCTGCTGAGTAATGAAACCGCGAACTTCTTCGACGCTGTTTATTTTCTTTTTTCATCAATCTCACCACCTAAACTGTTTGCTCTGCTAATACAGTAGCACGGTCTTTATATTGAATATCATAGATGCGGCGGTAATAGCCACCTTCATTTGTAATTAACTGTTTATGTGTACCTCGTTCTACTATCTCTCCATCTTCTAACACTAAGATTTCATCAGCATCTTTTACAGATGAAATACGATGAGCAATAACGAACGTTGTACGATTTTCCATTACTTCACTTAATTCTTTTTGTATGCGAGTTTCCGTTTCCATATCAACCGCAGAAGTCGCATCATCTAAAACTAGAATGCTAGGATTGATTAAAATAGATCGGGCAATTGCAATTCGCTGCTTTTGACCACCTGACAATCCCATTCCTCGTTCACCTAAACGAGTCTCGTAACCTTCAGGCAGTTCGCAAATAAAGTCATGCGCTTGTGCACGTTTCGCTGCAGCAACAATTTCCTCCATACTTGCGTCAGGATTTCCGTAAGAAATGTTGTCTTTAATCGAAGACGAGAATAAAAATGACTCTTGTAATACGAAACCGATATGCTTACGTAAACTTTCAATTGTATAATTGTTTAGTGGTTTTCCATCGATTAAAATTTCACCAGAAGTAGGCTCATAAAAACGAGACATTAATTGCGTGATACTCGTTTTACCAGATCCAGTTGCCCCGATTAAACCTATGACAGACCCTTGTTTTGCTTTAAACGAAATATTTTTTAAGTCTACCTCATCTTCTTCGTCAATATATTTTAATGACACATTACGAAACTCAACATCACCTTTAATTGTTTCTACCGCTTCCGCAGTTGAGTTATCTACAATTTCCTCATCTGCATCAAGCACCTCAATTAAGCGCTCACCTGATGCTTTTGATTGCGAGAACATATTAATGATAAATCCTAAGTTCATTAATGGTCCTAAAATGTACCAAACGAGACTAAAGAAAGCTACTAATTCCCCTGGCTGTAATTCGTTATTCATTACTAGATATCCACCAAGAGAAAGAATTGCTACGACACAAAGATTTCCGATTAACTCCATTAATGGGAAATACTTTGCCCAAATGTTAGATGTCGTAATAAACTGGTTCTTATAATCTCCATTTTTATCTACGAAACTATTAATCTCAAAATCTTCTCTTGAAAGTGCCTTTACAGTATTCATCCCACTAATATTTTCTTGCACCTTCGTATTTAACTTAGCAAATGATTTACGTATTCCTTTAAATGCTGGATGTACGCGCTTATCAAAGCGAAAGACTGTAACAGCTAAAAATGGCATTGCAATTAATGTAACTAATGCAAGTGGTACTGAATAATAAAACATAACTGTCAAACTTAATCCTACTAATAAAATAAAGTGGAAAAGTTGTGCAAATCCGAATGATAAAAAGAAGCGGAACCCTTCAACGTCAGCTGTTAAACGTGACATTAAGTCTCCAGTTTTTGCATTGTCATAATAACGAAATGGTAAGTATTGTAGTTTTTTGTAAAGAGCATTTCGAAGAGCGTAAACGGAGCGGATACCGAACAAGTCACCACAATATTGGTGGAAATATGTCGCTACTCCTTTAATTCCCCACAAGATAACAAACCCGATTGCTAGCATTGGAATTAAATCGTACTTTTCTTTTCCAACGACATCATCAATTGTAAATTGAAGAATCATTGGGTAAACAACAGTAATTGACGTTACGAATAATAACGAAATCATTGACCATATAAAATAACCTTTATACGGTAAGTAAAACTCTTTTAACCTTTTAAATGTATCCATAATTGCACCCCCTATGTTGAAAAAACACGTAGTATAAATATATCGTGTTCCGAAATAAATTACCACAAATTTGCTATTAATTTTTCTTATTTTTTATTCTATTTCGAATCTTCCCTTTTAACATCCTTATTACGCTCCATCTTTGTCTCATACTTTAGTCTGAGATTTTTTGAACGCAAAAAAAGTGCAACAGCATATGCCGTTGCACTTTTATATTTATAAATTAAAGAGTTCCTTGACCTGGCTTCCAGTTTGCTGGGCAAAGTCCACCAGTTTGAAGCGCTTGTAAAATACGTAATGTTTCGTTTACGTCACGACCAACATCTAAGTTGTTGATTGCAGAATAAGCTAATTCACCTTCAGGGCTGATGATGAATACACCGCGAAGTGCAATACCTTTTTCTTCGATTAGAACACCATAATCAGCAGATACAGTGTGGTTCGTGTCAGCTGCTAATGGGTATTTTAATTCACCTAAGCCGTTTTCATCACGAGAAGTGTTGATCCAAGCTTTGTGAGTGTGGATTGTATCAGTTGAAACACCGATTACTTCTGCATCTAAATCTTCGAACTCATCGTAGCGATCAGAGAATGCAATGATTTCTGTCGGACAAACGAAAGTGAAGTCCATTGGATAGAAGAAAAGAACTGTCCACTTGTCGTTTTTCATGTTCTCTTCTAAGCTTACTTTACCAAATTCTTTGTTTGGAAGAACAGCATCCATTTCAAAACGTGGAGCTTGTTTTCCTACTGTACGTTCTGCCATATGTAAATACCTCCTAATAATTTATGCTTTATTGCGCCTTGAATTAAGCGCTTGCACTACGGTTATCATTATATAAAACGTCTAGTTTTTAGTCAATATTAAATTAAAATTAATTTAATCTGAATGACAACCTTTGTCCTACTTATGAAGTATACCCTTTCCTTCCTAATAATAAACAAAAACCAAATGAGCAGATGATTTTACTAGAAATAATTATCTTGTTAGAATTATTATTAAGATGACCGTTTATAAGTCTTTAAACTGGGAAAAATAATCTTATAAAGGAGCTGACTTTTAGAAATGGTCGAATGGATTGAAAATATTAAATGGAATGAATTGATGGTAGCTGTTGGGGTAAATCTTCTCCAAATTTTAGCTATTATTATCGTCTTTTTAATTGCAAAGAAAATTGGAAATAACGTTTTACACCGTTCATTTGAAAGACTTTCAAAAAAAGATGATATTTCTATTCAAAGAGTAAAAACGTTAGAGAAACTATCGTTTAACATAATTACTTACGTTTTTGGTTTTATCGCAATCGTCATGATTTTTGAAGTGTTCGGACTTGATACAAAAACATTAATTGCAGGTGCAGGTGTACTTGGTTTAGCAATAGGTTTTGGTGCGCAAGGACTTGTAAGTGACGTTGTGACTGGATTCTTCTTATTAATTGAAAAGCAAATTGAAGTAGACAATTATGTCACGATGGCTGGTTATTCAGGAATTGTTGAAGAAGTCGGGTTAAAAACGACGACGGTACGTGGATTTGACGGAACGCTTAACTATATACCTAACCGTGAAATTAGCAGTTTAAGTAACCACTCAAGAGGAAATATGCGTGCACTCGTTGATATCGGTATTTCTTATAATGACGATATTGATAAAGCAATGACAGTGCTTCAAGATGCTTGTGATGCTGTTGCTGCAGAAAGTCCAGAAATTGTGGAAGGACCGAACGTGCTTGGCGTACAAAGCTTTGGTTCATCTGACGTTGTTTTACGTGTTGTTGCCAAAACAGAAAATATGCAACAATGGGCTATTGAGCGTAAATTACGTAAAGCAATTAAAGAAGCATTTGATAAAAATAATATTGAAATTCCATATCCACACCAAGTTTACATTTCAAAAACTGAAGAAGCATAATTTAGAGCATTAAAAAAGGAACAGCATTTACGCTGTTCCTTTTTATTGTTGTAAGCGGCTTTCTACTTGCTGACACACTTCTTCAGCTGTAAGGCCATCGGCATTAATTACCGCACCTTTCATTTGTGTATCTTGCATTCCCATGACATTTTGATCGCCACCAGTGATCACGCAGCAATCACATCCAGCTGCATCTTGTTCTTGTTTTAACTGCACTACATCATATCCCTTTTGTTGCAACGCATTTTGTACATTCGTTAAGGACTGTTCTACACCAACTTTTGCCATTTGTCCCACCTCCTATACATAATGTGCGCAATCTTTGCCTCTTTATTCCAATATTTTTTTAATAGATGCTATAATAAAATAAAGATTTGTATCTAAAGGATGATGTATGATGAACACAAACCAACTCTTTAATGAGATTGATAAATTAAAAAATGATTTAGATCGAAAGAGACCACTTCCAAGTGAAGTAGTAAAGAATTTACGCGACCACTTGATTGTAGAATGGACATATCACTCAAATGGTATTGAAGGTAATACTTTAACTTTATCAGAAACAAAAGTTGTCCTTGAAGATGGTATTACGATAGGTGGTAAGTTAATGAGGGAGCATCTCGAAGCGATTAATCATAAAGAGGCTATCTCCTTTATTGAAGACCAAGTTAAAGACGATACATCTATTACTCAACAGACGATTAAAGACATTCATGCCATTATTTTAAGAGGAATTGACGCAGAAAATGCTGGTGTTTATCGAAAAGTTAAAGTATTAATTTCTGGTGCGGAACATGTTCCTCCTAGTCCTCTTGTACTTGAGGATGAAATGGAAGGTCTCATTGATTGGTATAAAAAAACAACTGTTCATCCAATAGAAAGAGCTGCGTTACTTCATAGTTTCTTCGTTAAAATTCATCCATTTATTGACGGGAATGGAAGGACTGCAAGATTGTTATTAAATCTTGACCTTATGAAGTCTGGATATTTACCAATTGTCTTAAGAAAAGAACAACGTTTGCAATATTACGAAGCATTAGACCAATCTCACGTAAAGCAGAAATATTCTCCGTTTGTAAATATGGTTGGAGAAAGTTTAAAACAGAGAATGAAATATATATTAGAATTTTTAGAGTAAGCTTTTAATACCCACTTTGCCAAATTAGAAAGAGGCATGGTGGGTTATTGTATTTATATTGCAGGAATTAACTGTACTAGCTTTCGTTCCAGTTATGGAAACTTGATTACCCCATGTGTCATACGTGTAGGAGACGACTTCTGTTCCTGTTGAATCTAGTAACCCAACAACATCCCCCTGCAAGTTATAGACGTAGAAGTATTCTTCTCCGTTTAAGTTCATGCTGATTAACGTATCGTCATACGTGTAGTAAATGTCATCTGTGCCGTTTGTTTCGTACGTGACGCGTGAGCCTTCTAAGCGGTATGTTGTTGTTACACCGTTTACTGTTTTTTCTGTACGAATACCACTGTCATTATACTTGTAGGACGTTGTGATGCCATTTCCAGTAATACCCGCAAGCTGATTTCCTGCATCCCAACTGTAAGTATAATTATCATAGGTTAACGGGTTTCCTATTTCATCATACGTTATTTCTTTTCCATCATACGATGTGAGCTTGTCTTTCCAATTCGCATCGGTATAACTGTAGTTAATCGTTTTCGTAGCTGTACCAAGTGCTCCTATCGTATATGGATATTCGGTTTTCGAGAGGATATTTCCTCCTACATCATAGTCATAAACGTATGAAACGGTACTTCCTTTTCCTTGTTGAAATGATAAAATTCTATTTTCTGATAGTGCATAATCTAGAATTATTAGAAGCTAGAATTCGATTAATGTAACCGCACTAAGTATCTTTCATAATATAAGAACCTTGAAAGGCATATAGCCAATCAAGGTTTATCAGTTTATTCACATTCTCTTATGATTTGTTCGGGCACATCTTCAAAAATTAAAATCTCAGGTTTAGAATATGGTTTTTCTTGAAAGTACTGTTCCAAAGTAACCATACTCTCCCAGTATTCCTTTATCCAATGCTCAATACTTCTACCAGTATCGAAATTTAACACTTCCTCGTCTGTATCTTTTAAATCCTCATAAAATGCTTGGTCATAGATATTTATAGATACCTCACCATTAAACACTAAGACTTTATTTGTGAAAAGTGGAAAGCAAAATGATTTAGAAAATCGATTTGTTAAATCAGCTCCTACTGCTTTTCTAAAATCAATCCAATCAGGTGCTTCTTTTGGTTTAAGTTTTTCTGTAATTTCTATCTTGACCTTCCCACCATTGCTATAACGATTATTGGATTTTGTATTGGATTTAATCCCAAAAGTCAGGATTTCTTCTAAAGGTACATGAAACTCATGGCTTTCAGGTAAATAAGAATGGTATAACATAATGTCCAAAACTATCACTTTCCTTATAAATTTATTTTCTTGGTACATATGGAAAATGTGAACTTCTATTAGGATTATCTATATTATCAAACACTCTATGACTACCAGTTGGCGTATCTAGTGTACTAATATTACCATTAAACTCCTTATAATACTTTGTTATCCTCATAGTATTCGGATTATTTGGATTCGGCCAATTAGAAAATGCCTTATCTGGATTACTAATTGTCTCTTGTCTCAACTTACCGACATCTACATTCTCTCCATATTGAGACCTTTTTGGTGTTGATGGTATACTAGAGTCATACAAATGTTTTTCTGCATGGGGGTAACAAAATCATTTGGGTTACTACCACCACCCTGTTTAAGAGGCACAGCATTACTATTACCCTTAGAGCCCCTCACTCCACTTGCAACTAACCCATCTATGTTCTTTCCAGCTTTTATTGCTAGGTTAGCGCCTTTAACGACTTTGCCCCACGGCGTGAGGTTAACTGCAGCTATGACATCATTTCCATCCCATTTTCCGTCTGTTAATGTTTGTAAGTCGTCTAAAATTAGTACCTTCGCAGTTTTCGTTACAACTTTTTTCGTTACTTTAATAATCGATTTCCAGAAGTAACCTGTCGGATCAACGTACATGACTGGGTTGTTTTTCGCATATGCAAAGGCATTGTGGCTTAATAAATCACCAGTTAATCCACGGAACGTATCTGCATTTAAAAACCTTCCCCACTCAGAGTTGTAATATCTAGCATTTAAGTAGTAAAGCTTCGTTTCACTGTCATAACGATATCCACGGTAACGATATGGGTTCTTTGCTCCTACTGTACTTGCTTTGGTTCCAGTTATGGAAACTTGATTACCCCACGTGTCATATTGGTACGTTACAACTTCTTGGCCAGAAGAATCTAGTAAACCAACAACATCTCCCTGCAAGTTATATACGTAGAAGTATTCTTCTCCGTTTAAGTTCATGCTGATTAACGTATCGTCATACGTGTAATAGATTTCATCTGTACCGTTTGTTTCATACGTGACGCGAGAACCTTCTAGACGGTATGTGGTTGTGACACCATTTACTGTTTTTTCTGTACGAATACCACTGTCATTATACTTGAAGGACGTTGTGATGCCATTTCCACTAATACCCCCAAGCTGATTTCCTGCTTCCCAACTATATGTATAATTATCATACGTTAACGGGTTTCCTATTTCATCATACGTTATTTCTTTTCCATCATACGATGTGAGCTTGACTTTCCAATTCGCATCGGTATAGTTGTAGTTAATCGTTTTCGTAGCTATACCAAGTGTTCCTATCGTATATGGATATTCGGTTTTAGAGAGAATATTTCCTCCTACATCATAAGCATAAACAATCGTTTTGTTTAAGACTTCGTTATCTTCTCGAACTAGCTCATTTAATTCATTGTAGTGGTAAATGATTGTTTGACCATTCTCAGTCGTTGTTTCAATATTCCCACTGTTATTGTAATCATATGTGAAACTATGATTACCTGTTGAAATTGAGTCGATTAGAGTTGTTGTCGAATGCTCTCCATAACCACCTGGCGCGTACGTATAGGAAGTTTTGTTCACTTCTGTTTCGCCGAGTTTTAATATAAAATGATTTATGGTCAGAATTTGTTGATAGAGTAAACCTATCAACAAATGAATAAGTAGTATTGTGATAGCCATCGACATTCAGGAGTTAATCGTGGTGGAGTAGTCCTCACTATAAAATAAATAGGGCATATAATTTACAGTTGTTGTACATACTTTATAATTCGTAAAAATATTATATAGGGCTTATGATCGCTATGTCTAACCTTTGAATAATATGCCGTTTATTCGGTACCCCATACCCAAAAAAAAGAGACGGTTATCATAGAATATAACCGCCTTAATTTGAAAAACTCACTTTACTTCGACTATGAAATCGTCTTCTAATTCATTTTGAGCTTCTTTGAAAACCTGTAAAACTTCTTCAGCGTATTTTCCAATATACACTTTACTTTTTTCAAAATTTACCCATACGAGCAACAAAGGCAAATCTATAAAACCAGTAATACAATCCCATAAAGCATTTAAATTTTCACCATAATAATCAGGTAATTCCATTTTCACCTTAATATACTTATGAAATTCTTCTATATTAAGAAACTCTTCACCATTTATTATTACCTTATTCATTCTTACACCACCGACTTTATTTAATTCTTGTGAATGTTTGGTAATGGTCAGTTGTTTTATAAATTAAACCATCATTAGAATACAATAATCTTTCTCCACCTCGAAAACCAGAAGTGTAATTGATATCAGCCTCATACCATACTCTTCCTGAGGAACTTGGTAAAAGGTTTTCTTTATTTTTGAAAATATCACCACCAATACTCTTTCCAGGTGCTACATCCGCTAAATTTCCCTCTCTAGGATTCCAACCTAATATTCTTGCTTCTTTTTTTGTTATATAATTATCAGGTAGTTTTCCATTTTTCCTAACATAATTAGCTACATCATCAAAGCTATTAAGAACTTTACCTGCACCTTTACCAAATAATTTACTTACAAAGCCAATTGCCTTACTTGTACCCTTTGCAACCAAACCAGATCCAGGCATAAAGGATAAATAAACATCTATAGTGTACAAAACACTCTCAGTGTTTATCCCATCAGTTGTTGGAGCACCGGCACCAAAAACCTCTGGGGTAATCCCCATCGCATAATACCCCGTCGGATCAAACAACATCACCGGATTGTTCAGCACGTATGCATAGACATTATGACTTAAAAGTTCGCCTGTAAATCCTCCGAATGAGTCTGCATTCAGCATTCGTCCCCACTCTGGGTTATAGTATCTAGCGTTTAGGTAGTATAGCCCTGTTTCACTGTCATAGCGATACCCTCGATAACGGTATGGGTTCTTTTCTCCGACTGTACTTGCTTTTGTTCCAGTTATTGAAATGACTTGCCCCCACGTGTCGTACGTGTAGGAAACGATTTCTGTTCCAGTGGAATCTAGTAATCCAACAACATCCCCCTGCAAGTTATAGACGTAGAAGTATTCTTCGCCGTTTAAGTTCATGCTGATGAGTTTGCTGTCGTACGTGTAATAGATTTCATCATCACCAGTTGTTTCGTACGTGACGTGCGAGCCTTCAAGGTAATAGTTTGTAGTTACGCCATTCACTGTTTTTTCCGTACGGTAGCCACCATCGTTATACTTGTAAGAAGTGGTGACTTCGGTGCTGGATATTCCTGCAAGCTGGTCTCCTGCTTCCCACGTATACGTGTAACCGTCATAGCTAATCGGATTACCTATCGCGTCATAATCAATCGTTTTACCATCGTATTTCGTTAATTGGTCCTTCCAGTTTGCATTACCATACGTATAGTCAATCTTTGTACCTGTAACCCCGGCTAAATCTCCTAGTGTATAAGGATATTCTGTTTTTGAGAGGATATTTCCTCCTAAGTCGTAATCATAAACGATTGTTTTGTTGACTACTTCGTTGTCTTCACGGACAAGTTCATTTAATTCATTATAGTCATAATTTATCGTTTTCGTTGTTGAACCATCATTATCTTTAATCTCTGTGATATTGCCTACATCATCAAACATAAACGTGTAAGTATGACCATTTGTTGTCATTGTTTTGACTAATGATGTTGTCGAGTTTGTTCCTTGACCACCAGCTTCAAATGTATAAGACGTCGTATTAATTGGCGTTGTGTTATACGTAACTGTTCGAGTATCTAAACGACCGATCGTATCATAATTGTTTGACACCTTATTTTGCACACCATCACGAGTGTAGGTGACATCCTTTAAGCGATTGTCTTTGTCGTACAGATAGTCCGTTACGAATTGTTTGTTATTAATTTCTTCCGTTACTTTACTAATGTTGTTGTTGACATCGTAGTTATAACTAATGGCATAACCATTATTAGCGACAACAGACACAAGACGCTCAGCTAAATCGTACTCATAGCGATAATCAACACCATTCACCATATCTTCATGATAGCCTAAGTTTCCACTTGCGTTGAAGTGATACTTATACTGCAGAACATCATTCACTAGTAGTCCCGTCATTTAATCTTTGCAAAAAAACCTTAAGAGGTATTCCTCTTAAGGTAAATAAAATAATTATATATTGGTTAATCTATTCGAGCGGAAGTTAATTACCATACTACTGTTTCGTCTCCTCTTATGAACATGGCTGCCTCGGGACCCTCATAATCTTCATCTCTCAAAGAAATTTCTAATAGTATATTCATTTCAAAAACTAATTTTATCCCCTCATTTTCAACAAGAATAACCTTTTCCACTTTTTTATTAATTAATGAACACAATTCATCTCTATATCCTTTTGTACCATGACTATAAGTGTATTTGTTATTTTGGACTGTTGGTAATGTATAAGTGTTTAAAGTAGCAGGTTCGTATATACCTTCAAAACCTAACTGAATGTAATCCCTTATGAAAACAACAGAAGTCATTTCAACTCCTTTAAGCCAATATATACCTAACCTATTTTCTAATGACATATGTTACCCCTCCAGTTCTAATTTATTATTTAGTTACAATATGCCACCAAGGGTCTGATTTCCCAATTGTTCTCCCTGTTATTGGATTTACTGCTTGATTTGATTTATTAAAATAAGATGCATATCCAGTTGGATATCTCCAAGTAGGTTCCATAATTCTAACACCTTTAACTGCATTATTTAGTACATTTCCACCGCTACCGCCTTTATATAAAAAACCTAAACCATTTTCTACAGGCCCTGGACCTTTTGCACCTTTTGGGACGGGTATTGCAGTTCCTACTGGAGATACAATAAAGTCGGGTGAACTTGAATTCTTTTTAGTACCTTTTTCCGCTTTTCTTATATTGTGATATTCACTATAATTCTTTTTCGCTGTTTCTAGATTTTTCCCTTTTAATGCATTTTGATTTGTTGTTTTTGTTATTTTATTATTAGGCCTTCTTGTTTTTCCACGCATCGGCACTCCAAAGCCATAATTCTTTTCAGAAAAATGTCCCGTCGGATCATACAACATCACCGGATTGTTCTGCACGTATGCATAGACGTTATGGCTTAGGAGTTCGCCTGTAAATCCACCAAAGGAGTCTGCATTCAGCATTCGTCCCCACTCTGGGTTGTAGTATCTAGCGTTTAGATAATATAATCCTGTTTCACTATCATAGCGATAGCCTCTGTAACGATAAGGGTTCTTTTCTCCAACTGTACTTGCTTTCGTTCCAGTTATCGAAATAACTTTCCCCCACGTGTCGTACGTGTAAGAAACGACTTCTGTACCTGAAGAATCTAGTAAACCAACAACATCACCCTGCAAGTTATAGACGTAGAAGTATTCTTCACCGTTTAAGTTCATGCTGATGAGTTTGCTGTCGTACGTGTAGTAGATTTCATCAGTTCCATTTGTTTCGTACGTGACGTGTGAGCCTTCAAGGTAATAGTTTGTAGTGACGCCATTCACTGTTTTTTCCGTACGGTAGCCACTGTCGTTGTACTTATAAGAAGTGTTAACTCCGTTGCCAGTAATTCCTGCAAGCTGGTCTCCTGCTTCCCACGTATACGTGTAGCCGTCATAGCTGATTGGATTACCAATCGTATCATACGAAATTGATTTTCCATTGTACTCAGTTAACTTATTTTTCCAGTTTTCATCCCTATAAGTTAAGAAGTTAAAACTATGTTATTTGTACATATTCATAACAAAAATGGCATGTAAAATCTATTGTCCATTCACACGCCATTTTTATAGTAAATCATTTGTTATTCTAAAAAGGATAGGTCACTAATCTCTTTATATTTCTAAGTTAATTTTTACTGATTTTATCTTTATACTCTTTTATTATCTTTATATTTAAATCCCTAATCTCTGTAAAATGCCACTCGAAAGTTGTTAGTATTCTATGTAACTCAAATACCATTTCCTCTACTTGGTTACCATCATTTAAATTTACAGTATTAGATTCAACTAATAGTTCATCTAAACTTTTAGACAATAATTTAAAATCGTTTAAATTATCGTACTGTTCAATAAAATCATCCTTAGTTACAATATTAGCTTTAGAATTAAGTTTTTCAAGTATTACCAATACCTCTCTCAACTTATTTTCCAATATTATTTTCTCCATTCTCTAACATTACGTCCAAATGCTTTTTTAGTTTTATCAGTATTTAATGTACCATCTAAATTTAACACATGTATTACATGGCCTGTTTTATTTATGACCTCTAAATGATCTTTATGCATCCCGTCCAGGTAAATTCCATAACCTTTCTTAAGATATTCACTACTTGTTTTTTGTGTAACTTTGTAAATTACTTGTCCATCATATTTAATATTTGATTTGCTTAAAGAATTTTTAATAGATTGTCCAAACTCCATATCAAAGAACTCATTCATATTAGAGACAGATTTAACTGTAGCATTACTTATTAAAGGTCCTAAAGCCTTTGCACCATACTTGGCAAGAAACTTGCCACCGCCTCCTGTTGCTGCGGTATATAAAGCTTCCTTCCCTGCTTCTTTCGCTACACCTTTCATGCCCTCTTCTTCATAAGCGTTATACATTGATATTGCAAAATCTACAGCAAGTGCTGTTACTAGTATAGCCGGTAAAATAAATTGACCAAAATGCCCAGTCGGATCATACAACATCACCGGATTGTTCTGAACATAGGCGTAGACGTTGTGGCTTAGCAGTTCGCCTGTAAATCCACCGAACGAATCTGCATTCAGCATTCGTCCCCACTCTGGATTATAGTATCTAGCGTTTAGATAATATAATCCTGTTTCACTGTCATAGCGATAGCCTCTGTAACGATAAGGATTCTTAACTCCTACCGTATCTTTGTCTGTACCAGTAATTGAAAGGACTTTCCCCCACGTGTCGTACGTGTAGGAAACTACTTCTGTACCAGTTGAATCTAGTAATCCAACAACATCCCCTTGCAAGTTATAGACGTAGAAGTATTCTTCACCGTTTAAGTTCATGCTGATGAGTTTGCTGTCGTATGTGTAATAGATTTCATCAGTTCCAGTTGTTTCGTACGTGACGTGTGAGCCTTCAAGGTAATAGTTTGTAGTGACGCCATTTACAGTTTTTTCTGTACGGAAGCCACCGTCGTTATACTTGTAAGAAGTGGTGACTTCGGTGCTGGATATTCCTGCAAGCTGGTCTCCTGCTTCCCATGAATACGTGTAGCCATCATAGCTAATGGGGTTTCCTATCGCATCGTAATCAATCGTTTTACCATCGTATTTCGTTAACTGATCTTTCCAGTTTGCATTACCATACGTATAGTCAATCTTTGTACCTGTAACCCCTGTTAAATCTCCTAGTGTATAAGGATATTCTGTTTTCGAGAGGATATTTCCTCCTAAGTCGTAATCATAAACGATTGTTTTGTTGATTACTTTGTTATCCTCACGGACAAGTTCATTTAATTCATTATAGTCATAATTTATCGCTTTTGTTGTTGAACCATCATTATCTGTAATCTCTGTGATATTACCTACATCATCATACGTAAACGTGTACGTATGACCGTTTGTTGTCATTGTCTTCACTAATGATGTTGTCGAGTTAGTTCCTTGACCACCAGCTTCAAATGTATAAGACGTCGTATTTATAGGCGTTGTGTTATGCGTAACTGTGCGAGTATCTAAACGACCGATCGTATCGTAATTGTTCGACACCTTATTTAGCACACCATCACGAGTATAGGTAACATCCTTTAAGCGATTATCATTGTCGTACAGATAATCCGTTTCGAATTGCTTGTTATTAATTTCTTCTGTTACTTTACTAATGTTGTTGTTGACATCGTAGTTATAGCTGATTGCATAACCGTTATTAGCGACAACAGACACAAGACGCTCCGCTAAATCGTACTCATAGCGATAATCAACACCATTCACGATATCTTCATGATAACCTAAGTTGCCACTAGCGTTGAAGTGATACTTAAACTGCAGGTCACCATTCACTAGTAGTTCAGTCATTCGGTCAAGATTATCGTACTCGTAACTAATTGTATCATTATTACTATATTGCGTGCTTAATAGCTTGCCAGTAGATATCGTTTGACCGTTTTTATCTACCGTTTGTTCATAATTATTTGTTGTTAACAGTTGATCACCAACATAAATCCCTGTTGTATTACCAAAATCATCGTAATTGAATGAATATGTGACAGAAGAAGTGGCATCAATGTTATGAGACACTGTTTTCATGCGGTCGTTTTCATAAGAATAATCGTTCGTAACTCTTGCCATAATGTCATTTCTATTTTGGTTATAGATGTTTTCAATAATTGGATCAGGAATTGCTTTAGCACTATACGTAAATTGTTCCATTAGTCCGTTTAGTTGGTATTTTCCAAAATAGCTGCTGCCGAGTGCTATTTTACCATTAGAAAAGTCTCTAAAATCACTTGTTGAAGCAGTGTACTTATTACCATTTAAATAGAAGGTAACATTTAAATTCGCTTGATCATACTCCCACTTTAACGACATAAATTGCCATTCATTTAATGGTACTGTTTCGGTAGTCGTAATGAGCTTATATACGTTGTCGTCACCATTCTTACGATAACCCACAGATACGATATTATCTGTTCCTATGACAACATTAAATAATTCTTTATTTGTTCCTTCAATCGAAACGATATGTCTACTATAAGAAGGTACAGTTTTTGTTTTAAACCATGTCGTCATAGTACCAGCATCTTTACTTACATTTAGATCATATAAGTTTTTCGCTGATGCAAGTGTTGATGTAGTAAAAGGCGAATCGAAATCCTTATTTTCTAACTGAACTGCGTCAAAGCGAATGATATCGTTATCCTTCACACTTGTTCGGATAATAGCCCTAATTTTCACAGTACCGGCTGGCACTGTGAATGTATGACTAATTTTTTCCCATTCATTTTCTTGGATGTTTTTTGTGAAAATTTCATATAGCAGTAAGTTATCATTACTATCAAATGCCTGTAATGATAATTTTGGTTGCGAACTTCCAAGACGCTTTGCATAAGCACTTAGTGTGTATATTTGATTAGATGTTAATGGGCTAGATAATATAATATTTTGATATCCAAGTGAATTTAAGAAAATTTGTTGGAAATAAACTAAAAAACTCACCAGTTGGTGAGTTGTCGAATAAACAATATGCTATTTTTCTTTAGATTTCTCTGTTATATAAGCTGTTAACAAATCTATCGCTTCTCCAATTGCATTTTCATTCGGATTTAATTTAGCATGGTGCAAGCCATGTTCTGATGCTACTCCTAACCAAAACATAAAGCCTGGCACTTCACTTAAGAAGTATCCATAATCCTCACCTGTCATCGCTTTATTGCAATCAATCACTTTCATATTTGTCTCTTTTTCTGCAAATGTCATAAACTCTCTCGTTAAAGTTGGATCATTATCAACTTGGCGATAGTTTGCCCCGTAATCAATAGTAGCCTTACAGTCGAATGAAGTCTCGATTCCAGCAACAATTGCTTCAATTCGTTTCTTCATTATTTTCATCGTATCGTCGGAAAGCGTTCGAATCGTCCCTTCAAGTCGAGCTTTCTCGGCAATAATGTTTTGCACGGTTCCACCAGTAATTTTACCAATTGTAATTACTCCCGAATCTAGTGGGTCGACATTTCGAGAAACAATAGATTGCAGTTGAGTCACGAGGAAACTAGCTGCAACGATCATATCTTTTGTTTCATGAGGAAATGCTGCATGGCCGCCCTTGCCGTGAAGGTCGATGAATAGCTCGGACGTATTGGCAAAAAGAATTCCTTCCCTAGTGGCAATTGTCCCGACTGGATATTCTGGCGCAATATGAAGTGCCACCATAAAGTCCGGTTTCCATGCTTTAAATTCATCAGATGCCATCATCGGCAAAGCTCCACCTGGTCCTTCTTCAGCAGGCTGGAACAGAAAGACAAGATCATCATCCACTCTATTTTTCGCAAAATGCGTCAGCACTCCTAGGGCAATGGTCATGTGGATGTCATGTCCGCAAGCATGCATGTAGCCTTCATGTTTAGAGCAGAAAGATAATCCTGTTTCCTCAGTAATTGGCAAGCCATCAATATCTGCACGATAGCCGATTGTTTGTGAAGGATTTTTGCCGTGTACTTTAACAAATAGTCCAGTTTTCCACGATTTAATTTCTAAAAAATCTTGTGGGAGTTGTTGTAAATATTCAAGTAAATACTTTTGCGTTTTCACTTCTTGAAATCCTAGCTCAGGGATTTGATGAAGATCACGGCGAATTTTCACAAATTGCTCATGCTTCATACGTTTGCAACCTCCTCTAACAAGGGGGAGAAGGTATCAATGAAAAACTTAATTTCTTCATCCGTTAATGTTAATGGTGGTAACAGTCGAATAATCGTTTGCTGTGTTACATCAACCATAATTCCTTTGTCTAGCAATGTTTTTTGAATCTTGCTCACTGCAGCTGCTTCTAAATTCATGACAATTCCAATCATCATGCCTTTTCCGCGCAGCTCTTTTATAGAAGGGTTTTTATCTTTTAAAGTTTGTATTTCATTCCATAACTTTTGTGCCTGAGATTTTCCTTTTTCCATCTGCCCAGCAAGCAATTCATCAATAACAGCATTTCCTAACGCGGCACTTAGAGGAGACGGAGCAAATGTCGTTCCGTGATCACCAGGTTTAAACATATCTTGTAGTTTTTCTCCTGCGATAATTCCTCCTAAAGGTAGTCCTCCACCAATTCCTTTGGCAAACAAAATTAAGTCAGGCGTAATATTAGCATGCTGATAAGCAAATAGATTCCCTGTCCGTCCTACGCCTGTTTGTATTTCATCCATTCCTAATAACACTTCATACTGACGGCATAATTGCTCGACTTTTTGTAAGTAGTCTACTGAAAGCGGCTTTACCCCACCTGAACCGAGAACAGGTTCCATGATGATTGCAAGTGGCTTTTCCTTAGCAAAAATAGCCTCTAGTGCAGCGATGTTTTCTGGCTCTACTTCATAGACAGGATAATTAGGTACTGGAAAGTCTTGATAGACGTTTGGTTGGCGCGTTAATTTAAGCGCTCCTAACGTACGACCATGAAAACTTTTCTTTAAGACAACGATTCCTTCGCGCTCGATATTATTGTTTATTTTAAATTTATGAAGTACTTTCACTGCACTTTCGGTAGCTTCTGCACCTGAATTTACAAAAAAGACTTTCCCCTTAATGGAGTTGTCTACTAGTTTTTTTGCTAGTTCAATTGCAGGTTTATTATAAAAAACATTAGAAATGTGCAAGAAATTTTCACTTTGCTTCTTAATTGCTTGTAAAATTTTCGGATGAGAATGTCCAATAATATTTACTGCAAGTCCGGTAAATAAGTCTAAGTATTCGTTTCCGTTCGTATCATACATTTTGTTTCCGATCGCCTTTTCGACAACGATTGGTAAACGATTGTACGTTTTCATTACGTATTGTTCATCTAACTTTTGCCAGTCTGTCATTGCCCTCTCTCCTCAACACTCGTATAGGAAAACCTCTCACCGAACTATTAGTTCAGTAAGAGGCTTTGTATTAATCGTTTAAACGGCGTAATTCGTGTTTAATTTCTGTTTTTGACTTTGTTTTTTCATCAATTTTCTTAAGTACACGGGCAGGAGTTCCACCTACTACAGTATATGGTTCTACATCTTCTGTGACAATTGCTCCTGCAGCTACAACAGCACCTTTACCTACTGTTACACCTTCTAGTACAACTGCGTTTGCACCGATAACAACATCATCTTCGACAACAACTGGCATTGCAGAAGGCGGCTCAATAACACCTGCTAATACTGTTCCAGCACCGATATGACAGTTTTTACCGACTGTCGCACGGCCACCTAAAACGACGTTCATATCAATCATTGTACCTTCACCGATGACAGCGCCGATATTAATCGAAGCACCCATCATGATAACTGCATTATTGCCAATTTCCACTTGGTCACGAATAATTGCACCTGGCTCAATTCGCGCATGAATATTTTTCATATCTAAAAGTGGAATAGCTGAGTTTCTGCGGTCATTTTCAACAACAAAATCTTCAACTTTTTCTTCATTTGCAGAGATTGCTGCTTGAATGTCCGCCCATTCTCCGAATAATACACCAGTGTTTCCAGTGATAAATGTTTTTGTGTTGTCCCCGAAGTTAATTCCTTCAAGATCACCTTTAATATGTACTTTTACAGGTGTTGATTTCGTGCTATTTGAAATAAACGAAATAATTTCGTTTGCATCCATCATTTTCATAAGATGTAAATCCTCCTTAAATTTTCAGTATTTTCATTATAGCAAGAAATAATCAATCGAAAAAGCATTATTACTTTAATTCGTTAACTAATTGCAAGAAGGCATCTACTTGTTTTAAACGATGCGCTGATTCATAAGATAATAGCCACGTTTCTCGCGAAATTTTTACCCCTTTGTCATCAAACAATGGAATTTTCGTAATGTTTTTTTCTTGGGCAATTGTAATGGAAGGTAATATTGCAAAGCCAATGCCGTGAATAACCATTTGCTTACACGTTTCAATTTGGTCAACGACAATCGTTCGTTTCGGTGGTATTTGAAATTGATTTTGCCACCACGTTTGAATTTCTTGATAATAGGTCGAATCACTTTTGAATTGGATAAATGGCTTTTTAGATAAATGAACTTCTTCTATTGATTTTATTTCCGTATCAACTAAAAATAACTCATCAGAAAAAAGATGCTGTTTTTGCCCTTTCCAATCAGGATTACCACGGATGATCCCGATATGTAAGTTTTCTTCATACAACTGCTTTAATATCTCCGAGCTCCAGCCAGTTACAAGTGAAATTTTCACGTGAGGGTAACGCTCAACAAATGTTTTCAACACCTTCGGAAGCCAATATTGTCCGATGATGGAAGCGACCGCTAACTTTAAAGTTCCGTGAACTTCCGAATCAAAGAAGGTAATTTCATCTCGTAATTTTTCTTCCCTTTTTAATGTTTCATTTACATAGTCGATAATTTGCTCTCCTGCTGGTGTTAATGCCAGTCCTTTTTGCGAACGAATAAAAATTTGCGTTCCCCAGTTTTTTTCAATTGCTTGCAAACGCTGACTTAATGCAGGCTGTGAGACAAATAAACGTTCCGCTGCTTTTCGCATATTTTTTTCCGCAGCAAGTACAGATAAGATTTCATATTCAGGTCGTTGCATGTTCATCACCTCATAAGGATAACTTATCACATTTCATAGAAACATTCTAATTTTCTTATCAACAATACAGGCATACACTAATCGTATAAAGCGAGACAAATTTGAGGTGACTTTACGATGACAATCTTTTTGTTCTTTCTAGGAATTGTAACTTCTTTCGTAGGAACGATAACAGGTGGCGGTGGGCTCATAAGCTTACCTTTATTACTTTTCTTCGGACTACCAATTCATTCAGCAATAGCGACGAATAAGTTTTCCAATACGTTTCACTCTTTACTTTCACTTGCGACGTTAGTACGACGTAAAAAAATTGATCTTAAACCATTACTACCACTAATACCGCTTTTTCTTTTCGGCGGTGCAACAGGAGCTGCAATATCATCTCTTTTAAGCTCATCCATTTTAACTTTATTAGCTATCGTACTACTTATTACTGCTTTATTATTATCTTTTCGTAAGCAGAATAAAGATAGCTGGTCAACAAACGTTGTTAACAACGTACCAAAAAAAGCAATGCCGCTTCAATTTTTAATCTCCTTATATGATGGAATGTTTGGACCAGGCTCTGGAACATTGCAATTACACCTCTATTACCAACTTCGCTTTACGTATATTAAAGCTATTGGCATAGCCCGTCTTCAAACATTTTTAAGCTGTTTAGGAGCAGCGATCATTTTCTTCCTGCATGGACACTTAATGTGGGAAATAGCACTCCCATATGCAGTAGGCGGATTAATAGGTTCACAAATAGCGTTAGTAACTGCAGAAAAAGTTCCATCGCAAAAGCTCAAAGTCGCATTAAATATAATGACTATTTTTCTAATCATACAACTTATAATGAAATATTTTTAGGAGTGATAACAATGAAAATTAATGTAAAACGTCTTGACCATATTCAAATTTGTATTCCAACTGAGAAAGAAGATATTGCAAGAGCATTTTATTTAGATTTACTTGGTGGACTTGAAATTGAAAAACCTGAAGCATTGAAGAAAAACGGAGGTTTTTGGTTTCAGTTTGGCGGTGTACAAGTGCATATCGGGGCTGAAGAAATGACCGAAACGACTAGCAAACGACACCCTGCCTTTGAAGTTGAGAATTTAAATGAAGTACGAAAATTTTTAGAAGGAAATAATGTTTTGACGAAGGATGATGCTGAAATACCGAACGTGTCGCTCTTCTCCTTTTTTGACCCGTTTATGAATCGCATTGAATTTCTTGAGAAAAACTAGGAATTAGCATGTATTGTGCCAATTCCTAGTTTTTTAACACCTAAAACTCCCATTATTAACTTTTACTATCTCTCTTTTTAAAGAAAACATATGGAAGACTAATAGTTAAAAAGATCATTAGTAGTATCACTAAAAATATACTATGTTCTATGAGATTTTTTGGTATTGTCATAGCGTATTTATAACTATCTAACCCTCTAAAATACACCATTCCTATTACAAAAAGAATTTCAAAAATGACAAAAATTTTAATAAAGCTTGTTAAAATGATCTTCTTATAATTTTCTTTAGTATTGGTTGTCATAAAAGTTATTAAAAAAATTACACTTGGGACTGTATACAGAAGATACCAACTACCATTAAAATGACCTGAGTTTTCCGCTTCACTCCAAATGCCATAAAGACCAATTACACTTAGAATGATGATCACACTAAAATAGTATATTTTCATAACACTTCACGCTTTGTCATCTCTACCTTTTTAGTAAAGAAACGTAAACTATACCAAATATAAAATCCGAAAAAGGCACCTAACGTATTGAATAACAAGTCATCGACATCTGCGACTCTTCCAGTTGGAAAAATAAACTGTAGCAATTCAACTGTCATAGATAATAGCATTCCAAACATAGTTACTAGTAGCATATTTTTCCTTTTAATTGAACCTAACAGCCACGAAAGAAATAGTCCAAATGGAACGAATAATATAATATTCAAACCGATATTTCTAATTGCATTAGAATAATCAAGAGAGTTCGATACAAAGTAATTATAGTAAAACCCTTGTAGTGGGATAAAATTGACGCTCCGCTCTATATGCATACCTTCTGCATCTATCCAAAACATTGGCGATATAGTTAATAGTAGCACCCCCAAGATACTAAAGATAAAAAGAATAAATACAATGACTCGTTGCATATGCCAATTCCTTTTTTTACTTAAGTAATAAGCAACAATCATGACGTTTATTACAACTATTAAGAATAATTCAAGCATTCCTCCAAATATTCTCCACATTTGAACCATATTTACATCTCTCCTCTATATTTCAATTGGGTATTATGACCCAACGTCGATCCATTCGCCTTCATTATTTTTTATTTTAATAACGTCGAATAAATTGGAATAATGAGGACTGATGTAAAGATTAGAAGTGCTAACCTAAATCTCTTCCATTCTTTCTTATATTCGAAATAGAAAATTAGTAGAGAAAGGATATAGACAATAATCATTCCGTATAGAAAAAGGGGCTCTGAATGGAGTTCATCTGCGATGTGATAAAGCGTCGTTCCCCCATTAAATAATTTAAATAGAAACCCATTACCATAAAACCAAAGGCTACTAGCGATTAATATGAAAAATAATCCTACAGATACTAAACCTCTCATAAGAACTCTCCTAATTCATAATGGGAATCAATAGCTTCTCGCCCCATATACTTACATTTTCATGTCGAAAAAATGCCACTCACTTATAAAGTTTTCTTCATCATATAATTCACAAAATCTGCACCATTAAAATGTTTTGTTTGTTTCTTTAGCACTTCATACCCTCTTGATTCAAAAAAAGGTTTTGCTGTTATACTTGCTTCTGTAAATATTTCCTTTATACCATCAGCTTTCGCACCTATTTCTAGCTGATTTAATAATGCAGAACCAATCCCTTTCCTTTGAAAATCTTTATGCACGTAAAATAAATCAATTTCGCTATCAGCATTATAATTTCCAAATCCTACGATAAGTTTGGGCTCAACTTCCGCTATGTATGTCACACTATTCTTAAGGCGCATTTCCCAATCTACTATATTCGAGTTACTATTTGCCCATACCTCCACTTGCTTCGGTGAGTAGTCTCCTAAATTGACGGTAAGAATCGTTTCTCTAAACAAGTTCATGATATGTTTTGTATCTTCTTTATCAAATTTTCTAATTAACAAGTTGAGTACCACCTTTTATTACAGAACTTATCTAGATAACTCACAAAAAATGCGTATGAGCTAATTACCATTTTTCATTTAACAATTCTTGCTTCTTCTTTTCGTATTCTTCCTCACTAATAATATTATCTTCTTTTAACCGATAAAGTTTTCTTAATTTTGTTTCGTAATCACCTTGAGTTGACTCTTTCGTCTTATTATTATCTAAAACATCAACTTGATAGGCTGATACGCCTTTGGTCGTGAACAGGTTGGCAGCATGATAGCCAGTAATTGCTAAAGCTATAAGTGTCCAAATAACACCGAAGAAACCACTCTTGGCAACTTGTGTGATACCAATGAAAATAAAAATTATTCCTATAAATACACTAATGGCAGACATACCTTTGCTTGGCTTTACACCATAACGTGGAAACATTTTTCTTCACCCTTTCTTGTCTTAACATATTTACTATCTTAATACATATATAGCTTCCGAAATATAGTACTTCCACATTAAATGTAACACTCCTTCTAATTGGCCGGAATTAACAAGAAATTTCTTCTTTTATTTCCCAGTGAATTGAGCATATTAATAACGAGTCTAATTTATGAAGGGAGAAGGATAAAATGTCTAAACAAGGAATGTCAAACAAAAATCAAACAAGGGAACAAATCGAGAAGCAAGATAAGAGGAATGACGTTGAGCTAGGTAGTGAATATCAAGTTGGAAATTCAGGTTCACAAAGCCAGAAAAAAAGTGGAAGACAAGTAAATAAAAAATAACCTCATGATGAACTGCATTTCAATTGTTGCTTCTTTCCAATTGATAAGCAGTTCATTTTTCTTGAGGTTATAATTGTTTTATTTATATTTAATTAAGTTTTAATTTACTTCCACTTTTACTCCCTAAATATAAGAGTAGTGGTGAAACAGAGCAAATCAGTAGTAATCCTAGCCAGCTTGGCAAAAAGGTTAAGGAAGATATTGAATTAACCCCGTAATTAAATAGCATAAGCACCATTATTGGAAGTTGTCCGTTTTCAGCGACGATACCCGAGCCAAGATTCATCATTAAATAGCCACTTAAACCTAAACTTAAGTTGATCGCAAAAATGATAGATGTGGAAATTATTATGATATTACTAGCTATATTTTTAAGATATTTCCTACCGAAAAACCAGTATAAATTAATCGCAACAATCGTTTCAATTACATAAATAACATTTCTTGATAAATCATTAATCATTAGCATGTCAAAGCTTCCTATTAAGGTGAATACTATAGCTGCAAGCATGCTGATTAAGACATGGATAAATATTGGCTTAAATAATAAAATGTGTTTAGGACTATGAAGTTTGTTAAATTCATTTCCTACCGTAAATGGACTTCCCATTTCTTGAACGGCTTTTTCTTCTGCTTCTCGTTCATCCAACCCATATTGTATCCAATATTGCTTTTTCTGATCAATGTGATACCTTAATTCTGCTTCTACCATCTTCTTTGCTTTTTTTGATTTTATTTGGTTGGAGACTTCTGTTAAATAAGAATCTATATCCCTTCTCATTATCAATTTCACCCCTCTAATAATTCCTTTAAAGCAAACCTTTTATTCTTTCCTTCTTGTTCATTTTTTTGCAGTATCTTTCTGCCCTTATCATTTAATTGATAATATTTAACGCCCTTTTCATCCCAATTAGATAGTAAGTAATTATTTTTCTCTAGTCGGTGGAGCATCGTGTATAAAGATCCTTGCGATTCTTCGAATTGTAGAATACCTCTTGCAGTTAATTGTTGAGATAAGTCGTACCCAGATTTTTTATTTAAAAGCAACTGAAAAACTGCTAGATAGACATCTTCTTCACTTTCTTTTAATTTACTAATTTTATCGTTTATTTGCTTGCGAAGTTGATCAGAAAAGTCTAGCTTGTTAAATTTCGTTTTCTCCATTGAATTCCGAAGCCTTTTTAACTTATTTTCCATGTGACTAATCCTCCAATTCTTCTTTTAAAATTTCTTTTGCCCGGCGAAGGCGCGTTTTAATTGTACTTTGCTTTATGCCTATCAATTTTGAAATCTCCCTTATGGTCAATTCTTGAAAATAAAAGAGATAGATAACTTCGCGATATTTAATTTCCAAATTCATTACAGCAACAGCCATTTTTTCATCATCACCTTTTTGAATGACTGCCATCTCGACGCTTTCCTTTTGAGTTTTATCGAACATCGACTCATCTTCTGAAATAATTATTTTATTGTTGTACCAACTTTTTAAGTAATCTTTACAATGGTTAATTGCAATCTTCCATAACCATGTTCTTATTTTAGAGTTACCTTTGAAGGTATGTAGTGATTTATAACATTTAACAAAGATATCTTGCGTTAAGTCTTCAGCAACTTCTTTATTATTTACAAAAGAATAAGCAAGCTGTAATATTTCCTGGCCATACTTAATCATAATTTCATCTATAAGTGCTGATTTATCATCTAAATCAAAAGCTTCCGCTGTTAATTCCTCCACATCTTTCCCTCCCTCAAAATAATAGACGAGGTGCTATCTTAAAAAGTTTTAAATTTTTGAAAAATTGCTACCCTTCATTAAAACAGCTCTCGGCAAAATGGCGTTATCTTCGAAATAGTAAAGAAAAAAGTGCACTGAAGAAAAGTGCACTTTACATTAAAATATAATTTACTCTACCGTTTTTCATTTGCGAAACTTACTTATTTACTTCTTCTTTAATAAGTTTCAATATCCGTTCGTATCATTTCAATGTTAATATCTAAATTACTTTGTTTTTCTTCTTAATGTAACAAAGATTGATATACCGACTAATAAGATAATTATTGAAACTCCTCCATACATGGCAAGATCCAACGGGTCACGCTTCCCACCTTGATACTCACCTGTTCGAATAGCTTTTTTATATTTACCTTTTTTTATTTCAACCGCTATCGCTTCATCCGTACTAATTCCTTTAATGGAAAAATACTTGGTACCTTTCTTATATGTATTAGAAAAATTACCTGCATACGTTTCCATATCGGAATATTTTGTGACTTGGCCAATTTCTTGATCAATATCCGTGACAAACTCATCCGTCATCTCATAAATGTACCCATCCCACACTACAAATGAATAAGCCCACGATGTAGCTGATGTTTTACTAGGAGAAAACATTGCCGCTAATAAAGTAAAAGTTAAGGCTAATAAAAGTACTTGTTTCTTTTTCATTATCATTCTCCTCTTCTAAAATGGCGTTATCTCTTCTAGTTAGGATTTTAAAAGCAAGCCCCTCCATTACTTATTACCGTTAGAATCCAATTCGCTTAGCTGTTTTTTTGTATTTATTAAATCTCTAAATCTAGCTTCAAGCATTTGCTTCTCATCGTCATTACTTATTGTAGATAGCTTGCTTATTATCTCTGTAAGTTCCATTTCGATGGCTATTAAACTTACTTCCCTTTCTTGAGTTGCAGCTGATTTCTTTTTTTTATCTAGATAGTCAACATCTTTTAATACAGCTTTATTATTTTCAATTACTAAAATATGAGATGCTAACTCCCTCACGAAATAGCGATCATGAGAAACAAAAATAATAGTTCCTGGATATTCTTTTAATACCATTTGCAATGCTTCTTTCGTATGGAGATCCAAAAAATTCGTTGGTTCATCAAGTAAAAGTACATTGTAATTTCCAAGGAATATTTTAGCTAATGCTGTCTTAACTCGCTCTCCTCCACTAAGCATGGCCACTTTTATATGAACCTCTTCGCGTTTGAAATGTAATCTTGACAAAACTGTTCGGATAAATGCTTCTGAATATTGACTAGTTTCTTTCACATTTTCTAGTATCGTTTTATTGTCACTTAAATTTTCTAATTGTTGGTGAAAATAACCTATTGCAACTGGCTTAGCAATTGTTATTCCTTCATGGCCACTTGCAATCATGTTTAATAACGTTGACTTTCCAGTGCCATTTTTTCCGATTACAGCAACTTTTGAACCAGGTTTAATAGAACCATTTAATTCACTAAATAACATACGCGATCCTACCGCCGCACTTAGCTGTTGAAATGTAATAGCAACTTTACTGTGAATTTGCTTAAAGTGATTCATATCAAAGATGATACTTTCCTCTTCTTTTGGTTTTTCCTTTTGCTCAAGGTGATAAATTCTCGATTGAATTGCTTTTGCATTTTTATCTAACTTTGCTTTCTTTTGTCCTGTTTTTCTTTTGTGGAGCCTTGCTTCTGAGTTACCCATTCTGCTAGGAGCTTTTTTCAGAGATTTTGACTTTTGGCTTTTTTCATGAGCAGCCTGTTCTAATCGCTTTTTTTCCTTTGTGTAACTTTCATACTCAAACCACTGTCTATCTTTTAATTTTTGCTTTTGCTCAACATAATCAGTATAGTTACCTTCAAAGCAATGTATCTTCCCACCATCAACTTCCCAAATCGAAGTACAAATCCGATTTAACAGTTCCCGATCATGTGAAATAATAAGAACAGATCCATCAAAATGCATCATTTCTTTTTCAAATTTTTCTACACCTTGAGTATCTAGATGGCTTGTTGGTTCATCGGCAATTATTAATTTGGCATCTGATGAAAGAGCAGCTGCGATTTTCTTCCGTGTTTCCTCGCCGCCACTTAAAGAATCATTTTGACTCACGGGAACTTCCCAATCATTTTTATATTTACTGGAAAGCGCATTTGCTACTGGCATTTCAAGTTGAGGAATATAGGCTACTGGACAATATAAATGGACAGTTCCCTTATCAGGTTCAAGCTCATTCACTAACAATTTTAACAACGTTGATTTTCCTTCACCATTTTTTCCAACGATGCCAATACGCTCCCCTTGATAAACTTTTAATTGATCAGCTTTTATTATTAAACGTTCTCCATAACTTTTTTCAATAGTATTAACTTCTAATAGAAGCATAAAAAAACCTCCCTAAAATTCTAGAGAGGATTAGTTTATTTTTAAGTATACAAAAAGACATATAAAAAGACACATCCCTACATAAATGAAACTCTATACAAAAGGGTATGATTCGTTTTATATTTTAAAGTACCTAAAAATGAACAGACTAATCCTATCTAGACAAACTTATTTCAATTAATTATTAAAATGTTGTCTAAAAATAGGATTTCTACTTCATCGTATACGGTACCTTGCCTTTCTTCCAAAGAATTACTTTTATCATATGAGGAATACTTTATATTGTCAACCATAATTATCCATCTGCTCATACAACTAGATTACATATACTATAATTATTGTTGCAAACTATATAGTATTACATCTGTCAGGAGTTAAAAGATGATTTCAATAATTATCACTATCGTATTTCTATTATTTACTTGGCGGTTTGGGGATTGGAGAAACTGGAAAAAGTATTATCCATCCATGTTATATATGGTATTAAATGCAGTACTCTTTAATGTTTTGACATATGAGCATCCTACATGGGAATGGAACGATGTCACAGGTGTTTTTCCTAACCATACTCTGCTCGATCTTTGGATAATCTTCACACAGTTTCCCGCAGTTGTTTTATTATATTTAACAAACCATCCAAAAACATGGATAAAAAAGGGCTTACGAATATTATTATGGGCAGGTATTTTTACAGCATTAGAACTTATTGTATTTCAATTTGATTATATTGTTTACCAAAATAATTGGACTATTTGGTGGTCAATCTTCTTTAATCTAGTAACGTTCTTTATGATTAGGCTACATTTTAGACGTCCTTTATTAACATGGCTTCTTTCCATCATTTTCATATCATGTTTAATTATTGTATTTGATCTTTCACTATCCCAATTGAGATAAAATCATCAAAAAAAATCCTTCCAAATTACTATGTACTTGGGAAGGATCTTTTACTTTATTTATGTATTATCGTTCACTTTTATAGGTACTTTTCCATTCTAATATCTGTCCACATTCTATCTTGCCAATATGTAAAATTATCAATTCTGCCAATTTCCTTATAGCCCATTTTGTGATAGAGCTTAATTGCCTGTTTGTTAAACTCAAAAACACCTAACTCAATACGTTTAAGACCCTCTTTTTGGATTTGTTTCTCTAAAAATTCAATTGCTTTATAACCAATTCCCTTGCCACGTCCTTCAGCTTCACCTATTGTAATTCCTATCCAAGCAGCACCCTTCTCTTTTTTTAGTAAGTGACCTGGATCAACCATAAAATTCATTTCTCCTATTAACCGGTCATTATGATAAATAAGGTAGATATGATGATTTTTTAAGCGTTCTTTTAATTCATCTACGGTCACTTTCGTACGACGTTCTAATTCTGATTTATTTTGATTTGGACGCGTTAATGGAATAATGGTTGAATCGTTTTCCCAGCGGTCAATTGCTTCAACAACTTGTAAAGAAGGACTTGTTAATTTTTCAAAATGAGTCCCCATTTCTCTCCCTACTCTCGCATACAGTTTTTACTTTTGCTTCAATCTATTATTATCTCTTTTTATATGTAACACTTTTATGGAAGATCTCATTCAAACACTTCTACCTTCTTATCTTTTAAAGTTATTACATATCGCTTATTTTCATATTGAAATTCTAACCCTGAAATAAAACAAGCATGATCTTCTTTTATACCACAATTAGTTCCGATATTAGTCAATCCAAGTGTTTCAAACGTTCGTTTTACTATATTTTCCTTTTCAATTTTTGTTAACTGTTCAAACTCTTCATTAACATTAATTGATAGGTTAAAATCTGTTGCGTATATTATTTTTCCTTCAATCTTTTCAAAAGGATATGTTTCTTTTTGGCTTAGTGTAAACTCTTTATCAACAAAGAACTTACTTAAATCTCCATTCAATATTTGCTCATTAAAACTTGGTAATTTACTTTTTAATATACTTTGGTCAATATTTTCTGAACAAGCAGTCAGTATTAATAGAAGAAATAATATCCCAAGTATTCTCTTAAAGTATACCAATACATTCTCCCTCCTTAATCTTGCAAACTTTATGATTAGCGAAACAAGATTAAGTTTGTTTTACTTTATGCTTTTGTACAAAGGCAATTGCTATTAAAATACTAATAATACCTGAAAAGATATACGCGTAGGAAAAGTAAATTGCTGGAGTTTTTATATGGATAAAAGGGACAATTGAACTTATATCCCATTTATACAAATGTTCTGAAGCAAGTATTAATCCCAAAATAAGTATTATTAACCTCTCAGCAGCAACTGGAACTACACTTATCCATAATGCATCTCTTTTTGTAAGTTTCTTTTTCTTAATATACATTCCTACTATTACAAAAGGAATGACTATCATCATTACTGTGACAAAAAACTTTAAATATGTAATATTATTTTCAATAATTATGTAGTGCCCACCTCCCAAATCTTTTTGGGAAGGGAATATAAAAAAGCCTGTCATTAATGATAGATACAATGTAAGAAAATAAGAAACTGTTATGATCATCCAACCTGTAAGATATTTCATATTTATCTACCTCCATGACATTTCCTTTAATTTTAATAAATGTTTGATTATGTCTGCAGCTGTCTAATACTATAAATCCTTTAACTCTTCTGGATCAGCTCGATATTCAAGAATATCTCCCGGTTGACATTCTAATGCTTCACAAATCGAATCTAACGTTGTTAAGCGAATCGCTTTTGCTTTTCCATTTTTCAATATTGAAAGGTTGGCCATTGTAATTCCAACTCTCTCTGATAATTCTGTTACACTCATTTTCCTTTTCGCCAGCATAACATCAATGTTTATAATAATTGCCATGTTAATCACCTCAGACCGTTAAGTCATTTTCAGATTTTATATCAATTGCTTCTTGTAAAAGTCTTTGGAGAACCGCAGCAAAGACTGCAATAACCATTGAAGCAAAGATCATTACCATACCAAGTAATATCACACCTGGAGCATCATCTACTTCTCCGATAACATAAAAGATCGGCATCCCTAACACATACAAGATACTAATTGTTACTGCACAAACTTTTATCTTCTTTAGAGCATTTACTGAGAGTTGTGAGAAAGCTTGATTTTTATCAATATAACTTAAGAGTTTGAAAGCTTGATATAATGCAAAATAAAATGGTATTGCTGCTCCATACAAGTCGATGTAAACAAGATATTTTACAAAGTTAACAGTTAGTTCTCCTACATAATTTCCTATTGCAGGTACTAAAAATATACATATTGCAAGAATTGGTGCACCGATAATAAATAAAGATATTTTTAAAAAAAGTGTTGTACCTTGTTTCATAAACATTACCTCGCTTATTAATTATTATTTTTATATTACCTTAACATTTATTGTTTTACAATAAATTATTGTTGTTTTTTATTATATTATTATTGTTACAATAATGTTCTTATTACTAAAAAAAGCACGCCCCTTTAACAGAGGAGTGCTTTACTGGCGAGAAAATCAAATTATTTCTTTAATCTTATTTGTTATTAAGTTAGCAAGAAGACCATAACCCTCTTCAGCCCTAAAGTGTTTATTTATTTAAATGCTCTTCTAACTCTTTTTCTATTTCTTCATTAGATACTAAAGAACTTTCTTCGTTTTTATCATAAATTAATATTGCTCCTATTACAAAAACAAATACTAACAAAACAACTGACAAATAGGATTCACCACTATTAGGTATTTCAGAAAGTTGTAGTAATATAGCACCAAACAGTAAAGATAAACATACTATTAAAATCCCAAATAGCTTCTTCATTTTTTTCTCCTCCTTTGCAAAAATATCTTGTGAAGTCTCCTGCATATTAAACACTCCCGACTACTCTAGATCAAGATCTCTTTCACTATACTTTCTATTAAAAAAGCGCTACTCCTTCTTGGAGTAGCGCACTATGAAAATATTTTTACTTAATCAAATCAATAAAAAAGAGCACTTTTCCTTATTACAGATAAGCACCCTCAACAACATTTTAATTTCCCTTTGTTTTCAGCCATACAAATAGGTTTGTAATCAGTTTAGACACAATAAAAAATGCTACGTAGAATAAGAACAAATGAACAAAATTTACACCCTTATACATATGGAAAAAGTGAAAATATACTATAATTGGTTTAAATACAAAAGCAAAAAATGCAGATAGAATTATCGAGTATAGATAGATATTTTTTTTGTGGTTTAACGTCCACTGGTATAGCAACATAAAACTAACAGGAACTAAGGATGCATCTAAGGAAAAGCTTGGTATAAAGGAGAGTATTTGATACGGATACTCCCATAATCCTAAATTAATCCCAAAAGAGTTAACATAAGCGAACCATATATGATAATTAAGTCCAAAAAAACCTAAAAGTAATGTTTTATTCTTATCAATTGAAACGAATAAAACAATAAGTGGTACGATTAACATCACAATAACTACCCAAAATTGCCATGTGCCGAAATTAGAGAATGATTTCCAATACTCTACTTTAAGGTGACTTAATTCTTCAGCAATTGATCGTATTTTATTTAAATATTCTGCTTGTCCATCTTTCATTTACAGTCCCACCTAACAATGTAACATTATCAAGTATTCTAACCATTTAGTTGTTAAACTAACCAATCTAGTTTAACAAACGAGCATTCTTTAACCTTATCACTACACTATTTAGTACGATTATTGGGATACAATTTGTAATAATGCGATGGATTTACTTTTAACTATTACGAATATGCTAACATAAACTTCCAAGCATTCTGTTTAATGTTTATTTCATAAAAATAAACAGCCCAATTTGGACTGTTTATCAATTTATTTTAGTATTTATGATCATCTTCTTTTTTTCTTGGAAGGAAAACCGTCAATAGGAAACTAATTACTGCTAAACTTGCTACTCCCCAATACACACTATGCAATGATAGTGTCAGCCCCTCTTGTAGTAATATTCGAGAGCTCTCTGGTAAGACGTTTCTCTGGGCTTCATCAAGAAGTAAGTTTGCTGCATCAATCGATATTATATCGTCCATATTATTTTCCTTAATAAATTCTTGTAAGCGATTATTTAATACCCCTCCGAGCAAAGCCGCTCCGAGCGTACTACCTAACGTTCGCATAAAAGAATTACTTGCAGTAGCTATACCACGGTCTTTCCAATCGACACTACTTTGAATAGCAACAATAAAGGTCGTATTTGTTAATCCCATACCTAGTCCAATGATAAACGAACCAATACCTGCCCATATAGGTCCCTTTGTTGGGTCGAGCATAACAAAGAAGATTCCCCCAACGATCAGAAATGCTCCACCTATGATCGCTGTATTCCGAAAACCAATCTTAATAACTAGACGTCCTGCTAAGAATGCTGCAATTGGCCAACCTATTGATAATGTCGTTAGCGTAAAGCCTGCTACCATAGGCGAGTAGCCCATAACACCTTGCACATACGCTGGTAAGAAACTTGATATCCCAATCAATAGCATCCCAGTTGTTAACGATGTCGTGTTCGCTAACGCAATTAATCGGTGTTTCCACAATGAAAAAGGCATCATTGGGTTACTTGCTCTTTTTTCTTGGAAGAAAAATAAGATTGCGCTAATTACAAATGTACTTAAAAAGAATATCGTTTTTAGATCTGTCCAAGCCCATTTCACTCCTCCTTGAACGAGGATGACCATTAAGGAAAGAACTGCGATTAACATAAAAACAGATCCAAAATAATCAATTTTATGTTTTTTCTTTTCAATCGATTCTTTAAAGTACTTTAATACTCCAATTATAGATAAAATACCAAGTGGAACATTTATCCAGAAAATATATGACCAATGTATGTATTCTACTAAAACTCCACCTAAAACAGGTCCTACAACTGCTGATATCCCCCAAACACTGGATAAAAACCCTTGTATTTTTGCGCGTTCTTCAAGTGTATAAATATCTCCAACAATTGTAGTCGCAATAGGTAAAACTGCACCCGCTCCTAATCCTTGAATAAACCGGAATACAATTAGCATTTCCATTGATGTTGAAAATCCACACAAAACTGATCCGATTAAAAATACGACAATTCCATAGATGAAAATAGGTTTTCTTCCAAAGAGATCTGCAAGTTTTCCGTAAATAAGTACTGTTGCGGCTTGCATTACAAGATACCCAGAAAATACCCAACTGTATAAAGAAAAACCTCCTAAATCTCCAACGATACTTGGTATTGCCGTTGAAACAATTGTGCCTTCAATTGCAGACATAAAAATTGCTAATATTAATGAGCCCAAAACAAGAGGGCGATTAAGATTTCTTTTACTTTCAATTGCTTTCGAGTCATTCACTTCTGGTTTCCACCTTATAATAATTGTTTAAAAAACCTGTCGATTAGAAATCAACAGGCTTTTTCTTTTGGTTATACTGTTTAACATATTGGGTAACTAGTTTTAGAATTGCTCTTCTCGTAAGAATACCGATAAAAAATCCATCTTCATCCTCAACACAAAGGAAAGGATGATCGACAGAAAGGCTTAAACCTTTCACGAACATATCGGTATTTTTCAACGTTGGAATTTCTTTGTTCATCACGTCTTCTACTTTATAATCGCTTAATTTTTCAAATTCAATTCGCTCAATACCCAATATTGAGTCAAGTATCATCGATTTACTGATTAATCCGTGTAGTTTAAATTGTGTATCTAAGACAGGAATCGCTGAATACCCTGACTTTATTAATACGAGCAAAGCGTGCTCAATTGGATTTCCTAGCTGCACATGTGCAACTCTTTCTCCGGGAATGATTAAATCATTCAATTCTGTACGCAGAAAGTCTGGGAATTGTGATATGTCCATATAACTTTCTCCCCCTTTTGCAATAAACCACTATCATTTTACCATATGTAGGATAGCTTGACGAAAATTCTAACTTGAAGAAGTTACTCACAATTAAATGCTATAGTAAATGTGATTAATACAAAATAAAGGAATGATAAAAATGGCTACATCTACAATTGCAATTGCACTGTACAAACCATTTCCAGGACAAGAAGACGAGTTAAAGAAATTAGTTGCATTGCATATTCCAGCATTAAGGAAAGAAAATTTAATTACAGAGCGTGAGCCCATTCAATTAACGAGTTCTGATGGCACAATTATTGAAATTTTTGAATGGCAATCAAGTGAAGCTTCTGATAAAGCACACGTCTTGCCAAGCATTCAAAAAATTTGGGTAGCAATGGCCGAAGTTGCAGAATTTAAAACACTTTCTGATTTACCTGAATCTAACAAGCCTTTCCCAAACTTTCTACCAATTAATTAATATGTACTAGCCGGTCATCTTCTGTGATCGGTTTTATTTTTAATATAAGCTAATTTCTCTTCTAAACTGTCAATTTCCTCATTCAACCCTTGCATTTTTATTTGTTGCTCATTAATCTTTTCGAAAAGCGTACTGTCTGGTAAATCTTTCTTGCTACAACTAATTAATGATAATAATATAATAATAAAAGTGCTGATTTTACAAAAGCTTATTAATCTATATTTACTCATACTTTCTCTCCTAACCGTATATATTTTTTATAGAACGAAAATAGATGAATTCACATACATGCATGCAAGCTGGAGGTGTCGAACGTTTTTAAAAAAATTCTACCAATATTAACACTTACATACTTACTGTTACCTCCTATTTACTTACACCACGAAGTCATAAGTGAGGAAAAGGAAACACAAAATGAAATAGTAGATGAAGATGTTGAAATAACTGATGAAGATGTTGAAACAATTGATGAAGATGTTGGAACAACAAGTAATGCTAAGTATGAGAAACAATACTACCGTTCGACATGGATATGGCATTCAGAGGATATTACTTCGAATCAAGAGGAGTTAATAACCTTCTTAATAGATCAAAACGTTACAAGAGTTTATATACAAATTCATCCTTCATTACCACTTACAGCATATAAAGAGTTTTTAGCAAAATTAAAAGTCCAAAATATAGAAGCATATGCATTAGACGGAGGTCCTGATTGGATATATTCACTAGAAAATGTTAAGAAGTTAGTGGAATGGTTAACTAATTATCATGCATTCGCTGGACAAGATGCTCACTTTAAAGGTGTTCAGCTTGATATAGAACCCTATTTAACCGATGGCTGGAAAAATGATAAAGAGCTAACGATTTCAACTTATCAATATTTCATTCGTGAAGCAGGCTATTTGATTAAAGAAATTAGTCTTCCATATGAAGTAGCTATCCCTTTTTGGTTTGATGGCACAGATACAGAAGAAATGTCACTGGCAGAATGGGTAATAAAATATTCTGATCGTACCGTCATTATGGCATATCGAGATAAAGCAAGTGGCAAAAACGGTATCCTTTCTTTAAGTAGTGATGAAATAAAATTAGCAGAAAAGTATAATAAAAAAATTTCAGTCGGAGTTGAAACACGCAAAGAAAAGGAACATACGCATATCTCATTTTATGAAGAAGGCGCAGTGGAAATGGAAAAAGTACTAGAAGAAGTCCATGCTTTCTATAAACATAGTAGTTCCTATGAAGGAGAAGCAATTCACGATTATCGGAAGTGGAAAAACTTGACTGAACGATAAGGTGTAATTCTAAAATATCCAAAGCAAAAAAGAACACTCATCGTTTTTGATGAGTGTTTTTTTAAAGGTATCCTTTAGGTAAATATCCTTTTACGTAATTCCAACCACCTGCACCGAAGATGATGAGTAAAATTACTACGACAACGACAATTGCGTACCAAAATCCACCATATCCGCCGTAACCTACACCTTGATATGGTGGGTATGGTGCTGCATAACTTGGTGAAGGATAAGGTTTTTCATATCCGTAGTTTGGATATTGATCATAACCTGGCAAACTGCAACTAGGGCAATCACACTTACCTGGCCCATAGTTTTCATAACCTTCATAACCGTATGAGTAGCTCATAGACCTAACCTCCTATAAATGGTCTCATAATAGTCTATGAACATAGTTATAAAGTGTATGGACATTCGTCTAGATTTACCTTTCTTTTTTAGGAAATAATATAATTCCAATTATTAATAATGTAATTGCTCCTAAATAAACAAACGGCCCATGAGCAGCAGCAGTATCTTCCGAATTGGCACGTCCAATAAAGAGGAATGCAAAAAACAGACCATTTAACGCAATAATAATTGCTGCGAACTTATTCATAAAGTCACCTTTGAATACTTTATAAATTGGATATGCAAAAATAAGAATGTACCAAACGACAGGTGGAGAGACTTCAAATCCATTCATTGTCGTGTTATTTTCCAAATCCTTCCCCCACGTATGGAAAAAAGAAAGGAATGCAATTACTGTTGAAACAGTAATTAACCTAGGTCCAAGATTATAATTTTTTTTCTCTTTAGCCATTATTAACTTTACCCCCAATTAATATCTTCTCTATTTCATTAATTATATCATCTGATAATTCTACACCTGATGCTTGTACATTTTCTGTAATTTGTTCAGGTTTACTTGCACCAATTATCGCACTAGCAACATTTTGCTCGCGTAAAACCCAAGCTAGTGCTAACTGAGATAAGCTCAAGTTTACTTCCTTGGCAACGACTGATAATTTTTTCACAATTTCTAGCGGCTCTTCTTTTAAATAACCTTTCATTGTCTTATATGCATTAGAATGACTTGCACGGCTATCTTCTGGAAAATCGCTATTATTCTGATACTTTCCAGTTAAAACACCTTGTGCTAAAGGTGACCAAACTACTTGTCCAATTCCATTCTCTTCACTAAAAGGGATGATTTCATTTTCGATACCTCTTGCAAACATATTGTATTGCGGCTGATTAACAACGATTCGATCTAATAGATAGCGGTCTGCTGTTTTTAATGCTTGTTCCATTTGAGATGCTGTCCATTCACTTACACCGATATACAGTACTTTGCCTTGACGGACGAGGTCATCCAATGCACGTAATGTTTCTTCGATTGGCGTTTCTTCATCATAGCGATGACAATAATAGACATCAATATAGTCTACATCAAGCCGCTGTAAACTTGCATGACATTGGTCCATGATATGTTTTCTTGATAATCCTCGATCATTTGGACCTTCACCCCTCGGCCAAAATACTTTTGTAGCTAAGACATATGATTTTCGTGGAAAACCCTTTAGAGCATTCCCAACGGTTTTTTCCGCTTCTCCATTCATATATACATTTGCAGTATCAAAAAAATTAATCCCTAAATCATAAGCATGATGGATGGCTGAAGCTGCTTTTTCTTTATCCACATAGCCACCATATGTAAGCCAACTTCCTAAACTTATTTCACTTACTTTTAGTCCAGTTCTTCCGAGACGTCGATAATTCATGCCTTCATCTCCTTTTCGGAATAATTGTACCACTTAACTTAAATTTGGTTAATCATTTAACGAAAGAAAACTCGCCGATTGGCGAGTTTAATTAACATATTTAATAGCTATAGAGATGGTAAATTGCTTTTTTATCTATTTTTCCGACGTCTGTTTTTGGCATTTTCTCAGTAAACACTACTTTTTTAGGCACTTTGTATTTTCCTAGCTTCTCTGCACAATATTTTTGAACTTCTTCTATCGAAAGTACTTTTTCAGCTGAAGGAACTATAATGGCAGTTACTACTTCTCCCCACTTTTCATCAGGTAGTCCAATAATTGCAACTTCATCCACAGCATCATGCTGGCTTAAAATGTGCTCAATCTCTAATGGAAATACATTTTCCCCACCCGTTATTATCATTTCTTTTTTCCGACCAACAATATAATAATAGCCTTCTTCATCTTTTCGAGCGAGATCGCCTGTATGTAACCATCCATTCACTAAGGTTGCACTTGTAGCATTTTCATTATTCCAATAATGACTAAAGACATGACCACCTCGAATAATGATTTCTCCGACTTCACTAGATTGAACATCTTTTCCATCGTCTGCAATTAGCTTAACCTCGTTATACAACATAGGTTTTCCTACAGAGCCTCGTTTCTTTAACGCATCTTTTGGAGATATGTAAAAATTATTCGGTCCAGCCTCTGTTAAGCCGTATCCTTCTTTAAAGGAAAGCCCTTTTTTCTCAAACTCTCGATAAATTGTTAATGGGCATGGTGCTCCACCTGATAAAAAGGTGTGCATTGTCGGAAACGAGGTATGGGAAAATGCAGATGTTTTTACAATTAAGTGATACATGGTTGGAACTAAGAGAGCAATTGTGCATTTATAGTCGTTCAACATCCTTATTGCAGTAGTAGGTTCAAACTTTTTTGTAAGAACAACCGTCCCACCAATTAACAATATTGGAATAGCTAATGCATTCAATCCACCTGTATGAAACATTGGTAAAAATACCGCTGTCGTGTCGGAATCTTTAAGTTGCCAGCTTACAACTGTATTCACTGCGTTGCAATGAATATTTTGATGAGTAAGAACCACTCCTTTTGGTTTTCCAGTGGTTCCGCCGGTATAAATAATTGCTGCAGGATCACTTTGAATTACATTTACTTTTAGGTATGATTTTTTTCCTTCGAGTATTGCTTTGTTAATGTTAATTGTCCGATTAACATTAAGGAAAGTTACTACTTCTGAAAAATCTGAATGGTAGAATAATAGAGTTGGAGTACAGTCTTGCAATATATAAGATAGTTCTTCTTTCGCTAATCGCCAATTTAATGGAACGAATATAGCTCCAATTTTGCTACAGGCAAATAATAAATCGAAATAGCATATATGATTAGAAGAAAGTAGTGCAATGCGGTCACCTTTAGCCACACCATTTTCCTGTAAATAGACAGCATAGTTTTCAGCTCGTTCATGAAGTTCTTCATAAGTCCACTGTTTATGATTATCACCATCAATTACTGCAACTTTTTCAGGTGTTAATGTACTTCGATGATGTAGCCAATCCGTCTCTTTTTGCACAGTACTTTCCTCCTTTCTTTACATAACGATTCCACCATCAACATGTAAAACCGTTCCATTCACATAATCTGCATCACTACTAGCAAGAAATAAATAAGCTTTAGCAATATCCTCTGGATTTCCTAATCTACCCAATGGAACCATTTCCCGCATTTTACCTAATACTTTTTCAGGCATTTTTGCGACCATATCAGTCATAATAAATCCAGGTGCTACTGCATTGACGTTAATACCTTTTCGACCTAGTTCCTTCGCCCAAGTGTTCATCATGCCAACGACACCCGCTTTTGTCGCTGCATAATTAGTTTGACCAAAGTTACCATAAACTCCTGAAACAGATGAAGTAAGGATGATCTTCCCTTCCCCTTGTTCAAGCATTGTCGGTGCAACCGCTTGCGTGCAGTAAAAAACACCAGATAAATTAACATCAATTACTTGCTGCCAGTCTTCTTTTGAAAGTTTAGTAAGCAAGCCATCTCTCGTAATTCCAGCATTGTTTACTAAAATATCAATTTTTTTATATTTTTCACGAACTATCTCTACCATTTCATTTACACTACTTTGATCAGCAACATTTACTTTAATAAACATTGCTACATCACTTTCGGCATTTAAACTAGCAACTAGGTCCCCACCAGCTTTTTCATTATAGTCAGCAACAATTACATATGCGCCTTCTTTAACAAATGTCTTCGCTGCTGCCATTCCTATTCCATTCGCAGCACCAGTAATAATAGCAACTTTATCTTTTAATCTCATTCCGCATCCCCCCGTTTGCTACACCTTTTTCGTTAGAAATTGTTCAATGCTTCCTAGTAATTGCGGTAGGTCATCTACCAATGGTGAATGTCCACAATTTTTCAGCATAACGACTTCTGCTCGTCCTTTAAAATCTTGAATTAGTTGTTCCGTCATAACAGTTGGTACGACGATGTCATTTTCACCGTATAAAATTAATGTTGGGCACTTAATTTTGGCAATATCATTCGATCCTTCAACAACTCCATTATGCTTATTACTTATATTAAATTGATTGTTTGCATGAACAATATCAATGTAGTTTCTTTGTGTTAACATATCAGCCAAATATTCTTCAAATCGTTCAGAATCAGGTTCATTGTGATTATATATTAACCATTTCCAAACCATTTTTAAGAACGCTTTATCTTTACTTTCAATAGCCTTAACTGTAGGCTGAATTTTCCCTTTTTCATTAGCAATTTCTTCTCTAGTAGTCAATCTTTCAGTTAATATTGGATTTCCCATTCCATCTGAATTGAAAAATGGATAACCTCTAGAAGAGATCGATGCAAGAAGGATTAAATTTTCAACATAGTGAGGATATTCTGCTGCAAATTGCATTGAAACGCCACCACCAGGACTTGACCACCCCATAACTGAAAAAGTGGAAAGGCCTATTGCGTCTACGAAAAGCTTCACGTCATTTGTTAAATCTTTTAAACTAGCAATCGGTGTATTATAAGTTGAAATGCCGAATCCTCTTAAATCAATAGCATACAATTTGTATGAAGAATCGATATTTTCCATGACTAAGTCCCAATGTTTCGATGAAGTCATATTGCCGTGAATAAGTAGAAGCGTTTTTTCTCCTCCTTCTCGCTCACGGTATCCAAGTGTTTCACCATTTCCGAGAGCAATACTTTTTAATGTAATTTCCGGCATCCATTTCCCCTCCTAATTATCCCCAACGAATTGTTGAAGCTCCCCATGCATAGCCAATTCCTGCACTGACTAAAACGACAACATCACCTTCACGTACTTTTCCTTGCTCAAGCGCAAGTTCTAATGATAAAATTTGATCAATTTGTCCAATATGCCCGTATTCATTTAAATAAATGGAGTTATCTTCCGTTAAATTTAATTGTGATAATACATAATCATGGGCAGAGCGTTTCATATGAAGCATGCCAACATAATTAATATCTTTTTCTGTGAATCCACTTTTCTCGACGGAGTTACGAATAACTTTCAAAAAATTTCCCATCGATTTTTCTTCAAGTCTAGCTTTCATTCCTATTGGGTCTGTCACGTCAAGCATATTTAACCGGTTATCAATTGCTTCTTTACTAATTGGCATCTTCGTCCCACCAGCAACGACGACGACATCTTCAGAAAATGAGCCATCAGTCATAATGTCACTTTCTAGTAATAAATTTTGACTATGTCCTTTTTGCAGGACAATTGCTCCGCCGCCAGCAGCTAAATTGTACATAAATCTAGTACGTGGATTTTTATAATCGATAAAATCACAATTGCGATAACCACCTGCTAGCAGAACTGTATTGATAGACTGATTACCTTTCATCATGCTTTTCGCAACTTCCAACGCCATAATTGTCGTCCCACATCTTTGTGCAACATCGAAAGCCCATGCGTTTGTCGCCCCAATTTCCTCTTGTAACTTAATTCCTGACGTCCATAATGGATATTCTTTATGTTCTTCTCCAATATAAATAATTAAATCGATGCTTTTCGGATTAACATTTCCTTTTTTTAATGCTTTTTTAGCCGCTTTTATCCCCATTTCACACGTATGGTCTTCCGGTCCAGGGATAGGTTTTTTTAAGATTCCTAGCTTTTCTTCAATAACTTCTTTTGGGATATTCGTTTCTTTAGCAAGCTCTTCACTATCCATATATGTCGTAGGAATATACGTTGCTAAACTAACAATCCCTATTGTTTGTTCATCTTCGCGCAACAATCTCATCCCTTCACTACTGTCATTAAACTGATTTGTTATCATTAACTTTTTCAATCAGTTTCACCTGTTTTTTCACACTTCGGTCGAATCGCCACTTTCTGAAAGTACCGACAACACCGTACGGTAAAAACATAACAATTAAAATGTAGAGCGTTCCGAATAGAATGATCCACCGCTCAAATATCCAATGTACTTTTGCTAAATCAGACAGCCAATGATGAGCAAATTCAAACAATCCAGCTCCGATAATCGCACCAACTAACGTTCCTACTCCACCAATAATTGTCATTAACAATGCATTTAATGTTACTTCCGTTGCAAATACAGACGTGTTAACAAATCGGAGTGTAATAACATAAAGGGATCCACTAAATGCAGCGAGCATACCTGCTACTACACTAGAAATTACCCGGTAAGTTAGCACATTATAACCAAGTGACTCTGTTCGTTGTTCATTTTCTCTTGTCGCTTGAAGTACATGACCAAGAGGTGAGGAAGTGAACCTTTTTAATAGTAAATACACTCCGATCATTGCTGCAAATACGATAAAGTAAAAGACAACGCGGTCGTACATTACTTCTGGAACATTAAAAGTAAATCCATCATTCCCTCGCGTAACTGTCCGCCACTTTTCTGCTAATACAAGAAATAATCCAGCAAACGCTAACGTTAACATTGCATAAAAATGACTTTTCAGCCGTAGTGATAAAATTCCTACTAAGAAACTTACGATTGCTGCAAATAACATCCCTAAAGCTACGCTAATAAAATAACTTCCTAAACTAGAAGAAATATCTTTCATATATACGCCAGTTGTATATGCGCCAATTCCAAAGAACATCGCATGGCCGAACGAAACTATTCCTGTATATCCGAGTAATAAGTCATAGCTCATCGCAAAAATAGCAAAAATAAAAACTTGCGTTAGTAATAAAAGCGTACTTCTTGAATCACTAACAAACGGAAGGGCTATGAGATAAGCAATGATTAAGTACGTAATAATTTTATATTTCGATACATTTTTTATCATAGAATCACCCTTTCGCCGCAAATAATCCAGTTGGTCGAATAATTAATACCGCAACCATCAATAGCATGTTTACTGCCAAACTTAACGCTGGGAAATAGTAAGCCATAAACGACCCTGATAGCCCTACTAAAATTGCTGCAAATGCAGAACCACTTACACTACCCATACCTCCGATAACGACAACTATAAATGCTAGAATTCCAAATTCAAACCCCATGTTTGCATGTATAACTCCAGAGTAAGGACCGAGTAACATTCCCCCTAAAGCAGCTAAAGCAGAACCGAGCATAAAGACAAACATAAATACTTTTCTAATATTAATACCTAGCGCTTGCACCATTTCCTTATCCATAACTCCAGCTCGAACAATTAAACCAAGTTTTGTTTTTTTAAGTAAGAGATGTAGTCCAAGAAAAATGAGTAGCCCTACCGCAATAATGAAAAGGCGATATTTAATGATGATAACACCGCTATCGAGCATCCAGCTTCCTTGCAAAAACTCTGGCGTGACCGTTGCTATTTGGTTAGGTCCCCAAACAACTTTTAAAAGCTCACTAAGTACTAACATGACGCCTAGTGTAATTAATATTTGTTGGATGTGGTTTCCATAAACAGGCTGAACAATAAATTTTTCTAAAAGCAACCCGAGAATTGCCCCTGTTAATAGCGCACCGATAATACCGATAATGAAGCTTTCCGTTTGCGCATAAACCCAGACACCTGCATATGCCCCCCAAGCAAATAAAGCACCGTGCGCAAAATTCAATACATCCATTAACCCGAAAATTAGTGACAAACCAACTGCTAGTAGAAAAATGAGCATTCCTGTTGCAAGCCCATTGACTGTTAAGTTAATTAAGACATCCATAATCTCTCCTCCTATTCCAAAAGCAGTTAAGCAATTCCTAAATACTTTCTTTTTAGTTGCTCATCTTCATCTAATTCTTTCATCTCACCTTGATGAACTGTTTGACCATCATCAATAATGTAATAACGATCTGATATTGTTTTTGCCATCATGTAATTTTGTTCCACTAATATAACTGTTGTCTCATGCTTCATTTGTTCTAACGCAATCATCACTTTCTCTACGAAAAGCGGTGCTAGTCCTTTACTAGGCTCATCAATAAGTAAAAGTTCATTATTATTAACAAAAGCTCTGGCAATAGATAGCATTTGTTTTTGCCCTCCACTTAAATTTCCGCCCTTACTTTTCCAAAATTTCTTTAAGTCAGGAAACAGATTCAATATCTTCTCAAGTCTTTCTAAAGTTGCGTGATCATTCGATTTCATTGCTACTTTTAAATTTTCTTCTACAGTTAGTCCACCAAAAATACCTTGGTCTTCTGGAACATAGCCAATTCCTTTATTTGCGACGGTAAATGTCGGCATTTGATGTATTTCTTCGTCCTTAAAAGTAATGCTCCCTTTTGAAATAGGGTTAAGTCCCATAATGGAACGAAGTGTCGTTGTTTTCCCAGCACCATTACGGCCTAATATAACAGTTACATCTCCTTTTTTTGCTTCAAATGATACACCTTGTAAAATGTGAAACTGATCAATATAGGTATGTATGCCCTCTACTTTAAGAAGCGTCATGACTTAGCCCTCCTAAATATGCAGACTGAACGAGTTCATTATTCATAATCTCTTCAGGTGAACCGTCTGCGAGAAGTTCGCCATGGAAAAGAACCATGAGTGAATCAGATAAATCAAGAACCATATCCATTTTGTGTTCAATTAAAATAATTGTTCTATTTTTTTCTTCTTTTAGCTTACGAATAACATCCAATATCGCTGGAACTTCCTCTAAACTCATACCTGCAGTAGGTTCGTCTAGAAGTAGCAATTCTGTTTCAAGTGCAAGTAACATTGCTAATTCTAATTTTCTCTTTTCGCCATGTGCTAAATTTTTTGCAAGTGTATGTGCTTTATTATCTAGAAGTACCTTTTCAAGCCAGTTCATCGCAATTTCCTTCATTGTAGGATCTTGATTAACGTGACGATACATATTGTAAAATACATTTTTTTGCGATTGTACAGCCAAACGGACATTTTCAAGTACTGTTAAATTAGGAAATACATTTGTAATTTGAAAGGAACGGCCAATACCTTTTCTCGTTCTAATAGTAGGAGACAGATTTGTTATATCTGTCCCCTTGAAAATAACTTTGCCTTTCGTAGGCTTTAATTGACCACTTAACAAATTAAAGAATGTAGTTTTTCCCGCTCCGTTTGGACCAATAATCGACTTAAATGTGTTCGGTTTAACTTCTAGGCTTACACCATCTACTGCAACGTGTCCGCCAAATGAAATTGTTAAATCCTCTGTTTTTAATATCGGGTCCATCTTAAGCACCTACCTCTTTTTCATTTCCTTACTTGTTACGAATTGGTGGAGCAGTTTCTTCAGCTGATAATTCCTTACGAAGTACTGGTACTGGATAATCGTAGCCCTCAACGTTCTCTAACTTAATACCATATAACGTTTGCAGCGCTTGGTGATCATCTGCGCGGAATGTCATCGTCCCTTTTGGTGTTTCAAAAGACATCCCTTCCATAATAGAAATTAGTTTATCTGCATCTGTTGATCCTTCAGATTTCTTCAATGCTTCAACAATAGCGATTGCTGCAGACATTCCACCTGGAGTGAATAAATCCGGCACTTCACCGTCAAACTTTTTCTTATGTTCAGCAACTAACCAATCATTTACTTCGTTATTAGGTAGTGTGTGATGATAAACTGTGAATCCTTCCATTCCAACTAAGTTCCCCATCGTCGCTAGAGCAGCAATGTTCGGTGCACCAGTTGAAATTTTTATTCCTTTTTCTTGTAACTTCATATCGGCAATTTGGTTCCAAGGCGAGTTAGCCCCTGCCCAAATAACGAATAAGTAATCTGGATTTGAATCAAGTACTTTTTGCAAGTTTGCTGTAAAGTCTGTTGCAGCTGGATCTGCATATTCCTCAAGCACAACATTAGCACCTAATTTTTCTGCTGCTTCCTTAAATGCAGCTACTCCGTCGCGGCCGAAAGCATAGTCTGGAGCAAGTGTCGCAATTTTAACGCCTTTGCCTGCAATTGCTACTGCACCGGCAATCGCATCTTGAGAGGAGTTACGACCTGTACGGAAAATATATTTATTCCATTCAGAACCTGTAATACTATCAGCTACTGCTGGTTCTACGATCATAATTGTTTCATATTCTTTCGCTAATCCTAAAACAGCCAACGTATCACCAGATGAAGTTGCACCTACTAAAAAGTCAACTTTATCTTCTTCTAAAAGTTTTGTAGCCTTAATGTTCGCTACTTCCTTTTTCGTTTCTGTGTCCTCAATAATCACTTCAATTTTTCTACCATTTACTTCCATCGTTCCGTTTGTCGCATACATTAGACCTAACTCAAATCCTCTAATCGTTTGCTGACCGTACGTTTCTAATGGACCAGTAGTTGAAGCTAGTAAACCAATTTTAATTGGGCCATCTTCATTACTAGCAGACTCTGAACAAGCTGCAGTTAAAAGTAACGAAAATGCCATAACTGCTGTGAATAATAATTTTAATGATTTCTTCATTTTATTTCCCCCTCTAATTAAAGTTGATTTAAAGCATGTCTATAGCTTAAATGTTCGAAGTTACAAATTAGTTACAAGAATTTTCAGAACATTATAATTTAAAGAAAACCCGCTGAACAAAGCGGGTTTCATTTTAAAACCGAATTTAAGTTGAAACAATCATTTCATACATTTGCTCTGTAGCTTCCATCGGTTTTACAGAAAGATCATTTTCAAGTACTTCACAACATTTTTTATAATACTTTATAGCTAGAGAACGATTATTTTTCCGGTAGTAGCAATACATTAACAGTCTGTATGCTTCTTCCCAACAATTATCAACGGTTATTATTCTTTCACATAAGTGGATAGCTTGGTTAATGTTATTTTTCTCTACATAGATTTGTGCAAGCTTCTCTGAACCTCGTAAAAACAAGGTTTGCAGTCTCTCTCTTTCCTCATTGCACCATGCATCATAACGCCGTTCTCGTAAAAACTCTCCTTTATAAAAGGGCAGACCTTTTTCGAGCCACTCTTTCGCTTGGATCCGATCATTTTCTTCAAGCCCTGATGTAATGCAATGTTCAAATTGAGCAACATCAAGGTCAATACTAGCAGACAAATTTAAGCCGTAAGCTGAACCTTTTCTTCTAATATAGATTGGTGTAGATCTAGCCTTTCGAGTGGGCTCAAGCGTTTTGTTCAATGCGTTAAGGGCAACTTTTAAATGACTGCTCGAAGTCTCCTCATCTAAATCCTTCCATAGGGTAGAGTAAATTTCTTCCTTCTCAAGGAATCTGTTGCGATTATTAATAAAAAGTTGCAAAAGTTCTTTTGCTTTTCCACGCTGCCAATCCTTCTCTGCGATAAGCTCTGCGCCACGATAAACTCTGAAGTTATCAAAAGTCTCTATTCGTAATGTATAACCTGGATGAGATGTTTGGTTATCTATTCCTAAATCATGTAACAGACGTGAAACGAAAAGATTTTCGGGATTAAGTTCCTTTTCTTTTAATAGAAGCGGTGTAAATAACTGCACATCTATCGGCCCAAACATCGTTCTTTTTTTCAAAAGGAAATCAAACCTATCACTCTCAACAATTTGTAAAAAACGGTTAAAGTAACTATCAAACGCTTCCCATTCTTTTAAATAAAACTTTATAATCGACAGCCACATTAGCCCAACTGCTTGTCCATAGCGGTCTTGGCATTGTGTGAGTGTATCAAATCCATTTTGTATTGCTTGCTCAGACTTCTCATAGTTTTTTAACTCAAAATGGGCAATACCAATCGAATAAGTTAAATATGATGAAAGCCATAAGTCGTTTTTAAGTGCAGTTTCATTTAACGCTTGGTTACCATAATGAAGTGATTTATTAGGGTCATTTTTCCTTGCATAAATTAATGATAGTCCCATTAATGGTTCTGCTTTCCCACGCGGAATACCGATTTCCTCCATTAACTTTAGTGCATTGTGATAACAAGAAATAGCGAGGTTAAGATCATAGTTAGGAATAAGTTGTACTGCATGTCCCATGCGCATCCAGCCACACGCTTCAACAAACGGAGAATTTTGTTTAATTCCTTGTAAAATTCCTTGTTCACCAAGCTTTTTTGCCTCTTCAACTTCCCCCATAAATGTTTTTATTAATGACAATAAAATCATTGTTTCCCGATGTGTTTTTGGAAGTTGCACTTTTTCTTGTTTAATTTCCATCTCTATTTTTTTCTCTAGTAATTGCTTCGCTTCATCTATCCTACCTGTTCTCAATTTCAATCGTGCTTCTAAAAAAACTTCATCGGTTGCGTCATTGATTTCTAGACTTTTGTTATACCAACGTTCCGCTTTTTTCGCATTACCCATATTAATTAAGTTTTCCGCCATAAGTCTATACAGACGGAATAAATGTTTTTCCGTTTCAGGAAGTAGTTCAAGGATTTGAATTGCTTTTAATAATACGGCATCTGCCTTAGTAGGTTGAATAGTATCTAAATAAATTTTTGCAACCCCTTCATGAGCCATACTTTGCACAATTTTATCATCACTTTTTCCAGCTAATTCACTAACTAACATATAAATACTTTTAGCTTCTTCATAAAAGCAATGGTAGCGCATCATATCACCTTCATATAGGTAAAGGCGATAATATTTATCTTTCCACTTTTTCGGAATAGTTTTTAATGTGTTTGACAAAGAGGTAAGTTGACCATTTTCTAGCATTTGCTGCCCATAGGTAACGAGCAGTTTACTAATCGACTTTATATCTTTCAAAAGTCTAAAGTGGTCGATTGCATGATTATACATATCATGTTCAATAAAAAATTGGGCGGCTTGGCGGTGATAGTTCTCATATTTTGAGGGTTCTTTCATTAATTCTTGTTGTAGGAATTCCTTAAATAGAGCGTGATAGCGAAACTCCTCTTCCCCTTGTTTTAAAATAAATAAATGGTTACAAAGTAAATATTCAATCATTTCACTTCCATCGTCTTGAAAATAAAGTTCATTGTACCTTTTAGCAGAAAAAGCTTCCAATACTGATGTTTTTAATAAGAAATGTTGGACGTTCGTGGATTGCTTTGAGAAAACTTCCATTGCAAGAAACTGAAACAAATCCTTTAAAGTATTAACATTTGGCTTTGATAATTCCTCATAGCTTTCTTTTCCTAGCTGATGTTGGCAAAGCATTTGCAAAGCGATAATCCATCCTTCTGTTTTTTCTCTAATTAATTTGAATTCATCAGGACTAAATTTAATGCCATATGTATCGACAAATAACACTTCGATTTCTTCAGGAGTAAAAGTTAAGTCTTTTTCCGAAATTTCGAGTACGCTTCCCTTCACTTTTAACGTCGTAAGTTCTGCACTTTCGAGGTTTGTCCTACTTGTAATAATAAAGTGTATATGTTCAGGTAAATATTTTATAAGCCATGTAAACCATTTCATAACCATTGTATTTTCACTAATTAAATGGAAATCATCTAAGACTATAAGCGTTCGTTCTGACCATTCCGCTAGTTCATTAATAATATCCGTACAATAGCTTAAGATATCGTCTTCTCTTACGAAATCTCTTTCTTGCTTCCATTCGCTTAAAAGGTGATTTCCAAAATTAGCATCTATCTTTTTCAAAGCATAGATGAGATGCAAAAGAAACGGAAGAATATCATCATCATTTTTGGAAATTGAGTACCAACATGATTGATATTTTGTATTATTGACATACAGAGCGGCAGCAGTACTTTTTCCATAACCAGGACCTGCATGTATATATGTAATTGGATAATTTGTAATCGTCGAAAGTTTTTTCATTAACATTGGTCGTTGCACAATATTCTCTTTAACTAGAGGGGAAATAAACTTTGTCTTTATTACAGAAGGATAACCAATCATCATATCACTCCGAAAAGATAATTTTTTAACTATTCTTTATTTTAGCACATTTTAGTAGATTCTTATGTGATTGAAGATGGGTTTTTTATGACAAATTTCGCTTTTGAAAAACGAAATCTCACTTATTAGGAAACACAGTGAAGTTAGAGGTGTATTTTATATCGACTCATTTTTTTACTGCAAAAATAAAAAAATGCCCACAACTTGTGTGGACATTCGTTCGTGATTATACTTGCATTACTTTAAACTCTCCAGAACCAAAGAGGTTTTTCGTGTAATCTACTTTTGCTTTACTAAAGTAAGGAGATTGTTTCTCATCATATAAGAATTTAATACCTTCAACTTCCACTACTTCGTCTTTTTCTCCTGCTGACTCCTCCAGAGCCAGTTGTAATTGTGGGCCTCCTCAGCCAATTCCCATATGCAAACGAACATATTGTTCTTTCATATCGTTCTTATGATGATCAAGCGCTTTTTGTACTTCCGCAAGTGCTGATGCAGTAACTTTAACCATGTGCATTCACCCTTTCTTTATCATAGTTAGTAATACCTCTACACGTATTTTAATTATTTTTGCTGTTACTGTTAAAACAATTGCTTACAGATAGCATGTGTAAAGATCCTTCATTTCATATAAATTTCTTGACAGAAAGCGCATTGCATTTTATATTAAATTTATTCCTAGCATAATATTTGATCCGATAGCTCAGCTGGGAGAGCGCCACCTTGACAGGGTGGAGGTCGCTGGTTCGAGCCCAGTTCGGATCATCATGGAGAACCCTTGTATATCAAGGGTTCTTTTCATTTGGTACGTGAAATATAACTGCTACTATACCCCGTTTTTAGCTCCGTGGTCACGCTTTGGTCACATGATATAATATCGATTCCCATTCCTTTATGACATCTTGTTTTGACTTATATTCACTACCAAACAGCATGTCCCCAAAGCTATCTGCAACTTCTCTTTGCATATTAGGAAGTAAGTGGCTGTAGCGATCTAATGTAATCCGTGTATCAGCATGTCCTAAGCGTTCTGATACTATCTTTGGATGTGTTCCTTGTTTCAGAAGTAGTGTCGCATGCGTATGTCTTAAATCATGGAAACGAATGCGTTGTAATCCCACTTTCTTAATAACTGTGTACATCGTTCTAAGTATGTTTCGTGGATGACATGGCGTTCCTATTTCAGTACACACTACTAAATCGTTGTCGTTATATATCGTACCAGCTTTTTTCTTCTCATCCTCAACAAGTTTACGATGATGCTTTAACTTATCTACAGTTTCTTTTGGTAATGCAATCGTTCTAATACTCGCCTTTGTTTTTGCTCCGCGATTGAGTGTTTTTCCATCATGACTCAGTGTTTGTGTTACCGACAATGTTCGTATATCAAAGTCAATATCTTGCCAGCGCAAACCAAGCACTTCACCTTGTCGCATACCTGTAGAAATCGCTATCAGAAAGGCAATAATGTAGCGATAGTTTTTTACTTCTTTCAGGAAAAATTACTAAAAGCAACTTCAATGTGATTTATTAACCTTGAGGTATTACACTTAGATGATTTGTGAGGTGGTTTTGAAATGATAGATTACACCAATAGAAAAATACAATTAAACCCACAAACACCTATTAATAGCAGTGGTTAATACCAGAATGCTTCAGAGAGACAGTGAACTTAAGGTGTTATGAGTCAAAACACATAACATCACAATTCAGGGAGTCAATTACGTGACCGACTCCCCTACTTACTTACAGATACCCTTTTTCTTTCAAAGACACATAATCATTTCCAACAATCACATGATCCAACAACTCAATTCCTACAATCTTTCCAACTTCACTTAATCGCTCCGTTACCTTAATATCTTCACGCGAAGGGGTAGGATCACCACTTGGATGATTGTGCAGTACAATTGCCGAAGCACAACTGCGGCGTATTAGTGGGCGAAATACTTCTCTGGGATGCACAAGTGATGCGTTCAACGTACCAACGGTAACGGTTTGTTTAAACATCACCTGATTTTTTGTATTCAATCCTAGCAACACAAAGTGTTCTTGCGTTAAGTACTTCATCTCTGCATACACATAATCGTACACATCACGCGGCGAGCGGATTACATAACGTTCTTCATCATGGTTTTCATACATCACCTTAGCTAACTGTAATGCAGATACAATTGCTTTTGCCTTTGTTTTACCAATTCCCTTTATCGTCATCAATTCTTCTTCTGACACATCAATTAGATCATGGAATGATTGAACTGAAGAGAAGATCTGTTGTATCGTATAGCTATCTGGTTTCTCATTAATAGTATTTGCTAGTAATGTTTTTAAGGTTTCCATATTATATTGCTTCATTATTATTTCCTCCCATAGAAAAAGGAGCAGCATCATCGCTACTCCCTTTCACACCGTTTATTATTTTGATAGAATGAACTTACACACATATGTGGCGGCTATTATGCCGTCTTTTTTCTTTTGAACTGATAAACTGCATCTGTCGCAATCAATCGCACCACCTCCTTAAACAAATAAAAGCCCTTCTGCAAGTTTCCTTACAAAAGAGCTCTTAACCATAACGCTTCTTTAAATAGATTGCTAAATGCTTAGGATAATGCTTTCTAAACCACCTCCTTGTTAATTCCGTTGCTTCCTTCCCTTCCATCTTCCAACAGCGCACTAGGTAAAGTTTCAACGCAATACCAGCCATTTTAATGTCACCATTCATTGTTAGCTGCTGCAAAACAGTTAATAATTCATCAGGTAAAGTTTTCTTTTCCTTCATATATAATCACCTCCTTTATCAATCCTATTGGAAAGTAGTTACATGATAATTTACATTCGTATAGTTAAATAAAAATCCATATTTTGTAATTTTTGAAGAATTTTAGTTTATTGATGTATAATATACATATTATTTAAAGGGAGAGATAACATTGCTAGTTCAAGAGGAACGATTAACTCGTCACATAGCATATAAAAATACAGAGAATGTTCTAGAATTAATAGAAGATATTGATTCTATCAAGTTACCTGAAAGTCAACTAGAAATTTTTTATAGAGTTAGAGATATTTTTAATTATTTAAAACACACCTTAGATATTGCAGACCCTTGGCTCATTTCAGATAATACTTTGAACAATTTAGGAAACAATACATCTACTTGCCTTTCAGAAATAAACCATTTTAAGGGGAATAGAAATCAACAACACTTAAACAATATAAAAAATTCCATGGAAGTTATTTTACAACTCATATCACAACTAGTAGTAACTAGGACTCCTGACGAAATTGAAGGTGTACGTAATTCTGTAATCAGATTTAGACAATCTGCAGCGCAACACTTATCTAATTTGGAAAAGGAAGTTACAGAAAGTAAATCAACATTTATTAAAAACAAGAAGTTGTTAATTGAACTAAGTGAATCAATAAATAGTCAAAAGCAAAGAATTGACACAATAATTTCTGATTTTCAAGATAAGTTCCTCAATGGTCAAAGCGAAAGAAATGAAAAAACAGAGCAATTAATTAAAAATACTAAGGAAGAGTTAAACAATTCTTTCCATGATTTTGAAGAAAAATTAGCTAATCAAATTTTAGTGCAAAAGGAATTATTTGAAGATCAACTTCAAAACCAAAAATCGGTCTTTGAAGATGCCGTAGCAAAATTAAACAAGAAGATGCAAGACGAATATAATAGTATTAATGAAATGAATAAAGAAGCTGAGAAGATTCTTGGGCTTATGAGTATGAAAGGATTAGCTCATGGATATCAAAAAATAGCCAATACTGAGGCGAGAAAAGCATTTACATGGAATTTATTCTCTATTGCAACTTTAGTATTCCTGTTAAGTTTTGGAGTGAAATTTATTATCAATTCTGCAAGTGAGCTTAATTGGACTGTACTTGTAAGCAGATTTATCATAACTGGAATAGGGTTAACATTATTTACATACTGTGCAAAACAAGCAGGAAACCATAGAAATGAAGAAAGAAAAAACAGAAAAATTGAATTAGAACTTGCATCATTAGACCCTTACCTAAAAGATTTAGATACTGAAAAGCAAAAAGATGTAAAAGAATCTCTTGTAAACAAGTATTTCGGTGTAGGAGTATCATTAACTAATGTAGATGAACAATCACAGAATCAAAAAAAAGTAATAGAAGATCTAATAAGTAACCCTGAATTAATTAAATCTTTAGCAGATCAAATTAACAAGTTGCGAACAGAGAAGTAATTCTTCTCTGTTTTTTTGCTGATTTAAGGGGTGGGGCAACGAACGGCGCAAGAACACCCACAACGGCATCCTAGTAGGCCCAGAAAATATATATGAATTTTTCATTCTATAAGCAATTACAAATAATGTTAATTTCATAGCCAAGTCCTACATATATTTGGTAAACTAAACTAGTATGTATATAAATAAAGAGAAACTACTAGATGGAGAGTGTTAGTATGGAAAAATTATCACAACAACAACTTGAATCACATTTATGGGAATCTGCTAACATTTTGCGTGGTAGCATTGATTCTTCTGACTATAAAAACTATATATTCGGTATGTTATTTTTAAAGCGACTAAACGATGTATTTGTTGAAACAGCAAAACGTATAGAAGAACAAGAAGGCGATGATTATGGATGGCATGATCGTGATGAACACCAATTCTTCGTTCCAGAACGTGCACGCTGGTCAAATATCCAAGCGCAAACACAAGACATCGGTGATACTATAAACAAAGCCTTTGAAGCACTAGAAGAAGAAAATGCTTCCCTACAAGGCGTTCTAGCAACAATTGACTTCAACGATAAGGAAAAGCTACCTGATAGACTGCTGATCCAATTAATACAACACTTTTCAGCTATCCACTTAAGTAACGCAAACCTTTCTGAGCCTGACATGCTTGGTCGTGCTTATGAGTACCTAATTGGGCAATTTGCCGATGATGCAGGTAAAAAAGGTGGCGAATTTTATTCTCCAAATAAAGTAGTAGAACTACTTGTGAAAATACTAAAACCAGAAGAAGGCATGCGTGTATGCGACCCAACAGTAGGAAGCGGCGGTATGCTTATTCAGTCTGTTGATTACATCAAGTCACAAGGCGGCAATCCTCGTAACTTAACGCTGCATGGACAAGAACGTAACTTAAACACATGGGCAATTTGTAAGATGAACTTACTTCTACACGGACTAAGTGACCACCGCATTGAGAAAGGTGATACAATCCGTGAGCCAAAGTTACTTGAAGATGGTGAACTAATCCTTTACGATCGTGTCATTGCCAATCCACCGTTCTCTCTAAAGAACTGGGGACGTGAAGAAGCTGAAAGTGACCAATACGGACGTTTCCGTTTCGGCTTACCACCAAAAGACAAAGGCGACCTTGCTTTCATTCAACATATGGTGTCAACACTTAACCATGAAGGAAAAGCTGGCGTTGTAATGCCACACGGTATTCTATTCCGTGGCGCAGCAGAAGGGAAAATCAGACAAGGACTACTTGAGGAAGATTTAGTAGAAGCGGTTATCGGCTTACCTTCAAACCTTTTCTATGGAACTGGTATTCCAGCATGTATTCTAGTACTAAACCGAAACAAAGAAGAACATAAAAAAGGCAAAGTCTTCTTCTTAAACGGTTCTGAAGACTATCAAGAAGGTAAAAACCAAAACACGTTACGTGAGCGAGACATTGAGAAAATCATTACTGCCTACGACAAAGGCGAAGAACAAGAAAAGTACTGCCGTGCAGTTTCACTTGATGAAATTAAAGAAAACGACTACAACCTAAACATCGCTCGCTATATCGACACAACGGAAGAAGAAGAACAAATTGACGTAGCACAAGCACTAACTGAACTCCGTAAACTTGAAAATGAACGTGAAGACATCGAAGCTCTCATGAATGGCTACTTGAAGGAGTTGGGGTATGGTGAGTGATATGATTGGTCAAACCTCTAAAAACAATGTATTAATTGATGTTCCTGAGAAGTGGGAAGTTGTTAAAATTGAAGATATCTTTAAAGCAATTGATGGTGACAGAGGTAAAAATTATCCGAATGAAAAAGATTTTTTATCTAATGGATATTGCTTGTTTTTAGACACCAAAAACGTTACAAAAACAGGATTTTCTTTTAAAACTAAAAAATTTATTAGTGAAGAAAAGGAAAATACTTTAAGAAATGGAAAACTAGAAAGAAATGACATTGTAATGACCTCTAGAGGCACTATTGGAAACATATCATTTTTTGATGAAACAGTACCCTTTGAAAATATTCGCATAAACTCAGCAATGCTTATACTTCGTGCTAAAGTAGATGACATAATTTATAAATATTGGATGCAGCTCCTTAGGGGGAAAGTTATTGAAGAATTTATAAGAAGGGCAAAAGTTGGTAGTGCTCAACCTCACATTACAAAGAAAAGCCTAAATTCACTAAAAGTTGCAATTCCTAGTAGGAAAGAAGAACAAACAAAAATCGCAGCAATCCTCTCCTCAGTTGATAATGCTATTGAAAAAACAGAAGCAATCATAGAGCAAACGGAGAAAGTGAAGAAAGGATTAATGCAACAGCTTCTTACAAAAGGAATTGGTCATACTCGCTTTAAGAAAACGGAGATTGGTGAAATTCCTGTGGAGTGGGAAGTGCAAACTTTAGAAGAGGTTTCACTTGGAAAAGGTGAGTATGGTATAGGTGCTAAGGCTACGGAATATAGGGCGAACCAACCTCGATACTTAAGAATTACTGATATTGATGATAGAGGAAAGCTTATTCCTTCAGATAAAAAAGGGATAGCAGAAGAAAACTATGAAAGATATTTATTAGAGTACGGCGATATCGTGTTTGCTAGGACGGGAAACACAACTGGGAAATCATATCTTTATGATGATAAAGATGGCTCATTAGTTTTTGCAGGATTTTTGATTAGGTTTAAATTAAATAAAGAAATTGTAAACCCTATGTTTATTTCAAGTATTGTAAATACAAAGTATTACTGGAATTGGGTTAAGGTCATGTCAACTAGAAGTGGACAGCCTGGAATCAATGGGAATGAGTATTCTTCTTTTATGGTTCCAGTTCCAAGTTTACTAGAGCAAGATAAAATTGCATCAATGCTGTCAATTTTTGATGAAAAGATAGAAAAAGAAACTAGATTTTATCAGAAGTTAAATACTCTGAAAAAAGGCCTTATGCAAGTCCTTCTCACAGGTAAAGTACGTGTAAAAGTAGATGAAAACGAGGTGGTTTCCACATGACCTCATCAAAAGATTGGAACGAAAAGACATTAGTGGAAGATCGATTAATTGAACAACTCAAAGAAATGGGCTATGAACATATTCATGGTCCTTCTTTGGATTCCGAGCGTGAGTCAAAACGTGAAGTTGTACTAAAGGATCGTCTTCAAGCTGCTATTAAGAAGTTCAACCTATGGATTAACGACAGCAATCTAAACAAAGTGCTCCGTTCCATTACCCATATCGAAGCAACTAACATCATGGAAGCAAACGAGAAGTTTTATGACATGCTCGTAAACTACATATCTGTTCAGCAAGACTTAGGTAAGGGAAAGAAAAACCAAACGGTTAAACTAATCGACTTTGAAAACCCATTAAACAATGAATATCTAGTCGTTGATCAATTCTCAATTACTGATGCAAAAGGCACGATACGTCCTGACCTTATTATTTACATCAATGGGTTACCTATTGTCGTGATTGAATGTAAAAGTCCATTCTTGCAAGCAGACCAACAAATCGGTGATGCCGTTAAGCAATTACGCCGTTACCAAGAAGAAGTTGAACATCTCTTCCACTACAACCAATTCATGATTGGCACAAGTAAAGACCGTGCAAAGGCTGGAACGATCGGCGCAAAAGTACAACACTTCGGGGAATGGAAAGATCCATATCCATTAACTGTACCTGAAATTGGAGATAACCCTCCCCCACAAGACATTTTAGTGGCTGGGATGCTATCAAAAACGAACTTACTAGATTTAATCCAAAACTTCATCGTCTTTGAACCAGAAGGCGGAAGAACGATTAAGAAGCTTGCTCGTTATCAGCAGTACCGTGCTGTAAACAAAGCAATTAACCGTATTTTACACGCAAAAGACCCTCGTGATCGTGGTGGTGTCGTATGGCATACACAAGGAAGTGGTAAGTCATTAACGATGGTTTACTTATCTGTGAAACTACGACGAATTGAAGCGTTGAAAAACCCAACAATAGTCATAGTTACTGACCGTAAAGACTTAGATGATCAAATTACAAATACATTCCGTCGTTGCGGCTTCCCTAACCCACAACAAGCACCATCTGTATCAAAGCTAAAGGACTTACTTCAACAAGGACCTGGTTCTACGATTATGACGCTTGTTCAGAAGTTCCAAACAAATGATGAAGAGGAAAAGTATCCTGAACTATCAGATGATGAAAACATTATTGTCATGGTCGATGAAAGTCATCGCTCTCAATACAAAGGCTTAGCGATGAACATGCGTACAGCGCTTCCTAATGCTTGTTATTTAGGTTTTACTGGTACACCAATTGATAAGGAAGATAAAAGTACAACAGGTACCTTCGGTTCTTATATCGATAAATACACGATAGAACAAGCAGTTGATGATGGTGCGACAGTTCCTATTTTCTATGAAGCTCGTATGACAGAACTTCATGTACAAGGAGAAACACTAGACCAACTCTTTGACCGTAAGTTCCGTGAGTATGATGAAGAAGATCGTGAACGTATTAAGAAAAAGTATGCAACAGAAGAAGCGATTGTCGCTGCACCGAAACGCATTGAACAAATTGTATTAGATATTATCGAACACTATGAAACTCATATTCAACCAAATGGATTTAAGGCACAGATCGTTGCTATCTCACGCGAAGCGGCTGTCATGTACAAAGAAAAACTAGATGAATTAAGTGACCTAGAGTCTGCCGTTATTTACTCAAGTGGACATAACGATAAAGATCACATGAAGAAGTATCACATTACGAAAGATGAAGAGAAAAACATCATTGATCGATTTAAGAAACCAATGAGTGAAGATAAACTCTCCTTCCTTATCGTTTGTGATAAATTACTTACTGGTTTTGATGCGCCAATTGAACAAGTCATGTACTTAGATAAGCCATTAAAAGAACATAACTTACTACAAGCGATTGCTCGTACGAACCGTAAGTATGATAAGAAGGATTATGGTCTTATCGTTGACTATTTTGGCGTTTCTAGCTTCTTAGAGAAGGCGTTAAGCATCTTCCATAAGCAAGACATCCAAGGTGCACTAATGCCCGTAGAAAGCGAAATACCACGCTTGCAGACAAGGCATCGTAAAGCAATGAGTTACTTTGATTACATTAACAAAGATAACCTAGATTCTTGTATTCAAGTCCTTGAACCAGAAGATGTACGTCATGAATTTGACACAGCATTTAAAAAGTTTGCACAAAGCATGGATATGATTATGCCAAGTCCAAAGGCGCAACCTTATGTAGATGATTTGAAGTTCTTAGGAAAAGTACGACAAGGGGCAAAGTCACGTTTCCGTGAAGAAGCATTGGACATTTCTGATTGTGGCGAAAAGGTAAAACAACTAATTGCCGAACACCTTCATGCATCGTCCATTGAAATCTTGCATGAACCAGTTGATATTTTATCAAACAAGTTCGAAAAGCAATTAGAAGAAGCAAAAACACCTGAAGCAAAAGCAGCAGAAATGGAGCATGCCATTAAACATGAAATCAAAATCAAGATTGATGCAAACCCTGTGTACTATGCTTCACTAAGAGAGAAGCTTGAACAGCTCATCGAAGCTCGTAAGCAAAAGCAAATGGAAATTGCTGATTACATGGAAGAACTATCAAGCATGATTAACGGCATGCGTGAAACGTCAAACGCTAGTCTACAGCACGGCTTCTCTCGTGAAGAGTATCCATTCTTCCAAATGCTAGAGAAGGAACTTGAAGGTGAAGAAAATGATTACCTGAAAGATCTAACACAAGTGGTAACCGATATTATTCAAACTGAAGCGGTTGTGGAATGGACGCAAAAAGAAGATGTCATGCGTGAGATGCGTAAGAAGATAAAGAAGCAACTGCGACTAGCGAAATGCCCGAAGGAAAAGCTCGAAGCGCTAACGCAGCAGTTGGTGGATTTGGCTAGTGTGCATTATAAAAAGTAATTGTATAAAGGGGGATTAGTAATGAGAGAGTTTTTTGTGAATATTGGAGGAAATATTATGGAAGGATTAATGTTTTTTGATAAAGAGAATTGGATAAGCATTATAAACATGTTAGTTATGGCAGTATTAACATACTTTATTTACAGGTCAACTAAAAAGGCAGCTGAAGCTACTGACAGTGCTGCAGAATCAGCAAATGAGGCAGTTAAATTAGCAAATAAATTAGATGAGGAAAGAAAAATGGAAGAAGAGGCAATAAGTTTTCAATATAAAAAGAAATTTTCATTTTATACTACTAAGGTAATTAAAACATTAAATGAAATTATTAGTTCAGATGGAAGAGATATCCCCCGCGCATTAAGATATCCTAACTTTCCACGTACAAAAGAGGATGAGGGTTTTCTAAGGTTTAATGATGATATTTCAGATAAGGAAATGGGTAAATATTTACCAAATCATAATAAAGAGATAACAAATTGTTGGGATGGTTTAGATGAGTTTTTACACAAATATTACAAGTTCCCTATAAAATATCAGAAGGAAAGCCATACATTTAAATATTATGATGTATATTATAAAAACTCAAGTCAATTAGGGATAGTGGATACAGAAGGACATCACTTAAATATTAAACGAGATGCTGAAGAGTTATTAGCTTTGTTCAAAGTTTTAAAAAATTCACTTGAACAATAAATTTTATAATAAAATATATACTTTATGGAGGATAAAAAATGAGTATTCCTGATTATCAGGCAATCATGTACCCTCTATTGGAACACATTAGAGATGGTAAAGAGTATTCCAACAGTGACTTAATGAACTGTTTAGCAGACCACTTTAAATTATCAGATGACGAACTAAAGCAGATGTTACCGAGCGGTACCAAAGTGTTTAAAAACAGAGTTCATTGGGCAAAGACATATCTTAAAAAAGCGATGCTTATCGAAGCTCCTAGAAAAGGATATGCATGTATTTCTGAAAGAGGGTTGGCAGTAGTCGCTGACCCTAGTACCACTAAAATTACAAATAAGTATCTCAAACAGTTTGATGAATTTAAGGAATTCATAAATCCAAATAAGAAAGAAACTAGCAACGATGAAAATTCAACAAATGAGACTGAAACACCTGAAGAGGTTATTGCTAATACATATCAAGAATTAAAAGATACTTTGGCAGATGAACTGATTTCAACAATTAAAACATGTTCACCAGAATTCTTTGAACGTCTAGTTGTCGAGCTACTCGTTAAAATGGGATACGGCGGATCACTTGTCGATGCTGGTCAAGCTGTAGGTAAAAGTGGTGACGGCGGAATAGACGGGATTATAAAAGAAGATCAACTTGGATTAGACATTATATATTTACAAGCAAAAAGATGGGAAAATGTAGTTGGAAGCCCTGAGATCCAAAAATTTGCTGGTGCTTTACAAGGGCAGCGAGCCAAGAAAGGTGTTTTTATTACTACATCACACTTTACAAAGGATGCTTTAGCTTTCGTTAGAAAAATAGATAGTAATATTGTCCTTATTGATGGAAAGCAGTTAGCTCACCTAATGATTGATAATCAATTAGGCGTTTCTACAATAGATACAATCGAAATTAAGAAGATTGATACGGATTATTTTGTCGAATAATAAAAATGCATCTTTTAGCAGATACATAATATCAGAGAGCTCCTGTCTATACTTTTGAGAGCTCTCTGATTAATGTTTTCACCATATAATATTAACTAGTTGCATTTATGAAGTTATTAAGACGGATTATTTAACTTACTTTTTTTCTTAAATTTATATTTACTTTCAATGTCCTTAAAATCCTTACCTTCACTAATATATTCCAATAATGCAATTAACGGCATATATCTACCATAGCTTCTTCTCCCACTATATCGTAATTCAGATATCTGTATATGCTTAAATAGAATATACAATACATCAATCGGAAGGTAATCATCGTATCCCTTGGCCTTTACGCTAAAATCATCTAAATTTTCCAAGTGCAATTTAACACCTTTAAAATCTACTGACTTTGCAAGTTCGTCATTAAGATTGAGTAAATTTTTAATGTGATGTTTTCCATTATCACCTATTATTATTTTAAATGCATCAAATAATTCTTGATAGGTTGGAGACCAAGTATGAATTTCATTATCTTTTTCATATACTAACGAAATCCTACAATCTTCTTCTCTGTCTGTGTCTGATTTTCCAATTTCTCTAGTGATAAGAAAGCATTTTTCTACCCACTCAATATAAGAGTGTTGTTCGTTTTTTCCAACTGTAACTACAGTATCGAGTTCTGTAACTATAACTTCCTCAACATACTCATAAAGATGTCCTTTGAATTTTTTTCGCTCATTATCACAAAAATATTCCCCATTATAATCAAGATACATAGTAGGTTTGTCCTGTTTTATTCCGATACTAATATTGTCTGTTATTAATTTACTAAACTTTAATAAATCCCCTGATAAAACGGTCATATTACTTTCCCCCTTCAATAATATAAATATATGAAGGGGGAAAGTAAAAATTCATTTTTACTGATAATAAAGTATTTATAATTATTATTATAGGATTACAAACAAAAGGTTGGGCCGTTAACCCTTAGCCATTCTTTTCTATGTTCGAAATCAGGTAGGATAGTTGCAACTAGTCTCCAAAAATCCTTCGAGTGGTTCGGATACTTTAAATGCGCTAATTCATGCACCAATAAGTAGTCGACAATTTGCATTGGAGCCATTATTACTTTCCAATTTAGATAGATTGCTCCATCACTTGTACAAGTTCCCCATCGCATCTTCTGTTCTTTAAGCTTTACCAACTTAGGTTTTACATCCATTTTTTCAGCATACAACGATAGCCTCTCCTCAACTTTAGCTTGTCCATGTTGTATATACCAATGTTTAAACAAATATTTTAACTGTTCTTTCATCTTCTCTTCTTCGTTTGCAGCAGGTACTTGAGCCCAAAAGCGACCTTGATAAAAACTAAGCGTAGCTTTCTTTACGTCCTCTCCCCTACTCACCTTCAGTCTGTAAGTGCGACCTAAATAGGGAAACTTCTCACCACTTACAAATTCCTTTGGTTCTGGTGGAAATAGTACTTCATTAATTGCGTTCAATTTATCAATTATCCATGGTGCTTTCTTTTTTAATTCATTATTAATTTTATCAATTGAAGTGTTTTCTGGGGCAATAACAGAGACACCATCTATCCATTCAATAGATACCTTTATAGTGTCGGTATCACTAACATTCATTAAATTGTATTCAATTATAGTGTTGCCAAATTGAAATGAAGGCAAGTTATTTCAGCTCCTCTTATATATAGCAATTTTAGATACAGTTAATTAAAACGTCAATTAATAAAAATATTGTTAAAGGATTTTCGCCAAATATATAGAAGGTATTATTTGGAAACAAGTGATGTTAGGGGTGAAATTGTGAAGATTAAACGTGTAACTATTAGTTTTTATGAACGAGGCCAATGGGAAGAGCCTGTCACATTAAATATAAAACACCCTAACAGCAAAGATGAAGGTGTAAGTAGAGATAGTGAATTCGCTAACATTCTTATTAATAAGAGAGTTGGTGACATAATTACCGATGCACCATGCCCAAAGTTTAAAATTATTGATATTTTAAGTTCAAATGAAATTGATGATGTAGAAGAGATATGCGACAACTTAGAAGACATAAAAAATCGAAGCGATGAAGATCTTATAAAATTGGGTGAATCGCTTGCTGAAATAATACAAAATGCAATTAGTATCCCAAATAACACTGATAAATTATGTAAAGTTATTGTTGTTGCTTACATAAATAAAGAAGAAATAGAAAATGCAATAACTTTAGTAAGTGAACTTACTAAACACGGTCTCAACCTATCACATATTCTTGAAAAACTAACAGCAGTAAAAGAAACACAAGGTGAAATATCAATTAGTAACATAACTGATGTGAAGGTACTAAACCATTTAGGTGGATTACATATTGACTTAGGAGCGTATGAGAAATCTAAAGCCATACTTGAGAGATCTCTTAGCTTAGATAGTAGAAACAACGTTACACTTACACGTTTAGGTAAATTATGTAGAAAAGCATGTTGGTATGCTGATGGAGAGTATTATTATAAAAGAGCAATTGACCTAAACAACCGTAGGAGTGGGCATCCTTATAATGGTCTGGGTGCTTTACATCGCGATCAAGGTGATCTCTTTAAAGCAGTAGAGTATTTTAAAGAAGCATTAGATATCGACTATACTGATCCTTTTGCCCACAAAGGTATTGGCGCTACTTATATGGACTTAAAAATGTACGATGAAGGTCTTGAACATTTTCAGTTTGCTGGTTATAGTGAACTTGATTTTAAAAGATTGTACAACCAGTTAAGAGCTTCTGGTAATATTGATGGTGCTTCTAAGTGCTTCGAATACATTTTAGACTTAGCTTCAAAGAATAGTAACGAAGATGAAAACAATTCCAAAAAGACAAGTTAATGTAGATGAATTAAAATTTTCATGGTCACATTTTGGTCACGCACTTGCGAAAATGAACGGAATTTAAAGGATAAACGAAAACAAAACAAATGCCCGTAACCCTTGATACAAGTAGGTTTACGGGCATTATTGATTATTATAGGAAATTCCTCTATCTATCTTGACAGGGTGGAGGTCGCTGGTTCGAGCCCAGTTCGGATCATCAAACAAATAAGCTTGAAGTCCTTGATTGAAAAGGGTTTCGAGCTTTTTTCTATTATTAAAACCCCTCATTGTAAAGCTTTTTGCTAATGAGGGGCCTTTTTATGGTGTTATTTTAAATTTTCTTGTATCTTATTTTGAACAAGCTCTGAAAGTTCTTTAACAGATATTTGCTCATAATCCTCTGATTGTATTGGTTTATTGACTGTTATTGTGACGTTGCCTGGATAAAATCGATTACCTTTCTCTTCAAAAAGCTTATATGAGCCATCAATAGTAATTGGAACAATTGGTACACTTGATTTAGTCGCTAATTTAAAGCTCCCTGTTTTAAATTCACTTATTGGTCCACCTTTACTTCTTGTCCCTTCAGGAAATATGACAAGGGAATGTCCAGCTTTTAAGAGATCTGCTCCGACTTGAATAGATTTAACAGCTTGCCTACGATCTTTTCGATCCATAAATACACAAGGTAGAAGTTCCATCCAAGAAGAAATAATAGGAAGCTTCTTCACTTCTATTTTTGAAATAAACCCCAATGGTTTTGGTATGTGTGCCATTAATAAAGGAATATCAAAATTCCCCTGATGATTACTCACAAATAAAACTGGTCCTTTTGGCAAGTGCTCTAGCCCGTTTACCTCAACCTTTGCACCAGTTGACTTCACTACTTTCATAGCCCAATGCTTAGGCATTTTATGTACGATTTCGTCTCGCTCAGCAACACTCATTGAACTTGGTAGCTTCTTTAACCTAACTAAAGTTGGAATACTGACGAACAAATATCCCCACATGATCATAAAACCGTATAACGTTCTTAACATAATTATCCTCTTTTCCTTACGTTGTAAATAAATTGATTTACCTTCATTCTATAAGGAATTAAGTAGTTTGTATATCCTTTCTTATCGTTACAACATTATTTAATACGTCTTGTTATGCAATATTATTTAATACGTCTTGTTATACAATATTCTTTGTGAATATTTTGTGAACAGTTAAATGCTTCAAAGGTTTCTACTTAATCACAACGAATACATACAATGTACACTTAGAGATTAATTATAAAAAATAAAATATTGTAAACTTGTTAAATGAAGAATGGGGAGATACTCATGGCTAATAATTATAATGACTTAATTGGTGAAATATTAAAAAATACTGATGGGTCAGACGACTACGAGGGAAAAGGGAAACCACTTAACAAAGAATATTTAAAACGAGATGTCTTTCAAAACTTCCAGCAAATTGCTAAAGATGCAGGCTACCTACCACCGTGGCTAAAGTTGCAGAAGGAAATTACGAAACTAGTTCAATCCGCTGATACAGAGCTTGATGTTGAGTTGATCAATTCTAAAATTATCGAGCATAATAAAATATGCCCGCCACCAATGCAAAGAATGCCAATTTCCTTTCATAAATTAACTAGAGCAAGAGAAATTTGGCAACCTTAGACCTGATGGTTGTACAAAAACACAATTAATTAATCCCCTTTGGTCTCAAGGGGGAATATTTAATTCTTTATCTTAAGAAAGATTATTTGCTCGTTGTTATTCAAAATGCAATTTTATAAATGCTTGTTCCTCTTCTTCTGTAAGTAAACCAGTGGCTTCACCTAAAGTTCCTCCTTGCAGTTCCCAAATAAAGTTATGCTCTTTATCAGCTTGCGAGAAATCATTATTTTTCCATGCATTCAAAATCTCAAGGTACATTTCTTCATACTTGTAATTGTAATTATTTGCTTCCACAACTTCAATTAATCTTTCAATACGTTCTGTAGTAATTTGTAGTTCTCCCCACTTCATATCTGCTTTTACTTTTTGATGGCTTAACCAGTGGATGTAATTTTGCAATTCATCCTCTCTTTTGCTTACACACATTTTAATTAATTAACATAAAATTAAATTTTTATTATACTGTAGATATTGAAAGGGGATTTTTATGTTTTCGTTACCTATCATTTCTGCGCTGCTTGGAGTATTTATTGCTCAGTTTCTGAAAATACCTATCCATCTAATTATGGAAAGAAAATTAAAGCCTAGTCTGTTCTTTAGTACAGGGGGAATGCCAAGTTCCCATACAGCAACTGTTGTTTCTTTGGCTACATCGGTCGGTTTATTAGAAGGGTTTGACTCTACTTTTTTTGCAATTAGTGCTATTTTAGCGATAATCGTTATGCATGATGCAACAGGAGTCAGAAGGCATGCAGGGCAACATGCTGCTATTTTAAATGATCTTTTACGGGATTTTCGATTGCTGAAAGAAACAGTCAATCCTAATCTTGAAAGAACGGAAAAAGAGCAAAAGTTAAAAGAGTTACTAGGTCATAAACCTATTGAAGTTTTCTTCGGAGCTATTTTAGGCATTGCTATTGGGATCATTATGTACAACGTTTATCCATTATAAGTGTTCCATTTTCCATACTCTTTAGCTATTTTTCTCGAAAAAAAACGGTCCTATGAAGGGACCGTTTTTCATTACATAAAGTTTAATTATTGCACTGCTGCTTGAACGTTTATTACACCATTTCCATAGTAGAATGAAGATCCTAATGGAGTTGCAGTATTGCTTAATCTGTCACGTACTTGTGAATTTGATAATGACGGATTACTTGAAATAATTAATGCTGCCGCTCCTGCTACGTGTGGTGAAGCCATTGAAGTTCCATTATAAGTGTCATACCCACCTGGAACTGAGCTATAAACTGATACTCCTGGTGCCATTACTTCTAGTTCATTTCCGACGCTTGAGAATGATGCTCTATTGTTGCTAGAATCAACTGCCCCTACTGCAATAACTGAAGCATACTTTGCAGGATATCCAATTGTGTTACGCTTTCCTTTTGAACCACTGTTACCTGCAGCAGCAACGACAACAATTCCACTGTTATTTGCGTTGTCACATGCAATTTGAAGGGAAGTTGAACCTCTGTCTCCACCTAAACTCATGTTAATAACATCCATGTTATTATCGATTGCCCATTCAATACCTTGAATAATTCCACTGTAAGTTCCGCTTCCATTTCCATCTAATACCTTTACAGCATATAAAGAAACGGACGGAGCAACACCTAAAACCCCTAGATTATTATTTAAACCAGCAACTGTCCCTGCTACATGTGTACCATGACCATTATAGTCAGAAAATGCATCAGGTTCAGCAGGAATAAAGCTTGCTCCTCCAACGACATTTAAATCTTCGTGAGAAGCTTGAATTCCTGTATCTAAAACAGCTACCTTCACACCATTTCCTGTATTTCCAGTAGCATGAACATCATCAGCATTAATATGAGGAATTCCCCACGGAACCGTTTGCCCGGAAACTGTTGGTTCTTTAACTGGCTTTCCGAAAGCAGTCGCAATCGCATCTACCTCAATGTATGCAACATTATTATTATTAGCAAGTGCTTCTACTGCTTTATCTGTTAAAGAAACTTTCACAACATTCATGTACTTAAACTGATGTTTAACTTTTCCACCAAGTTTTTTAATATCTGAAACATCCGCAGTTGAAACGTGTGTCTTAAATCCAACAAGATAGTCTTTTTTCACAGGTGCATTACTAAAATCTGCAGAAACAGATCCAAATGCTAGCGAGAATACAAGGGCGAAACTAAAGAAGATACTAAGTAACTTAAATCTCTTTTTCATGTAAAACCCTCCAATATTTTTTATGTAACAATCAATCATAATAAGATAGTACGGAAAAAGAATGTGCTATATTGCAAGTCTGAGACTCTCTTATTTTTTTGATTGTCACTAGAATTATAATATTGTTAAAATTCCGAAAATAAACTTGGGAAACATAGGGTGAAAAACCTCCAATAAAATACCCTTTCGTCAGACTATTTTCCCAAGTATAAATAAACTGTATTTGAATATAATAAGAAATTATTTACTTACTACTGTTGTGTGCTCCTTTTAAAAAAGAGGCAACCAAATCGGCTGCCTCTTTCCCAATATTTTATTTTCAAAAGTATACGTCACTTTTTAGAGAAATCTAGATTGGCTAAAAACTTTGCAATAACATAGCCGCCGAAGAATATGATTAAAAACTCTGCTAATACAATAATTGGGTGTAAGTCAGGTGCTAGTTTACCAACTACTTCATCATGTGCAAATACGTAATTAGGGATTGTAATGATAGCAACTGTCAAAAGTGTCGAAACTGCTGTAAGTTCATGATAGCCACCATCTAAGGTTTTTTTATGTGCCACAAAATGAAAGAGTGCAGCTAAACTAATACTTCCAATGAAAGCAAGAATTAGTTTTCCTCCATCTATTGCTAAGGGGTTTTGTATTTCCTGTGCAATGACTAGCCCAACAACAGCTCCAAATGTCGGTGCTATATAAAATTTATCTTTGTTTTTCATCAAATAATATAATCCATCAAACAAAAGTCCCGAAATAATCAATAACAAAGGAAACCTTAAATCAACAGGTGATTTGTTCCAAATAAGGTAAGTAGTAATGTTAAGTAAAAATACTATGCTAGTAATTAATGTTCCTACAGGTCTGTTAAAGCGCTTTAAGCCAAGAATAAAGGAGTAGATTAGCAAAGGTGTTAAAAGAATGCTTAAGAAATAACTATATGGTCCCCAGCGATGATCTATAGCAAACCCTTGATTTATCATGGAAGTTTGTACATTGTACTCTATCACACTAAGTTGCATGACTATTACGGTAAATGCTAACGCTAAAATAGAACCTAACCATTTCCGCCACATAACCTTTTCATTGCCTAAAAGTTCAAAGATACCAAGTGTAATTAAAACCGCTGCAAAAACCGCTCCTATATGGGGCGGGCTCCACATCGTCACATCAAATCCCATGATTGAATGATAAATTTCATCTAAAACGCCAGAAATCAGTTGAATTAATGAGCCAGTTCCTGTCAGTGCATATCCTTTCACATTTTCCATTTTTCTTGGAGAAAAGCTTCCCATTTTAATTGATTCATAGATGACAGTAGATAATACTAAAATTCCCATTAGTGCGACTGAAAAATAAATGACGGCATGACTTGGGGTCCAAAATGTTTCCACTTTATTCATAACATGCGACCATACGTCCCATAACGTTCCAATTGTTGCTGACAAAACAAGCATTAAAAGGATAAAAGGTAAATTTCGTTTCATCAGTTAACACTCCTTTCCAATATAGTTCTTTTGTCTTATAAATCATATACCCAGTAATCTGAAAGTAGTACTTGCAAATGAAAAAGAACTGTCTTATCGCGAAAAATAATTTCACAAAAGAACAGCCCTTTTATATATTCTATTTCACAGTACCAACTGACCAAGTAGCAAACGCATCAAATGCTACATTGTTCGTTACATTTGTTACATTAGTTCCATCTGCTTTCATGATATAGACTTCAACATCTCCTGTGCGATTACTCTGAAAGACAATAAACAATCCATTTGGAGACCAAAAAGGATTTGCATCTCTTGCAGCGTTGTTAGTTAAACGCACTTGATTTGTCCCATCAATATTCATTGTATATATCTCTTCGTTTCCATCACGATCTGATGTAAATGCAATATACTTACCGTTTGGTGATACAGCAAATAAGAAATCCTCTGATGTGTTATCAGTTAATTTACGAACGTTTGTCCCATCAACATTCATAATATAAATTTCATTATCCCCATCGATATCACTTGCAAAAACAATCTCCTTTCCATTGTTTGTAAACATAGGATCTCTCTCATTTCCTGTTGTAGCCAATACTCTAGTTTGATTTGTTCCATCTGCGTTCATAATATATACTTCTTCATTCCCATCACGGTCAGATACAAATGTAATTAGTTTTCCGTTTGGTGACCACGAAGGGTTACCATCAAATCCTGGATGAGTTGTTAGTCTAACTTGATTTGTTCCATCTGCTTTCATTTTAAAAATTTCAAAATTTCCTGCTGATATTCTGTTTGATACAAACACTATTTCTTTTCCGTTTTGACTAAGTTCTGGTTGCCTATCAAATGCAGGATCATTGGTCAGCCGCATAACATTAGTTCCATCTGCATTCATTACATAAATCTCCTCGTTTGAGTCTCTGTTTGAAACAAAGGTAACTTTCCCACTGAATTTTTGAGGCATAGCGAAGGCAAAACTTGTCGTTAATAGTAGTGTAACAACAATTGGGATTAATAGTTTAAGGACCTTCATTTTCTCCCCCCTTTTTTCCATTATTAATTAGTATATTTATTTATTTATTTCATGCTTGTACTCCAACCTACTTCTTGTCCAAATGGAACATTTTCATTTCTCATCCATATTTATCTCATAAAAAAAGAACCAAATCCTATTTTGGATATGGCTCACTTGTTATTTTAACTACGTTTTTCTTTTCGGTTTACAATGACAATCCCGCTTGCTACAAATACTAGTCCTATTAAAACGAAAAAGTGAACCGGTTCATGCAACAGTATATTAGATAATAGTACTCCGAAGACAGGAATTAAAAATAGAAAAATCGACACTTTTCCGACTTTATTGTATTTCATTATGTTGTTCCATAAGATAAATCCGACTGCCGATAATAAAGCTAAATAGAAGAGCAATAAGGTTGACTTAATATCAAAAGTAAATGGTAAAAAACCAGAAGAAATCCCCCCGATTACAAGTAACCCAATAGATCCTAATAACATTTGAAATGAAGTTAAATTCGCAACATCCATTTTGGTTGTCCCATTTTTTGCAAGGATATTACCATAAGCACCTGTAACCATTGCTAAGAGAAGTAAAAACTCTCCAATGCCAAAGTCAAAATGATACTCCCCTTTAGTGAGATTAACGAAAATAACACCAGTAAATCCAATGCATAATCCGATTGATTTTTTCCAACTCAGTGCGTCGTCTTTATACATAAAGTGTGCAAAGATGATTTGAAAAAAAGAAGTTGTTCCTGCAATAATTGATCCTTGTATACCGGTACTTAAACTTAATCCAATATAAAACAGGATATACTGCAGAAATGTTTGAAAAAAACTAATATTGGCTAACGTTTTCATATTTTCTTTTTTTATAAACGTTCTTTTCTTTATTAAAATCATAAACAAGATAATAAAAAGTGCTGCAAGGAAAAAGCGGTACCCAGCAAACAAAATTTGCTCACCAATTTCCGTTTTCTGTATATCTAATGCTTCATAACTTAATTTTATTACTGGAAACGCACTTCCCCATAAAAATGTTGCAGCAACTACGGAAAGTAAAATACCCCATCTATTTGTAAAAAATGTTTCTGCTTTCATGTTGTCTTCCTTTCAATCGTTAAATATAAGGTTTTACTATTTTAAAAATAGTATCTTGTTGATTTAGCTTTTCATTCATTATCTGCCATTTCCAATGTTCGAGCTTGGTGGAACAGATGTTAATTGTAATATTATTGTTTCTTTTGTTCCAGTTTGAGTAACTGCTTTGTTTTAAAAAATGGCTCTGTTAAAGAATTTTGTTGATTTCGAATAGCTTCAGGCGGACGCTTTTCGCGGGCAACGCTTCAGCCTCCTCGACCTCGTTCCTCGCTCTGCAGGTTCTTCAGCTGTTGCTTTTCACTATTGCTGAGGACACGTTATCCATGCAACGAAGCCAAATAAGACTCCTGACAGTCCCTCCCATCCTCCAAAAGTCCGAGGCAAAATCAATCTATCGCTCCGTGTAGAAAAATATGGAAGTGCGTATACTAACAGTGTAAAGAACAAAGCGAGGTGATTCAGGTGATAAACGTTTTTGAGTTGGAACTTTTAAATGAGACTAAGCGTAAATAATTTTTCACATAAATGGGCTGCGGTGAATAACATGGAGAATGTTTTCGAATTAGAAATGGTAAATGTGTCAAATCGTAAAATATTGAATGAACGCCTAAGGAGGGATTTATATGTTAATAAATTTATACGAGTTGGAACAATTAATAGAGTCAAAACGCCGCTAATTAAGTTTATAAATATGAAATGAGGTGACGTTTTGAATATTCAAAAGTTATAGCAGCCTGAATTTGATGTGATAATCAAATTCAGGCTGTTTTTTTGTCTTACTACTAAATGCCTACCATTTCTTACTTTTAAAACGAAATTTTTAAATCAAAATCGTTTTCTTGTTAAGTAAAATCAACGTTTGGCGGGGTTACTTGCAACAATGTGCTTCAATACAATAATAAAGGAGGAAACATAAAAAAGGAGATATATGATGGATAATTTTTTTAAAGCGAAAAAGAAAATAAGCCACTTTGACTTAAAAAACTATAAGCAGATCGCCCAAGGAAAAGATGGAAGAATTTATTCTCTAACTTCAGATAAATGTGTGAAATTTTTTTTTAGAGAAGATACATGTAAAAAAGAGTATGAAGCACTTAAGCTTGGCCAAAAAACTGAGGTAATTCCTCGAGTATATGAAAGTGGAGATAATTATATTGTTATGGAGTTCGTGAAAGGAGTTTCACTGGCACATCATATGAAAAAGAACGGTTATATAGATAAAGAACTTACAAGGAAGATACTATTTGTCCTTAATGAATTAAAAAGAGTTGGCTTTAAAAGATTGGATACAGAAATCCGGCATTTGCTCTTAAATAAACAAGGTCAATTTAAAGTGATCGACCATAAGCGTGCCTTCTCCACTAAGACTTCTGTTCCTATAAAATTGATTAAAGGGTTAAAGAAATATGGGTTAGAGGATCAGTTTTTAAGTCACGTTCAGAGGATGCAACCGCTCCTTTATAATAACTGGAAGGATAAATTATAAGGAGATCAATTTAGCTAGTATAAAAGATTTATAGGTTGAATGCTAGCGCATTTTCTTTTCAAAATAGGTTATTAATATAAAAAGAATCCAGAGCAAAATGCCTATTATGAATATTGATCAAACCGATTTATATAGACTAATGTCTGTTTCACGTCTAGCATAATTCACATACAATATAATATTACTAATAGATTGGGGTGTAAGAGATGCCAAAAACAGTCATGGTGATTGTTGCACACTTTGATGATGAGATATTAGGGTTAGCCGGTACTTTAAAAAGACTAGTTGATCAAGGTGATAATGTCATATCAATCATAACAGCACTTGGAAGAAAAGAAGAAGAACACCACATTCAAATGTTTGCTCGTAAAGCAAATGAAGAAATTGGTGTAAAGGAATTAATATTTCTTGAATATCCAAACTTAGAACTTGAAAAAATTCCACTTCATATGATAACAAAAGAAATTGAGAAATTGATAGAAAGGTATCAACCTGACCAAATTTTCACACATCATTATGGTGATTTAAATCGTGATCATCAGATCACATTTCAAGCTGTATTGACAGCAGCACGCCCATTACCAAATAAAAAGCCAATTGAGATTCTAACATTTGAAACTGTCTCTTCAAGTGAATGGAATATTAATACTAACGATAAAACATTTAAACCAAATTACTATGTCAATATTACGTCTACTTTTGATACAAAAATAGCCGCTTTAAAACATTATGAAGTTGAAATGAGAGAATTTCCTCATCCACGTTCCTACAAAGGAATTAAACATTTAGCCCGCGTTCGTGGCATGACGGTCGGAGTACCATATGCGGAAGCATTTGAAATTATCAGGAGGGTTTGGACATGAAAGAATTAAAATTCCCATACCCAAATATTGTAAAGGTATTAGACCAATATTATGGGGTGGACACAAAAAGTGATACTACCTTTTTTAAACAAGGTGTTAAATCAATCTTAAAAGAGCTGGTCACTAGAAAGAAAGTAAATAATGCTCCTCTAAAAAAGAAATCGTTATCTATATTAATCACAACCTTTTGGGACTACCCACATACTGGTGGACTTTCAAATTACATTACAGCACTCAGAGATGGGTTAAGAAATTTAGGTCATCAAGTGGATGTCATAGCCCCAAATCAATTCCCCGAAGAAAAAGTGTCAAAGATTCGTGCACAAATTGTTCCTGAATTAAAACAGTTCTTAAATGGACGCTATGGCACATACTCAAGCAAAGTATTGCAAAGTATGAGATTACTCTTCGTTTATGAAAATATGCTTAAATATATCGACCTTGAAAAATACGATATCCTTCATGCACAAGACTTATTTACAGCAAATATATTAGGACGGTTAAATGAAGCACACGGTAAGCCTCTCATTTATACACCACACGGAATGTTTACTTACAATCGACTTAAATTCAATCGCATTGAGAAAGGCTCTGTAGAAGAAGTCTATTACGAAGAAATGGAAAGAAAAGCAGTTGATTATGCCTCGCATATTATTAATATCACAGATTCATTTATCCCCCAATTACGTAAGCTCGGTGCAAGTATGAAAAAAATGACAACTATTCATACAGGTATTGAATATCCACACAGTATTTCAATTCGAAAACCACATGATAAAATTGTTATTTCCTGTGTAGCAAGACTTGGACCACGTAAAGGTCAACAAGATTTACTACTAGCTATTGCTAACTTAAAAAATATCACTGAAGATATTGATGTTTTAATAATTGGTGACGGAGACATGCGAGAAATTCTCGAAAAACAAGTCGAAGATCTTCGAGTAAAAAACGTTTATTTCTTAGGTAGCCGTGACGATGTACCTTACCTTTTAAGTATTACTGATATTTTTGTTCTTCCTACTTTAAACGACAGTCTTCCATTATCTATTATAGAAGCAATGCACAGTGGCACAGCCATCATTTCAACATATTGTGGTGGAATTCCAGAACTAATTCAACATAATGAAACTGGAATTTTAATTAATCCAGGAGATGTAAACGAATTAACGAAACAACTTGAATATTTAATTAATAGTAAGACTAATAGAGAAAGATTAGGGAACAACGCATTTGCCTATGCTCAAAAGAATTTAACACTTAAAGAGATGCTAAGTAGGATTGAAAACAAATATTATCAACTAACTTATGACGAAGGAGGTAAATAGTAGTGACAAAACACGCTGCAGTTGTACTTGATTTTAGTGCAAACGGGGTTGGTATTATCCACACGCTTGCCCGAAAAGGAATCGATGTATACGCGTATGATACAAAAGGTCCATACCAAAAGGGGAAATCTAGATTGGCGACTTGTGGCGTATGTCCTAGTCCACTAACGGAAGAAGAAAATCTATTAACCTTTCTAGTTGAACTCGCGAAGAAATTTGAACAAAAGCCTGTTCTCTATGCCGGTGCAGATGATTATGTTGTTTTTATATCGAAATACAGAAAGACTCTATCCAATTATTATTTATTTCTTTTTCCAGAACATCAACTTATCGAGGATTTATTAGATAAAAAGAGAACGTTCGATTTAGCAGTTAAATATAACATTCCAACTGCAAAAACATTTTTTGTTAATGATGAATCCGAACTAGATAATGTCATTAATGAAATAGAGTTCCCTTGTATATTGAAACCTGTCTTCGGACATGCGTTTAGAAAACATGTCAACACAAAAGCAATTCATATTGAAGATGTTTATCAACTAAAAAAACTATTCCCTATTTACAGTAAGTTTGGCGAGCTAGTCATTCAAGAAATAATTCCGGGTGACAATAAAGCGTTTTACAAAGTAGCAACATTTTTTGATGATGAGATGAATTTACTAGCATTATTTACATTACAAAAAAACCATCAATTTCCGATTGAATTTGGTACAGGCGCCCATATTGTGAGCAAAAGAATTCCTGAACTTGTAAAGCTTGGAGTACCTATATTAAAAGAACTTAATTTAAAAGGAATCGGCATGATTGAGTACAAAAAGGACCCACGTGATGGGCAATACAAACTAATTGAGATTAATCCACGATTTTGGCTAACTCATAGTTTAACTGGCCCTGCTGGTGTTGACTTTTCTTACATGTACTACCTTTATCTAACAGGACAAAAACCAACTCCAAAACTTGAGCAAATAGACGGTGTCCAATGGATTTATCTTGTCCGTTATTTTTTAACTTTTCTTCAAAAAAGAAAGAAAGGTGAGATGTCTTTTAAAGAGTTTATACAAGGATTAAAAGGAAAAAAAGTTTTTGCTCTACTTGCATTTGATGATCCAATGCCCTTTATTAGAAGCACAATCTCTCACTTATGGAATTCATGGAAACCTAAAAGAAAAAAAAGAAATGAGTGATTACTATTTACGATGCGAAGGAATTATATTATTTATTTAAAAAGTACCAAATCACCGATAAATTATCGTCTGGCCTCAAAAAGAAGATAAATATACTCCCCGGTTCAATTCAATGCTTAAAATCCACGAAACGTAGTAGCATTTACAAATTAAATGTTCAATCATCTTCCGGCATCTTCCCTATTATATTTAAAATTTACAACGCAAATAGTTATAAAAATGATATTGAAGTTAATATGTATAATAAGGCCTACCGCGCTCTTTATGATTTCTTACCTGAAATTTATCTAATAGAAGAGTATATCCAAAAAGATGAAACGTGGGCATTTATGGAGTTTGTGCAGCAAATTCGAGGTCAGCTTACTTTTACTCCCAAACACTTTGATTACATCATTCCTACCGTTGCTAATCTTCATGCACAAACCTTTGAAGATAAATTTAAGCGTGAAAAGCGTTTTCAACCTTGGGTCCCTAATTATAGTTCGAGTAAAATGGAAAAAGAACGAAAGAAATATATCGCGAAAACAGTGAAATTTTTAGACGAAGGAATGAATGATAAAGGGTTGACAGACATAATTAAGCCTCACTACAAACAACTTAAGAGAATCTATGAAGCTGACCCAATTTTTTTCCCAGAATTATTATCGAATGGTTCAGCAATTACCCATGGCGACCTTCATATGCAAAATATTTGTTCTGAGGATGTTTCAGAAAATAAGCCTTGGAAAATCAAATTTATTGATTGGGAGTCTGTAAAATTTGCACCAACCTGGTTCGATATGATTGTTTTAGTGGAGATCTTATTAGGTTTCAGAAACGATTGGCAAAGTCGTGGCGAGGAAATTAGAACACATTGTGTTAACGTTTATACAAATGAAATGAAAAAGCACGGTATTACTTTTAAAACAAATCCTCATACTCTTTATAAGATGGCTTATTTGCAACGCACACTTGAAAAAGGCTTGCATACCCAGTTGCGTCGTATTTTTGACTCACGTGAAGGCGTTCTACTTCCCTATCATTTAGAAAAAATACAAACATGGGGAAAAGAACTAGGGATTTACAAATAAAGAAAATAGAGGCTGGGACAAAACAAGGAGCCTGGCACCTCACGTTAATGAGGAGCCTGGCACTTGTGTCCCAGCCTCTTTGTTAAAACCACTTCTTTTTCCTAAAGTAAATAAACATTCCAATTGCAATGAGAACCATCCCACCCATTACAGCTGGGTAGCCCCACTTCGAATGAAGTTCTGGCATCCGATGAAAGTTCATACCATATATTCCTGCTATGAATGTCAATGGAATAAATGTCGTTGATACGATTGTTAGTACTTTCATAATTTCATTCATTTTGTAGCTAACACTTGAATAATAAAGTTCAATCAGCCCTGTAATCATCGATCTTGTCGTCTCTGCTTTTTCTGTAACATCAATCATATGATCTTGAATATCCTTAATAAAAAACTTTGTCTGTTCTGTTAAGTATGGAAAATCACTTTTTTGAATCTGACTAATTACTTCTTTCATCGGTGTTACAATTTTCTTACAGCCAACTACATCGTGTTTCTTTTGGTAGATAGCATGCAATAAACTTTGCTCTGGATTATCGATGATTTTCTCTTCTAATTCTTCCAGTCGATCTTCCAATTCCTCAACTTCAATGATATAGCGGTCAACTACACTATCCAATAGTCGATAAAATAAAAAATCTGTCCCACAAGCGCGAATTCCACCAACAGAATGCCTAATTTGTTTACGTATTGTTTCAAAATCATCACCAGCAAACTCTTGGAAAGTTATCACGACATTTTTAGATAGAATAATACTTATTTGTTCATTTTGTAATTCTTCCTCTTCTTCGCTGTAATACAATCGTTTTACTATTGCTAACATATGATTTTCATTTACTTCTAGTTTTGGTCGATGCTCACTATTTACAATATCTTCAAGTAAAAGGGGATGAATTTCTAGTTCTTTACCGATTTTCTCAATCGTTTTTATATCGGTAAGACCTGTTATATTGATCCACGTTTGTCTATCACTAGTAATTGCTGAATAGCTTTCTTCAATAGTTTCAATCGTCTTTTCTTCGTATGTATTCTTTCCATAGTTAATAACAGTAATAACTGCATCTTTCCTTTGTTGTTCTTCACCAACATAAGTTAGTGTCCCTGGTGGTAAGCTTTGTTTTTTATCTCTTTTACGAATAAACTTCATTAAAAAACCTCCTAAAAGGTGAATAATTCTATCTTATCATATTCCCAGTTATTAGCTCCTCTTCCGTGCCTTGCTTACATCTTTCCATAGCAATCTATGTTAAAATAAATGCTTAGTCTAGCTTAGAGGTGCTAATTCATGACATACATTGATTTTAACCCTTACCTTAACGGTGAGAAAAATAAAAGCATACTTACTGCCACTCAAGCAACGGAAGAAAGCACGACATTTGCTTTTTCCGCAGATGAAGCAGATTTCTCTTTCTTTAATAAACTACAACAAAATGGCATTTACTTAAATAAAAATCAAGCGAAAGCGTGCCAACATATTAACGGTCCATTACTGACGTTAGCTGGTGCTGGTACAGGTAAAACAACCGTATTAGTGGCGCGCACATCTTATCTTCTTTATAAAGGAATTTCACCTAAAAACATTCTAATCATGACATTTACGAAAAAAGCAGCGAATGAAATGATTGAACGAATTACAAAACTGACAAATCCACAGTTAGCAAGACAGATTACTTCAGGGACGTTCCATTCCGTATTTTTACGCCTTCTTCGCCATCAAGGCTTTAATCAAGAAATACTATCGGAAAAGAACAAGTTAATCGCTTTAAAAATTATCTTAAAACAGCTTAATTTACAAGATAGTTACAAGCCGGAATCCCTATTAGCTACGCTTTCTTTATTAAAAAATAGAATGCAGGCAACGGAAGAATTACCTGAAAAAGATGCAACGCAAAAACAAGTGAAAAAAATCTTATTAAAATATGAAGCTTGGAAAAAGCAAACAAATAAGATTGATTTTGATGATATTTTACTAGAAACATTTTTCTTATTTAAAAATAACAAACGACTGCTTACAATGATGCAACAACGTTTTCAATATGTTTTAATTGATGAATTTCAAGACACAAATCCACTGCAATATGAATTAATTAAAATGATTGCCAAGCCTGAAAATAACATTATGGTCGTTGGGGATGAAAAGCAATGTATCTACTCTTTTAATTCTGCTGATCACGCAATTATATTAGGATTTGAAAGAGATTTTGCAAATGTCCGTGTCGTAACACTTGATGTAAACTATCGTTCACCAGCCTCGGTAATTGGTCTAGGTAATGAAATTATTAAACATAATAAAAGCACGAAATCTGGTAATCTATTAGCTACTAAGCAAAATGCAGATAAACCAATGTATTTACGTCCAAGCACAACAACTGATGAGGCAACTGCGATAGTTAGCGAAATAAAAAAACACGTGGCATCAGGAAAATGGCAATATAGTGACATCGCGATATTACATCGGACACTCGCTAATAGTCGTAGTATTTTCGAAGCATTAGTACAGGAAGGTTTACCGACAATTTCATATAGTAACGGCGAAATGTTTTATGAAACTGCGATTATTAAACCGGTAATCGATTACTTAAGGCTAGCGATGAATCCAGAGGATATGAAAGCAATGTCGACAATTTTACCTTCATTATATGTAAATAAAGAAACTGCAATGCGTTTCATTGAAGAACAACAGCTTTTTTACCCTAAAGATCGTCCATTACTCCATTTATTGGACATGCCAAACATGAAGCCCTTTCAAAAGAAAAAGCTAAAAGAAGTCTTTGCTCTTTTGCAAAAAGTAATAAATAAAAATCCGGTATCCGCTATTAAAGAAATTAGAAGTAGCTTTTATGATAAATATTTAGAAACCACTGATAAAAGTAACTCATTGCATAAAGAAATGATGATTGAAGCACTTGATGAACTACTAGAGTCTGCAAAAGGCCATGCAACGATTTTTGCCTTTGTATCTTACGTCGACTCTATTATTAGTGAGCATCAGAAAATGACAGAACAAGGTAGAGAAATTGCCGGTGATGCAATTTCCTTGATGACCATCCATAAATCTAAGGGGCTAGAGTTTCCTGTTGTATTTCTAATAGGAATGTCAGAGGATATGCTGCCACATAAAACAGCTATTCACGCAGATAAAATGGAAGATATTTTTCAAGAAGGTGAACCATTCAAACAAAAAATGTTAGCGCTTGAGGAAGAGCGAAGACTTGCTTACGTTGGTGTCACACGTTGTAAAGAAGAATTATACATATCTTCTCCTACCTATTACCGAGGTGCTAAAGCAGATATTAGCCGTTTCTTATTAGAAGCTTTTAAGATGGAAAAAAAGCAGTCTGTTTGGGATTGTACAAACTCCACTTGTAATGGATGGATGAAGGTCGACAATACTGCTGATGACAAAAAAGAACGAAGATGTCCATTTTGTAAGTCACAAATGATGATTGCCGATAAAGCAGTTTTGCAATAATTCTTTGCCAATGTAAATAGAATGGTAAAAAAATGCGAATTTTTTTCTCCTCTTATTTATACGATATTATAAGACCTTATTCGTTTACATTAGGAGGAACTAATGTCAAAGCCAATTTGTGAATTAATAAAAACTTTAAACCCGGGAACAAAACTGAGCGGTATCATTGCACAAGGTGCTCAAATACAAGTAAGCAATGTTGTAAGCTACAACGAATCTACGAGACTCGTTACCTTTATTAATACTTCGGGCAATACAGTCATCGCTGATTGCGAGGATATAGCTGCAATCGAATTTGATAATCAATAAAAGGAAGGCTTGAGAAAATTCTCAAGCCTTCCTTTTATTCTATAAGATTAAAGTTACTTTACATTACGAAGCTAACTTACCTTACCAAGCCGGTTTATTATTATTTTCAAGTTTTTCTGCTTCAAGAGTTGGAAGTTGGTTACATTCTTCTATCTTTGATTCAGTCTCTTTTTGCTTTATTTTTTTAATTGTATATATGTGATTCATAATGATGCGAGAAACTTCATTATTTTTCACTATTGAAATGCTACTATCATCAACACCTACTAACACACCTTCCACTCTCTCATTCAAGCTATTCAAAATTTCTACTGTTGTAAAAACAAGTGATTCGCATAACTCTTTCATGTTATTACAAGTGTTATGTGTGACTTCTTTTGGTTGCTCTTTAACTTCAACAGTTAAATCATCTATAAATGTCACACCAGATGGTGACTCCATTAAATCTTCTTCTTCTTTTAATAATTGTTGATTAATAATTTCAGTGGCACTATTTACTAAATTTATATTTATATATATTTTTCCTTCTTCTCTCGTTGCTAACAGTGCAAAATCTTTATTAACATCCAGTACAAGCCCTGAATAAGATGAACTATCTGTACGGCTTAGCTTTAAGTGGAAATTAATATACGATTTGATTAGTGAGTAAAACGTCTTTTCAGTTGGTAATGTCCCTTCATATTCACCAACTTCTCCTTGTTCTAGTGCTAACTCATGAATGCTTCCAATATGTTTCATTTGATAAAAAAATAAACCATCTTTAGTCTCCAAAACAAAGTAGTCTGACTGAACCGCCCTTAAAATTCCTCGCTTTGACGCTGGCCCTGATTGATGAACTATTACTCTTTTGTTAATTAAATTATCTAAAAAAGTTAAATTTTTCATAACATTACCTCCAAAGAAAATGCTGACTAATTTATCATATGCATACAAATTTCATTTCGGTAATGAAATAGACGCTTTTTCTCGCAAATAATTACCAGTTCGTCCAAGCATTATAGAGAATCTATCATAAATTAAAATATACCTTACTAGAAGGGAGGAAACCGTTATGAAATACTCATATAACCGTTGGTCTTCTTTACCTTACGCTGGGGAAAAAGTTCCCCCGCAAAATCCAGAAGAACCACTAGCAGGATCTTGGCCATTAAAATATTTAAAAAGAGACAGTGATGGGAAAATTCTATCTCCTGAAGGAAAAGTCATTCGATTTCATTTAAAAGATCCACGTAAAATCAATTGGAAAGAAGAACTTAAATATGTTCACAGTACTCTAAACAATTTAACAGATCGGCAAAAAGAAGTAGCTGATTATTGGGGTACTGGAGTTGCAACAAAGCAATGGACTCCAGTTATTGATAGGTTAATAGATACGTATGGTGTAACTGCGCCACACGCGGCTAGAATCTTAGATACGTGCCATGCCGCTATAAACGATAGTTTTGTTGTAACTTGGTTCTTAAAATATAAACTAGATGTTGCTAGACCAAACCAAATAGACCCTGACCTTGCTACCTTTTTATGTACACCAAGACATCCAACTTATCCTTCAGGACACTCTGTAATAGCAGGTTGTGCTGAGACTGTTTTAAGCTACTACTTTCCAACAGAATGTAATCAACTAGCAGAATTAGCTGAAGAGTGTGCTGTTTCGCGCCTTTATGGTGGCGTTCACTTTCCTGTAGATAATGATGAAGGATTGCGATTAGGTAGACAAATTGGATTACTAGTAGTAAAAGAGTTAGAAAAGCAAAGAAATGCAAATGATGAAGCAGTTGATACACGTTACACAGATTCCCGTTCTGCTAAATTACCACCAATCACCTACGAACAAGTCATTCCTTTTGATTTCCGTAAGATATGTGATTCAAAATTATTACCAAAAGATGATGTCAGTAACTTTAATTATATCTATAAAAAGTGGCGAAAAATTCTTTGGTAAGTAATGAACTCCTATCATTGAGAAGCATAGGATGTTTTAATTAGCACTAATATGTTAAAGGATGATAATTTTGGCAAAGGATTCTGAATTTTTTTCTGATTTAGAAGAACTTAAAGCAGATATCGAGGAACTGAAAAAAGATATGAAAGAATTTGAAGCAATGGAAAAAGAGTATCAAAAGGAAACAAGTTTCAATAAAAAATGGGATTACTTTTACAAGTAAAAAACTGAAGCAATTTGCTTCAGTTTTTAATTTGTTACTTGTTTAGCTGTCTCTCCATCTGCACTTACAACATATTCATTAATAATATTTAAGTCTCTCTCAAAATAATAAATCGAATAGCTATCAACTAAGTCCTTTTTCCAATTAATAAATACGATCACATTAATTTCGCCATTTTTTATTGCATCGTAATCTGACTTTGTAACTAGGCTTAGATCATCTGATACATATGTATCTGCACCGACATTATAGCGCCAAATAACACCATCTTCAGATTGGATTTCTTTGAAGTTAGTCCCTAGTAAACCGGTTACGGCCTGCTTATCAATACCGAGGGACATATTTGCTTTCATGAATTCAAAAGCTAATTCAGAAGGATGTTTATTTGTTTGTTCACTTTGTTCTTGTTCGTTAGTGTTAACTGATATTTGTTCGTTTTCTTCTTCAACATTCGACTTTTCGGTACATCCAACTGAAGAGAATAGAATAACAGCTGTAGAAAACATTATAAGTAAATTTCTCATTAAAATTCTCCTTTCTCTCGAATGAACTCCCTTAAACTAATAGACGTCAGACCTCTATAAAAAGTTTCATATATTAATAAATAAATTCCATTTTATGGATTAAGCAAGAAGCTTTCTACTGAATTTTTAAAGTGCTTTTCCTCTTCCAAGAAAGGATAATGATTACTGTACTCTAAGACTACTAGACTTGATTTTGGAATGGACTTATTCATCTCTATGGAGTATTCCACCGGGCATTGTACATCAAAGCGTCCGCATATAATTAACGTAGGACATATTATATGCTGTAGTTTTTTCGTCACATCAAAAATTACTAATTCTCTATTAAAAAAATTTAATCTTTCTGCACACATTTTCTTATTTATCGCCTTAGAAAAGTAGTCATTGAATTTTTTTGGTTTCTTTAATGAAAGCTTTGTTCTGTTCTCTGTTAAATTTATTCGTTCTGTTTCACTTATATCCTTACTCTTTAAACCTTCCAAAAGTTGTTGCATATAAGCAAAGCTTTCGTGCTTTTCATTATAAATACAATTTTCGGATTCGGTATAGTCACGTGCTGCTGCACCTACAATTATTAATTTATGTAATGAATTCGAAAAATATATCCCGTATAATACGCCTAGCATTCCACCAGTTGAATGACCAGCAAATGACCACATTTTATAACCAAGAGTTTCACGGATTGCTTCTAAATCAAACAAAGCCTCCAACATACTCAATTGGTATGGTTCGTGCTCTTTTTCTGAGTTTCCTGCTTCGCGTAAGTTTACTAAAATTACTTTATTAGACTCTGTAAATGTATCAGCAAAATAGTCTCCAGATTCGTTAAAACTGGAATAAAGGTGTGTGACACATACTGGCTCTCCTTCACCTTTAATAAAAATTTCAAAGTTACCCCGTGATGTTTTTACATTCTTCTTTATCCATTTTCCCATTACAATACCTCTTTTAAACACTTTCTGCATTTATTTTATAATGATAAACAGCTGGTATAAATATCGCTATACTTGCAACAATAATTTCTATTGAGCCACCTGCTGCAAAAATGACGTGAGGACCAAAATGGTCAATTGCCCAACCACCAATTCCTTGTGCAATAGGGGTAACTCCTTGAGCAACTATAATCATAATACTAGATACTCTCCCCATTACATGTTCTGGAATAATTGATTGATAAACACTATTCCCTACAACATTTAAAACTGCAGTTGTTATACCTACAGATGCAACTAGTAATGCAACTTGTAAATGATTTGTCGTAAAATAAATTAGAAATATAAATATTCCTTGAAAAAGAAATGCCATCATTCCCATTTTCGGTGTAGGATTTTTTATAATGATGATAAAAGATAATACTAATGATGCTAATACTCCTCCTACACCTAAGGCAGATGTCATCGTACTTAATCCTGCTGAACCTACCTCATAATATTCAGCCAGAAATGGTAACCCAACTTGCAATGTACTGAATGAAGCGTTAGCGAAAAGAGCGGCTATAATGATTGTTAACAATAAAGGTGAAGTGATAACAAATTGAAAACCTTCTTTTATATCTTTTAATACTTTTCGTTCTCCACTATCTACGCTTACTGCTTGTTTGCTAGGTAGCAATTTCACAAAAAATAGTGTCGCTGCCGAAAAAAAATAAAAAACTGCCAAGATGAGCATTGCAAGAGAATATCCTGTTATAAGTAAGAAAGCTCCGACAATAGGGCCACCAATAGCTGAAATGTGCCACGTAGCTCCTAGTAAACTATTAGACTGTGCATAATCATGCTTATGTACGATACGTTGACGGATTGCCGTTACTGCTGGCCAATAAAATGAATCGACCAACCCGAATGAGAACGCTAATATATATAAAAGTAGTAAGGGTGTATAACTGGTAAAAATAAAAGCAAACATAACAAGCATAATAATGCCCCGGAAAATATCAGAGTAAAACATCACAGTCCGTGGATTTAATCTATCTACAATAACACCACCATAGAGCATAAATACAATTCTTGGCACTCCCATTGTTAATAAGAATGAGCCCATTATTAATCCAGAACCCGTTAATTCAACGATAAACCAAGAAAATACTAAGAAGAAAACTGCATCTCCTAAAGCCGAAAATAAATAGCCTAGCCAATACATAACAAAGCTTTTATTTTGAAATAATGTCCATCGTGAATTCACTTTTCTTCCTCCTTAGTATTTATTATCATGTTTAAGAATAATTCCTTTTCTTTCTCATTATTTAAGATCTCTTCCACTTTACTTTTTTTATTTAAATAATTTATTAATCTAGGATTACGAAAGATTACATCGTAATATCTAGCATCATCACTTATGTTTTGAAACCATTCTTCTTCTCTTAGTCTTCTTATATTCCTTTTAAACTGCCTAAGAAAAAGTAATAAATTGTATGCATCTTTACTCCTACTTTTTAATAGTCTTTTTTAATTTTACTGTGGAAACTTTATGACCTAATAACTCTTCATTAAATTCTTCTTCTATTTGAAATCCTTTAGCTATATAAAAATTCAAGCCTTTTCCATTTTCTTTTTCAACATAAACGATCATAGACACTAATTTTGGTAATTTATTTATTGCTTCTTGTAATAACTGCGTTCCAATACCTTTCCCTTGATAATCAGGTAATAAATAAATGGCAGCTAACTCAGCATTTTCTTCATTTGTTACACTAATAAAACCTTCTATATGCCCATTATTATCTGAAACTAAAAAAATAGTTTCTTCCAGTCGCTTCTCTAAATTAGCACTTGAATATGCTTTCGCAACAAATTTATCGATAAAGTCTTGAGGTAAAATACCTTTATATGTATCATTCCAAGCTACTTCTGCAACATGTTGTACTTGCGAGATATCTCTTTTATCCATTGCTCTAATAATCATCTCTTTATCTCCGATCTATTTTCTATTTTATTCCATTTTATAGTAATTTTATTATATAGCCAATAAAAAAACGTCACTTCAAGTGACGCTTTTTCAGTCTATACTTCATTTATTTTTTGCTTTTCATTTTCTACCTTAACATGAACAACATTTTTCAGCATAGCATAGAGAGCTATAGATAAACCTACTGCAAATAAAGTTCCACCGCTCATCACAAAAACTTTATTTATCCCAATTAATGTAACTAGTATACCGCCTGAAATTGTTCCACCGATTGTTGCAAGGGTAAAGATGCTATTGATCGTACCAAATACTCTCCCACTATAATTGACAGGTGTTTCTTTCTGCGCGGCTGTTTGGAATGGTATTAAAACAAACGCAAATGAACTACCTGCAGCAAATGCAAAGATTGGTGCCAAAATTAGAACAGATGAAATTGAGAAATAAATAACCATAACTGCTTCACCTATAAAACTGAGCCCGAGAATTGCAGCACCGAGCCCTAAAGACTGCTCTAATTTTTTAATACTAATCTTACTTAATAACATTGAACTTATGAACATTCCAGCACCTGCACCGGACATAATTAACCCTAATACTTCTGTTTCCATTTCCGGTAATTGACGTATCAACACTCCAAACTGTGTATCACCAATTTGTAATACAAAAAATACTAGAAATGATGAAACTAACCCAATGAGTAAAATACTTTTTGATTTAATAAAAGATAATCCACCTTTTAGTTGCGCAACAAAGTTTTCTTTTGTTTCATTTTCTTCCTTTTCCTTAACTAGATGAACTGTTTTCGGGACACCTAGTAATAAGAGTGCGGATATAAAATATGAAGCGGCATCAATGTAAAAAACACCTTGCACGCTAATTGTTGCTACTAACACTCCACCTAACGCTGGACCTGCAATTTTAGAAATACTATTTACCATACTACTTATAGCCATCGCTTGCTGCATATGCTCTTCAGAAACAATTTCTTTTAATTTTCCGTTTTTGGCTGGCGTAAATAGTGTTGAAAATAGGCCTTGTAAAAACAATATAATGTATACTTGCCATGTAAACGATGCAAAAACTAGCCCAATGACAACTGTTCCACTTAATATGTCTGCTAAAATCATCATTTTTCTTCGTTCAATACGATCAGCAAATACTCCTGCTATCGGCCCAAAGAAGACCATTGGTAAAGCTAAAGCAAGTAAAACAAAAGAAACTTCGATAGGACTAGCATTCCATTCAATAGCTACTAATGTAGAAACCGCTAAAATATTTAACCACGTACCAAAGTTAGATACAATTTGACTAGACAATAAAAACATATATGATTTATTTTTGAACAATGACTGTTGCTGTTCCAATTTACCCACTCTCCATTCATACTTTTTGTGTACTTTTATTTTCGCTAATTTTTTTCAAAAAAACGAAATGCGATAGTATGAACTTTTCTAAGTCTTTAGTTGGATTTTTATGTAAATGGAGTAATTCGAAATGCATGACTTTCATGAGGTTATGTTTGTTATTTTAACTTACACTTCGTTCAATTTAACAAAGATGATATACTTTTTAATCGTGAAAAAATCCTTCCCAATTTGAGAAGGATCTTTACAAGCAATTATGATGATTATAATTGTACGAGTTTTTCAAATTCCTTCGTTGTACAAGAAATCCAGTGATCTGGAGTTACTTCACGGAATTCTGGCTCTTCACTGTCATCTAATTGACTTTGATCAAATACCATACGCTTGCGCGTACGCTCTGTATCTGGATCTGGAAGAGGAATTGCTGATAATAATGCTTTTGTGTAAGGGTGCATCGGGTTACGATACAGCTCTTCACTATCTGCTAACTCAACAAGTTTACCAGCATACATTACTCCGATACGATCAGAGATGTATTTTACCATTGATAAGTCATGCGCGATGAATAGGTATGTTAACCCTTTTTCACGTTGCAGCTTTTTCATTAAGTTTACTACTTGCGCTTGAATTGATACGTCAAGTGCAGAGATCGGCTCATCGGCAATGATGAACTCAGGTTCTACAGCTAATGCACGTGCGATTCCGATACGTTGACGTTGTCCACCTGAGAACTCATGTGGGAAACGGTTCGCATGTTCACGGTTTAATCCAACTGTTTCTAGTAGTTCATAAACTTTTTCCATACGCTCTTGATCGTTTTTCGCTAAATCGTGAATATCAATACCTTCAGCAATGATATCAGCAACCGTCATACGCGGATTTAATGATGCGTATGGGTCTTGGAAGATCATTTGCATTTTACGGTTGAACTTTTTTAGTTCTTTCACAGATTTCTTCCCGTGTACATCTTCACCTTCGAACAGAACTTGACCTTCTGTTGCATCGTAAAGACGAATAACTGTACGACCAGTTGTTGATTTACCACAACCAGACTCACCTACAAGTCCGATTGTTTCTCCACGGTAAATATCAAATGTTAAACCATCAACAGCTTTAACGACGTTACGTCCTACTTTAAAGTGTTGTTTTAAGTTTTTTATTTCAACTAATTTTTCTCTGTTAGTTGTCAATATTCACACCTACTTTCTCACTTTTTTTCTTTTTTGAATGATCCCTGGTGGCTCAACTTTTGGTGCATTTTCATGTAAAAGCCATGTCGCAGCAAAATGTGTATCCGTCACTTTAAACATCGGTGGCTCAAGCTTAAAATCGATATTCATCGCATATTCACTTCGAAGAGCAAAAGCATCTCCAACTGGTGGATTAAGAAGGTCAGGTGGTGTTCCTGGAATTGCGATTAACTCTTCATCAGATGTATCAACACTTGGCATGGAACCTAAGAGCCCCCAAGTGTATGGGTGCTGTGGATTATAGAACACTTCTTCCACTAATCCTGTTTCAACTATCTTTCCCGCATACATAACTGCAACCCGATCAGCAATATTTGCAACGACGCCTAAATCATGTGTTATAAAAATAACAGCCATACCTAATTTATCTTGTAAATCTTTTAATAACTCAAGAATTTGCGCTTGAATTGTAACATCTAACGCAGTAGTTGGCTCATCGGCAATTAATATTTTCGGGTTACAAGATAATGCAATAGCAATTACAACACGTTGCCTCATTCCACCTGAGAACTGATGAGGATATTGGCTAATTCTAGTTTCTGGGCTTGGAATACCAACTAAATCTAATAACTCGATTGCACGAACTTTTGCAGCAGATGCACTAAGTCCTTGATGTTTACGTAGACCTTCTGTAATTTGTTTCCCTATAGTCATTGTCGGGTTTAATGACGTCATTGGATCTTGGAAAATCATTGCGATTTCAGATCCACGGATTGATTGCATCTCACGTTCTGAAAGCTTCGTTAAATCTTTCCCTTCAAATAAAACTTCACCGTTTTTAATTCTTCCCGGAGGACTTGGGATAAGGCGCATTAAACTTTTAGATGTAACAGATTTTCCTGAACCAGATTCACCTACGATCGCAAGTGTCTCCCCTTTTCGTAAATCAAAGCTCACTCCACGAACTGCCTGAACTTCTCCAGCATACGTATCAAAAGAAACTTGTAAATTTTTAACTTCTAAAATAGTATCCATGTTTACCTCCTATGTTCTCATTTTCGGGTCTAACGCATCACGCAGACCGTCACCAAAGATATTAAAACTAATCATAAGCGCTGAAATGACAGCAGAACCTACAAAAGCAGTATGAGGATATGTTGTCATCCATTTAAATCCGTCATTAACAATAACCCCTAATGATGCGATAGGTGGTTGAAGTCCAAGTCCGATAAAACTTAAAAATGCTTCAAAAAATATAGCTCCAGGAACCGTAAACATAACAGTAATAATAATTGGTCCTAAAGTATTCGGAATTAAATGTTTAAAAATTAAGCGACTGTCACTTGCCCCTAATGTTCTTGATGCAAGCACGAATTCTTGTTCTTTTAATTTTAGAAGTTGCCCTCGAACAATACGGGACATGCCTACCCAACCGGTTATTACCATTGCTAGAGTAATAGAGAGAATCCCAGGGTCTAGAACTAGAATAAAAAAGATAATTAAAATTAAATTCGGAATCCCTATTAATATTTCCACGATTCGTTGCATGACATTATCGATACGGCCCCCATAGTAAGCCGATACGCCACCGTATACTACACCAATGATTAAATCAATGAATGCAACTAAGAAGGCGATATATAAAGAAATTCGAGTCCCATACCATACACGTGTGAAGACATCACGACCTAAGTCATCTGTACCAAACCAGAAATAATCTGTATTTGGATTAAACTCTTGAATATCTTGAAGCGTTTGATCTGTTTCTCCTTCTGGAATACGGCGTATTTCCCGATATTCTTTTGCTGTTTCAAGGTTTTTATAATACTTTCTTGCATATTCATCTTCACCTTTTATATTGTTTCCTGTGAACCCTAACCATGGAACAATCGTTTCAAGGACAGGTACTTTGGGTGGTAAGTTTTTCCGGTAAATATTTTGGTCATCAATGCCATGCTCATTAAAATAAGGTCCAACTAAAGACATAAAAATGATGAAGATGATAACAAACAACCCTCCGATTGCCCCTCTATTCTTCTTCAAGCGAATCCATGCATCTTGCCAAAATGTTAAACTTTTTCTATTAATCTTTTCACTTTCATCCATATTTATTTTTGCTGGCTCAAACATTTCAGATGTTAGTTTCATATTTTCTCTTTCCACTAGTTTTTCCCCCCAGCTATGCGGATTCTAGGATCAATTACACCGTATAACAAATCAACGATTAAAATTACTAAAATAAAGAGTGCACTATAGAACATTGTTAATCCCATGATTACTGTGTAATCGTTTGTTACAATCGAATCGACGAACAATCGACCTAATCCAGGAACAGCAAAGATTTTCTCAATAACTAATGATCCGGTCATAATTGCTAACGTCGTTGGTCCCGCAATTGTAATAATAGGAATCAGTGCATTACGAATAGAATGTTTCACTATTACAGTTCCTTTTGATAACCCCTTTGCATGTGCAGTAACAATATAATCTTGCCCTAGCACTTCTAACATCTCCGTTCGCATGAATCTAGCAATCCCTGCGATAACACCTACTGCCAGTGCCAATGACGGTAAAATTGTATACTTTAAATACTCCCATTGAAAAATACTTGCATCACTGTTCCATAAAGCAACAGGTAAAATTTCTAAATAGACACCGAAATATAATTGCAGCATGGCGGCGAATACGAAAGATGGAATCGACGTACCAACAACGGCAAATATCATTACTCCATAATCGGCAAAAGTGTTATGCCTTAAGGCGGACATGATACCTAATATTAGCCCCAAAAAAGTACCAAATAACATTGCTTGACCACCAATATATGCAGATGGACCAATTCGTTCAGTGATCATACGAGTAACTGGCCTGCCATCACTTTGGTACGATTCACCAAAATCTCCTTTAAGCATTGCCCCTAAATACTTCACATATTGAACTGGAACAGGTTGATCTAAGCCATACTTTGCATACAGCCTTTCTTTTTGTGTGTCTGATAATTTGTCCTCATTATTAAATGGTGAGCCTGGTAACGTCTGCATTAAGAAAAAAGTTAGTGTTGCAATAATAAAAAGTGTTACTACCATAAATCCAATTCGACCCAATACATACCTTGTCATTTTTATCCCCCTTTATTCATTTAATGTCTTATTAAGAAGTGAAATAAATTAATAAAAGTTCTTTCATATTTATCATAATGACGAGGTAGCACATTAAAGGTTTCAAATTTTTCTAAATATTGCATAGAAAAAAACAACACCAAGGCTGATTGCCTCGATGTTGTTTCATCGTTTTCTTATAAAACTTTGCTTAAAAATGCTTTCGTACGTTCATGTTTAGGGTTGCTAAATAGTTCTGTCGGAACATTCTCTTCGACGATGTAACCACCGTCCATAAAAATGACACGGTCCCCTACTTCTCTAGCAAAGCCCATTTCATGAGTTACAACGACCATTGTCATACCTTCTTTTGCAAGCTGTTTCATAACTTCTAGCACTTCTCCAACCATTTCTGGGTCAAGAGCCGAGGTTGGCTCATCAAAAAGCATAATTGAAGGCTCCATTGCTAGTGCTCTTGCAATAGCAACACGTTGCTTTTGTCCTCCTGATAATGAATCAGGATATACTTCAGCTTTGTCTGAAAGCCCAACTTTTTTCAGTAATGCTAGGCCTTTTCTTTTAGCTGCTTCTTTATCTTCTTTTTTAACTTTAATCGGCCCAATTGTAACATTGTCTAAAACAGTTTTATGCGGAAACAAGTTGAATTGTTGGAATACCATGCCAACATTTTCTCGAACTTTATTAATGTTTGTATTTTTATCAGTAATATCCTCGTCATTAATCAAGACTTGTCCATCAGTAATTGATTCTAACAGATTTAAACAACGTAAAAATGTTGACTTTCCCGACCCTGATGGGCCAATTACTACTACTACTTCTTGTGGCTTTATTTCTGCACTAATGTCTATTAAAACTTCTAGTTCTCCAAATGTTTTCTTTAAGTTACGTACTTTAATCATTCGCTAGTCTCCTCTCAACGCGGTTCAGTAAGTAAGTTAATGATAATGTGAGAATTAAATAGATGACTGCAACTGTTAAATAAGGCTCCCAGACTATATAATATTGCCCTTGCATCGCTCGTCCCCAATACATAAGTTCTGGTGCAGCAATAACAGCTAAAATTGAAGAGTCTTTTAATAAAACAATAAACTCATTACCAAGTGGTGGGATCATTCGTTTAAATGCTTGTGGCAATATGATATAACGCATCGCTTGAACTTTAGTCATCCCTATTGTTCTTGCGGCTTCCATCTGTCCTTTATCGATTGATTGAATTCCTGCACGGAATATTTCAGCTATATATGCAGCTCCATTTAACGTTAGAGCAATTAATCCTGTCACAATAGGATTTGCAGGTGTCATGAACATCGGCACGACTCCAAAATGAATAATTAATACTTGTACAAAAAGGGGCGTTCCTCGAAATAGATTAATATACCAAACAAAAGGTAATCTTAAAAAGTAATTAGGAATCATTTTCCCAAAACTAAGAAAAAGACCTAAAATACTACCTAATAAAATTCCTCCAGCAGTAAGCCCGATTGTAAATAATGCTCCCTTAAAAAAGAAAGGTAAATATTCCAATATTTTGTCAAACTGTAATTCCATCTGCAATACCCCTTCGCTGTTTTATATAAAAAAGCGTAACGAGATTATGCTACGTTACGCAATTTTTCCATCATTATTCTGCTTTTTGAAGTAATACTTCCGTATTCGGTGCATAACCGAACCACTTTTCGAAGATTTCAGCATATTTCCCGCTTTCGATTACTTTTTGAAGTGCAGCATCGATATCGGCTTTTAACTCACTGCCTTTCGGAAATGCCATCGCGTAATACTCAGGTGCAAATAATGTTGGGTCTGTATACGTTTGTAATTTATCATTTGGATTATTTTTAATGTACTCTTCTGCCACAGTATTATCAGTTACGACTACATCAACGTTCCCTGCCTTAAGTGACATAAAAGCAAGTGCTGTTGAGTCATATTTTGAGATTGCTGAATGGTTTTTACCTAGTATTTTCTCAACTGCTTCTTGACCAGTCGTTCCATTTTGCACGCCAATTTTTAAACCAGCTAAATCTTGCATACCAGAAATTTTTAAGCTTTCAGGAAATACTGCCAATAATTTTGATTCAAAGTAAGGGTTTGAAAAGTCGTATGACTCCATACGGTCTGGAGTGATTGAAATTCCTGAAATTCCAAATCCTACTTGATTGTCATCTAATGCAGCGAAAAGTGGGTCCCATCCTGTATTTTTTAATTCGTACTCTAGTCCAGCTTCCGCCATTACAGCTTCTAAGATGTCTACGTCAAAACCGACGATTTCTCCTTTATCTAAATACTCAAAAGGTGCAAAAGCAGCATCTGTCGCTACTACAATTTTATCATTATTTCCACACCCAGCAGCGATCGCAAGTACACCGACCATCATTGCTGCAAATAATACTTTCATTAACTTCATGTTTATTTTCCCCCTATTAATAATTTACAGAATTTTATAATAGTTATAATTATACAAGCTTTTGTAGAAATATCAATGGTAATAAAATGGATATTGCACTTATTTCATTCCCTTTTTAAGTTTTTGAATAATATAGGGAATTTATACGAACGATAAAATGACGTAAATATGAAGGGAGATATAAATATGACGAATAATAAAAAGAGACATAACGAGAAAAGCAATGCACAAAAAGGCAAGCCATTCAGTGAAGCACAAGGTGTAAATAATACGATGGCAGCTGAAGATATGGAAAAAGCTAATCACCCTACTGGCGGACAAAATACACCACAATAAAAAAAGGAGCAAGCAATTCTGCTCCTTTCTACTTAATAAATAATGTACGAACTACGGCTATTGCAATTGGAACTCCACAAGTAATAAAAAATACTAGTCCTAATAGACGTAATAATTCATAAATATTGTGAACAATACCAAAGAAAAACGAATAGTTATATTGTGGAATAATCATCATTAATGCTCCTAATATCATTCCATAAAAGTAGATTTGAAGTTTACTAGTCATAACTTCCTCCCATTTTAACATTTATTATTTTTCTCAAACCATTCTTTTGCTAACATACTATATACATAACTATTGATAAAATGGTCATACAAAAATTCGCCATCTCGAATGGTTCCTTCATGTTTCATCTCTAGTCTTTCAGGAATTGCTCTACTTTTGAAGTTTTTCTCGCCACAACGGATTTCAACCCGATTGAGCTTAAGTTCTTCAAACGCATACTTTAATAATGCATTTACACATCGAGTCATAATTCCTTTTCCTTGCGAAGCTCCATCAAGCCAATAGCCAATTGTAGTTTGTTTATGTCCCCAATTAAACTCGTGGAAACCGACCATTCCAACAAATTTTTCTTTGTAATAAATACCAACTTGAAAACCATCATTCGCAGCAAATTGTTTCAGCCACATCTCAATAACTGGATGATAATCTTCTTTAGATTTCATTCCGTCAACCCAAGGTAGCCACTCTCTTAAATAATCTCTATTTTTATCTAAGATAGAATATACATCCTCTGCATCTCTTTTTTCTAGCAACTTTAATTTGATTTCATCATCAACTGTCATATAAAACATCAAATTTCCCCTTTTTCTCTAATTCTTCCATTCTTTCAAAAGCTAGTATTACATCATACGCTAAAAATCCTGCTGCATCATCCAACCAACCGACTTGGTCAATAAACTGCAAGCTTTGGTTTGCATAAATGAGTGGTGCCAGGCACATTGCTAAGTCAAAAATATGTTGTTTATTACTTTCACTATTGAAATTTAATTCTTTTAGATAAGCATTTATTACACTTTGTTGAGCAGCGTTCCACGTTAATAAATGTGGGTCATTTGATATATTTTCTTCATCTGCTAAATTTGCAGCTTCTGGCAATAGTTTACTTAGTGCAAAAAAAGGTAGTGTAATTATGGCTTCTTCCCAATCATAAATAAGTTTCGACCCATTTTCGAGTGTAACTACATTCCCTGTATGTAAATCTAAGTGAAAGATTGAAAGAGGTATATTCACGTCAAAAAGTTTTCTACATATTTGTGAAATACTAGCTTTCAAAGTCTGATATGTTTTTGGCTCACCTAATATTGCTACCTTGTCTTTATTAATACGAAAGTCTTCTGCAATTTTCCTAGTGTTAGTCCTCCAAAGCGGTGCATAATTTTCTTCTAAAAAGTCGAGAAAGGTATGACAAAATGGTTTAAGCTCATTTATCTCTATTTTCGGTATTGATCTACTATTATTCATATACTTCTTAGAAACTTCATTTTGAATAGAAGCAATTGTTTTTGCCGCTTCTTTAATACCTGCTAGACTTAAGCTTTCTTTTAAATCTTGCCCATAAAATGGCTTAAATAACATCCATGTTTGTTGACCTTTTTCAACAGCTTTAATAAGGTTAGGTACATGAGCATTCGAAGCACCATTTAACAATTGATAAATTGCTGGGGATGTTTGAAAAAGTGGTAGAAAGCCAATTTTGCAAACTACTTCCTTCCCATCTGCAAGAAATTTTGCCGTAATTCCCCAATCATTCGCTCGGAATATTTTTTCTGGACCTTTAACATTAGTTGCGGAGGTGACACTTTTAATCCACTCTAACACTTCATCTAAAGATACTTTTTCTTCCTTCCAAGTCAATTCCATTCTTCATCCCCCATAATGATATACAATGTTGTATAGTTAGTATAATAATAGCATAAGGATGTGATTATTTGGATAATAATGGGTTAGTTCATCATATTGAACTATACGTAAGTAATCTTCAAGAAAGTATTCGTTTTTGGAAATGGTTTTTAGAAAAATTAGGTTACTTTGAATACCAAAAATGGGATCAAGGCATAAGCTGGAAGCTAGGTGCTACATATTTAGTTTTTGTGCAAGCAGAAGAAAAGTATTTAGACGTACCATATCATCGTTGTCGCCCAGGGTTAAATCATTTAGCATTTCATGCAAAGTCTCGTGAACAAGTTGACGAATTTGCAATCGAGCTTGAAGAAAGAGGAGTGACTATTTTATATAAAGATAGCCACCCATATGCAGGTGGCGAAAACTATTATGCTGTATTTTTTGAGGACCCTGAACGAATCAAAATTGAGTTAGTTGCGCCAGATGTTTTGTAAGTTGTATAGTTTATATCATCATAAATTCTAATTTCAAAAGTATTGAATATTTAACTAGTCTTCCCTAGCTTCTTCCTAATTGAACCAATAATGTAAAGCAGAATTGGTATAAGTAATCCTACTGTAAAAACAAATGGTGTAAATACTGTAGTTACAAATTCATTAAACTCCAGCAAGTTTTTCACTAAAAATAACGCTAAAGGGATGATGATCATGCTAATTGGTAAGGTTAATGTTTTATAGTTACTCAAATTGAAGATTTGTGTTAAAGATAAACAAGAAATATAAAAGGCAATTGTTATTTTGACAAAAATAGTTACTAACCAAATGATTGCAACTATTAATTCAACACGCTCTAGAAAATTCCCTATTTCTATTTGCTTTCCTAACTCATAAGTGAGGTAGAGTGAACGATAAGCCAACTCAGGACCTAATACGAGGAGCGATAAAGAAATAATAAGAGTAATTAACGTTCCACCAATTATTGTACCTATCATAAACGATTTTCCAATTTTACTATGATCCTTAACATAGGGGGTGATCATTAATAAAACAATAAAATCTATAAATGGCACTCCTAGAAGCGTATATGTCCCTTTTATAACTGGCTTTATCCCATTTTCTAACACTGGTTGTATATTCAGCAAATCAACTTTTGGTAATAAGGATAGCGTTAGAACAATAAACAAACCTATGATCCACGGTAAAAAAACTTCACTTGTTCTTGCAAGTACTTCTATACCTAAACGCACTGCAACAATTGATACAGCTAAAATAAGAATCATAAGAGCTTGAATTGGTGTCTCTGGCATAATTTCTGTCGTGATGAAGTCCCCGGCTTGACGTAATAAGCCCGAAGCAAGAATCATAAAATAACTTAGATAAACAAATCCAATTATCTTTCCTATCCATTTTCCGAAAATGATAATTGCAACTTCTACTATTGATTTAGTTGGATACAAGTTTATTAATTTCCCATAAAATAAAACTATAAATAGTGCCATGACAGTTGCCAATATTGCTGAAATCCAACCATCCTGTTGGGTACTTAGTATAATATATTGTGGCACTATCATTGTTGAGCTTCCTAATGAAAACATAATGACAAGAATCACAAATTGGCGGCTTGAAATTCTTCCCTTCTCCATCGCAAATTCACCTACTTTCCTAACTCAATACTGCCTCAATCCAATTACTAATTGGTGAATAAACAAATCTTAATACAAGGATAGGACTAGGGATATTAACGTGTAGAAAATTAAGAATACTTAATACTACTCCAAATAAAAGCAGTGTGAAAAAAAATAACATTTGCTTCAACTCTCGGTTTCTTAGCATTTTAGGAACTTCATACATAATGATTGCTATAGCTATTAATAGAATGAAAAATATCCCCCACATAGTACATCTGCTCCTTTTTATTTAAAGAAAAACGAATTATCTATAGTACCTGTCCGTCGTATCTTAAAGGAAATTTTAGTATCAATTTCTAAATCCTCAAAGTATTCTTCTTCCCATTCCTTTTTTATTTGCTTCCAATAAGATGGATTTTCTCTACGAATTGTTTCTCCAAAACCAAAAATGTCCGTTTGGTCTTTTTGAGCTTTTGTAATGGCAGCTTCAATTAACAGCTTAACTTTTTTTTCAACTTCAGTTTCAATTAATTGTAAAGCACCACTTTCTTTAAAGTCATAAACACATGCAACTTCACCTATATTTCCTTCTGACCAAATATCAATTGATATTTTCGGTTTTCCCTTCTCTACTTTCCCATCAATACTTGTTTCTATATTAACTAATTCTATAGTAATTCTACCTTTAGAATCGTTCGGACAATTGATATGTCCTACTGTATTTTTTACATTCCCAATAATATAGTTGTATCCTTTACTTTCCTCTTCATTTAGCCATCCTACTAATTTATCTTCTTTGAATATACTAAGGCCTTCATATTTTAATACCGCTGAAGCACCTACGCTTTCAACATTTGCTTGTGTTTTTCCTATCTGCTTATCACCAACTATTTTTAAACCTGTAATGACCGATTGCTTACCACTACTTTGGTACTCTTTAATAAATTGATCAAGTGTGACATGTGTTGTCGCAGCAAACGCGTCTTGCGATGTTTTTATGGAACTGAATAGCTTATTCGCTGGTATTTGTTCCATAGGTGTTAAAATATTCACAACATCATTGGCTGTTTGATCTTTTGCTACTATTAAGAAGAAGCTTGTTCTCATTTCATGATCTCGATTAAAGAAATCCAAGATATTCTTAATTCCTTCTCTAGCCAATTCTTCACTAATAATAACTGCCCTTAAGTGTGATAAGTAAAGCTTCCGAGGAGAAACAGTTGTTAATTTTCTTAATGCTTCGAAAATTGTAGGTGCCGATTGCGCATAGGTAGTAACTGGCGTTCGATTCGTTTTCTCCGTACTAGCAATTTCACTTGGATTAATAATTTGTACAGAAACTAAATAATCTTCTCCATCTTTATCTATACCTAAAGCCACTGTAATAGCTAGTTCATCTAATTCTCTTCTATTCCAGCACCCAGTTAACGTTAGAAGAATAAGAATTAAAACAAGTACCTTCTTTACCACATCATCACCTTACTTTTTTTCTGGTTGTCTTAAAACATCTTCTCGAATTTTATTTTTATTTGCAATAACACTAGGACGTGAAAATAAACCTCGTAATGGAAAACGTATTAATGTATCTTTTTTATCCTCTTTTATACTAGGACCTACAGGTGCCATATATGGAACGCCAAATGAACGAATACTACATAAATGAAGAACGAGAAAGATGGTTCCCATAATAATCCCAATTAATCCAAATGAAGCAGCTAGTGCCATCATAGGAAACCGTAATATCCTTACTGAAATTGCGATGTTATAAGCCGGGAATATAAAACTTGAAATAGCCGTAATTGACACGACTATAACCATAGAAGGTGATATTAATCCTGCTTGTACAGCAGCTTCTCCAATTACGAGTGCCCCGACAATTGAAATAGCAGAACCAACTGCTCGTGGCATCCTAATTCCCGCTTCCCTTAATATTTCAAAGGTAATTTCCATAATAATAGCCTCTATAAAGGCAGGAAATGGAATACCTTCTCGTTGGGATTGTAGACTTATTAATAATGTCGTCGGTAACATTTCTTGATGGAATGTGATAACAGCTATATAAAGAGATGGTGCAAACAATGTAATAAAAAAAGCCAAAAACCGTAACAACCTTAACAAAGATGCAATATCCCACCTTTGATAGTAATCCTCAGCAGCTTGAAAAAATTGTGTGAAGATAGTTGGAACTAGTAATACAAATGGTGAGCCGTCGACAATAATAGCTACACGTCCTTCAAGTAATCCTGCGGATATTGTATCTGGGCGTTCAGAATTAAATATTGTAGGGAAGGGAGTGTACGTTTCATCTTGGATATATTCCTCAATATAGTTACTATCTAAAATTGCATCTACATCAATTTTACTTAAACGGTCTTTTACCTCTTGTACAACACTTTCATCTACTATTCCATCTATATAGGCAATTGCAACATCCGTTTTAGTTAATCTGCCAATTTTTTTTTGTTCAATTTTTAAGCTAGTATCTTTTATTTTTCTGCGAATTAATGCTGTATTTGTTCGTAATGTTTCTGTAAATGCTTCTTGAGGACCTCTTACGACAGTTTGTGATAATGGTTCTGAAACAGCTCGCTTTTCCCACCCTTTTGTCTCAACAAGTAGAGCCTGATCATTACCATCTATTAATATTGCCGTATCACCTGAGAGAACCGCATTTAGAATGTCTGAAAAGGATTGGACAATTTGTATTTCATCATTAGTGAGGACTTGCTCTTGAATAAAGGATGTAATGTTTTTTTCGTGCTTTTTTACCTCAATATTAGCTTCCTTTGTTTTTATTAAAAGTGTGTCAAATATCTCTCTCACTCTTTGTGAATCGACTAAACCATCGGTGTAGATAAGAGTGACATTAATGTCATTTGCTATAATTATTTTTCTTACTGTTATGTCATCACTAGAACCAATAAATTTTTGCAAATGTTGCATATTATTTTTTAACGATTTTTCTATTATCAAGGACTCTTCAACTTTTTTTTCATCCAAATATTTATCTAACTTCTTCTCAAAAAAAGTTTTTATTAACTTTTTCATCACGGCAATTTATCACTGCTCCTTTAATTTGTAGAGTTTGTAACTTTTACCTTTTTTATGCAAAAGAAAAAAGCCCGGAAAATTCCCGCGCTTGTTAAACCTAATATATGAAGATTGCTTATTAATAAAATATTTAACTTACAATTAAATTGAAACTGATCCAAGAGTAAACTTACAATTTAATGCATTACTTATAACTAGTAAAACCGAAGCATTTGGATCAACAATTCCTTCTTCTAAATCTAGAATAAATTCTAGCGATAACCCTGTTTTATCTGCTAAATCCTTCTCAGTTATTTGTCTCATTTCTCTTGCTTCCGTAATTTGCTCAGCAATAGTCATCATATGTAGTAACCACCTTGTTGAATTGTAAACGCATTCATATCCTTATTATACATTGTCTGAAGAATCACGAATAGCCACCAAATTATTGAAAATAAAAAAGCCGCCAGCATTATGCTAACGACTCTTTTAATCTTATACTTTAGTATCCTTCACCTTTACCACCGTTAACAATTGCCACACCAGCACTTGCTCCGATACGAGTAGCACCAGCTGCAATCATCTTACGTGCAGTGTCTAAGTCACGAACACATGCAGAAGCTTTTACACCTAGGTCAGGTCCAACTGTTTCACGCATTAATTTAATATCTTCTGGTGTTGCACATCCAGGTCCAAAACCAGTAGAAGTTTTAACAAATGCTGCTCCAGCCATTTTTGATAGCATACAAGCTTTCTTTTTCTCTTCAGTAGTTAAGTAACCAGTTTCAATGATAACTTTTACTGGAACGTCTCCACAAGCTAAAACGACACCTTCAATGTCCTTTTTAACTGTTTCATAGTCTCCAGATTTCATTGCACCGATATTCATAACCATATCGATTTCAGTAGCACCGTCAGCGATTGCATCGCGTGACTCAGCAACTTTTACAAATGTACTAGATGCTCCTAATGGGAAACCTACTACCGTTGTAATTCCAACTTTGCTTCCTGCAAGTTGCTTTGCAGCTGTAGAAACCCAATATGAGTTCACACAAACTGTTGCGAAAGAATATTCTTTTGCTTCTTCACAAATCTTAATGATTTGCTCTTCTGTACTTTCAGGCTTAAGAAGCGTGTGGTCGATCATTCGTCCAACTTGAGCACCAGTAATTACATTAGCGTTCAAAGATGGCTTCAATGTAGAAGCTGAACCTTGATTAACTTTAGCTTCAGGCTTCCCGTTTGAAATTTGTGACATTACTTCACTTGTTATTTGTTCAATTAACTTTTCCATGTTCATTGAACTCACCTCCATTATTACGTACGATCTAGTTTGTCAACAATGCCAGCAATTACTGCATCAACAGCAGCTTCTGGTCTTTTTAAAACTTGGCGGCATGAGCCACCTTCTTCGATAATAAGAACGATATCACCTATGCCTGCTTGACTTCCATCAATTGCGATAAATGAATCTCCTGTTTCATTACCTTCCATGTCAATCGGCTGTACAACCATTAGCTTAGTTCCTTCATGGCTTTTCGTTTTTATGCTAGATACGACATTCCCGATGACTTTTGCTAATTTCATAATTATGCTTTCGGTAAGATGTTTTCGATATCGCCGTGTGGACGTGGAATTACGTGTACTGAAACTAATTCACCTACGCGAGTTGCTGCATCAGCACCAGCTTCTGTTGCTGCTTTAACTGCACCTACATCTCCACGTACCATTACTGCTACTAATCCGCCACCTACAGTTACTTTACCGATAAGTTGTACGTTAGCTGCCTTTGTCATTGCGTCTGCTGCTTCAATTGCTCCTACTAAACCTTTAGTTTCGATCATTCCTAATGCGTTGTTCATTATTAATTACCCCCAGTTATTTTTTTACGTAATAGTCTTCGATAATTCCCATTATTCCAGCATCTGAAGCTACTAACTCTCTTGACAGTGGAAGGGACGATTCTTTACTTTTTGCTAAATAGACAAGGTCTCCTTGGCCAGCACTTTTAATTGTATCAATGGCTACAAGTGGCTTACCTTTCGGTGTTAAGTCGTCTTTTAATGGCTGGACGACTAAAAGCTTCATACCTTGCAAACTTTCATCTTTATGAGAACAAACTACTGTTCCAACTACTTTTGCAATATACATTGTTTAACCTGCTTTCATCGTTTGATAAAGCGGCTTTCAATTTCCATAATTTTAGTAACGCGACGATCATGACGCCCGCCTGCAAATTCTGTTTCTAACCAAGTTTTCACAAGTTGCTTTGCTAGACCTTCACCTAAGTGTTGACCACCAATCGAAAGAACATTTGCATTGTTATGTTCTTTACTATTGATCACTGAAGATAAGTCCCAACAAACTGCAGCGCGAACACCTGGTATTTTATTTAGAGTCATGCCACTACCAATACCGACTCCGTCAATCATAATTCCAACGTACTCTTCGTTAGTGGCAACACTTTCACCAACTAAGAAAGCAACGTCTGGATAGTCTACTGACTCTCCATGAAGACATCCGAAATCAATATATTCGTAGCCTAACTCTGTTAAGTAAGCTTTAATTTTTTCTTTTAATGCAAAGCCGCCGTGATCGCTTCCAATCGCAACTTTTTTCATTTTGCAACTCTCCTTATGCAAACGCTTGGATGATAGACTTGAACTCTTCTGCATTCAAGCTAGCACCACCAACAAGCACACCATCAATATCTTTCATTTTTGAAAACTCTTCTGCATTTTTTGCTTTAACAGATCCACCATAAAGGATTGGAACTTCATCAGCTAAAACGCCATGTGACTTTTCAATTGTAGAACGAATGTATTCATGAATGTCCTGTGCTTGCTCTGCTGTTGCAGATTTTCCTGTACCAATTGCCCAAACAGGCTCATATGCGATAACAATATCAGATAGATCTGTTACACCAGTTAAAGCTGTTTGAATTTGACTAGAAACAACTTCTTTCGTTAAGCCTTGGTCATATTGCTCTGCTGTTTCTCCAATACAAATGATAGGAGTTAGCTTCTTTTCCAATGCTTTAACTACTTTGTTATTTACTAGCTCATCTGTTTCACCAATCATACGTCTTTCCGAATGACCGATAATCACATGTTCACAGCCAACATCTTTTAGCATTTCTGCTGAAATATCTCCCGTATGAGCACCTTTATCCTCTTCGTGAACATTTTGTCCACCAAGTTGAATATTGCTAGTGCTTTGATTAAGCAAAAGTTTCACTGGATATAAGTATGGATACGGTGGACATACAACAACAGTATTACTATACGTTGTATCTGCTAATTGTGTAATTAATGAACCCGCTGTTTCTAACGACATGTTCATTTTCCAGTTCGCCGCTATTACAGTGCGACGCTTGCTGTCAATAATATTCGTATCAGCGAATTTTTCTGTTATTGTTTTACGCACGATCGTTTCTATGAAACTCTCAATTGATTGTGTCATTATTTACACCTACTATTTGTTTGGTAAAATGTTTTCTACGTCACCAGCTGGGCGTGGAATTACGTGTACTGAGATTAATTCTCCAACGCGTCCTGCTGCATCAGCACCAGCTTCAGTTGCTGCTTTAACTGCACCTACGTCACCACGTACCATTACTGATACAAGTCCGCCACCTACTAATTCTTTACCTACTAAAGTTACGTTTGCTGCTTTCACCATTGCGTCTGCTGCTTCAATAGCACCTACTAAACCTTTTGTTTCGATCATTCCTAAAGCTTCCATCATTTTATTTCCTCCTTTAGATTGTGCCGATTGTTTCGGCGTTGTTTTTGTTGTAGTTTCTTTTTTATCACTTTGTTTTTTAGAAGTTGCTTTTGCAGCCTTCTTTTCATCTTTCTTTGCCATTTACATTACCTCGTTCCTATATGATTCGTAATCCTTCAACTAAGGCACAACGACGTTGGCGAGTAAATGTTCTTGCTGATGTTAAACCTTCACCAGTTGGACCGGCAATTGTTAAAGTTGTGAATCCTTCTCCGTTAAAGCCTAAACCAGCGTATGAAGGGCCATTTTTAACAAAAATCGTTGCTTGAATTTCTCTTGCCATTTTGGTCATATTTGTAACATTTTGTGAATGCATCATTGCCGTATGACGGTTACCTTTTTCAGCTTTAACAGCCATTTCAATTGCTGTGTCAACATCTGGTACTCGTACAATTGGCAGCACTGGCATTAACATCTCTGTCCATACTAGTGGATGATCAAATTTTGTTTCACAAATAATTAGCTTAACTGAAGGATCAGCCTTTAGACCAGCAGCTTCCAGAATTACTGAAGCATCTTTTCCGATAAATTCACGGGCTGGATAATGCTTTCCATCTTTCTCAGTTAAAACTGTTTTTAATAACTTTTCTAACTGGAAACCTTTTAGTAAAACCGCACCGCTTTTTTCCATCTCTTTAATCAGAGTTGAAGCTACTTTATCGACAACGAATACTTCTTTTTCAGCAGTACATAATACGTTGTTATCAAAACTTGCTCCATTTACGATGTCACGTCCAGCTTTTTCCAGATCAGCTGTTTCATCAACAACTACTGGCGGGTTACCAGGACCTGCTGCAATAACTTTTTTACCAGTTTTCATTGCTGCTTTAACTACTAAACCACCACCAGTAACTACTAATGCGCGAATATCTTTGTGCTCCATTACTTGTTTACTAGTGTCTAAGTTTGGCGTAGCAACTGATGTTAATGCATTTTTAGGACCACCAGCTGATACAATTGCTTGATTTAGTAATTGCATTGCTTTTAGTGAAACTTTTTTCGCGCTTGGGTGCGGGTTGTAAACAACGACATTACCTGCTGCGATTAATGAAATACTGTTGTTAATGATTGTTGCTGCTGGGTTTGTTGTTGGTGTAATTGAACCTACAATTCCAAATGGTGCTTGTTCAACTAATGTTAGACCATCATCACCAGAATAAGTAGTGCTTACTAAATCTTCAACTCCAGGTGTTTTTTCTGCAGCTAATAGATTTTTATTTTTCTTGTCTTCAATACGTCCTAGACCCGTTTCATTTACAGCAATAATAGCTAATTCTTCTGCATGACGAATACTTACTTCACGCATTGCTTTAATCATTGCTCGACGAGTTGCAAGTGAGACAGAACGCATTTCTTTTTCCGCTACCATTGCAGCTTGAACGCATTCATCAACAGTTGCAAATACGCCGTCTTCTAGCGCTACAACTGGTTCAGGATTTGCCTTTTCACTGCTAGTAGCTTCTGTCGAAATTTTCGATAACACTTGTTCTACTAGTTTTTGAATATCTTTTTCAGAAACTTGCACGATGTTTACCTCCCTTTCGTTTTATCAAATGTAACGTCGCCTTGAATTTCAATGATATCAACTACTCCAATAATAGCTGCATCAACTGGCGTACCATTTGTTATTTCTGTTTGTCTAGCTGAACTTCCGCTCACAACCATGACTACTTCACCTTTTCCAGAACCAACAGTGTCGATAGCAACAACTTGTTTTCCATCTGGTTTCAAAGTGACCATGTCAAGTGGCTGAACAATTAGAAGTTTTTTCCCTTGAAGCTTTACGTCTTTTGTAGTAGAAACGACGCTTCCGGCAACTTGTCCAATTATCATGGCTTTACTCCTTCATCTTTAATGAGATACCCAATTCCCTTGCCATATCTTTTCCTAGTGGGGAAATTACAGTGTTCTTTGAAAGCTGTAACTCGTTGTCGCCTTCTTCTGCAATTTCTACAATATGCTTTGCAAGTAAAACAGGTTTTTTCACTTGTATTGCATCAACATTTTGCTGAAGCCACTTTTCAACTTCTTTCATCTTCAGTACACTAACGCCATCCTTAACAAGTTGACTTATATATGTAGAAATTCGTTCTTGGATGGAATGTGGCATTAGAAGCTTTTGCTCACCTTTTCGAGCAATTGCATCTTTTGCAACAATTAGTTTTTTCCCGACTAGTTGGAAGTGAATACATAACGCAAGTGCCTTCTCATCATCAATTGTCATTGCAAGCTTTGCAAGAAAACCGTATGAAATTGTAGGTAAAAACAGTGCATCAACATTGCTTGCCATTTCAGTCATTGTTTGATCAGTTAAACCATCAATTGCAATGACTTCGGCTACATTGATTGTGTTAGGAACTGTTGTCCATTTTTCTGAGACACATAACGTAACGTCATATGTTTTCGATAGTGTTCCAACAAGATCCCACACTTCATTTTGATTAGGAGTTTCATAGTTAAGTAGAATTAGAAGCTTTTTATGCTGGCCGTTTTTCTCTTTAAAATAGTTTAAAACGACTTCGCGAACAATTGCTTCGATCTTATTCTTCACGCCATCCCCCCTTTCAATATTTTAGAAGCGTACCCAATTGACCGTTTTTAATTTGTGCTGCATTTGCTTCATCAATATCGATGTGCATTTCTAAGCGATATTTTTCCGAAACACGAATGAGAACATTATCAAATGTTAACCCTCTGTCTCCAGAAACTTTCACTTGGACACGTTCACCGTTTTCTACTTGGAAACGTTCCGCATCCGTTGAATGCATATGAATATGACGAGCTGCACAAATCAATCCTTTGTCAATTTTCAATTGTCCTTTAGGACCTTGAATTGTAATACCTGGGGTACCTTCAATATCTCCAGAGTCTCGTAGTGGTGCTGCTTGTCCTAATGCGAAACCATCAGTTAGTGAGATTTCTACTTGCGTATCACCACGTGCTGGCCCTAATACTCTGACCTTTTGAAGTTTTCCTTTTGGACCAATCAATGTTACCGTTTCCTTCGCAGCAAACTGGCCAGGTTGCGATAAGTCTTTTAGCTTTTGCAGTTGATATCCTTTTCCGAAAAGTCTGTCTACCGCTTGTGCTGAAAGGTGAATATGGCGATTAGACGCAGCAATTGGAATTTCTTTATCACTTTTTTGTTGATCGCTCGATAACACTTTTAATGTCGTTTCACGAATTAATTTTGCTAAATCTTTTTCATTCATGGGATGAGTTCACCTCCATTTCTAGTAAAGCTTTAGCAGTAAATTGGTCAGTAATTAGCACATTCGTGTATTTACCAGCTAAAGCACCAAAGATACCTTCTATCTTTTGACTTCCACCTGCAATGAGTATTCCGTATTCTTTTTTCTTTAACTCTGCTAATGTTAGCCCAATTGTTCTTTGATCAAGTTCATTACTACTTATTTCACCGTTTATATCAATACAGCGAGAGCATATATCGCCAACCGCTCCGTTATTCTTTAACACTTTTAAGTCACTATTAGTAAAATAACCGGCATTCACTAATGTAGAAGTGTCATTTAATGCACCAACTGTAACTAGGGCAATATTAGCTGCATTACCCATTTCCAGTACAGAGTTTATATGTCTGTCTGAAAGGATTGCTTCTTTTACTACCGCATGATCTACAACAGCAGGTAACGGTAAAAAGTGTGGAACTGTATGAAATGCTTTACTTAAATCATTTAATATCTCTGATGCATATGTATTTGTTTCTGAATAAGTAACTCCACCATTTAGTTGGACTACTTTTACGTTCTTTACATTTTTCGGTTGAAGTTGCTGACTTAAGTGGTATAACGTCGTTCCCCATGTCGTTCCGATAATGTCACCATCTTTAACAATTTCCGTTAAATATGATGCTGCAACTGCTCCTAGCGACTGTTTTATGTTTTCACTGTTGTATTGCGGGACATTTGTCACGATACAATGTTTTAAACCGAAAACAGTTGTTAAGCGTTCAGCAAGTTTTTCTCTATTGTCGTTTGGATCAATTATCGAAATATTAACAATACCTTCTTGCTTAGCTTGTTGAAGTAAGCGAGATACAGATGGACGAGATACTCCTAATTTTTCAGCTATCTTTTGCTGACTATAGTCAAGCTCATAGTACATTTTAGCCGCTTCAACTACTTTAGTTATTTTCGATTCAGCCACATTACTATCCCCTGTGAAATTTTGTTAATTACATTTTGAACATTTGTTAATCTAAGTATAATATGAAACTTGTAAATTATCAAACAATACTTTAATAGAAAATGAAAAAGAGTGTAGGAAAATCCTACACTCTTCATTTTATCCTCTATACATCTTGCCATTCTTTCATCTCACCTTCATAGGGTGGTTCAGTATATATTCTAACATTTCTGTTCTGTAATGTTTCAAACGTCCCTGTTTCGATTAATTTTTCTTTTAATTTTTCCGATATCATTAGCTCTCTCAAGTTTGGAATATTTAAAAGTTGTTCTTCTAATGACTTAATATCATCGAATGGCGCACCTTTAATTTCGAGTTTATAGATGTGTGGTAAGTTTTCTAAGACATTTAAATCAGTGACTTTCGTATCATTTAAAGATATCCCCCTTAGATTAGTTAAATTTGAAACGGGCTCAAGATTACTAATGTTATTTCCATCTAAATGTAACCAACTTAATTCAGTTAAGTTAGCAATTGCTGATATTTTGTTAACTTTATTATTAGTAAGATATAAGCCCTCTAAACTCTTTAAATTGCTTAACGGGCTAATGTCACTAATATTATTTTGTTTTAATGTAAGAGCTTCTAATTTATCTAAATTTGCTAGTGAAGAGATATCCTTGATCCCATAATTATTAATCGTTAACCACTTTAAATTCTTCAAATTTTTTATCGTTGAGAAATTTTTAAATGCTTCTTTACTAGGGTCAGACCTATCAAAAGTATAATATATACCAAGTTCGTATAAATTCGTTAAGTTTGAAAGTGGAGAAAAGTCTTCAAAATGGATATTTATTAATTTAAGTGAACCTAAATTACTCAAATTAGCTAGTGGTGTTAGATCCTTTACATCTATCGATTCCACTTGTAGTTTCCAAATATTTTTTAAGTATGCTACCTGCTCTAAATCTACCCACCCTGATATGTGAAGTTCCATTAATTTTTCACATTCAGAAAGTAAAGATAAATTTTGGTACTTACCAGAACCTCCTATAGAAACTAGCCATAAGTTAGGTAAACCACTTAATTTAGCAAGGTCTATACTTTCGTTACTATCAGTTATTATTATTATTTGTGTTAAATTTTTCGCATGTTCTAGTCCATTTAAATTACCTGACATATTGCTCAGATATAAATCTGTCAATCTAAGCATATCGGCTTCGGTTAATTCACCTGTCTCTTTTTGTAATCTCTCTCTAATTGCTATTTCTAATGCTTTATTTTCAATTACTACGATTTTCTTTTCTGCATCTTCCTTCGTTTGCTCACTATCTTTTTCATCGTCAGAATTATCATCATTCTTTTTATCATCTTTCTTTGGAATATCAACTGGTGATTGCTCTTTATTAGGGGGGGCATCTCCTTCACCAATATTTATTTCACTGTTAAATAGAACAACGAATACTAAAACAATGATTGCTACGCTTGCAAATGTCGCACGTGTTGCATTATTAAAAAAACTATTATTTTTCTCCACTTTTATATGTGAATTACTATGTATATTATTCAATACTTTTTGCATATGACGTTCTTCGAAGGTAACATCCTTAAGTACTGTGTTATTCATTTTTTCCCTTAAATGTTTTAGCTCTTTACTCAAAATGACTACCTCCCATCAGCTTTCTTAATTTTTTCTTCGCCCGCATTAATCGTGTTTTTACAGTATTAACATTCAGGTTTAATTGATTTGCTACTTCCTCGATTTTTTGATCTTCATAATAATAAAAAATAATTACTTCTCGCAACTTAATCGGCAGTTTTAATACTGCTTCTGCTATTTCGCTGTCATTTTCATTTGAGAGCGCCATATATTCGGGGGATTTACTTTCCTCTCCACGAAAGCTATGTTGCTCCCTTTTTGAAGAGAAAATTTCTGTAGGGATAACATTTCTTAATGTCCAGCTCCGTAAAACATCTTTACAATGATTGACCGTTATACGATAAACCCAAGTTTTGTACGAGCTTTCATTTCGAAACCCTTTTAAGTTTTGATAACATTTTATAAAAACCTCTTGGGAAATGTCTTCTGCTAATGCTTTATCTTTAACGTAAGTGTAAGCAAGTCGCGCGACACTTTGTCCATATTCTTCCATTAACCGAATGAGAAACTCTTCTGGGTTTTGTATGTCATTTTCATATATAGGTTCAATAAATTTATTAACCGCCAATACAATACCCTCCTTATTTTTTTTATGATCGTTAGACGAAAACAAGATTAAAATAGTTCTGTTTTTCCAAAAAAAATTTTCTGAAAAAGAAAAAAGCTTGGAGTACCCAAGCAATGCACGCATGAATAAACCTCGGTTTATCCGACAATAATATTTTCTTTTTTCAGGGTGTATGTAAGTTGCTTAGCTAAGCTTAGTGCTGTATTTGTATCACCATGTATACAATATGTGTCTGCCGCTAGTTTTATTGTGTTACCACAAACGGATCGCATCTCGTCATGTTTAATACAATGTACAACTTGATCTATTGCTTCATCAATAGACGTTACGATAGCATTCTTCTCCGTCCTAGGTGTCAATGACCCATCAGCTTGATACGTGCGATCTGCAAATGCTTCTTCTGCAACGGCTAACCCGACTTCCTTACCAGCAGTAATTAACTCACTTTTTGCAAGTCCGTATAATGTTAATGAATTATCTGTTTTATATACCGCTTCAGCAATCGCTAAAGCAATTGATAGATCTTTGGCTGCCAAATTATATAGCGCACCGTGAGGTTTAACATGATTTAGGCGTCCACCTTCCGCTTTAACAAAAGCAGATAAAGCTCCGATTTGGTAAACAACAATTTGATACACTTCCTTTGGTGTCATTTGCATAAATCTTCGACCAAACCCTTGTAAATCAGGAAAACCTGGGTGCGCTCCAATTTTCACATTATGTTGCATTGCTTGTTTGACTGATTGCTCCATAGTCCGAAAATCTCCAGCATGAAAGCCACAAGCTATATTTACAGAAGATATGTATTTTAATATGTCATCACTAACAAAACCTCGAAAGGAACCATAACTTTCACCATAATCACAATTGATATCGATTTGCTTCATCTATATCCCTCCTTTTAGCTTTACTGCTGCTTTTAATATGTTTAGTTCCTTCTCAAGCATTAAATATGCGTTCTGAGCCTCTTGTAAAGAGACAAATCGAAATGAAAGGTCTTCCCCGGGTTTATATTGTGCAAGTTTTATTAGATCAGCACTGATGACTTGAGCTATTTTAGGATAGCCACCAATCGTTTGTCGATCGTTCATTAATACTATTGGCTTGCCATCTGCTGGGATCTGTACCGTTCCATTACTGACACCTTCGGACACTAGTTCTTGCTCCACAAGTCGATGTATTGTTTCTCCATCTAACCTATACCCCATTCTGTTTGATGAAGCATTAACGTGATAACGATTAGTCATAAATTTTTTAAGCTCTTCTTCTGAGAATTGATCATAATGTCTTCCTTTAAGTACACGAATTGGTGTTTTTTGATAATAATGATTAAGAAATTGTTGAGAGACTTTCCATTTAGTAATTTCTTCATTATCAGTACGTGTAGACTGATTTACGTGTAATACATCCTTTTTTTGCAGTAGCCTCCCTTTATAGCCACCTACATTTTCTTGTAAATAAGTAGACGTACTACCTAGCCACTTTTCACCAGCTATTCCTCCAGATACAGCTAAATATGCTCTACATCCTGACTTTAGTTTTGCAAACCTTAAAATATCTCCTTCGTTAACAAGATAACGACGCCAGTTCTCTATTTCAATACCATTTAGCTTTGGCGAAAGATTGGCACCAGTCAGGGCGATGTTCATTTGACTGTTAAATTTTAATGTTGGCCCTGTTATCGTCACTTCCAATGTTGCGCAGGACTCATCATTTCCGACAAGGATATTAGCAATTCGATGTGCAAAAGTATCAAATGCCCCGCTTGGACTAACTCCAATGTGTTGGTATCCAGTTCTTCCGAGGTCTTGAACAGTCGTATATATTCCAGGTGTTATTACTTCAATACTCATTGATTTTTATCCAATAAATAAAATTGTTCTTTCGATATTCTTTTAAAACATACCGTATCTCCAGCTTTTAATAAACTCGGATTAGCATTGTGACGACGGAAAAACTTCAGTGGAGTGCGTCCGATTATTTGCCAACCACCAGGTGAGTCTGAAGGATATATTCCTGTCTGTTTTCCGGCAACCGCTACAGAACCACCTAAAACTTTTAGGCGTGGTGTTTTCTTACGTGGTGCGGTTAACTGACTCGGTAACCCTTGTAAAAAAGGGAAACCTGGTAAAAAACCAACCATTGCCACCTGATAAATAGCGTTTGTATGAAAAGCAATAACGTCATCTTTAGAAAGATTACTTAGTTTTGCCACTTCTTCAAGATCCAAGGCAAATTCATCATCGTAGCACACCGGTATTTCAATTTGTTTATTTAATATAGATTCATCATTTATTATCGTACTTTGTATTCTAGATAATTTTTCTATAACAAAGGTGAAAATATCCTCGTTATCTTTCTTTATTGAATTAACTTTCGCTATGTCACAGTATATTGTTACCGTTGTATAAGCCGTTGTCCACTCAATTATCCATGCCAATTTTGCTAGTTGTAGCGATTGGGAAAACTGTTTTACCTTTGATAACACTTGCTGAGAAGGAGTTTTACCAAATTCGATAGTAATTGCGCTATCTCCAAGCGGATAAGCGTTAAACCCTTTCATTTCATCAGTCCCTCATATAATTATAAATTTTTTATTAAAGATAGAATAAAAAATATTATTTTTGCATATACTATTAAGTTAACTATTTTTTGCAAAATTCCTCTTTTGGTAAATTTCTATTTCAACTACTAAGCATTACCAAGTGTTTTTAATTAAAGTTTACGTAAACTACTCATACAACTTTCATTAGTTGTTTTATACATTAATTTAATTTAAAGGAGGCAATTAAATTGGCAAGAGGAAGTAGAAATCAATTGTTAGTGCCTGGTATCGAACAGGCATTAGATCAAATAAAATATGAAATAGCGCAAGAATTTGGAGTAACGTTAAGTCCTGATACAGCAGCTAGAAGCAATGGTTCTGTTGGTGGGGAGATTACGAAGCGTTTAGTAAAAACTGCGCAGCAACAATTAAGTGGTCAAACAACTAAATAATTAATGGCGAGTCAGGCTTTTGCCTGGCTTTTTCAAATAGAAAAAGAGAATGGAACTGCCCCATTCTCCTCTATTTTTGCTGATTATTTTATTATAATTGGACTTTCTAGTACTTCTTGCTTTGTGACTTTCTCTAAGGACTCTTCAAAATTTGCGTTAATCCAGTTTCGGTCTGCTCTTTCAGCAATTCTGTAATTGCCCAATTGTGCTTGTATGACAAAGATATTTTCTTTTGCATCGAAAATGAAAGAACTAGAACTGTCTTCCATATAAATCGTACCTTCGAATTCTTCGACAAATGAACTTGGAATGATCGGTACTTGCATCTCATCATGCAACTCTATTGCAATGACTCTATCTTTGTAAAATTCTACAATAAACTCAATATAATTAATTTCCGTTTCGATTCCATACGTATACTTCCAATGTGGCCAATACCCATGGTCTGAAGTTTCTTGATTCTCATAATTTTTATCTTCTTCAGCATCAAATGGCACACCTAACAACGCCTCTACCGTTTCCCTCGAATCACCAATCTTAATTCCATTAACAACAAGCTCACCAGAACCAAGTAAATGGATATATAAAGGGTTAGAGCGAACAATAACAGCAATTGCAGCATCATTATCAGTTCTCATATAATCTTCTAGGTAATTTTCTTCATTTTTCCAATTGTTCATCGTTGTAATTATATAGCGTTGCTGAATGCCATATTTCGCATAATTACTCGAGTCAATGACGAGTAAACTACCGTTTGGACTTTCAAAAAGGTGCGAGTAGGATGCGTATTTGTATCGATAGATGCCACCTTGAAAATCTTGAATAAGTGCTTCTAGTTCAGTAGTTTCTAATGAGCCGAATAATTCGATTCGGACAACTTTTTCTTCTTTATAAGTCACTGCTAATTCTCTTGTGAACCAATCTTCGATAAGATATAGCTCTAATGTTTCATCCCCATTTTCAATTATTTCTTGAGGATTTCCTAACTTCTCTAATACTCCTTTATGAGAATCGCCCAATTTAACACCGTTGACGCTAAAACTACCATTATGATTTTCCCAATGTAAAGTGAATTGTGTTGTTTTTTTCGGTTCAATTATCTCATCAGAACCTTCCTGATCAGTATCTTCATTTTCAGTTTCTGTATTTTGATTATCCTCATCCTCGTTATTTTCACTATGTTCATTTTCTGTTTCATTATTGTTATCTTTGTCGATCACCTTATCAGTTCCACATGCAGTAAGGAGTATTAATATAACGCTTAACACCAGAGTAAAACGCATTTTAATAATCATGATTTCACCTTCTTAATAAAATTGTAAAAGATAATTAATTATAGCTATAACAATGTTTTATGTCACTTCATTTATTAGTGCTTTTTTGTAGATATATTACCTCTTATGTTTATGGCCTTTTCTTCATTTGTTTCCTCTTATATTTAAGAAAGTTTAATGTGATCAAGATGGGATGTATTTATGGGCACAAAAAAACCTTCGCATTGGCTGCAAAGGCTTTACATACTATCGATTATCAATTTTTTCAGGATATAAATCGTGGTTCATCATTCGATGCTCCGCCATTTTTTCAAATTTTGTCCCCGGTTTACCATAGTTAACATATGGGTCAATAGAAATGCCACCCCTTGGAGTGAATTTCCCCCAAACTTCAATGTATCTCGGATCCATTAATTTGATTAAGTCTTTCATTATAATATTCATACAGTCTTCGTGAAAATCACCATGATTTCTAAAACTAAATAAATATAATTTCAATGACTTACTTTCAACCATTTTTACATCTGGAATGTAGCTAATGTAAATAGTTGCAAAATCAGGTTGATTTGTTTTCGGACAAAGGCTTGTAAATTCGGGACAATTAAACTTTACAAAATAATCATTTTCAATATGCTTATTTTCAAATGTTTCTAAAACATTTGGGTTGTATTCAAACGTATAATTCGTTCCTTGGTTTCCTAATAACGTAACATCTGTTAATTCACTATCTTTTCTTCCGCTCATAACTTAAATCCTTCCTTCCTTACACGCCTCTTTTATTCCCCCAAATAAGGGTGTGCAGTTGCGGTAACACTCTAGCATGATTCATTTCAGGTGATTCAACCACTTTATTTACTAGCCATTCTAATTTTTCAAGTAAGTCTTTTGTCGAAGCTTCATGTTCAATATCACTATTTCCAACTTGTAAGAAAAAACTCACTTCTGGATAACGGGTATGTACATCCCTTGCATATTGAAAATCCTCTTCATCAAAGACTACTACTTTTAATGATACTTCTTTTCCAAAATTAGAATTTTGTTTTAGACGGTGAAAAATTTCATCCAACTTTTCAAAATTAGTTTCCATTCCAGAACTAGGAGGCTTTGGTGATAAAGTCAGTTGATCAATATCTAAAAACCAGTTTTTCCATATACTCCCTTGCGTCTCAACGGCTACTTCTATTCCCTTTTCATGAAGCAAATTGATGAGTGAACCAATACTTGATAAGAGAGCTGGATTCCCGCCTGATATCGTTACATGATTAAACCGGTTATCTCCAATCTCTTTAAGCTCGTTCCAAATTTCTTCTGCTGTCATTTGCTTTATTTCATCTTTCGCACTGCCATCCCAAGTGAATGCAGAGTCACACCAGGAACATTGGTAATCACAGCCTGCTGTACGAACAAACATCGTTTTTTGTCCAATAACCATTCCTTCACCTTGAATAGTTGGACCAAATACTTCTAAGACTGGAATCTTTCTTGCCTTTTCCATCTTATTTCCCACCATTTTTAGGGCGGTATACTACATAACTAGTTGGTGTTTCTCTTACTAATACTTGCAAACATTGAGGCTTATTATCCATTCCATTTAGGTAAGATTGAATATTTTCATATATTTTTCTAGCAACAACTTCTGTCGTCGGAAAATCATATGCATTCTTATCATTAAAGTCTTCTTTTTTATCGTTCATTAGAGAATGGTCGTAGCGATCATGTACGATTTCTTTTAATGTTTTAAAATCAACTAGGAAACCCGCTTCATTTAGCTCATCACCTGCAACAGTCACATTTACGAAATACGTATGGCCATGGACATTTACACATTTGCCGGCAGACTCGTGTGGAACAAAGTGTGCTGCTGCAAAATGCATATCCTTATTTAATTCGTAACTATAGGAGTGAGGTACTTGTGGATAAAATTGCTGTAACATCGTTAGTTACTCCCTCCTTCCTCTAACATATTAAGATAATCTTCATAACCTTTGTTTCTAAGGTGGCATGCTGGACATTCTCCACATCCATCAGCAATTACGCCATTGTAACAAGTTAATGTTTTATTTTTCACGAATTCTAATGCATTTAGGTCTTCTGCTAACTTCCAAGTTTCTGCTTTATTTAACCACATTAACGGTGTATGAATGACAAACGGATAATCCATTGCAAGATTTAATGTTACATCTAACGATTTAATGAACATATCTCGACAATCTGGATACCCACTAAAATCAGTCTCACAAACGCCAGTAATAATGTGTTTTGCACCTTTTTGTTTTGCATAAATTGCTGCAAAAGTTAAAAAGATTAAATTTCTTCCATCAACAAATGTCGAAGGTAACTCTCCTTCTTCACCATCTTTAACATCTATTGTGTCGCGTGTTAGCGCATTAGAAGTAAGTTGATTTAATAAACCCATATCTAAAATATGGTGATTAATTCCTAATTCTTTACAAATATCTTTAGCACAATCTATTTCTAATTGATGTCTTTGATTGTAGTTAAATGTTACGGCTTCAACTTCCTCAAAGCGTTCCATCGCCCAAAATAGACATGTCGTACTATCTTGTCCACCACTAAAAACAACAACTGCTTTTCCTTTTTTCATTTCCCATTCTCCTTTTTAAGAAGAAAACTTAATTCTCGAACGCCCTTAGTATATGCCAAAATTATACTTTCTTGTAATAAACAAATAAAAAAACGTATCCCAAGGATATCGTTTTCCTTAGTTTTTTATAGAGGGAGTTCGCGAACCTCTCCCACAAGGAATCTTGTGGAATTGTTTTCGTATTTTTTTACCTACTATACTATATCATACATAAAATAATTTTCATAAATTATTTATTACAGTAGAATAGTCAGGATTGAAAAAAGCACTCCTTATGAGTGCTTTTTAAAACATTTCGTAAATGTACCTTTCTTTAATGCCATTAAGAATTTTTCTGGACTAATTGGTCTACTTATAAAGTAGCCTTGTATTTCATCAGTATTTTTTGAAAGCAAATGCTCATAGTCCTCGTAATATTCAACACCTTCAGCAACGACTTGCATATTTAGACTGTGTGCTAATGTGATGACAGCAGTCGTAATTGCATCTTTTTCAGGATTTTTTGAAATATCTTTAATAAAGGACTTATCAATTTTTAGTGCATTTACTTGATACTTAGTTAAGTAAGTTAAAGAAGCATAACCAGTGCCAAAGTCATCAAGTGTTATTTGCACACCCATTTCCATTAACTCTCTCAATGCAGCCAAAACAACTAATTCATTTTGCAATAGGGTACTTTCTGTAATTTCAATTTCTAAATGTTGCGGACTAATCTTGCTATCAGAAATTACTGCTGCAACATCCTTTATTAAATTCTCTGATAAAAATTGTCTAGCAGAAAAGTTAACACTTATTTTCAAATTTGTAAAACCTGCTTCATGCCAGCTTTTTAACTGACGACATGCAGTTTCTAATACCCATTTACCGATTGGGATAATTAATCCAGTTTCTTCTGCTAATGGAATAAAATTTGCTGGGTTTACTCGATTATAAGTTGGATGTTGCCAACGTATTAACGCTTCTGCCCCTGCTACTTGTTCATTTTTCATATCAATACGCGGCTGATACTCTATAAAGAACTCACCTTTTTCTAAAGCTTTATGTAAGTCATTTTCTAATACAAGCCATTCGAACGTTCTTTCATTCATAGAAGGAAGGTAAAGGTGATATTGGTTTTTGCCATTTCCTTTTGACTCATACATTGCTGAGTCTGCATTTTTTAATAGAGACAGCGCATCTTCACCATCTTTAGGGTAAGTGGCAATCCCTATGCTAGCTCCTAAATGGAAATCAAAATTATTAATTGAAAATGCATCTTTAAATATAGATAATAATTTATTGGCTCGTTGGATGATTTCTTCTTCATTTTTTAAGTCTTTTGTAAGCAAGACAAACTCATCACCACTTAGCCTAGCAACATTGTCAAACCCACTAGACTCTTCAAGCCTTTTTGCAATCGCTTTTAACAATTCGTCACCTTTATGGTGCCCAAGCGAGTCGTTTACATATTTGAAACGATCGACATCTAAGTAAAAGATTGTAAAAGTTGCATTGTCACTTTCAACAAGCATGTCCAATTGATGGAGAAAAGACCGGCGATTAGGTAATCCTGTTAAACTATCTTGGAAAGCCATATACTCTAGTTCTGCTTCGTAAATCTTTCTTTCCGTTATATCTCGTTTAACAATAACAACTTTCTCAAGTTCACCTTTTTCGTTAATAAATGGTGTTCCTCTTGCTTCTACCCAGACCCAGCTATTATTTGTTTTTTTTAGACGGCATTCCACCGTTTGCCCCTGTCTCTTGGAAACACCTGTTGAAAAAACTTGCAAAACTTTTTTTCTATCTTCTGGATGAATAATCGCATATAAGTTGGAATCTATTAATTCTTTAGCATCGTATCCTAGTATTGTTTCATGCGAAGGAGAAGCATATATTACCTTTCCTCTTCGATTTAATACACTGATCATATCTGTAGAATATTCCGTAATTGTTCTGTAGTCCTTTTCGCTGTTACGCAATGCTTTCTCGGCTCTTTTTCTTTTCGTAACATCATGAAGGACCGATTGATATGCTCTTCTTCCTAAATAGGTGATGGGGATGGTCGTACAATCTACATTAATTTTCCTTCCGTCTAAAGAATTAATAATCAGTTCAGAACGATTTGTCTTTTTCAACTTTGCTAATATATTTGCTAATTCATCTTCTAGGTCAGAGTTAACAAATGAATAAATCGTTCGCTCATAGATCTCACTCTTATTAGTTGCACATAGTGTTTGAACGCCTGCATTGTTTATATATAAAATATTCATATCATCATGGACAACAATCATGTAAGGTGTATGCTCAATTAATTGTTGGTATCTTTTTTCACTCTCAGAAAGTGCCTGTTCGATTCTAACTTGCTCTGACATGTCCTTATACATTGCTGTCGCACCAATTACAGCACCATTATCATCTTTAATGGGATGGTAAGACGCTAAGACATGAATGTTCTTACCATCTTTTCGGCTTCTTTCTGTATAATGAAAGCTAATTACTTCTCCATTTAAAATTCGTTGCAACACCTTTTTTTGATCATTTTTATAATGTTTAGGAATAATCGAGATATCATTTCTTGAAAGTATTTCATGTTCGCTCCAACCAAGCATTTTTGTAAATGATGGATTCACATGAGTAATTTCACCTTTACTGTCAAACATAAACACAGCATCAGCAGTATTATCCCATAGTAATTTGAGTTGTGAATTCATCTTTTCGTCTATTTCATTTTTTAATTTTTTCTTGTCTATAGAGTCTAAAATTCGCTCACTCATCACATTACCTCACTGTCAACTTATCCAATTCTTTCTTCCATCTCTTTTTTCACAATTTCTTCTTTTCGTAAGTTATCTTCAATATCTCTTAAACGATGAGCAATCCTAGCTGATGCACTTGCTGCAACACTTGCTACTAAATCGTCTAGAAAGGTATGTACTCCTTCTACTTGTTTTGTATCGAGTTTTTTAATGACACCTATTTTTTGTTTATCTAAATGTCCATATGTAGTAACCGCAATGCTTCCGTATCCAAATACTGCACCAAGTGCAATTGTTTCGTCGACACCGAACAAACCTTCATCCATTTCAACTAAAGATTGTAATGGTTCTGATAGTTTATTTTGTTCTGCGAGTTTGTCTAGTTCTATTCCAACTAATAAAGCATGCTGTAATTCTCTCTTTTCTAGAACAGCATCCACACTTTCAACACACTCTTCTATAGTTAAACGATCAGAATATGGGGATTGCATTTCATATACAATTTCAGCAATCGCTTCCATTGTTACACCTCTTTCTAACAATGCTTTACGCGCTGCCGCTTCAACTTCTTTACTATGAATTGATTTTTTCATGTTAATCCCCTCCACGTTAATGTACAGTCATAATATTATGTAAATTTAATTATACCATTTCCAATAGTTTAAATCGATGCAAGATTATACCCACTTTTGATATACTAACAAGAGGATATAGACGAAACGGAGTGACAATAATGAAAAAAATAGATGAGATTAAAAGTTCTATAGATGAGCTTACGGTTAATAGTAAATTTTTAAAAGAAGAAATAAATGTGATGGTTTACCTCCCTCCTGCCTACTCGCATCTCTATACATATCCTGTACTATACGTTCAGGATGGTCAGGATTATTTTCAATTGGGGCGAATTGCAACATTTGCTGATGAAGGAATAAAAGAGATGCAATTAGAAGATTTCATTATCGTCGGTGTTCCATATAAATCCGTGGAAGACCGTAGAGAAAAGTACCATCCAAATGGCGAAAAGAATGAAGCATATCAACAATTCTTAGTACATGAATTAGTTCCATTTATTGACAAGGAATATTCCACTCATCACTTAGCATATGGTAGATCATTAATGGGTGATTCGTTGGCAGGTACGGCTTCTTTTATTACGAGTCTTAACTACCCACATACATTTGCAAATATTGTTATGCACTCTCCTTATGTAAATGATACAGTTTTGAAAAAAGCTGAAAATTTTCAGTCCTTATCAAGTTCATTAAATGTCTATCATGTCATTGGTAAACAGGAATCTGTAGTAGAAACAACGAAAGGAAAAACGAAAGATTTCCTTACACCAAATCGTACGCTTCATAATATATTACAAAACAAACCTTTCACTTATTTTTACGATGAATTTGAAGGAGACCATACATGGACTTATTGGCAACCAGATTTAAAAAGAGCATTAAAATTTCTATATAGTAAGTAGGTAATCATATTTCTCAGTGACACGAAATTTTGATATAATATAAAGTAAGAAATTGAATATATTTCCTAATTAATTGTAACTACATTCAATTTTTCTATACGAGGAGGATGAATTTTCATGTTAAAGTACGGTATTGCTATTTTCCCATCTAAAAAGCTGCAAGATATTGCGAATTCATACAGGAAGCGTTACGATCCACATTACACACTCATCCCACCTCACATTACAATTAAAGGAATGTTTGAAGTGGACGATGAGAAAATAAAGGAAGTAGTAAATCAAGTGAGATCTATTGCTAAAACTACTCCTCCATTCCCTTTGAATGTTTATAAAGTTGGGTCTTTCCATCCTGTAACGAACACGATTTTTCTAGGTGTGAAAAACCATGAAACATTATTACAATTACAAAGTGATTTAAATAGCGGCGCATTGGAACAAGCGCAAGAATTTAGTTTTGTCCCCCATATAACTATTGGACAAAAAATGTCAGATGCGGAACACTCTGATGTGCTTGAAAGTATGAAAATGATGGATATCAACCACGAAGAAATTGTTGACCGTTTTCAACTATTATACCAATTAGAAAATGGATCTTGGACAGTTTACGAGACTTTCCTTCTAGGAGAGGATTGTTAATAATGGCATTAGTGACAAAATTAGTATCAACGGAGAAAGAGTATGAAGATGCACTTCTTGTAAGGAGAGAAGTTTTTATCGATGAGCAAAATGTTCCAGAAGATCTCGAAATTGATGAGTACGAGAAAGACTGTTTCCATTTCATTAGTTATGACGAAACAAAACCTGTAGCTGCAGGAAGACTAAGAAAAATAGCTGAAGGTGGAAAAGTAGAACGCATTTGTGTATTAAAACCTTACAGAAAACACGGCATTGGAATTAATTTAATGGAAGCTCTTGAAGCAACTGCAAAAGAGCAAAACATTCCTCAATTAATATTAAATTCTCAAACACATGCAGAAAAATTCTATTTAAAATTAGGGTATCAACCTGTATCCGATGAGTTTATGGAAGCTGGTATCCCTCATGTGAAAATGAAAAAATCAATATAATGACAAAAGGGCTGTCCAGAAAGTCAGTGAAAGCTGATGATCTCGCAGCCCTTTTTCTAATTTATTTTTGTTAATGGGTTATGTTCATATCTTGAAATCCACTCCCTTTCTGCGGACGAACCGCAATCCTCCTCGCTTCCACAATATTGGTTACTTTGGATGGCTTTATTTTTGTTAGTTATAATAAAGCCCTTTTGAATTTGTGAAAAGTAATTTATTATTTTCAAAATGATAAGAAATATCCCCACGATTAATTCCTTTCGTTACATAAGCATTAATGGACGTTCGATAAAGGGAGTAAGACATATAAGAATTTAAAGTGATGTTTAACTTTAAACAAACACTGGAGAGAATTTCTTCTAAACCTTTATATCTTTGTTTTAATAATAATAGGATTGTCTGATAAACTTCCTCATGTTTCAGTATATTCTCTTGCACAGATGAGCTAAAGTCATTCTCAAATTCACCATGTCCAGGTACAGCCCCTAAGCAATCAATTTCAAGTAATTTGTTCAATGTTTCCATTGTTTGTTCGGCATCTACAATAAATGGAATCCCGTGTTTTTTTAATGCATCTTTTCCAAAGTAGGAATCTGCTGCATATAAAATATTGTCGAATAATAATCCCATTTGAAAATGGCTATGTCCCGGGAAATGAAGCGCAGTAAACGTTATATCATCAATAGTATTTATTCCTTCATTGCAAATTTTGTCTACTTTCACCGCTTGTCCTTGTAGAAATTTATTTTGTAATTCTTTGTTGCTGTCATTGCCTGAATTTAATAACATCGTATGAATTTGCGGATATGTAAGGATTGCCTCTTCGAAAGGCGGAGCAATTGTAGTTACTTTATACTTTTCTTGTAGATAAGCTGCTCCTCCATAATGGTCTGCATGGGCGTGGGTAATAAATAAATGCGTAAAAGGTATTCCCTTTTTCTGTACTATTTTCATTACCTTCTTAGCTACCGAAGGATCAATACCAGAATCTACGAGAATTCCATAATTATTATATTTTATATAACCAATATTCACAGCTCCTTTGAAATAATAACAGCAATCTGTAATCTTAATTAATTCCATTTTTATCACCTTCTCCTCTTCTTTCATCTGAAATGACGATCAATTTTATATATTCCATATTCTGTTCTGTATGGCTTACATCCTTTTTGCTTCATTTTTTTTATTTTAAATAATATAAAATAAAAAAGAACAACAAATCTGTTGTTCTTCCTTCTTACATAATTATAGCCATGGATCTCTAGGTTTATCATCTTTACTGTCTAATATTTCTGAACTGCTACTACTGCTACTACTGCTTTCAACTTGATCATCATTCCATGACCAACCCCATGGATCACGACGTTTTGGCTCATCTTTTTTATCCTTTTTCTGGTCTTGATCAAGAATAATGACTTTATTAGCTTTTACAATTAGTTCATCTACTTGTAAAACTTTCTTTTTTCTTTCTGACATAACATTCTCCTCCTTACGTATCGTCTTAGCTTCCGTAACAGAATATTCAAGACATACGATGAAGGTATAGGCTATCTCCTACTTAAAGATTATTTTTGTAAATACCTTGAAGATTTACTTTCATTCATAATTTTCTCTTCAATAGCTGAAATCTTTGTCTTTAATGTCATCAATTGCTCTTCGACTTTGTTTTTTGAGTACTGCTCTAATTGCCCTATTAATAATTCAATTTTCGCTAATTCTTTATCATGGTTTTTGAGTCTTTTTTCACTTTTCTCATAGTTTTTTATATAGTGTTCTAATTGCTCGCTTACATGCCCTATTTTTTCATTTAGTAAATCATAGTTAGATGAATGATGACTTTTTTCTTTATTTTCCTTACTCTTTTCCGCTTCTGCTAGTAAGGAGGCTTTTTCTTCTTTCATTTTTTCATTTTCCTCTTGTAATACTGAATAATCTTTTTCTAACTTTTCGTTCTTTTTATACTGGTCTTCTAACATATGCTCTAATTTATCACGTTCCGTTTTTAACTCGTCTATACTTTTATATTTTGCATTGTCTCTATATCTTTTCAGCTTTCGCTTATATTTTAAAATCTCAGACTGTAAAAAAATTACTCTTTGCTGTAATTGAGCCCAACTTGGACGTTTGCGGATTTTAGTTTTTGGTGTAGCTCGTTCCATTGGTACCTCTCCTTTTACTCTATTTATTACTTTATATGCTCTAGCACGTTTATATGTGACATTAGCCTATTTTCGCTATATATTACTCATTCTAATGAAAATACCTATACCTCTTATTTAATGGGTTAATATCTTATTAAAAGAATTGCACTTATAGGGAAGGAGGCTAAATATAATATGGGCTGTGGAAAGAACAAAAAACTATCTAGTGGCTGTATCAAAGATGCTTTAAATGCAATCTTAGATGCCCAAGACGCAATTGAAGACTGTCCATCAAGCTGTTTTAGTAACCTTTTATCACCTGAACTCGTTAGAGGAGACACAATTCCATTTACTTTAAGGAATAATGATGGTTCTCCATTTTATGCGTTAGGAAATGTTGGCAGAAGTTCTTGTTTTGCTAGCATATGGTTTCGAGTAGAAGAAATTAGAGGAAAATGTGCTACGTTGCGTGTTTTAAGGCCTTTTAAAGGTAAGGCTCCACTCGATATAAGCGATTTAGTAGGTAAAGATGAATGCTGCATTTCATTAGAAGGGCAATGCAAGATGAAGGATTTAGTAAAAACAGATCAGTGTGTTGAAGTTGATCTAACTTGTTTTTGCGCAATTCAATGCTTGGATCCTAGATTAGTAAGGTAAAAGGTATGAACTAGATTACTTCCTAATTGAGGTCAATTTTGACCTCTTTTTTTATGAAAAAGTATACACATAATAGACAAATGTCTCATATGTTAGTAGAGAATAGAAATGCCCACCCATAAGGAGGTTATTATGAGTAATAAATGTGTACTTGACGCAGTCGAAGCAATTAAAGATGCCCAAGACGCTGTTGAGAATTGTAAAACTAGTTGTTTTGATAACTTACTTGCTCCAACAGGTGTTGAAGGAGATACAATTCCATTTGTCCTAAGCAATAGTGACGGTTCCCCGTTTCATGCTTTTGGCGACGTTGGAGAAGATTGCTTTGTTAGTATTTGGTTCCGAGTAGAAGAAATTAGAGGGTGTTGTGCGACATTACAAGTATTAAAACCGTTTGAAAATACAAATAATCCTTTAAGAGTTGCAGAGTTAACTGGTAAAGATGATTGTTGTATTTCTCTAATCGGGGCTTGTAAGTTAGAACACTTAGAAAAGACGAAAAATTGTATTGAAGTAGATTTATCGTGCTTTTGTGCTATTCAATGCCTAAAACCTTCACTCGTTAGAACATAAAAAATAGGCTTTATATAAGCCTATTTTTTTTGCCTATAAACTTACGATAGTGATCGCAATAATATCTTCAAGGTTTATTTCTGCTTTATAAGGCGCTTGGTAAGTCCGGACTTTAATAATATTTTCACTCTTTTCATAAATTAAACCGCGAACTTTCGCTTCTTCTGTCTCAATTTCAGCCGTTAATCGAGGTAGTTGCTGCGGTAAATTTATAATAAAATCTACCTTTTCTTCAATCGACATTTCTTTAAAACTCTTTTTATTAGAACGTTTACTTTTTACTTGATCTACTTTCTTTGCAGGTTTTGCTTCATTATCAGCCGTTCGCTGCTGAGCTTTTTCCATTTTTCTATGGTTATTATTTTTCTCACTTTCCTCAATTGGCGAGATGACATAATCATCTGATTGTTGATCATAGTTATCATAATCTGGTTGATCAATATAAAGTAGTGGTTTAGGTGCTTTCTTCTTTTTATGCTTGTTCATAATTAACCTCCTTTATTACTTCTTATATATATGAATGAAATATTTTTTAAAAGGTTGTTATTCATTTTTATGCTATGACTTTAACATTTATCCTACGTAAAATAGAAATTTGTTAAATGTTTTTATAGTTAATAAAGGAGACCTTGATAATGGTTAAGCTTGAAGTTACTACTTAAATTATTATTTAATATCAATGATCTTTTCTGTAATAAAAAAGCCTCCCTTCCACCAAGTTCACTTGGCAGAAGAAAGACTTTTAGCTTTTATTATCGAGCGATTATACTATAACCACTATCTACATGTAACATTTCACCAGTTAATCCTCTAGATAAGTCACTCATTAAGAATAAAGCTGTATCGCCAACTTCTTCTTGAGTAGTAGCTCTGCGTAAAGGTGCTCTTTCTTCAATTTCTTTAAGAATAGAGTTGAAGTCTGAAACTCCTTTAGCTGACAACGTACGAATTGGTCCAGCTGAAATTGCATTGACACGAATTCCATCTTTCCCTAAATCATTTGCTAAATATTTTACACTTGCATCAAGTGACGCTTTAGCTACACCCATCACATTATAGTTTTGAACAACACGTTCGCCACCTAAATATGTAAGTGTTACAATGCTTCCACCTTCAGTCATTAAATCTTTCGCAACTTTAGCAACTGCAGTTAATGAATATGCACTAATATTATGTGCTAATAAGAATCCATCACGAGTTGTGTTCATATAGTCACCTTGCAACTCTTCTTTTTTCGCAAATGCGATACAATGAGCAATTCCATGAATTGTTCCAACCGCTTCTTTAATCTCTGCAAAACATTTGTCAATTTCTTCATCATTTGTAATATCACAAGGTAAGACTAGTGAGCTTGGATCCAGTGTATCTGCTAAGTCTCTTACGTTTTTCTCAAGACGTTCACCAGCATAAGTGAAGATTAACTTTGCACCTGCTTTGTGTAATGATTGAGCAATTCCCCAAGCGATACTACGTTTATTTGCTACTCCCATAATTACATACGTACGGTTTTCTAATGATAATGGCATCATGATAATGGCCTCCTTGACTTTTAAAACAAGTTATTAGTACCTGGTACTAATAACTATTATAACATACTCAATCCATTTGTCCATTTCTTTCATGGAAATATTATTAGCGATTTCTATCTATTATGATGTTTCTTTTACTCCATATTTGATAAGATAAAACTAACGATTTAACTAGAGAGGATTTCACTAATGAAGAAAGATTTATCTACTTTACAACAAATTGACTACGTATTACTCTTTATTATGTTTTTAATGCTTTGTGTAAGCATTATATCTATAAATAGTGCTCCACTTAGTGCTGATTTACAAGGAATTAACTTTGTTGCTAAACAGCTTATGTGGTATGCGATTGGTTCGATTGCCATTGTTGGAACAATGCTACTAGATTATGATCGCTATAAAATGATTAATTGGTATTTATATGGACTAGGGCTACTATTATTAATTGGTTTAGAATTACGTGTTCCTGGAGCCATCGCAAGAAACGGTGCCTTTAGTTGGTATGAAGTTCCTGGTATCGGAGACATTCAACCGTCGGAATTTATGAAAATCTTTTTAATAATTACGTTAAGTACAATTATTGTGAAACATCATGAAATCTATGAAGAAAAAACGGTGCAAGATGATTTTCTCCTTTTCGGAAAAATATTGCTAGCTTCATCGTTCCCTCTAGCATTAGTGATGAAACAACCAGACTTAGGTACTGCGATGGTACTAACAGCAATTATTATTACAATGATTCTTGTATCAGGCATTCGCTGGAGGTTTTTATTTGGATTCCTTGGAACAATCGTTTTATTTATTTCTACATTAGTTTATATATACCTTTATATTCCAAGTTGGTTTCCTCTAGAGGACTATCAGTTAAATCGATTTTACGCATGGTTGGATCCATATGAAGATCCGAGTAACATAGGCTATCAAACAATAAAATCTATACAAGCAAATGGATCTGGGATGTTATTCGGACGTGGGTATAACGAAGGCGTTGTACCAATCCCAGAGGCACATACTGATTTTATCTTTGCCGTCATTGGAGAAGAATTTGGTTTTATCGGAGGCAGTATCGTCATTTCCTTATTTTTCATCTTAATTTACCGTATGATTCATGTTGGTCTTGAAAGTCATGATCCATTTGGCAGTTATTTATGTGCTGGGGTTATCGGGATGTTAACATTTCAAGTCTTTCAAAATGTCGGGATGACAATTCGTTTGTTACCTATTACAGGTATCCCTTTACCATTCATATCCTACGGCGGAAGTTCGTTATTAACATACATGATTGCTATCGGCTTAATATTAAATGTTAGATCTAGAAAGCGAACATACATGTTCGATTAGACAACTAGATATACTAGGCATATCAACTTCATTTTGGAGGAATTGTATGTATGATGTTATCGGCGATATACACGGTTGTTTTGAAGAATTTCAAGCACTCACAAAAAAATTAGGCTACAGCTGGGATAGTGGGATACCACTTCACTCGAAGCGAAAGTTAGTTTTTGTTGGGGACTTAACGGATCGTGGGCCAAAATCATTAGCTGTTGCTAATACAGTTATTCAATTGGTGAAGCAAGGACGGGCTCATTACACTCCAGGTAACCATTGCGATAAATTATATCGCTTTTTCCTTGGACGAAAAGTACAAGTAAAGCATGGTCTTGAAACTACGGTTGCAGAATATGAAGCACTTGGTGAAAACGAACAATCGCAAATAAATAAAGAGTTCCGAATGCTGTTTGAAAATGCGCCATTGTATTTACAACTTGACGAAGGAAAACTAGTCGTTGCTCATGCAGGTATTAAACGAGATTATATTGGCAGAACAGATAAAAAGGTACGAACCTTTGTCCTTTACGGAGATATAACAGGAGAAACACTACCTGATGGTCGTCCTGTCAGACGTGATTGGGCTAAACAGTATGACGGTGATGCTCTCGTTATCTATGGTCATACACCGGTCTCCAATGTCCGCTTTTGTAATAATACAGCTAATATTGATACAGGTTGTGTATTTGGAGGGAAATTATCTGCGCTTAAATATCCCGAAATGGAAGTCGTATCTGTGCCATCAAGCATGCCACATGTTGAAAGTAAATTTCAATCATTTGAAGAGTGCAAAAAATAGCCGCGTAGCTTAGCTACACGGCTATTTATAATTTATGGCGTTTGCCAAAGTACTGTCATATCTTTGGGCAGATCGCTTTCAAAAGTCATCTTTTCTTTAGTAAATGGATGGATAAACGATAGGTTACAACAGTGCAATGCTTGTCTGTCTATTCCATCTCGCTTACCTCCATATAAGGTGTCACCGATTAATGGATGACCTATCGCTGCCATATGCACTCTAATTTGATGAGTCCTCCCCGTTTCAAGCCTCAGCTTTACTAAAGTTTTCTTGGTAGTTCTCTCGACGACCTCATAATTAGTAAGTGCATGCTTCCCATCTTCACGAATTGTTCTTTCAATGATGCTATCAGGATGGCGTCCAATTGGTAAATCAACCATTCCAGACTCTTCTGATAAAAAACCATGAAGAATTGCAGAGTAAGTTCTATTCACATCACCATCTTTTTGTTGTAGCGAAAGTAGATGGTGGGCAAAGCGATGTTTAGCAACTAACAATAATCCCGATGTATCTCGGTCAAGCCTCGTTACAATATGGACTGCATAGCTATATCCATTTTCATTATAGTAATGAATTAGACCATTTGCTAAAGAACTAGTTGGATGTTCCTTTGAAGGAATCGTAGACATGTTTGACTCTTTATTAATAATTAATACATGATCATCTTCATAAACAATGTGTAAAGGAAGACGTTCCGCTAATAATATTTCACTTCTTTTTTCATCAGGAAAGAAAATCGATAATTCATCATTTGTAACTAATGTATGACGGACACTAACTTCTTTCCCGTTTACAGCTATCTGACCACCATTAAACTTTAAGTCAATTAACGCTCTTCTTGAAAGTTCGACTTTCGAACGCAAAAATTCTCTAACGAGCATTCCATCGTACTTTTGCTTAATTTTCCAAGAGAAGGAAATGCTCATTTAATCCTCCGCAACAAAGGCATCACGGACACGTTTCCAAAATGGAAATGGACGGAAACGAGCAAATCGTACTTTTTCCTCTGCTACTCGACATTGAATGGAACTAACATTGTCATGAAAACCTGATAAGTGATCAATTGTAATTTGAAATTCCATCTCTTTTAAAGGTCTTAATAAGCAAGTATGATGTTTCGGTAAAATTAATGGTGACCCAATTGTTCGAAACACTCGGTTATTTATGGATGCCATTTCAGCTATTTGGAATGCTTCTAGCGATGGATGAAGAATTGCCCCACCTAAAGCTTTATTATATGCTGTACTTCCAGAAGGCGTTGACAAACATAGGCCATCTCCTCGGAATGTTTCAAAGCGCTCCCCTTTAATGTTTACGTCCAAGACAAGCGAGCCTTCTACAGCTTTAACTGTACATTCATTCATTGCTAAAAAACGTTCTTCTTTTTTCTCATCACTATAGCGTACAATTACTTCAATTAACGGGTACTCAATATGTTGGATTGGCGTTTTTGCAATATGAATAACTAATTTCTCTACCTCTTCAGGAACCCAATCCGCATAAAAACCTAAATGGCCTGTATGCATCCCAACAAATGCTGTTTCACTTAATCTATGTTGGTAACGGTGAAAAGCGTGAAGTAGCGTTCCATCTCCACCAATTGAAACTACAATATCAGGTGTTTCATCATCATAAGTTAATTCGAAATCTGTTAAATAAGCTTTCATTTTATGCTTTAATGTATCTGATAAACGATCGCCTCTAGATTCAATTGCAAATTTCATATTATCCACCTCAATTAGGAATAGGCGTAAATTTATTTCTTTCGATGAAAGATTTTTTGTGCTTCTTGTATTTCCTCGCGAATATTAGACATTTCCTCATCTAAACGAGCAGAAGCTTCAGCTGCTCTGCGCAAACGAGCATGAATGTTTTCAGGTATTTGTCCACTGTATTTATAATTAATCGAATGTTCAATCGTCGCCCAAAAGTTCATTGCAAGTGTACGCACTTGAATTTCAGCTAACACTTTTACCTGCCCATTGATTGTCTCAACAGGATATGAAATAACGACATGATAAGACCGATAACCACTTACTTTATTCCGTGAAATGTAATCCCGCTCTTCAACGATTTCAAAATCGCTTCTTCCTCTTAGGAGTTCAATTACGGTGTAAATGTCATCAACAAATTGACACATGATACGTAAGCCAGCAAGATCTTGAATTTCGTGATAATTATCGGCATTTAAGCCTTTTTCTTTTGCCTTAATTAGTATACTCGGAATCGGTTTCACTCTACCAGTTACAAACTCAATCGGTGAATGATCCGAAAGGTTATCGAATTGCTCTCGCATTACTTTTAGCTTTACTTTTAATTCTTCTACAACTTGTTGATATGGTGCTAGAAAAAGATCCCAATTCTCCATAATAAATCACCGCCACTACTTTTGAGGTAAAAAGACTTCCGAAAACTTATTAACCATTTCTTCACCATAATTTGCATTATCAGCAATGTTATCTTTTAAGTAAGCAAATTCAGCCGTAATATTTTCTAATTCAATCTTATGTAGTTCATCATTTGTTGTTTGTATATGAAGTTCAATAATTAACTCTTCATCTATCGCTGAAGATAATTTTTCCCAATGGTCATTTCCTATCGCTAAATAAACAAAGTCAGTATCGTTTTCTAGTATGTAAATTAGTGCTAAATGATCTGAGTCAACTAACATACTACCTGTCGCATGTAATTGCTTTGCATCACTAGGAGTTAAAGAATCTTCAATCATTAATTTCAACTTGTTTTCTTCAACGCTAGAATTAATAACGTCTAAGCGCTTTTTCATCATATGTTCCCCCTAAATGTTGTTCGTTACGTTTAGTTTACCATATGTCCCATTGCATTTAAATTGAGAACACTACAGATATCTGTAATAATAAAAGTAATCGCACGGATGGAAGGAGCTCTAAATAATGAGCCAACAGCTTGAAATAGAATTTAAAAACATGCTTACCAATCAAGAGTATTTGCAATTACTACAAGAATTTTCAATAGATACAAATGATATATATACTCAAATAAATTATTACTTAGACACACAAGATTTTTCGTTAATGCAAGCGAAGTCCGCCTTGCGAGTACGCGAAAAGAACGGTTACTATACATTGACATTAAAGCAGCCAGTTAAAGCAGGTGTATTAGAGACTAATCAACGTATATCAATTGAAGAATTTGATGTCATTAAGAAGATTGGCCGAATCCCCAACGGTGCGGTGAATGAAGTGATTAAACAAATTGGCATTGCTACAGATTCTCTCACTTTATTAGGTAATTTGAAAACCAACCGGGTCTCTTTCCCTTATAAAGAAGGAAAATTATTTCTCGACCATAGTATGTATTTAAATAAAGAAGACTTTGAACTTGAATATGAGGTAGAAGACAGAGAAATCGGGAATAGTCTCTTTTTAGCACTATTAAATAGTTATCATATTCCTGTCCGCAATACAGATAATAAAATCATTCGCTTTTTTACAGAGAAGAAGAAACAACAATCGTCAATCTAATTATTTGCCACTCTATTTTAACTATTGCTAAAATAGATATAGATACACAAAGAAAGGGTACTACTTTATGAAAACACCGTTTGAAGAAATTGGTGGAGAGAAAACTGTAAAAGCACTCGTTCACCATTTTTATGAATACGTTGCATTGCATCCAGAGTTAAAGCCAATATTCCCTGATGACCTAACTGAGACAAAAAGAAAGCAAGTGCAATTTTTAACTCAGTTTTTAGGTGGTGAGCCCCTATTCTCAATGGAACATGGCCACCCAATGCTACGCGCAAGACATATGCCTTTTGAAATTACACCTAAACGAGCAAAAGCTTGGTTATCATGTATGGAAGCTGCTCTAAATGATATAGAGTTAGATGAAACGTGGCGTAGTGCAATTTTTCAACGACTTACAACAACTGCTGAACATATGATTAATCAACCAGATAGGCAGTAAGAAAGGGGAGAATAACATTGACGTTACAAAATGATCAAACAAACTGTGACCAAACAGCTGGATATTGTGGTCCTGTTGAGTACACCACGAAAAATGTTACTCCTAACCCAAAAAAGCGAGTAGAAATATACGTATTTATTGACCCCTTATGTCCAGAATGTTGGGGATTAGAGCCTATCTTGAAAAAACTATTAATTGAGTATGGGCAATACTTAACCATTCGTTATGTGTTAAGCGGGAACTTAACGAGTTTAAATAAGCCAATGAAAACGAATGTTACTGATTTAGCTCAAATATGGGAAAAAGCTGCTAGCCGTTCCGGTATGTCTTGTGATGGGGACATATGGAAAGAAGCACCACTTTCATCTTTATTTATGGCTTCAATCGCAATTAAAGCCGCTGAACTTCAAGGGAAAAGACACGGCGTAATGTTTTTAAGAAAGCTCCGTGAATTATTATTTTTACAAAAGCAAAATGTTACAGATGAGGAAGTACTAGCTCAATGTGCTGATGAGGCAGGTCTAGACCGCGAGGAATTTTTAATTGATTTACATTCTAAGTCGGCGCAAAAAGCATTAAAATGTGATGTAGAAATTACGAAGGAAATGGAAGTAGAAGAGAATCCAACATTAGTTTTCTTCAATGAACGTATTGAAGATGAAGGTGTTAAAGTAACTGGCTATTATGATTACAATATTTACGTACAAATATTACAAGAAATGGTTCCTGAAACATTAGTGGCGGCAAAACCACCTACTATACAAGCCTTCATGGAGCGATTCCAATTTGTTGCAACGAAAGAGTTATCGACAGTTTACAATGTTTCCTGTGAGGAAATGGATAAAAAAATGAAGAAATATATGCTAAAGCAAATCGTGGAACTTGTTCCAATGAAACACGGTACGTTTTGGAGATATATAGGCAAAAGCAAATAAATAGTGATTATTATTGCTTACACAAGCATATAGATACTATGGAAGACACCTTTATAAAAGGAGTGGTTCAATGTTTATTTACCTTTTATTATTCGTCGCCATTGTTACTGTATGCTTTATTTTTTATTTGTTAAGCTTGATGCAGCTTATGCCAATATATATTGCTGGACCAGCATTATTTTTAGCAATTCTATTTACTATTCAATTAGGATTACAAGGAAATCGTCCTAGTCGTTCAAAGCAATTTAAAGGTTTTAAAAACTAACAAAGGTCATACCGCAGATGCGGCATGACCTTATTTTTATTCTGCTAATAACTTCTCCATTTCATTTAACGTATCTTCAAATACCGTTAACGCTTGCTTAATCGGTTCAGCAGAAGTCATATCTACTCCAGCTTTCTTTAAAACTTCAATTGGGTAGTCAGAGCTACCAGCTTTTAAGAAGTCAATGTAGCGAGTTACTGCTGGTTCACCTTCTTCTAAGATTTGCTTCGATAATGCCGCAGCAGCGCTGAAGCCAGTCGCATATTGATACACATAATAATTGTAATAGAAGTGTGGAATACGAGACCACTCTAAACCAATTTCTTTATCAATATGGATATCATCTTTACCAAAGTACTTCACATTTAAATCATAGTACGTTTCTGTTAATAAATCTGGCGTTAATGCTTCCCCATTTTGTGCTTTTTCATGAATTAAATGTTCAAACTCAGCAAACATTGTTTGACGGAAAACTGTTCCGCGGAATGCTTCTAAGTAGTGATTTAGAAGGTAGAGCTTTTTCTTTTTATCATCAGTTACTTTCAACAAGTAGTCGTTTAATAATGCTTCATTACATGTTGAAGCAACTTCCGCTACGAAAATAGAGTAATTTCCGTATGGATACGGCTGAGATTTACGTGTGTAATAACTGTGTACGGAATGTCCAAATTCATGTGCTAATGTAAATAAATTATTTACATTATCCTGCCAATTCATTAAGATGTATGGATTTGTGCCATAAGTCCCTGAAGAATATGCTCCACTACGTTTACCAACATTTTCATGAACATCTACCCAACGGTTTTCAAAACCTTCAGCTAAAATTTCATTGTATTCTTTCCCTAACGGCTCAAGTCCCTTTAAAATAAGGTCTTTTGCTTCTTCATAAGACACTTCCATTTTTACATCTTTAATTAATGGCGTATAAAGATCGTACATATGCAATTCATCGACACCTAACATTTTTTTACGAAGTGCAATGTAACGATGTAGTAAGTGTAAATGGTCATTAATCGTTGAAACTAAGTTATCGTAAACCGTTTCAGGAATATTATTTCCACTTAATGCCGCTTCGCGAGCTGAAGAATAATTTCTTACTTTCGCATAAAAGTTATCTTTTTTTACAGTTCCACTTAGCGTACTAGCAAACGTGTTTTTGAATTTATCATACGTACTATAGACTGCTTTAAAGCCATCTTCTCTTACACGACGATCTTCACTTTCTAAAAAGCGAATATAACGACCGTGTGTCACTTCAACTTCTTCCCCATTTTCATCTTTCACAGTCGGGAATTTCATGTCTGCATTGTTTAACATACCAAACGTATTGCTTGAGCTTCCTAATACTTCGCCAGCTTGTGCTAATAACGCTTCTTCAGAAGCAGATAATACGTGTGGACGTTGACGATTAATTTCGTCTAATGATTGTTTATATAGACTAAGCTCTTCATTTTCTTTTAAGAAAGATTGTAGCTTATCTTCTGGAATAGATAATATTTCTGGCACAATATAAGAAAGTGCACTACTCACTTGCGTATAAAGGCTCATAGCTCGATCATTTAACCCTTGATAAAAAGAATTCGTTGTATCTTGGTCATAACGCATATGTGCATATGTATATAACTTTCCTAGTCGATTAGAAATTTCATCTTGTGCTTTTAAGACTTTATAAAGCATTTCTGATGAATCACCAAGTTTACCAGAGAAAGATTCCATTTCTGGAATTAGAGCTTTTACTTCTGTAAATTCTTTTTCCCAAGTTTCATCCGTTGCAAATATATCTTCTAGTCTCCAAGTATCTTCGACTTTTGTTTCCTCTCGTTTCGGTAAAGCTTTTACTTTATTTTCCTGAGACAATTACCGCACCCCCAAAAATTAATTTACATTTAATATCCAATTTACTTAATTCGATAAGAATATTGGATTACCTTTCTATTTTACTAATTTCTTGGAAAGAATTCTAATTATTTGCTTTATTGTTGAATTGATTTATTTTCTTTACAATGCTTTTGTCCTTCCCTATCGCTTCATAGTTTGAGGTTGTTGGTGTAATTTCATTCATAATTATATAAGTGTGTTTCGATTTTTTTCTTAAATAATTTAAATTACAAAGTAATTGTAAATATGCATGTATTGCCTGTGCAAAATACTTGTATTTTCCTGAAATACATGGAAATCTTCTTACTGAAAATTTTTGTACTTTTGCACAATGGGCAAAAGAATTAATAATTTCTCTACTATCAAATGTTGTATATTTTTCTTTTTTATATAGAAATTTCAAGAAAATCCAAGTTTGCCAGTATACTGTTGGTGTTTTAATTAAATAGGTAAAGTTATGAGGCACACCGCAAACTGAAGGAATGTAACATAAGTGCAATCGCTTCTTTTGCAGTTCATTGCGGATAAAATGTGCTGCTTTCTTATTTTCATAATGGCACGATAAACGCCATTTTCTCTTTTCATTAAACCAAGCATCAGAAACCCTCTCCATTTTTATTAAAGGGTGTATAAGTTGTTGTAATGATGTGTGATGCAATTTCATGTTCATATTACCTGCAAATACTTTCCCTTCAGAAAAAGGTGATAACGAATGGAGTAATGTAAATTGCTTATTAGTAGGATTAAAATAAACGACGAATGGTTTTGTGTTGAATTGTACTGTAAGCCAGTCCATCGCTGTTAGCTGGAAATAGTTTTTCTTCCTTTTTAATCTTTTGCTCCCAAGGATCCAAAGAGGTTTGATGTTTCGTTGATTGTACATTTCGGTTCTTTTTATTAAGTGGCTTTCTGGAATGTTTGAACATTGAAACTCAATCGCTACAGGACCGTCTTCCGTTTGAACTAATATGTCAGGACGTTGTTTAATTGAACGAATGTAATATTCTAAATAGACTTGTCGATATTGCTTTTTTAACCATTGATATAATAAAATTTTCCCGTTCAGATGGTACTCCGTTTCCGCTTCTTGCTCTACAAGACAGGAACTATTCTTTTGGTGGGCAAAATGCCATCTCCGTTTATTTCCAGCTTTTAATAGTAAACGCTCTTCGCAGATTGGGCAGTAAAAACTTTTCTTCTTTCCTTTTAATTGTGCTTTTATTTGCTCGTCAACTTCTGCTAATGATAATTGCTTTCCATTTCCTAGTTTGGCAACTAACAGGACAGACCCCCCTTTTCTTGTTAGCTACCCAAAACTAAATTAAATAAAACATAACGACCTCAAAAGGTGGTGCTACTAAATGCACCTACTTTGAGATCGTTCTTACAATCTATCGATTGCTTAGGTCTCTATCAACTTGTTTTAAACGAACTGGCCATTCTCTTTCGTAAAGTCCTCTTTTTTGATACCCTTGGAAAAAGATGAGCACATTGTCGATAATCATCGTTCCATGAATAAATGACTTCATTTTAAATTCGCCTTTAAATTCTTCATAAACTTTCTTTCTTTCCTCGATCGATTCACACACATATAAGTGAAAAACAATCTCATCCTGAATATAGTACGTGACTGATTTTGTATTAGAATATTTTTTCGCAATTATTGATTCTTCTTCAGAACCGTCGTTTACCCAATGTTGGAGGGGGCCAATTCCATGTGTTTCAAATGACTTTAGTATATCTTCCAGGTAAAGGAATCCTTGCTCATCAGCTTCAGTAGTTAAGCTTTCTTCAGATGCTTCCCAAATTTCCAAAATCTCACTAGTATAAGCGTCAATTTTCACTTTCATCTCTAAATAGGGACTCGTCGCTTGATTAAAAGTTATAATCCAATACGCATCTTCAGCAAAATAAGTCGCAAAGGCATTCACTAAATGCTCTGGATTAACTTTTAGTTCACCTTCTACTTTGTTCCACTCATTTTTTTGCGTATTTAATGAGTAATATGTCGTTCCATCCTCGGTTATAACTGCTAATAAAGTCCGGTCTTCAATATTCATCCACTCTATGATTTCTTTTTGATCTTTTGCAAGAACTATCGCTTCTAACTCGTTTACTCCCACTTCAGTGGTAGAAGTTGTTATTGTGATTGGGAATGTAAAAATAGTATTTACTTTTGTGAAGAAACCGACGTTAACCATATATTCTCCAGCTTGTATATTACTAGAGTTACCGTTTTCATACTGCGTTATAAACGTTTCTTGTAATGTTCTAGTTTCACCAGGTTTTAAAATACTGAAATTCACATCATCTGTACAAACTCTATCTTCGGCATGTTTTGCTACTTTCAATAACCGTTTTCCACTTTTGTGCTCAATCGTAATATTTATTCCAGTAGTAGGGCAAGAGGAACTACCTGAGACATACGATATATCACTATTACTAACGTTCGTGACTGTTACGTCTACCTCAATTTCTTCCCCTTCGTTGAAAGTTGTATTATTTAGAATTACCTTATACTCCAACCCATCTTTTTCTTCAATAAAAAGTAATTCATCATCATTTGTTGCAAGTGTTGGGTCTTCTTGCTGTCCGATATTTTCATTTGTCGTTATATATTTAGTGAATAATTGATTAGTTAAGTCCTTCCCTTCTGTTGTGAAAAGAAAGAAAAATAAAGCCATTATCGTGAAAGCTGTAAGCGTACTCCGGGTAATCCATACACGAAAAGAAAGTTTTTTGGCACTACTATTCTCATATAGGCTTTCTAAGTGATTACTAATCTTTTGTTTATTACCATCACTCATCGTCTGTTTTGGTAGTTGTTTAAATAAGTGATCTATCTTCTTATTATCCCAAGCTTTCTTCAAAATGATCGCCTCCATTTTTCGTACTTAATTCCTTTTCTAACGCTTTTAGAGCACGATGTAGTGTAAGATTTACTTTTTCAACCTTCCACCCTAAAACAGCTGCCGTTTCTTCTACATTAAGTTCACTAATCTTTCTTAATAAAATGACATCTCGATATGGCTTTCTCAGTTTCGATATAGCACGTAATAAGCTAGCGTATGTTTCTTTTTCTTCCGAGATTATTTCAGGATTGATTTTTCGTTCATCCTTTATCTCTATCCCCTCAGCAAAAGGTACAAAACGCAATACTTTCTGTTTTCTTATTTCAGTAATTGCCGTATTTCTGGCAATGGAAATTAACCATGTCTTTGGTGAAGAACTTCCTTTATACCCATCAATTCCTTTCATTGCTTTTATAAACACTTCTTGAACTAGATCCTCAACATCTTTTCTACCGGTATAATAGACGAGGTAATGATAGATATCATCACTATAATTTTCAAACCATGAAGAAATCCTCTCCAAATCTTTCTCCCCCTTTATCTGTACTTGGCTATCATGTTCTAACTATTAGACGTATGTAAACTTCAAATCTTTCACTTAACTTAAATTTTTTATAAAAAAAAAGCACTTTGAACAAGTGCTTTAAGTTACAGGTACTTTTATATTAGAATATTTTTAGATTATTTCCTAGATTTTTCTATTTTTACAACAATGGGGATAATAATCTTGCAAGCGATTCGATCAGCCTCATCCAATATGGACGATATGAAAACTTATCCAACTCTAATTTTTGCGAGTTTGTAAGGTCATTTTTGAAATCCTTCACTAATGTTTCTATACTTTCTGTTTTATATAAGAAAGCATTTACTTCAAAGTTTAAATGGAAGCTTCTCATGTCCATATTAGCTGTCCCTATCGATGCAAGTTGATCGTCTACAATAATTATTTTACTATGTAAAAAACCTTTGTTGTATTCGTAAATATTTACCCCCGCTTCGAGAAGTTCAGGAAAATAGGAGCGTGAAGCATAAAAGACAGTACGCTTATCAGGACGAGCTGGAACAATAACATTTACTCTAATTCCACTCAAGGCAGCTATTTTTAAGGCAGAAAAAATGTCATCGTCTGGGATGAAATAAGGGGTACAAATCGATATTGATTTCCTCGCAGAAACAATCATTGCAAAAAACAAGTCTTTTATCGTGTCCCACTCACTATCTGGACCACCTGCAATTAATTGAACACCACCTATTTGTTGATCGTTTTCACTACCTTTTTCAGTATTGTTTCCTTTTATATAGCGTTCCGTTAAATTCATATGGCCAGTCATATAATACCAGTCTTGTAAGAAAATTATCTGCAGTGTACGAACGCCTTCTCCTTTTAACAACAAATGCGTATCACGCCAAAAACCAAAGTTGGCATCTTTTCCTAAATATTCCTTACCTATATTAAGTCCACCTACAAAGCCGATGTACCCATCGATCACTATTATTTTTCGGTGGTTTCTAAAATTAGCTTTATGTGTAATAATCGGAAGCTTTACTGGAGAAAATGCTACCATCTCAACTCCATTAGCCACTAACTCATTCAAATAACTTTGAGATAGTTTCCAAGAACCAACAGCATCATATAAGAAACGAACTTTCACTCCTTCACGTGCTTTTAGAATTAGAGCTTCTTTTAAGCGAATTCCAACTTCATCGTCACGAACAATATAATATTCTAGATGAATATGATCCTTTGCAATTCTAATCGCCTCAAAAATTTCTTCATACGTCTCTTTCCCATTTGTTAAAACGGAAGTATATGTATTAAATGTAACCGGACTTTTTGATAGATTGTTCGCTAAATGGATAACTTTTTTCTCGACGTCATCCAAACCTTTAACTTTTTCATCTGTAATTTTTTTATCACCGACAATCATTGAAAATGCTTCCTCATCGATCATACCCTTTTTGCGGAAAAGTCTTTTCTTTCTGAAGTTCCGCCCAAATAGAAGGTAAAAAAAGAAACCGACAACAGGGAAAACCGCTAAAACGATCAGCCAAGTTAATGTTTTTGCAGGATTTCGATTTTCAAAGAATATGACAATACTAATGAAAAAAGCGGATAAAGAGAATAAAACACTAAAAGAACTAAGCACCCAGTTACCGATATGCCATTCATCTTCAACGAAAAGCATGACTGTTATGATACCTACTGTAAAAATAATTATTTTTATGTAGTTTTTCATCAGGAAAATCAACCCTTACTATAATAAATGTAAAAAAACCGACTTCCAACAGAAATCGGCTTTATATTTATTTTGAGAAATGTCCTTTTAATTCCGATAATGCATCACCAGCAATTAATAACTTTCCATACTCTTGGACGAGATGGATAGTTACAGATGTCTCTACTCCATATTCAAGCATTTGACTTAATATATCATCTTGTAGTTTAGCTGGCATCGTTTCCTGAAAAGTGATATCTAAATAATAAATATTATCCATCACATATAAATTGTTCTCTACTTCCTCACTCTTCACCGAAACTTGTTCACTTAAGGAAAGTACATCTTCGAAATCTTGAAAAGAAAGTAAAAATTGTAACATTTCTTCCTCATCTTCAAGGTCAGATTCCTCATGATCCAAGTCATCATCGTCATCTTGATTACCAAACTGTTTATCAAGCAGCGATTCTATTTTTTCATGAACTGGAACATCTATTTGCTTATCACCATCTAAAGGTACTTCTATTTTCGAACCATCTTCAGAAAGTGTTGCCCTTGTCACGGTCATTTCTAAGCCTTTTTCTAATGCTTGCACTTGTATCCATAACGGACCTTCGACAGTAAATTCTTCTTCTTCATTTACCTCATCCATCATTTCCCAAAAGAGTTCTTCTCCTCTTTCTCTATTTTGCCATATTTCTTCGCGATCAAAGCCACGCTCTTCAATATCACCATAAGAAATATAAAATTTAACTGTATTATCGTTAATGCGTTCTATTTCCATCTCTTCTCGCTCCCTTCCTCATTTTGTATTTGTTACAGAAGAGAATTCGATTACATCTAATTGCATTCATCTGCTACTTGTTCCTATTTTATGATAAAACAAAACAGAATGGAAATAAATGAATTATCTATTTTTTGAAAGAGGCCATTTCTTGACTTGTACTACTATTTAACTTATAATTCGGAAAGCTATAGACACCTTAATTACATAAGGAGGAACTAATCCATTGTTTGAAACAGAATTTTTGATAGCCTTATTTACTATCATTGCGATTGACATCGTCCTCGGTGGAGATAATGCAATCGTTATTGCTTTGGCTAGCCGTAATTTACCTGAAGATCAGCGAAATAAAGCTATTCTATTCGGAACAGGTCTTGCAATTATTGTTCGTATTTTCCTAACTATTATTGCAGTTTACTTATTAATGATCCCTTACTTACGTTTAGTAGGTGGACTATTGTTAATCTACATAGCATATAAGCTTTTAGTAGACCAAGAGGATGAAGCAAACATTAAAGGTGGTACGACGATAGCAGCTGCCATAAAAACAATTGTATTCGCTGATATCGTAATGGCATTTGATAATGTCCTTGCTGTAGCCGGTGCAGCAGATAATAATATTTACTTAGTAATCTTCGGTTTATTATTCTCGGTTCCAATCATTATCTGGGGAAGTAAAATCATTTTATACGGATTAGAACGCTTTCCATTATTAGTATATGCAGGTTCTGCGATTTTAGCTTTCACTGCCGCGAAAATGATTGTCCATGAAGAAAAACTACATTACATATTTGAAAACAGTGTCCTTTCATACTCGTTACAATCGTTAATTATTATCGGTACACTAATAGCTGGGTACTTAGTTAATAAAATGAAAGCTGCCTAACTTCAATTAAAGAGGTATTAAAACAACCGCCTACCAATAAAGGTAGACGGTTGTTTTTTTTATTCATTCGAAATTAATTTGCAAGTCTTTGTGCTTCAAGTAATTGGAATGTACGAACCTTTCTTGGAAGGAAACGACGAATTTCGTCTTCGTTATAACCAACTTGCAAGCGTTTTTCATCGATTAAAATTGGGCGACGAAGTAAACCAGGATTTTTATTGATTAGTTTATACAGCTCTTGAAGCGGCATACTTTCTAAATTTACATTCAACTCTTGAAATGTTTTAGATCGAGTTGAGATTATTTCATCTGTTCCATCCTCAGTCATACGAAGTATTTCTTTCGTTTCCTCAATCGATAGTGGTTCAGAGAAAATGTTACGTTCTTTATAAGAAATATTGTGTTCTTCTAACCATGCTTTAGCCTTACGACATGATGTACAACTAGGAGAAGTATATAAGGTTACCATACAGTTTTCTCACTCCTCATCAAGATTAGATATATATTTTATTTTAATAATTAAATTAAAATAATTTTAATTAAATAACTTATACTCATTATACAATAGATTGTAGTGAATGAATAGGGGATTTCCCACATATGCTAAAAATTGTACAAAATAAATAGGTCTACTACTAAATATGTAGTACTTTTGGTGCATAATCTTTGTATCATTTAGCAATGAATGATACATTTTTCTAGAGGTGAGTAAAATTGAAAAAACTAATTTTCTTATTATTTTTTACTTCTTTTCTAATTAGCTGTAGCTCAAAGGAAATTACTAGCGAAAAAATAGATAAGCAAGTGATTCCTGTTGATGTTATGAAAGTAGAAAAAAAAGAATTGTCCGAAACTATTGAACTTACGGGTCTAGCTACTCCAGGAGTCATTTATCCGATCATTACACAAACCCCGTCACTAGTTGAGACCGTTTCCATTAAGGTCGGCGACAAAGTGTCTAAAGACGACACTTTAATTACGTTAAATAAAGAAGCGGCTCAGGAGCAATATGATTTAGCTAAAAAGTCCGTCATTCAACTAGAGCAACTCGTCAATGCAACAGATTCCTCAAGAGGCGAGCAGGCACTCCAGCAATTTGAACAACTACAACAAGAGCTAAATGAAGCTTTAAAACGTTCCCAAGCATTGCTTGAAGGCTTAGAGACAGGTGCAGTTACCGCATTAGACTTAGCTCAGAGCACGTTAGAAGTTTCGTTAAAACAAGCTCAAGTTGCGCAAGCAGCAGCTCTCTTACAACAAGGTACTGGCGTTTCAATGTATCAATTAGAAGCGCAATTACTGGAAGCAAAACAAAAGCTAAAGCAAGCAGAATTACTATTAGAAAATATGACTATTAAAGCACCAATATCAGGGTACATTTCTGAAGTAAATGTTTTTGAAAACGGTGTTGCACTACCAAACTCACCTTTAGCAATAATCATTCAAATAGATCCTATATATGCAACTTTTCAACTTAATAGTTTTCAAATTTCTAAAGTAGCACAAGGCATGCCAGCAACCGTTTCTTTTGAAGGTGTAAATGAAATGTTCTCTGGCAAAGTCACAACTGTTTCACCTACAGCAGACGTTAGAACGAATGCATTTCAAATTCAAATACCTCTTGCTAACAGTGATAGTTTAATAAAAGGTGGAATGAAAGCGACTGCAAATTTAACTATTGATGAAATCCAACATGCGTTAGTAATTTCTGCCGATGCAATTATTTACGATAATGATGAAACATTTGTATACATCGCAGAAGATAACAAAGCAATAAAACAAAAAGTTACGCTTGGTTTTAGAAGCGGTGACCTTGTTCAAATTTTAGCTGGCTTAACGAATGGTCAGTTAGTCATCACTAATGGCAAGGAAAGACTAACAAACAACGCTTCAATTCAAGTTAGAAATGAGTGATAACCGATGAATTTAGCAAAGTTAGCTGTCGTTCGTCCAATAGCAATGGCCATGGTCATTATTTTCATGTTAATCATCGGTAGTGTTTCTGTAAAAAGCATCCCTATTGACTTATTCCCAGATTTAACATTTCCTGTTGCCGTAGTTGCAGTTACTTATGAAAATGCCGGTCCTGAAGAGATTGAACAACTTGTTACTGCTCCTCTAGAGAACATTTTAGGGACTGTACCTAATGTTGAAAGCATATCATCCATCTCAAGAACGGGAGGCTCTTTAATCATAGTTTCCTACAATTGGGGAACGGATATGGACTTTGCTGCTTTAAAAATGCGCGAAAAACTTGATTCTGTGCGAGACTTTCTCCCACAAGGAGTTGCTGCTCCTAGAGTTCTTCGTTTTGATCCGAGTGATTTTCCAATCGTTCAACTCGCTCTTAGCACAGAAAACGGAAATGTTGAAGAAGCCAAAAAAATTGCTGAATATGATATAAAGCCGTTGCTCGATTCTGTCGAAGGTGTGGCTTCCATATCAGTGGAAGGTGGAGTGGAAAGGGAAATTCAACTAAGCTATAACCCAAGCACTCTTGCTTCGTATGGAATTACAGTTCAACAATTGAAACAAATTATTCAAAGCGAAAACATAACTGTCCCTGGCGGCATTATTGAAGATGCTGGTAGTACGTTTCCTGTAAGGATTATTGGTACGTTTCAATCGTTAAATGATATCAAAACATTACCTATTCCTACTGCATCTGGTACAGTCCCGTTAGAAAAAATTGTTGTTGTTAAAGAAACATTATCTTCTGGAAGTCAAAAAAGTTTTCTTAATGGTGTTCCTAGTGTTGGATTGTCAATCTTAAAACAATCTGAGGCCAACACTGTTCAAGTTAGTAATCGAATTGCAGAAAAACTAGAGCTTCTTAATAAACAGTTACCCGAAGGCGTAGAAATTAAAACCATTTTTGATCAAAGTATGTTCATTAAAAAGTCTATCTCTGCTGTTACTTGGAACATGATCATTGGTAGCATTCTAGCTGGTGCAATTTTATATTTATTTTTAAGAGACTGGCGGAGTACGTTTATTATTGGGCTGTCGATACCTGTTTCCATCTTAACGACATTTATTTTCATGTATTTTTATGGATTAACGATTAACCTACTAACTCTAGGTGGTTTAGCCTTAGGAATTGGTATGATGGTCGATAATTCCATAGTAATTTTAGAAAATATATTCCGATTAAGACAACAAGGTAAACCATTAAAAGAGGCAGCAATTCAAGGTACGAAAGAGGTTGGGCCTGCAATTATAGCCTCAACAATTACGACAGTAGTTGTTTTTCTACCAATCGTATTTGTCGATGGTTTAGCCGCGCAACTCTTTAAACCTTTAGCTTTAGTTATTTCTTTTTCACTGATAGCTTCTTTATTTACAGCACTAATAATTGTGCCGCTCCTTTCCTCTCTATTAATTAAGACGACGACAAAGGAGTCTAAGTTTCAACTTTATTTTAATAAACTACTTAAAGTTTACAGTTTATTACTGAGACTCTCTTTAAAAAACACGAAGAAAACAATTATTATTACTACAACTTTACTAGTAATAACATTAAGTTTAACACCATTTATTGGCAGAGAGTTTTTACCTGCACAAGATCAAAGTTTTATGAATTTAGTACTCAAACTTCCAGCAGGTTCATCTCTTTCGGAAACTTTGGAAGTAACTGAAGAAGTACAATTACTCTTAGACAACATGCCTGAAATTGAATTGGCTTATGCTACTGTAGGAGGATCTAATAACTTCTCCGTACGAGCTGGTTCAGAAACGAATCGCGCAAACTTCAGCATCTTGTTAAAACCTATTAATGAACGAAACATGTCAGATATAGAAATTGGTGAATACTTACGCAAGGAAACTGCAAAAATTCCAAATTTAGAAGTGGAAATATCAGCTGGTGATTCTAACTTCTCTGGTGATCCAATTTCAATAAAACTTGTTGGTAGTGACTTACCAACAATGAAAATAATATCTGAAGAAGCTATAAAAGTAATTTCTTCAATTGAAGGAGTTAGAGAAGTACGCTCTTCATTTGATGATGGAGCACCACAAATATCTGTTTCAATTGATCGTGACAAAGCTGCTCAATATGGAATTGGAACAGGACAAATTGCACAAATCATTAATGAAGCTACAAATGGAATTGCGGTTAGTAAGCTTGCTAGAAATGGTAATGAGTTAAATATTATTCTTACGCTTGAAAACACTGAAACAATGACTATCGATGATGTTGAAGATTTATTAATCTCCTCACCATTAGGCATAACTGTACCGATCCATGCAGTAGCTACAATTAAGCAAGAAAAGGGCCCTGTTCAAATAACACGAACGGATCGTTTAAGACAAATTACAATTACTGGACAGCTTTTAAATCGAGACTTAGGTTCGGTGATGGAAGAGATTGAGGAAGGCTTAACTAGCAAAGTGAAACCACTTCTCCCAAGCGGATATAAATTATCTTTTGGCGGACAAGACGAGCAAATGAACGACGCTTTCTTTAAATTATCAATGGCATTGCTACTTGCAGTTGTTCTAGTTTATATGGTGATGGCTGGTCAGTTTGAATCATTTAAGTTTCCATTTATTATTATGTTTTCTGTGCCTTTAACTATAATCGGTATCATTATTGGTCAATTTATTACGTTTACACCATTTAGTGTTGGCTCTTTAATTGGTGTGTTAATTTTAACTGGTGTTGTAGTGAACAATGCCATCGTTTTGGTTGATTCTATTAATGAAGAAAGAAAAAGTGGTGCTTCCAGCATTGAAGCAATTCTTACTGCAAGTCCAAAACGATTGCGACCAATTTTAATGACAGCTTTAACTACAATACTAGGTTTAATTCCTCTTTCATTAGGGTTTGGAGAAGGAACAGAAATACAACAACCAATGGCTATCGTCATTATTTTTGGATTAGGATTTGCTACATTCATTACTCTAATTTTCATTCCGGTTGTTTATCATCTATTTGCTTCAAAAAAAGAAGGAAATGGGGGCGCTACCGATGAAGATATTCAAACTAGTTACCGTTAACCTGCTCATTCTTTGTTTATTTCTTTCCAATGAAAAAGTCTCTTTTTCTGAACCACAAATAAAGTACATTGCAATCGGTGATTCACTAACTGCTGGATTAGGTGCTTCAGAAGTCAATTACTTGCGAATCGGTGCTTTTGTACCTTCCTTTGTAAAATATTTAAGAGAAGAAAAGGGGTTTTCTGTCGACGTAGAAAACCACGGAATACCTGGATTAACTAGTGCCGGATTTTTAGCGAATATTCATAATTCCAAAGGGCTTCAGGAAAAAATAGCTATGAGTAATCTTATCACTGTAACGATTGGTGGAAATGATTTTTTACAATTAATAAGGTCCGATCAAACTACATTAGCTAACGCTAAACAAAGGCTCGTGGATTTGGAAAAAGAATTAAACAACATCCACGCGCTCTTACGAAGTATAAATAGTACTTGCGAGATCTACTACATTGGATTGTATAATCCTTACCCTGAAAATCATACGTATTATGATATAGCTGAAACAATTGTTCCTTTGTATAATGATCTGTTATCTACAGTTACTAAAGAAAGTAATTCACACTTATTAAACCCATATGATGTCTTTTTAAACAATGCAAAAGCGTTAACTCATATTTCAAAAGATGACATTCACCCGAATGATCTTGGGTATCAAAAAATTACTGCCAAATTAATCCAGACGTATAGCTCAACAGAATAACATATACTCTCTTATATATTCTGTATATTGAACAACTTACTGAAGAGGAAATTAAAAAGGCAATTGGATTCTTTAAATCCGATTGCCTTTTGCATATTATTTGGAGTCGATATCTTCAAGAATATCTTCTTTATCCTCTTCATCAAAAGATAATACATCCTCAACATCTTGGTAAGATTCTCCATAAAGCTGCTTATCTTTGTATGTATGAATTTCTTCATACGTCTTTTTCATTTTTTCAAAAATACTTTCTTCTGATTCTTGTTCTGGAGACCAGTATAAAATTTCCATTTCATTGATTTCTTTTGTAGCTAAAGATCTTCTAGCATACCCAATTGCTTGTGCGTGTTCAAATCCTTCTCGTTTATAAAATTTCAGACGCTTTTCAGTATCTGTATCTTTATAGTTAACAGGTTCAACCTCTAAAATTATCGGTTTTCCTTTTTCTTTAAGCTTATTAATTAATTTGTGTCCTAATCCTTGCCCTCTTGCTTTTGAGGAAACAAATAAATAATCAATAAAAATAAAATCTTTTAATTCAACATACATGAGGACATGATATTCACCTTCATCCTTATGATAAATATCACCTTTTTCAGAAAGTAACAGCTCCATATGTTCTTTTGATTTCATTTCCTCAACAGGAAAATATTGATTCAGTTTTTCATACCAATGCATCGAGTCACCTCTCAAATTTTTCATTCCTTTACAATTATAACATATGCACATATTCTTGCTCTTTTTCACTACTTTTGTTCGTTTATATCTTTTTACTTCTATTATGTGATAAAATTTATTAAAATAAAGATTAGGATAAATATTTTGGAGGTTACGAAATGATTTCGTACTTTATTGAATTTACTTTTCTTGCCTTACTAATTATTGGCTTAACTGCTTTCTTAGGACCAATTACGAATGGAATAGGCGAGAAGCTATTCTCAAGAAGAAAAGATGTAAACTACTTTGTAAAGCAGTCTGCAAAAACACAAACTGGCTGGCGTCCAGTCGGAGGACGAAAAAAATAATTTAACTTTAAAGAAAAAACACTGCCCATTTTTGAGCAGTGTTTTTTTTATTGATTATTTAATCTAGAGGAGTATAGTCTACACCTTCTGTATAAGTGTTGCCAGCATCCCAAAGTAAAAATTCAAATATTCCTTGTTCATTTAAAGCGCGAATTTGTGCTTCGACTTCTTCTTTTCCATAAACTAAATAATTTCCAGCTCCTAAATAGCTAGCTGTAAAGTCTTGTATCCATGGTCTAGATGTTGGAGGAGTCTCAAGCTCAGCAAGTCGTGCATTTTCAACTTTTGCATATTCCAAAACTAATTTGTATGGTTCTAAATCAGGTTTCGCTATCCCAAAATATGAAGTCCAATGACTTGGATAAATCATTGATGAAATAACGTCTACTTCCTCAGAAATTTTCGAAAAGTTTTGTCCAATTCCTGGTGCTTCTGGGATTGTTGCAGAATAACCAAAGATATCAACGGATACGTCAACATCATAATACTCAAGTTTTTTCTTTGCATAAGCTACAAAGTCCGTAACTGCTTGAACTCGTTTCTGAACATTATCCATATCTAAGTTTTCATAGTCACCCATGCTATACTCTAAAATCTCATCGCGCCATTCAAACCCTTCAGGGAAACGAACATAATCAAATTGTATTTCTCTAAAGCCTAATTTAGCTGCTTCAATAGCGATTCCAACATTGTAATCCCAAACTTCTTTAATAAATGGATTTACAAATGCTTCACTACGTCTGTTCTTCCAAACTTCACCGTTTTCTTTGTAAGAGTATTCTGGTTTGTTTTTAGCCAATACAGTATCTTTAAACACTACAATACGAGCAATAGGATATATTTCCTTCTCTTTTAAAACTTGAAGCATTTCCCTGACATCTTTAATGTAATTTTGGCTAATATCGTAATATGGAGAGCTTTCATCAGGTTTGTAAGTTAAATTACCCCAGTCATCTTTAATATCGATAACCATTGCATTCAAATCAGTTGTATCAATTAACTTTAATAAATCTTGAAACCTTGCTCCACCAGCAGAGTGACTCGTTACATAAACTCCACGAACTGCATCTGGATAAGTGAATTCTATTCCAGAATCATACTTAAACCTTGGCTTTTCATTTACTTGGGCCTTAACTTGTAAGGCAATTTGCTTCTCGTCATGCAAGTTCACTGTTACAGTTTTCTTTTCTTCTTCCTCTGCTTTTACAGAGAAACTTGTCCATGAAAAAATTAACGTTAACATCATACTAATTTGTAATAATTTTTTTCCCATTTTCCCCACTCCAGTTTTATATATGTGTCTTCCTTTATTATAAATGACATTTAGAAAAACCGTTAACATTTTTCATCAAACTTTTGTCCTTATTTTAAGTTTTTATCAAAATCAATGTTAATAAACGTAACTAAATTTCCCACATTAGCAGAAACTAGGTATAATAAATGGTGGAATCCTATAGTTAAGAGGTGTATTATGCATACAAATTTACGATCGTTTCTAACTGAATTAAAAAAAGAAAAAGACTTGATAGAAATTAATGCTGAGGTTGATCCTTATTTAGAAATTGCTGAGATTCACCGTCGTGTCATTGATGAAGGTGGTCCTGCACTTCTCTTTACCAATGTGAAAGGCAGTAATACTCCAGTTGTTACAAATATGTTTGGAACTGCTAAACGTATGGAAATTGCATTTGGTTCGCAACCTAAAAAATTAATGAAAGAACTTGTTGAATCAATTGATGATCTCATGCCACCTAAATTAAGTACGCTTTATGACAAGCGGAACATGTTTCGAGATCTAATTAAAGTTGGCATGAAAACAGTAGCTCCAAAAAATGCGCCTATAATGGAGTCATATACAAACAATGTTGATTTAACACAATTACCAGCATTAACTGGGTACCATTTAGATAGTAACCCATTTGTCACGCTTCCTCTTGTTTACACCGAACATCCTGAAAAAAAAGAACATAACTTAGGAATGTATCGAATTGAAGTAAAAGAGAAAGCGAAAACTGGCATGCATTGGCAAATACATAAAGGTGGGGGCTTTCACCACTTTGAAGCTGAACAAAGAAATCAAGCGTTACCAACAACTTTATTTATCGGAGGTCCACCAGCATTAATGATTGCTGCTATTTCACCATTACCTGAAGCAGTTCCAGAACTATTATTTGCTTCCTTCTTAATGGGTAAAAAACTTAATGTTGTTAACGTGAAAGATTATCCACACCCACTTATTGCAGAAGCTGAGTACGCAATAGGAGGAATTGTACCTCCCCATATTCGAGAGCCAGAAGGACCATTTGGTGACCATTATGGTTATTATTCATGGGAGCATGATTTCCCTGTATTCGATGTAAAACATATGTGGAAACGAAAAGATGCAATATATCCAGCAACTGTCGTAGGAAAACCGAAACAAGAGGATGCTTATATTGCAGATTTCTTACAAGAAATGTTTAGCCCTTTATACCCTGTCGTTATGAATGGCGTCAAAAATTTATGGTCTTACTGGGAAAGTGGACAGCATGCTTTAGCAAGTGCAGTTGTCCGTGAATCATACTATAAGGAAGCTTTCGCACATGCCTTAAGAATTATGGGCGAAGGGCAATTAACATTAACAAAGTTTTTAATTGTGACTGATCAGCATGTCCATCTTGAAAATTTCAAAGAACTATTTGAAGCAGTTTTAGAACGCTTCCAACCTGCACGTGATATCCACATTATGACAGATACATCAATGGATACGTTAGATTACACTGGTAGAAAGTTTAATATTGGTAGTAAAGCTATTATGACTGGTGTAGGTGAAAAAGTTCGCGATTTAACGTTTGAGTACAGAGGAGGGGAAATTCCACAAGCAAAAAATATAAAACCTTATTGTGGCGGATGTCTCTGCATCCAAGGTCCGTCATTTAGTGAAGCTGAAAACTATGGTCAAATTTTAGTCGATCATGCCCAAGAGCAACTTAAAGATTGGCAAGTTGTATTTATCGTTGATGATGCTGAGGTTGCTTCTTCTCAAACAAGTTTCTTATGGTCTACATTTACTCGATTTGATCCTGCATTTGATTTATATGCACAAGCGACAATTGTCCGTAATACTATTCAATATAATGGTCCTATTATTATTGATGCGAGAATGAAACCTTTTTACCCAGACGTTGTTGAACCGAGAAAAGATATTGCAGAAAAAGTATCTAAGCGTTGGAAGGAGTATTTCTAAGGAGTAGTCATCATTACTAGTAATGAAATAATTCCAAATAAAGAACAAATAAATAGGTAAAATAAGTTGTTTTTCATTAATTTTCTCTCCTATATTAAGATACTTATACCTATTTCATCTATTAGTTATTTATTTTACAGTATTTAATTCTTTAAGCTTTTCGAATTCCTTCGTTGTACAAGAAACCCAGTGATCTGGAGTTACTTCACGGAATTCTGGCTCTTCACTGTCATCTAATTGACTTTGATCAAATACTAGACGCTTACGCGTACGCTCTGTATCTGGATCTGGAAGAGGAATTGCTGATAATAATGCTTTTGTGTAAGGGTGCATCGGGTTACGATACAGCTCTTCACTATCTGCTAACTCAACAAGTTTACCAGCATACATTACTCCGATACGATCAGAGATGTATTTTACCATTGATAAGTCATGCGCGATGAATAGGTATGTTAACCCTTTTTCACGTTGCAGCTTTTTCATTAAGTTTACTACTTGCGCTTGAATTGATACGTCAAGTGCAGAGATTGGCTCATCGGCAATGATGAAGTCAGGGTCTACTGCAAGTGCACGAGCGATTCCGATACGTTGACGTTGTCCACCTGAGAATTCATGTGGGAAACGGTTCGCATGTTCACGGTTTAATCCTACTGTTTCAAGTAATTCATAAACTTTTTCCATACGTTCTTGATCGTTTTTCGCTAGTTCGTGAATATCAATACCTTCAGCAATGATATCGGCAACTGTCATACGCGGGTTTAATGATGCGTATGGGTCTTGGAAGATCATTTGCATTTTACGGTTGAACTTTTTCAGTTCTTTTACAGATTTTTTACCGTGAACATCTTCACCTTCGAACAGAACTTGACCGTCTGTTGCATCGTAAAGACGAATAACTGTACGACCAGTTGTTGATTTACCACAACCAGACTCACCTACAAGTCCGATTGTTTCTCCACGGTAAATATCAAATGTTAAACCATCAACAGCTTTAACGACGTTACGTCCTACTTTAAAGTGTTGTTTTAAGTTTTTTATTTCAACTAATTTTTCACGAGTATCAGTCATTCTTTGCACCCTCTTTCTTGCCTGCCGCTTGCGAGTTGACAGGGCGCATTCTTTTCTTAACTATTGCAGGAGGTTCTACTTTAGGAGCATCCTCATGTAATAGCCATGTAGCTGCTGAGTGAGTATCAGTCACTTTGAACATTGGTGGTTCCATTTCAAAGTCAATTTTCATTGCATAATCACTACGTAGAGCAAAAGCATCACCAATAGGTGGCTTTAATAGATCAGGTGGTGTACCTGGAATTGCAATTAATTCTTCATCAGTAGCATCTACACTTGGCATAGACCCTAGTAGACCCCATGTATATGGGTGTTGAGGGTTGTAGAATACTTCTTCTACTTGACCAGTTTCAACAATTTTCCCAGCGTACATTACAGCCACACGGTCTGCAATGTTAGCCACTACACCTAAGTCATGTGTAATAAAGATAACTGCCATACCTAATTTTTCTTGTAAATCTTTTAATAATTCAAGAATTTGTGCTTGAATTGTTACGTCTAAAGCCGTTGTAGGCTCATCCGCAATTAAAATTTTCGGATTACAAGATAAAGCAATTGCAATAACAACACGTTGTCTCATCCCACCAGAGAATTGGTGTGGATATTGACTAATACGAATCTCAGGATTAGGAATACCTACTATATCTAATAGCTCAATTGCACGAACTTTCGCTGCTGAAGCATTAAGTCCTTGGTGCTTACGCAATCCTTCTGTAATTTGCTTCCCAATCGTCATTGTTGGGTTTAAAGATGTCATTGGATCTTGGAAAATCATTGCGATTTCAGAACCACGAATATCTTGCATTTCACGTTCAGATAACTTTGTTAAGTCTTTTCCTTCGAAAAGAACTTGACCATTTTTAATTCTTCCCGGAGGGCTTGGAATTAAACGCATTAAGCTTTTAGATGTTACTGATTTTCCTGATCCAGATTCACCTACGATTGCAAGAGTTTCTCCTTTTCGTAAATCAAAGCTTACTCCACGTACAGCTTGAACTTCCCCAGCATACGTATCGAAAGAAACTTGCAAGTCTTTCACTTCTAAGATTTTTTCCATGTTCTCCCCTCCTATTTACGCATTTTAGGGTCTAATGCATCACGCAGACCGTCACCAAAGATATTAAAACTAATCATAAGCGCTGAAATTACAGCAGAACCTACGAAAGCAGTATGAGGATATGTTGTCATCCATTTAAATCCGTCATTAACAATAACCCCTAATGATGCGATAGGTGGTTGTAAACCTAAACCGATGAAGCTTAAGAATGCCTCGAAGAAAATTGCTCCAGGAACTGTAAACATTACTGTAATAATGATTGGTCCTAAAGTATTCGGAATTAAATGTTTGAAAATTAAACGACTATCACTTGATCCTAAAGTTCTAGAAGCAAGTACGAATTCTTGTTCTTTTAATTTCAGAATTTGTCCACGAACGATACGGGACATCCCTACCCAGCCGGTAATTACCATCGCTAATGTGATTGATAATATTCCAGGGTCTAAAACTAAAATGAAGAAGATAATTAAGATTAAGTTTGGAATACCTACTAATATCTCAACAATACGTTGCATGACATTATCGACACGTCCACCATAGAATGCAGATACGCCACCATAAGCTACTCCAATAATTAAATCAATGAATGCAACTAAGAACGCGATATATAAGGAAATACGAGTTCCATACCATACACGTGTAAATACATCACGACCTAAGTCATCTGTACCAAACCAGAAATAATCTGTATTTGGGTTAAATTCTTGAATATCTTGAAGCGTTTGATCCGTCTCACCTTCAGGGATACGACGCAGTTCGCGATATTCTTTAGCTGTTTCTATATTTTTGTAATATTTCTTAGCGTATTCATCTTCACCTTTAATATTATTACCAGCAAATCCTAAGAAAGGAACACTTTCTAATACTGGAACTTTAGGTGGTAAGTTTTTACGATAAATGTTTTGATCATCAATTCCATAGGAATTGAAATACGGTCCAACTAATGACATTAAAATGATGAATAAGATAACGAATAGACCACCAATGGCACCTCTATTCTTTTTTAAACGAATCCATGCATCTTGCCAGAAAGTTAAGCTTTTACGCTCAATCTTTTCTCCTGCATTTTTATCAATATTAGCTGGCTCAAACAAATCTTTTGTAATTTTAGTTTCGTTTTTATCCATTACGATTTACCCCCAGCTAAACGTATTCTAGGATCAATTACACCGTAAAGTAAGTCAACAATTAAAATTACAGCAACGAATAATGCACTATAAAACATTGTTAATCCCATAATTACAGTGTAGTCATTCGTAACAATGGAGTCTACGAATAGACGACCTAATCCAGGAACGGCAAATATTTTTTCAATTACGAGTGATCCAGTCATAATACCTAAAGTCATTGGACCAGCAATTGTTATAACAGGTATTAAAGCATTACGAATTGAGTGCTTAATTACTACTGTACCTTTTGAAAGGCCTTTAGCATGTGCTGTTATAATATAATCTTGTCCTAATACTTCAAGCATTTCAGTACGCATGAAACGTGCAATACCAGCGATAACACCTACTGCAAGTGCTACTGATGGTAAAACAGTATATTTCAAGTACGCCCACTCGAAAATTTGAGCTTCACTGTTCCATAAAGCTACAGGTAAAATTTCTAAATAAACCCCGAAGTATAATTGTAATACAGCGGCGAATACGAACGATGGTATCGATGTACCAACTACTGCGAAGACCATTACACCATAATCGGCGTATGTGTTATGCCTTAGTGCAGCTATTATTCCTAACAGAAGACCTAAGAAAGTACCAATAGCCATAGCTTGGCCACCGATAAATGCTGATGGTCCAATTCGCTCAGTAATCATACGAGTTACAGGTCGACCATCACTTTGGTATGACTCCCCGAAGTCTCCTCGTAACATTTCACCTAAGTACTTTACGTATTGAACTGGTATTGGATCATCTAATCCATACTTTGCATATAATCTTGCCTTTTGTGTATCTGTTAGTTTGTCCTCATTGTTAAATGGCGATCCCGGTAACGTCTGCATTAAGAAGAACGTTAATGTTGCGATGATAAATAAAGTAACTACCATAAATCCTATACGACCGAGAACATATCTTACCATTTCAACACCCCCTCATAGATATTTATTATACATGATTATTGTCGAATTGTCGTTTAAACAGAATATTCTTTATTTTCAGTTCGTTTTTGCATAGACAGGAAAAAAGAGAGTATATGCCAGGACGACATATACTCTCCTGTTAAAGCTTTTTTAACAAATAGACTTAGTGCTTTTCGATGTAAGTCCACTTGTAAGATACGTCTGGACCAAACGGGTGAATTGTGTAATTCTTCACGTATGGTTGAGCTAGGTAGCTGCTTCCACGTTGGTACATTGGGCAGATAGCGAAGTCTTCTTCTAAAAGAATACGCTCTGCTTCTTGTAACATATCCCAACGAGCTGCAAAGTCTGAGCTCTTCTTAGCATCTGTTACTAACTTATCAAATTCAGCATTTGAGTAGCTTAAGTCATTGTAGTTACCACCAGTTACCCACATGTCAATGAATGTCATTGGATCTTGGTAGTCAGGTCCCCATCCAGAGAATGAGATCTCGTAATCGCCAGCATCTTCAAGAGCAAGCTTTTGCTTAAATGGCATTTGAGAAATTGTTAAAGTTAATCCAGGTAAAGTACCTTCTAATTGGTTCTTTAAGTATTCACCAATCTTACGAGCACTGTCACCTTCATAGTTTAATAATTCAACTTCGATAGCGTCAGTTCCTAATTCAGCAAGACCGTCAGCCCAGTATTGAGCAGCTTTTGTCTTGTCTTCCACGTTGAAGTCACCGTATTTAGCACGGAAGTCTTCACCATTCTCGTCATAAACGAAATCAGTTGGAACATGGAAGTATGCAGGAGTTGATCCGTTAGCAAGGATTTCGTTTGTTAAACCAAACTTATCCCAACCTAAGCTTAATGCTTTACGGATGTTTAAGTTAGCTAAATATTCGTTCTTTTGGTTAAACTTTAGGTAGAATAATACTGGAGACTTAGAAGTCTTGAATTGATCAGCATATTCAGGATCGTTCTTGTAAGTATCAACGTGCTCAGAGCTTAAACCAGCACGGTCAACTTCACCAGTTTTGTAAAGGTTAAGACCTGTAGCAACTTCTTTAACGATTTTAACGTTAATTGCATCTAACATTACAGTTTCAGCATCCCAGTAAGTTGGGTTCTTAGTATAAGTCCAACCTTCGTCATGCTTCCAATCGCTAAGTACGAAAGGACCGTTGTAGATTAAAGTGTTAGCTTCTAAACCATACTCTTCACCTTGCTCAGTAACGTAAGCTTCGTTTTGAGGGTGGAAAGTTGGGAATGAAGTTAATCCTAAGAAATAAGCAGTTGGTTGCTCTAATTCAACAACTAAAGTGTGCTCATCAGTAGCCGTAACACCTAAAGCGTCAACGTTACCGTATAATTCATGATCTTCACCTTCGTCAGAATCACCAATGATTGCGTTAACATTCTTGATTGGTGACATGATGAAAGCGTATGGAGATAATGTATCTTGGTGTAAAGCTTTCTTCCAAGCATAAAGGAAATCGTTAGCAGTTACAGGAGTACCATTGCTCCATACTGCGTCTGTACGTAAGTTAAAAGTGTAAGTCATTCCATCTTCACTAATGTCAACAGATTCAGCTACACCTGGAGTTGGAGTGTTTTCCCAGCTCATGCGGTATAAACCTTCAAATACGTTGTTCATTACAGTGAATGAAACAGCATCAGTAGCTTGAGTAGTATCCATTGAAGGAATCTCAGAACCACCTAATAAGTTTAAAACTTGCTCATCGTGTAATTCAGAAGCGTCTGGAGCTACAAATCCTGTAGTGTCTCCATCTTCTTCTGGATCATCAGTACCGTTATTTTCTTCGTTTGTACCTGGCTCGTCTGTTCCGTTTTCGTTAGGTGTTTCTTCTTTGTCGCCACCACAAGCAGCTAGAAGTAAACTCATAACTAGTACTAGAACAGCAAAAATTGACCATTTTGCTTTCATGAGTAAATACCCTCCTCTATTTTAAAAACCTTTTCGGTGAAACCATTTTTTATTTTGTCTCACCTACAATTGTTATTATACAAGTTTTCAAAACATTTTGCATTCATTTTTTTTATACTTTTGTGACAAATGCTTTATTTATTACGTTTATGTTACGTAAATTAGGTCTTTTTACCCATATAAATTCACTTTTGTAATTAGTTTTTATTGTTAAAATTTTCAGTTATATATTCAAAATCCCCTATTTAATCAGGTTAAGTTGTCCTATATTATTCTTTTCACTATAATGACAATAACTTAACTTTTACAAAACGGAGGATATTATGAAAATACAATTGAAACGAGCTCTTTACTTAACAATAATAAGTACATTATTGGGTAGCCTATTTTTATTGTTTACAGCAAATGAAAATTTATTTACAGCTTTTATAAATAATTTATTTATGATTTCATTAGTTTTAATAATAGTAGGTGGTACGCTGTTCGTAATTCAGGGTGGCCTTTTCACTGCTATTAATTATTCCTTTAAACGTGTATATAAAAGTATTACTCGCAAAGGAAAGTATTTAGCCGAGCTAGAAGGAGAAAATACGAATGATAATGAAATTAAAAGGTTATCCTTTACATATATGCCTGCTATGATTATCTCGGGTATTTTCTTATTTATCGTTACTATGTTTCTTGCTTATTCAGCAATATAAATTAAATGTTGCATATTTTTCCATACTCTCATATAATAATTAAAAATTAATGAAAAACATGCGTTGATAAAGAGTAGTACATTATATTTCCTACTTTTAGAGAGCTAGTGGTTGGTGGAAACTAGTAGTAGAACATAATGGAATGGACTTTTGAGCATTTAAACCGAAAAGATATTCTTAGTAGGCTTTAACGGAACGTTCTACCGTTACATAGAACACTGTATTCCTTCTATTGAAGGAGTTTAGCAAAGTGACTTGTCTCAATTTGAAACAAGTAACAAGGGTGGTACCACGGTCCAATCGTCCCTTTATAGGATGATTGGGCCTTTTTATATGCAAAAAATGAAAAGGAGTTGTTTTTTATGTCTGTTATATTTTCAGGTATTCAACCTTCTGGAACATTAACAATCGGAAACTATTTAGGAGCATTAAAAAATTTCGTAACTTTGCAAGAGGAACATGATTGTTTATTTTGTATAGTTGACCAACATGCCATTACAGTTACTCAAGACCGTCTTGAATTAAGGAAAAACATCCGAAGCTTAGCTGCATTATATTTGGCAGTCGGTATTGATCCAGAAAAAGTAATTTTATTTATTCAATCTGAGGTACCAGCTCACGCTCAATTAGGCTGGGTAATGCAATGTGTCGCTCACGTTGGAGAACTAGAACGTATGACACAATATAAAGATAAGTCTTCAGGAAAAGATGGTGTTTCAGCTGGTCTATTAACTTATCCGCCATTAATGGCAGCTGACATATTACTTTATAATACTGATATTGTTCCAGTTGGAGATGATCAAAAGCAACACCTTGAGTTAACTCGAGATTTAGCAGAGCGCTTTAATAGGAAACACAATGACATTTTTACAGTACCTGAAGTTTTCATTCCAAAAGTAGGTGCGCGAATTAAGTCATTAGTAGAGCCTACAAAGAAAATGAGTAAGTCAGATGATAATAAAAAATCATTTATTTCAATGTTAGATGATGAAAAGACAATTATGAAAAAGATCAAAAGTGCACAAACAGACTCTGATGGTATTGTTAAATTTGACGTAGAAAATAAACCTGGCATTTCAAACCTATTAACAATTTATTCTGCTTGTTCTGGAAAATCTATTGAAGAACTAGAACAATTATATGTTGGGAAAGGTTACGGAGATTTTAAAAACGATGTCGCAGAAGCAGTAATAGCCGAGCTAAAACCAGTTCAAGAAAGATATAATACACTAATTAATTCTGACGAACTTGATCGAATCCTCGATGCAGGTGCTGAAAAAGCTAACCGAAGAGCATACAAAATGATGAAAAAAGTTGAAAAGGCGATGGGTTTAGGAAGAAATAGAAAGTAACGGGTTGGCATATGCCGATCCGTTTTTTCATATTTTAGATGAATAAGAAGAAAATCACTAAGCTACTAAATCCAAATTTTTATATGGAGGTGGCAATGATGTGTAAAAAATGTAAATATACATTACCAAATAAAATGGAAATAGAAGAACCTCTTCCTAACAATTCTCTAGAACTGAAGCGAGAGGATATCAGTATGCAAAAGCAAAGGTATATAAAAATGCTACTAACACCATATACTGCAGCAATAACGACAAATAGAGTAAAAAACGAAAATAATGCTAATCTAAGCAACGGTAATCAACACTCAAGTAACGATAAATATGAAAAAACAAAAAAGAACAAAAATATTGAAACAAATGAAGACAGTAAAAAAAGAAAAGACAGTAAAACTAATGTAGAAAACGATAACTTCTTCTCCACCTATCTTCAATATATAAGGGATGATAATAATTTAGAGAATAAAGTTGCCTTATCTGTTCATGAGATAAATAGTAAAACATCTATCCAAAATAGTAGAGGTCATTCTACAACTAAATCTAGAGAATTAGACAAATTGAAAGGAAAGTTTGATGCTACTTCATTAAAAATAGAGAGTGAAAACCACAATAAAACTCAAATAAAGAAAGAGGGGTTGGATAGTTTGGATAGTAAAGAAGAAAGTCGGGAAGAGAAATCTAATCCGAATTATGGTTTCAAAATTACTAGTGGTTTTGAAAAAGAAATACCTAATAAAGACGTTTTATCTTCGTCTAATATTATTAAAGCTCTGCGAATGCTAGCTAAACCAGAATGTTCAATAAGTCTAGAAGGAGAAGTATTTTTATCAGAAGCAGCTTCGGAAATAACTTCTACTATTAACGACATATCAATCATTGCATGCGAATTTGTTCCAACTCGATTCATACCAAATAGTTATAAAGTTTGTAAAGGAAAGCTTTACGTACAATGTGAGATTCACAAAACGATTGAATACACTTCAGCTACTAAGCAAAGAAATGATGGTTCTATTCTTACGAAGAAACAACAAAAAATGGATATCCCCTTTCAGTTCTGTACTACAGTAACATTCCCTGAAAGTCGCTCCCCTCTATTATCATTACTAGATCAGCAGTCATTTACGTTTTTAAATGAAGATAAATATAGTAATGAAACAAACAGGAAAGTAATTAGAAATAAAATTGAATATAATGAACCAATACAATTTGAATTAATATCAGCTATGTTCCATGAAGCAACTAATATCTCTGACTCAAAAAAACAAAGTGAAAATGAAAATTTTCGTTCATTTCATTCAACTTTTTCTGTAGATGTGCAGATAGGTATTCTTCAACTACAAAAAGTAAAACTTGAAATGGGCGTCGTGGAGAACGATTAGTAAATAAAGAGATATTCCTAAACAAAAAAAGCAACACTTTTGTTGCTTTTTTAATTTACCCGCTCTTCTTGTTCAAATTGCCAAAGTTTTTCAAAGAATGGTTGTCCCTTAATAATGCTTCGACAATACGCATCATGTTTTGCACTCCATCCTTTTTGTACATCGTTATATAATTCATTCCACATATCTTCCGCATTCATCGTTTGGCTTTCAGCATATTTTTCAGGTTTCCATTCTGTATACCAATATCGAACCTCAGCGATATTTTCTGCAGAGTATAATTGATCTAAAGCCATAAATAAAAGTTGTTTAAGTTGACGCTCTTTTCTAGTTAGGCCTGCCATTGTATCTGGAGCAGGAGATAGTATATGGTATTCTCTTAATCCTTCTTCTTGAAAATCATAGTAATCAACTGGGTCGGCGTTTTCTGTCATATCATACACTAGCTGTGCCTGACGAGGTATAATTCTACTTTTTCTAATCGGTAGACGGTACCCCATTGTATCGACTGCTAAAATTCCAATACCATCGGTAATTAAGAAACAATATTCAAGTTGTATTCTCTGATGATTTTTTCTAGCATAAGCCTTTTGATAAATATCATCTAGTAAGGCTTGAGGTATTTCCGCTAAATCATTTTCGATATAGTTAAATAGACAACGATCGATTTTTAATATTGGTACTTGATCGAGAAGTTCAATAGAATCAGTTTTACGCCACTCATGGAATTCACACACATTATATCCATTTTCTTCTCCTTCAAACCAATTTACCCATACATCGTGTAAATATAACATGGCTTAAACCCCTCACTTTTCCTAGCGTATGTAACATTCAGTATAGTCAGGAGGGAATGATTTTATTCCATTAAAGACCATTTGTTAAATAATTTTCCTAGCTGATTACCATTCCCATTTACGTCCATAGATACTAAACCAAATTAAGATAACCCCTACGGGAAAAAAGTAGCACTCTATTTTATAGCTAATAAATATTAAGTATTCCGTAAAAGTCAGACCTGTTGTTATTAAGTTTAAATAAGCAATAATACTTATGCCCCCAATACAAGCTAGTCCAAAACCAAGTAATAATAAAAAAAAACGCAAGATCATAACTTGTACAACAAGAAGGGAGTTTTCTTTTCTACCATTTGTTTTCCCCCTTTTCTTCTTTTTATAACTACTTATATGAAACTTCTATAAAAATAGGACAACTTATTTCATTTTGTATGTTGATAATGACAGTAATTCTTCACTTTTTTTATTAAGTAAATCAGCAGTTTTATAATGAGTATTCTGTTTAATGATCGACTTTACAATGTCATAGCCAATGCTATATCCAATCCATTTCGGCAGCTTTGATTCATTTCCATACAAGAATGAATGATGATTTTTTTTGCCAATTAAGTTTAAATTATTTTTCATAGTGCTTTCCCAAAAACGTTTCAGCACTTTTTTATTGTAACGATTACACCATGGAGCTAAATGCTTTGCTCCCACATATTCCTCTACTGCAAATTCGGCTAAACCTTCTATTAATAAAGAGTCAAGCAAACTAAAGTCAGGTAAATCTTTTTTACTGTGTTTTAGTCGGCAAACGTGATGGTATTCATGTGTAATTACTGCAAGTAAGCCTTTTAACGAGACTTTAGCGCTTAAAAAAATAAATGTTTTATCTGAGAATCCTAATCCGCACTTCCATCCTAATTCTTTTAGTAAATCAGTATTTCCTTCGTCAATCGGAAGCAAAAACACATTAACACTCGGCCCATTCCATTCTTTTTTAAGTTTCTTAAGTTGTGCCGCAACTACTTTTTCTACTTTCTTTTGGGTAAGAAAAGTTATGAAGTTGCTTATTTGATTACTATCTTTTGTTTGAAAAAGTCCGTGTGATTGGAGGTATTCAAGAATTTCATACGAGTTTACACCAGGGAAGTAATCCGTTAGAGGAACAATTAGCTTGTCATGTAAAAGTGTCTTACCTGAAGTGAAAATACTACGGTTTTCAAGGCTATTATCTAAATCTTTAAGCCATTTTTTCGTGTTTACGATATTCATATAAATCAACTCCCTTCCATTCAAATTATGAAATTGAAAGAGTTGAGGTCACAAAAAAAGCTATTGAGATAGTGGAAATATCTCAATAGCTTTCTTGTCTTAATTAAATTTTTTAAAGACGATTGTTGCGTTATGTCCACCGAAACCTAAGGAATTACTCATCGCAACGTTAACGTCGCGCTTACGAGCTTCGTTTGGAACGTAATCTAAATCACATTCTTCATCGGGAGTTTCGTAGTTAATTGTTGGCGGTAAAATTCCTTCATGTATCGCCTTTGCAGTAAAGATTGCTTCTATACCACCAGCTGCTCCAAGTAAATGTCCGGTCATTGATTTTGTTGAACTAACTGCTAGTTTATATGCATGGTCTGAAAATACTGATTTAATAGCCGCCGTTTCAAACTTATCATTATATTCCGTACTTGTACCATGGGCGTTAATATAATCTACTTCGTTAGGATCAACGTTTGCGTCATCCAAGGCCATCTTCATTGCTCTAGCTCCACCTTCACCTTCAGGAGCTGGCGATGTAATGTGATGAGCGTCACCAGTAGATCCATACCCTACGATTTCAGCATAGATTTTCGCACCACGTTTTTGTGCAGATTCAAGCGACTCGAGTATCACTACACCTGCACCTTCACCCATTACGAATCCATCACGATTTTTATCGAACGGTCTACTAGCTGTTTTCATATCTGGATTTAAAGATAAAGCTGTTGCTTGAACGAAGCCAGCAACGGACATATTGGTAATTGGCGCTTCTGTTCCTCCCGTAATCATTACATCAGCGTCCCCACGCTGAATTGCTTTAAAGGCATCGCCAATTGAGTTTGTTCCAGAAGCACAAGCAGTTACAGTACAAGAATTAATTCCTTTTGCTCCTAATGCAATAGAAACTTGTCCTGAAGCCATGTCCGGAATCATCATTGGCACAAAGAATGGTGATACACGACGGTACCCTTTGTTAAGGAACTTATGGAATTGCTCCTCATACGTTTCCATTCCTCCAATTCCAGAACCTATCCAAACACCAACGCGAGTAGCATTTTCTTCATTAATAACTAAATTCGCATCTTTCACTGCCTGAATCGAAGCTGCCATCGCATATTGAGTAAATTTATCCATTTTACGGGCATCTTTCTTTTCCATGTATACAGATGGGTCAAAGTCTTTAAGTTCTCCAGCAACTTTTACTGGAAAATCCTCAGCGTTTACGCGAGTTAATGGACCAATTCCTGATTTACCATTTTTAATATTCTCCCAAGTTGAACCAACGTCATTTCCAAGTGGTGTTACAGCACCTAGCCCTGTTACAACTACTCTTCTATTTTCCATGCTAATTCCACCTTTCATTATTTTCCCCAGCGAAGTGCAACCGCACCCCAAGTTAATCCTCCACCGAAACCGACAAGGATTACTACATCTCCATCTTTTATTTTACCATTTTCAACTTCTTCAACTAAAGCCATTGGGATAGAGGAAGATGATGTATTACCATATTTCTTAACTGTATAAGACATTTTTTCCTCTGGCAAATCTAGACGTTGTCTTGAAGCTTCCATAATACGAATATTAGCTTGATGAGGTATTAAGAAATCAACATCTTCTTTTTGTAAGCCAGCTTTTTCAATCACATTTAATGAAGACTCTCCCATTTGTCTTACAGCAAACTTAAACACTTCTCTACCGTTCATTTGAACAAATTCATCTTGATAAAGATGCTTTGCACCAGATCCGTCTGATCCTAATTCGAATGAAAGAATTCCATTCCCTTCAGAAACTTCACCAATAACAGCAGCACCAGCTCCATCACCAAATAAAACAGCTGTATTGCGATCTTCCCAATCTAAGATTTTTGATAGTTTTTCAGAACCAACTACTAGTACATTTTTATAAGTTCCTGTCTCAATAAATTGTTTGGCAGTTATCATTCCATACATAAACCCAGAACAAGCAGCACTAACATCCATCGCTGCAGCTTTTCTAGCTCCTAAACGATCTTGAATAAGGCAAGCTACTGATGGAAAGGGCTGATCGGGTGTAACTGTTGCTACTAAAATTAAATCTAAATCTTCTGCTGATATATTTGCGTCTTTTAATGCTTTTTCCGCAGCAAAAAATGCCATATCTGATGTGTCAATATCATCTGCAGCTATTCTTCTTTCTTCAATACCTGTTCTTGTACGAATCCATTCATCGGATGTATCTACCATTTGTTCTAATTCTTGATTTGTTACTATCCTTTCAGGAACGTATTTTCCTATTCCAATAATCCCTGCATTCATATTAAGAACCCCTTTGTATCAGTTTCTATTACTTATTATTATGACTTGGTACTAATATAAATGATAATCGTCATTTTGTCCAATCAATAAATCCCTATACACATATATTAAGTACTAAGGGGTTCAACCTATATTCAATGAACTTCAACTGGAGGTGAGTAGTGTGGATAAACAGCAAAAAAATCATTATAATCAACAATTTGAAGACCCTTTTTCTCAGTTAATGTTTGGTGGTGAATTTCCTCCTCCAACGCAAAATCAACCACAAAATATGAATCAACCAGGATCTTTACAAAATTCGTTACAACAACAATTACAAAATGTTGATATTGAATCACTTGCAAACAACATTAATAATATGATGTCATTAGCCAATGAACTTGGCCCAGTCGTTAAACAATTGTCCCCATTACTTGAATTATTCAAGAAAAAATAAGAGGAAGCTAACCAATTTAGGTTAGCTCCCCTTATTTTTCAAATACATATAGAAAAAAAATAAAAAAATCGCTAAAAGTAATATTGCTGATTTTTTAATAAAAAATGAAGCTATAAACGCTATAAGTGAGATTAGAATAATTGTGAGGATTATTTTCAAGAAAAGTCAAACCTTCCATGCTTTAAAAATTTACTCTGCCTTTCCTAATTCATATGCTTCATTCATGACCTTAAGCAATAAGTTCATTACAGGTTGCATTGCTTCCATGTTTAATTCTATTCCTTGGTCATCTAATAATTGTTTTGCCTCTGGTAAATGTTTCATTACAATGCTCATAAATTGCATATTCATATCTTGATCCATTGCTATACCACCTTACTTTATTCATCATTAATTATCTTCATTTTCTTTCTTATTACTATTTACTGCATTATAAAGTATTCGCTTTCCTTTTTCTAGTGATACCGTTTGTTTAAACCCGAGTAATTCCTTAGCTTTTGTTCCATCAATTCGATATGTCCTGCTAATCCCTCCTGAGCGAGTTGTTAAATTGAATACTTCATTAACATATTTCGTCTCAGAAGCGAGCAACATTGCCTGAACAGCGTCATCAACAAATATAACGTCACTAGCTTTCATATTTACTAACTTTTTTTTTGAAACCCAATGACCATAAATTACTGGAGTTCGAATAATTACGTAAGGTATATCTTTTTGCTCTTGAACTATTTCCTCTTCGTAAAATAGTCGTAACCCAAACGGAGTCTTCGGTTTCTTACCGGTATCTTCATTTATTTCTCCATAAAGGCTCCCGTATACTTCATATGATGATAAGTAGACAATTCTTGCATTATTTTCCTTTGCTAGTTTTAGTAGTAATTTAACTTGGGCACTATTTTCCTTTGCCTTATAATATGTCTTATCATCATTTTGCGGAATTTGGAAAATAACATCAATATCACGTAATTTTTTCCGTGTATAAACTGAAAAGTTATCAGATTTGCCATCAATAAAATGAAAGTTAGCATTCCTTCCTATATGCATGTACTTTTCTTCTTTAAAGCTTAAATCTTCACTATTGTTCATTTGATCAATGCCAATTACTTCATTTCCTTCTTCTAACATACGACAACATAATTCAAAATTAATATTATTAAATACATTTGTAATTAATGCTTTCATCTTTAGCACCTACTCATTTTTTTCTCGCTACATAATATTGGTATGTGTAAATCGTTTAGAACGGAACATAAAAATATCTCTATGCTATTTATGCATAGAGATACTTTATAATACTTTTTCATTTGTTTTGAAAAATCGTGTTATTTGTTTTGAAAAAGAAAATCGTCCATCTGCTAGGTGCAAAGACAAATCAATTGGTGATTGATATAATTTCCGAAATGATTCATAACAGCGACTATGATCACTTACCAAGTATTTACTACCACTGGCTGCATGCCATATTTTTGTAGGAACTTCACTTTTTAAGTTTTCACAAGAAAATTCATCTTTATTTAACAAACCTTCAACTTCTTTTTCATCTACTTCATATGCTATAGAAATTTCACGTTTCAATCGTTTATAAAATAATTTATTAGTTTTTTCACGATTAAAATGAGCCTTTAAGAAAAGACAAGGATTTATCATAACTGTAGAACGAATATTTTCGCCTAGTGTTTCCATTAGCTTCAAAGCTAAAAGGCCACCCATTCCTTCTACCAATAAGTGAATTTTTTTGTTTAGTATTTCATTTTTCATCACATGATGATAAAGCTTAACACTCACATCCAATGCGTTTTTACTTCCCCAATGTCGACCGAACAAATTTGAATAAAAAACAGTATACCCTTTATCTAATAAATCTTGAATCAGGTGTCTACGTTCACTATTTTGCATCCATAACGAGGACCTCTTATCAACGTAATGGTTCGTATCACCTATGATCATCACGCCAAATCCATTTGGTTTATGGGGAAGATGAATGATATTCCATTGGTCTTCAATCATAAAATATCGTTCCTTAATACACATGCTCTCCCCTCGCCTTAAAGAAATGTATCGTACTTTATAACGTATGCATAAACATTAAAAAAGACAAGGGGAATACCTAGTTTTCGTACTTTTACTCTCCATTTACGTCTTGATGAAGGATTTCAGTTTGCAAAATGATAATTCTTTCTTTTCCGTACTCTGTTAAATTCCCAATTTCTTGTTCTAAAAGCGCTTTTAACTCTTCTAGCTTTACATCCATCGCTATTTCTCCTTACAATTTTTATTAACTTATTTTATTCAAAGGAAACTTATTTATTTTCTTTCATGCTTTGTGGTAAAATAAAGACGACTTTGGTTTACATATGAAGTAAATGAGGTGAAAATGTAATGCGTTTCTTTTGGACATTATTTTGGGCATTGTTATTAAGTAACATGATGAATTATGTTATTGCTAACATGCAAGGAATTGATTATAACTTCCAATTAGCAACTATTGTTGCAGTTATTTTTTCAGTAGCCATTTTTGTTATTGGTTCGATTATTCCTGATAAAGCTGCTTAACAAGGAAAAAAGATAAGTAAAGGGAGGTAATTTCCCTCTACTTATCTTTTTTTATGGCTTTCTTTTATAAGACCATTTTCTATTATGGTTTTGTGTTTCTGGGAATTCGTCGCCGGCTTTCAAATGCACTTGTTTAGGCTTTTGCACCATGCTTCCAGTTTCTCCGATTTCTACATAATATCCATTATTAGGTGCTTTATCTCCTGGATTAAATTGTCTTCTTTGTCCCAAAAAATCACCCCTTTTCACAGGATTCTGAAATAGTATGTCACTAATTGCTAACTTTTATTATTTTTCATATAGCCCTTTACAAAACTGAGTGATGGTTTTACATTTGAATAATATATATAGTAAGGATACATAGAAAAGAAAATAGCGGAGGAAATAATAAAATGGAGTATGGAGAAAAATTAATTATTTTACTAAAATATTGCTTTTTAGGACTATTTCAAGGATTCACAGAGCCAATCCCCATCTCATCAAGTGGACATTTAGTGTTAGCTGAACATATATTTGGCCTAACAATTAAAGGTTTAAGCTTTGAAGTGTTAGTTAATTTTGGATCATTAATTGCTATTTTAATTATTTATCGAAAAGATCTTTATCGTTTAATTGCAAACGGTCTTTCCTTCATTTCTTCAAGGAACGAAAAGGCAAAAGCTGATTTTATGTTTATTATTTACTTAATTATTGGAACAATTCCAGCTGCTGTGATTGGATTGCTTTTCGGCGATGCAATTGGAGCATACTTTAAAGATGTAAAAGTGATTGGTTTTGCATTAATTGTAACTGGTTTTGCTTTATGGTTTATCCGTAATTTAAAGGGTAGAAAATTAGATAGTGAATTGTCTGTTAGAGATGCCTTCATAGTTGGATTTGCTCAAGCTATCGCATTAATTCCTGGGATTAGCCGTTCTGGAGCTACAATCGTTGCTGCTATGGGACTTGGCATGAAGCAAGAAACTGCACTTAGGTTTTCATTCTTACTATTCATACCAGTTAGTGTGGGGACATTTTTACTAGAGGGAACAGAAATAATTAACGATCCTATGCTTGACACTTTATGGTTGCCATATTTATTAGCATTTATTGGTTCAATTATTGCTTCATACTATTCATTGCTTTGGTTTATGAGAGTAATGGCTAAAGGTAACTTAGTCTACTTCTCCTTATACTGTTTCATTGCAGGAACTTTAACAATACTTTTCATGTAGAAAAAGAAAAAACCGCTAATTTAGCGGTTTTTTTATATGATATTTATAATTTTTTTGCAATTATTTCCCATTTTTTTAAAAAAAGACAAAAAAAAGCCTTGAGAACTTAAAACGGGAAGTCCTCAAGAAACAGCCAGCCTTTTTGCCTGTCTACACAAAAACATTTGGCTTAGTATTTATATTACATTTTTTTATTACATTGTACAAGTATTTTGAGTGAAAATTTAAAATAATTAACAAATATATGAACGCTTATATTTTTAGAATTACTTTAGCTTTTCTTTAATTTCTTGGACAGTTTCTTCAATATTGTCTCCCCAGTAATCATCTATTTTAGAGTAGACTAGGTTCCCATCTTCATCTAAAATCCCATAACCACGGTATGCTACATCGCCATGTTTCATATCCATATAATCTATTAACTTAAATTCCGGGTCTGATAAGAAAGGAATAACATTTGAGAAGTAGGCTGCAAAGTCACTATATATTTTCTTTGTATTCGTTACGTCCTCAGAACTAGCTGTTGCAACTTTAACGTTTATGTCTTCAAATAGATCGAGATTTTCATGCAACTGCACGAGTTGCTTTTGACAATGTCCTCAGGTGTGTGTTGTAAAGAAGAAAATAACTGTAGGCTTATTATCAATTGGTACTTGAACTTCTTGTCCATCTTGATTTTTTAATGTGATTGGCATGTCATTTGTATTTCCAGTTTTATCTGAAGTACCACAGCTTGCTAATAAAGGAAGTAATGTCAGAAAAAAGAGAAGTGTACTAACTTTTATTAACTTTTTCACAATATATCCTCCAATTAAAATAAAGTCATTATTACGAACTCTCAGCCAAATATACTCTTATTGAATTCCTAAAGCTATTTTTGCAAATCGAGACATTTTGTCCTTTGTCCATGGTGGATTCCAAACAATATTCACATCAACTTCCTTAACTTCAGGTATATCTTCTAAAGATTTCTTTACATCAGCAACAATCGTTCCGGCAAGAGGACACCCCATTGAAGTTAATGTCATTGTTATTACTGTTTTACCCTCATCATCAATTTCAACGTCATACACTAAACCTAAGTTAACGATATCAATGTGAAGTTCTGGGTCTGTAACTGTTTCGAGTTGACCCATAATTTGTTCTTTTACTTCTTCATGATTACTCATCAAAAAAACTCCTTTCAAATTATATTAATTTAATGTGTTTACTAACCAATTAATACTTTGTATTAGTGCTGATCTTGATACTTTATGGTCACTATGTTCATCAGCTACAAAAGTAACATTGTCTTTCCAATCTACTTTTTGTTGAAGTGTTTCATATAATTTTTCACTATATTGGAATGGAACGACATTATCCTTTTTCCCATGCCACAAAAACAGCGGGGTTGGTTTTACATGATCAAGTTTATTCGTAAGTTCAAAGATTGCCAGTTGCTCAACTTTCAATGCGAGCTCATTCATATTTACTTCACTGCTTAATTGCTTATCTGATTGTAACTGTTCCAGTTGAGCTGTTGCAAAGTGTTGATAATAAGGGGTTCCCATATATGAAATAGCTGCTTTAATCCATTTATATTGGGACAACGCACCTAGTGATATGATAGCTCCCATAGATGTCCCACCTATTGCTATTTTATCTTCTAGGATTAAATTTTTCATCTGATATGCTTCTTTAATATTATAAAGTTCACTAATTTGATTAATAACGATATCCCAGAATGATAAAGCTCGCTTTTTTTCAGATATATTATTCTCCCTTTCGCCATGGTGAATCGCATCCGGTAAGATAACACGCATATTTTCTTCTGCTAGTAGATAAGCAAAATGGAGATTATGTTCTTTCGCACTTGTAAATCCATGAGAAAAAATAACTAATGGTAATTTTTCGTTACGCAGTTCTTCTTTGCAAACATGAAGAATAGGATTACCATTAATATGTTCATGAACAATTGTAATCATGTCTCTTCCCCCTTCTCTATTTTATGATACCACTTTCTAACTTGTTATTTAACCAAATTTTACTAAATTGAATTTTCTATAAATTCAAGCTATAATAGTATACATTCGCTTTTTTTCTAAAATCTAGAATACATGTAGGTGACAATAAATGAAAAATAGACATTTAATTGCTCTCGATTTAGATGGGACGTTATTAACTGATAAAAAAACAATATCATTACGCTCTAAACAAGTAATTCAGCAAGCTCGTGAACAAGGACATATCGTAGTCATCGCTACAGGACGTCCACATAGAGCAAGTTCCATGTACTATCATGAACTGGCCCTAAATACACCAATGGTCAACTTTAATGGGGCTTATACACATCACCCGTTAGATACTAGTTGGGATCACCACCATAGTCCACTTGAACTAAATACTGCTCGTGAAATCATTCATGCACTACAACCGTTTAATGTACGAAACATCTTAGCTGAAGTTTTAGACGACGTATACTTACAAAATGATGATCAAAGTATTAAAGAAATTTTTTCAGCAGGGAATCCGCTCATTAAAACCGGAAATTTACATGAACTACTAGCAGAAGACCCAACATCACTTCTTATTCATCCTCACGATGAACAATTAGATGCTATTCGTTCCCACTTAAAAGAAGTTCATGCAGATGTTATTGAACATCGTACTTGGGGTGCCCCTTGGAATGTCATTGAAATAGTCCAAACTGGGATCCATAAAGCATATGGACTAGATAGAATTGCAAAATATTATAATATTACTCCAGATAAAGTCATCGCTTTCGGTGATGAAGACAATGATTTAGAAATGCTTGATTATGCTGGCCAAGGCGTTGCAATGGGGAACGGTATAGATTCTGTTAAAACAATTGCTAACTTCACGACGAAGAGTAATGAAGAAGATGGTGTGGCATTATATTTAGAAGAGGCTTTATTGTTAAATAAAAAAAGAAGATAGTATATTTTAATAGGTGGTAGGTAAAATGCTTAAACAGTATGATCAAGTTCCTAAATTCACCTTACCTAAAGTTGACGGTGGAACTTTCTCTTCGGAACAACTTATCGGAAAGAAAACGCTAATTTATTTCATGCGTGGTACTTGGTGACCGAACTGTCAAAAGCAGCTCGGGCAGCTGCAACAAGAATATAACAATTTCCAAGCAAAGGGAATTGACCTTATTATTATCTTTCCTCAAAAAAGAAGTATTGTTGAAAAGTTTGCAAAAAAGAACCAATTTAACATGACCCTTCTCGTTGATGAAGATAGATCGGTGATTAAGTCATTTGATGTTTTTCACCTAATTGGAATTGATGCGTTTCGCATAGCCAGACCGAGTGTTTTCTTTATTAATGCAGAAGGTAAAGTGGCTTTTGCTTATATTGGAAAAAATCAAAAAGACCGTCTCTCTATAAATGAATTAAATATGCAAATTGAAAAAGAAACAGGAAAGAATTAAGTATTATTCTTTCCTGTTTTTTCTTCGATAATTTTCTAAAATCACGGTAACACTAAATGAGAACGTCAGAGTTATTGGCGTCCAAATTCATCGTAAACCCCAAGGAGGAATTGTTTTGAGTAAAAAAAATAAATCAAAAAGATTCCCACAACAAAGTTCCGATTCAATTAAAAAGCATGATGAACGTATGCCAAGGTATACTTCAATGGCTGAAGCCGAAGAGAAAGAGCGTAAGTCTGATGACGTTTCTGAACTTGCACAAGGAGGCTTTTAATTCTTGGGTAATAAACTATTTCAACTCGCACGTGATGCTGTTTTAAAGGCGGAAGATCAATTACGTAATGCTCAATCTCCAACAGATATTGATGAAGCAATAAACTGCGTTGAAATTGCCAAGAACAATTTGAATTCAGCTTTTGCTAATTCAACTGGGGCAGAGCGTGAGCAATTAATGGAGTATCAAAACCAACTTATACAAACATTGGATGAAAAAACAATTGAATAAAGAAAAGCTGAAGCGACCGGTGAGCGCCGTATAACCTTATCGCACTTCGACTCGAAATAAAGGAATCACAACGAGCTTTTGCGAGTTGATGATGACTTATTGAAGTTGAGAAGGGCATAGGTTACTAGGCGTTGGGAGCTGAAGCTGGATCAGATAAGAAAAGCGAGGCGAACGCACAGCGACGTAAAACCTTATAACACTTTGAACTAAGATAAAGGAAACACGATGAGCTATGGGAATCGTTGTTGACTTATCGAAAGTGAAAAGTCTATAGGTTTCTAGTCGCTGTGAGCCGCAGCTGGACAATAGAAAAGCTGAAGCACTCGCTGGCTAATATGCTATCGAACATAAAAATTATTAAAAGGACGTTCTCTTTTATTAAGAGAACGTCCTTTTTCTATTGAAGCGGAATCGATATGATATTTTCTTTTGATCCATCGTTTGCAGAATATACGAAAAGCTCTAACACAACATTGCCTTGTGTTTTTGCGACTTCATTAAAATCAACTATAATTGTAAAAGGTGACCAAGTCGGTGCCCCTTCTTTAACTGTTTCCATCTTGCTTAACACGACTTCTCCATCTACAATCACTTCATATTGATACACTGCTTCAAATACTCTCGCTTCCCCTGATACCCTATAAATCGTCCCATTTACACCACTTTTTGAGACTTCTATATTACGAAAGGCATTGTTATCTGAAATTATTGCATTATCTGCCTTTTCAATAACGATAGTATTACTCTTAATTAGCTCGAATGGATCTATTGTTTCTTCATTAACTGTGATAGCCAATAATTTCACATCAACTTCATAATTTCCTGATACAATTTTTTCGTCATGTTCCCACTTATCCAGCCATTCGACACTCTCACCAGCAGGGATATTTAATGTTTGAAATGCTTGAGTAAAGACTCTACCTTCCGAAAATTGATATACTTGTTCTCCTCTGTCATTTTTAACGATTATTTCAAACTGTTGACCACTAGAAAATTCCAAATCTGCATCTGTTTCTGCTTCATTCTTTAATATTATTTTGAAGTTTGTCACATTTCCTTCATTTTGTGCATCGATTTGCAGCGATAAGTCAACATCATAATTTGGATTATCAGTACCTTGCCCATCTCTATTTATAGGTTCATTCATCCCAGTATTACAACTAGTTAATACAAACAGTAACATTAAAGAAAATAAAACTTTTTTTATCAAGCTTAACACTCCTTAGAACATTCTTATACATTTGACGTTCACCGGAGAAAAAAGGTTGCAGAGAGAAGGAAATATATTTATTTGTCCGCTCTGAAAAAACCGTAAATTCCTGCTGTTTCCATAATATTTGTAAATGCTTTTGGATCTGTTTGATCAATAATTCTCTTTAGATCATAAAGCTCGTAACGGGTGATTACAATCATTAACACTTCTTTATTTTCTGCAGTATATGCCCCTCTGGCTGGCATTGTTGTAATTCCACGGACAAGCTTGTCGTGTATAGCCTTCTCAAGTTCTTTCGCTTTCGAAGTTACAATCATTGCAGTAAGCTTTTCGTGACGAGTATGAATGGTGTCAATAACACGTGACATAACATACAAGGAAACTAATGTGTATAAAGCTTTTTCCCAACCAAAAAGGTAACCTGCTGTCACAATAATTGCACTATTTAATAAGAAAAAGTACATTCCTGCAGGTCGGTCTTTCATTCGAGATAAGATCATAACAATAATGTCCATTCCACCTGTTGATGCACCATACTTCAGTGTTAAGCCAACACCAACAGCAGCAATAACACCGCCAAACACAGCGTTTAAAAGAATATCATTAGGTGCTAAGTGTTGAATAGGTATAATCGTTAAGAAAAAGGATGTCTCTACAACATTTAAAAAGCTATAAAAAGTAAATGCTTTCCCAATTTTCATCCAACCTAATATTGCAACTGGAATATTTAGCATTAGTAAAGCAAAGCCGGTGGAAACAGCAGGAATGAGACTAGCTGTTAACTGTGCTACACCAGTGAAACCTCCAGCATATACTTCCCCAGGAATTAAAAACCAATTTAAGGCAATAGCATTAAGAAATGCTCCGATTAAAAAAATTATATTTTTCTTTATTTCATGCTTTAGATTTACCAAAAAATCCACCTACTTCACAAAAATTTCTCCATTTACTCTAACATACGAATCTTCATTATGATATAAAAATACTTTTTGATACATATAGGATAACCAAGTAGTACTTAGTTCAAAATAAAGAAGAAAGTTAGTAAAGAGAAGGAAGGGGCATAATGATGACAAAGGATAATGACAAAAAAGCTAGAGATAACAATGCTAAACGACATGAAAAGAATATGTTGCGTGAAAAGAATGCTGAAGAAAAGCATGAACGACAATATTCAAAGAAAACAGATCACTTGTAAAAATAACAAAAAGGCATCAAAAATGATGCCTTCTTTGCTCAAGTTTATTCTGGAAAAGTCAGTAAAAAAGTTGTTCTCTCTGGGTTAGTGATAACCGAAATAGTTCCATTGTGTTTCTCGATAATCTGTTTACATACAGATAGTCCTAATCCAGTTCCTAATTCTTTCGTACTTATAAAAGGTTCAAATATATTTTCAAGAAGATGACTAGGGATTTGTGGCCCATTATTAGCAATTGCTACGATAATATTTCCATCTGATTTACTAACGTTTACGTCAATTATTCGATCAAAATTATTATTGTGTAATTCTTCCACCGCATTGTGAAGAATGTTTAAAATAACTTGTTTAATTTGGTCTCTCACGGCGAAGATTTTTAAATTTTCATCTATGTTTTGAACAATAGTAATGTTCTCTTCATTAAAGCGAGGAGTTAGAAATACAATCATTTCCTTTACAACATTACTAATGTCAATACCTTCAATATTGTCATCTAATATTTTCAATTTTGATAAGTATAGGAATTGATTAACTTTTTCTTGTAAGCTTTCCATTTCATTATTGATAATTTTAAAATAATTTGATGTTTCGTCACTTTTCTCAAAGTTATTTTCAAGTAAATTAATAAATCCTTTTATTGAAGTTAATGGATTGCGAAACTCATGAGCAAAACTAGCAGCGATTTGCCCTAAGATCGTTAAGCGATCACTATGCATTTCGGTTATAAATTGATTTTTATTATTTATGATCTCATCTTTTATTTTTGTATACTTGGTTACAGCATCTTTCACAAAAATATCGAACATATTTGTAATTTTAATTATTGCATCTATTTTAACGCTTTCAGATAGAGATGACGTATTTATTGTCTCAAAAATAAGTTTTCGCCCAATATTAATGTTAAACACAAAATCTCCAATATTAACATTAGCATCAACTCGTTCACGAGCAATTTTTTCAGTTAAAGCTGCAATGTTATTTATTATATTAGGATTTTCTAAGTATTTAATTATCATATTAATTGTTGTGTGCCCATTTTGGACCATCTCGTTTAGATAGGGCTCAGATTCGCTAATTAAAGCCTGATTAAACCAATTTTCAACTAATTCATCTTCATTTTTTTTTAGTAATGAAACGATTGAATCAACATAGTTACTTTTATCCATTGGCTCCCACCCTTATCTAAATAAAGTAGCTTTTAATTATTTTAACATTAATTGGTTTCATAGATAAGTACAAGAATAAGAAAGGATGATGAGATTGCAAACTCAAGGTGGACAACCCCCACAACACCAGAACGTGCAACCCGGCATTGAAGCAGTGATGAACCCAAAACCAACCGCTATTAATCCGAACCAAAAAGGCAGTGATAAGCTATTAAATAAAGTGGCGATTATTACCGGCGGAGATAGTGGTATTGGGAGAGCAGTCGCAATAGCTTTCGCAAAAGAAGGCGCAAATATTGTCATTAGCTATCTAAATGAACACCAAGATGCAGAAGAAACGAAACAATTAGTCATAAAGGAAGGACGACAATGTCTGCTCATCCCAGGGGATGTTGGACAAGAAGCAACTTGCCAGGCAATCGTTAAACATACGATTGAACAATTTGGAAAGATTGATTGTGTAGTTAATAATGCAGCTGAACAACATCCACAAAAAGGATTAGATGATATTACAGCTGAACAATTACTGAAGACGTTCCAAACAAATATCTTTTCCTACTTTTACTTAAGTAAAGCTGCGCTTCCTCATTTAAAAACAGGAAGTACAATTATTAATACGGCATCAATTACAGCATATGAAGGGCATGATCAATTACTTGATTACTCTGCTACGAAGGGAGCAATCGTAACTTTTACGCGTTCATTATCGAAATCATTAATGAGTAAAGGAATACGCGTTAACGGTGTTGCTCCAGGTCCAATTTGGACCCCTCTCATTCCAGCTAGCTTTTCAGCAGGTAAAACAGCGACGCATGGTACAAGTTCACCGATGAAGCGTGCAGGACAACCATTTGAAGTTGCACCAAGCTATGTATTTTTAGCATCTGAAGACTCCTCTTATATGAGTGGGCAAATGCTGCATGTAAATGGTGGAACTGTTGTGAATGGGTAAATAAGAAAAGCTGAAGCAATCGTTTAACGGCGTAAAAACTGGAACACTTCGAATGAGATAAAGGAGACACGAAGGGCTAGGACCTTCGATGTCGACTTATCGCAAATGAGGAGTGTGAAGTTTTCTAGACGTTGATTGCTGAAGCTGGATCAACTAAGAAAAGCTGAAGCAATCCCTAATTTCACAATTTCTCACCTTCCAATTTCTACGAAGCATAAAAAAGACAGATACAAACTCGTATCTGTCTTAAAAATCTTCTAACTTTTTATGTCCTTTGGAAAACGTATGAATGTAATTTCCGTCTTCATTTACAAATGTTAACACCTTTTGCATAAAGCCTTGTCCTTTAGCTTCAAACATAACCTTATAGAAAGTTCCTAATGTTTCTTCCCCACTCCCATTATTAATGACAACTTCATGGGTTGAGATGATCTCTATCTTTTCCGGTTTTCCTACTAATTCTGTAAACCCTTCAACAGTTTGTGTAATCTGTGCCAAAGTCTGCTCATCTGTTGGTAATTCTCCACCTGAAAAAATAACAATATAAGGGTTAGGCTCAATTAATTGGCGCTTTGTCACTACAAAAGCTGTGCTTTCTCCAATAAACCCTTGAAACCCAGTTTCATCACCGACACCTTCAAGAAGGTTTGATTCCACTTTTCCAAAGTGAGTAACTGTTCTCATTTTTGCTAAATCTTTAATATCACTTAACTCTGGATGTTCTGATTCCTCAATAATTTTATTTAATGTCATCTTAATCGGATTATCAGTATAAGCAATTGCTAAAACGACAGAAATAACAGCAACAATTGAAATTAATATACCTTTCATAATAAGCACTCCTTATGTAATCAATCAAAGTGATTATACATGAAGTGTTAAGTAAATGCCACCTAACAACAATAAAAAAAGACCTCCGTAACAAGAGAATACTTGTTAAAGAGGTTATTACTACGCCTTAACTGATACGTTGTAATGTTCAAACCAAAAGTTTATTTGCGCTAAATGAGCTATAAGTTGTGGACCAGTCATTAATTGACCGAACCAAGGCTCTTTAAAGGCTGTTCCTTCTGAATCAACGATTTCTTTTACTTTATCACGATTAAAGAATTCAAATAGTGGTGCATCTTTTTGAGCGAGTATTTCATTCATCCAACTTACAACTGCTTTTGTGTAATATGGGTTGTGTGTCTTTGGGTATGGGCTCTTTTTCCGATATAAAATCTCATTGGGAAGAATACCTTCTAACGCTTTTCTTAAAATCCCTTTTTCACGATTATCAAGCATTTTCATTTCCCATGGAATGTTCCAAACATATTCGACTAACCGGTGATCTGCAAATGGAACTCGAACTTCAAGACTCGCTCCCATACTCATTCGGTCTTTTCGATCTAGAAGTGTAGTCATAAACCAAAGCATGTTTAAGTAGAATAACTCTCGTCTTTGCCTTTCAAGCTTGCTTTCTCCATCAACATGGGGAGTTTCCTTTACTGTATCCTTGTATTTCTGTTCTACATAACCTTGTAAGTCAAGCTTTTTTTGCCACGAAGGATTTAGTAAACCTCTTCGAGCACTTGTTGAACGCATCCATGGAAAACCTTCACGCTCTAGGTCTTCTTTGCGGTGAAACCATGGGTACCCTCCAAAAATCTCATCGGCACACTCTCCTGATAAGCCAACCGTAACATCACTTTTAATTTTCTTGCAAAACCATAATAATGATGAATCAATATCTGCCATCCCCGGTTGGTCACGAACAGTTACTGCTTCTTTTAAATACCCTGCTAAATCTTCGTTTGTGATGACACAGTTATGATGAACTGTATTAAAGGCCTCTGACATTTTCTTAATCCAAGGTCCATCACTATTTGGCTGAAATTCATTTTCCTTAAAGTATTTATCATTATCGATATAATCAATCGAATACGTATGAAGTCGTCCGCGATTTTCTTTTTCGAAGTAGTTAGAAGCAATTGCCGTTATTGCACTAGAATCTACCCCACCAGATAAAAATGTTGCAACGGGAACATCTGCGACGAGCTGCCTTTCTACAGTATCGACGAATAAATGTCTTATTCTTTCTGCTGTCTCTTCGACATTGTCATTGTGCGGTGCACTTTTCACATTCCAATAACGCCAAACGTTTAGCCCAGACTTCGTGTATGTTAGCGCATGTGCAGGTCGCAATTCTACTATATCTTTAAAAATTCCGTGCCCTGGAGAACGCGACGGACCTAAACCGAAAATTTCACATAAGCCTGATTGATCAACTTCTGCGTTCACACTCGGATGGGCTAATATTGCTTTTAATTCTGAGCCAAAAATTAATGCCCCATCTTTTTCATAATAAAAGAGCGGTTTAACACCTAAACGATCTCGACCAATAAAGAGTTTTTCTTCGTTATGTGTCCATATCGCAAATGCAAAAATTCCATTTAAATGATCGACACATTTTTCTTTCCATTCGATGTAAGCAGTCAATAATACTTCTGTGTCAGAATGCGATTCGAACGTATAGCCTCTTTTTAATAACTCTTTCCGAATATCTTCTGTGTTATAAAGCTCACCGTTATAAACCATTGTATATGTTTCATTGTCCTTTTGACGGGACATCGGTTGAAGACCTCCCTTTGGGTCTACAACGATTAATCTACGATGTCCAAATGCAACGTGATCAGCGCAAAACGTTCTTCCATCATCAGGACCACGATCTGTTAATTTGTCCGCCATTTTAATGATTGTGGACTGTTCATTTTTTAGATTTCTCTTCCAATCAATCCACCCTGTAATTCCACACATTTTACTCTCCCTCTCGTTTTCTGCCATTTCAAGCTGTATTTATTGTATGCAAGAGAGATTTATTATTGCATGTCGATATAGAAAAAGAGCCGTAGACATATGTCTACAGCTCTTACAGTGCTAAGTATTATCCCATAAACGAGAATGGTAATACACCTAAACCTAAGTATAAGATTGTTGCTACGACAAGAATAAATTGAATCCAATAATGTGATTCTAATGTTCCCTTTTTCGTACGAACTAAAATCTTTTCAATTAAGAATAGTACATAAAGAGAAAGAATTACTTTCAATGATAATGCTACCATAACAGCTGAATAGCTATGATATTGAAAAACCATCCCTATTCCTGTAATTGCAGTTAAAAGTAAAAATAAGCGCAATACCATGTGTGTAATTTTCGCACCTTTTGCTTTACCAAGCTTATGCAGAAGTAAAACAACAATAAATAATACCAATACCATTATCCAAGATGACACGTGTGCATGTAACATTTTTTATCCTCCTATGTATAGATAACTTTTTTCTTATCATATCATGTTTTATTGTAGAAAAGGAACGCATAATAAGGAAGAGGGAAAAGGAATATACAAACGTAAGAAATGATTGTTATAATGGAAACGTCTACATAATAAGGAATTGGAGGTAATATTATGACTACAAAAACAAATAACATAATTGAAGTCACTGAAAAATATGGCGCAAATAACTATCACCCACTGCCAATCGTTGTATCTGAAGCAGAAGGTGTTTGGGTAAAAGATCCTGAAGGAAATAAATATATGGATATGCTTAGTGCATACTCTGCAGTAAACCAAGGACATCGTCACCCTAGAATTATTGAAGCATTAAAGGCACAAGCAGATAAAATTACTTTAACGTCTCGTGCATTCCATAACGATCAATTAGGACCTTGGTATGAAAAGGTTGCTAAACTAACAAACATGGAAATGGTTTTACCAATGAACACTGGTGCTGAAGCGGTTGAAACAGCGGTAAAAGCTGTTCGTCGTTGGGCATACGATGTAAAAGGTGTTGCGGAGAACCAAGCGGAAATTATCGCATGTGTGGATAACTTCCACGGGCGTACGATGACTGCTGTATCTTTATCTTCTAATGATGAATATAAGCGTGGATTCGGACCAATGTTACCTGGGATAAAAATTATTCCTTATGGTGATTTAGAAGCATTGAAGAATGCGATTACACCGAATACTGCAGCATTCTTAATTGAGCCAATTCAAGGTGAAGCAGGGATTATCATTCCTCCAGAAGGATTCTTAAAAGCTGCATATGATTTATGTAAGCAAGAAAACGTATTATTCGTTTCTGATGAAATTCAAGCTGGATTAGGTCGTTCTGGAAAAATGTTCGCTTCTGACTGGGAAGGTTTCAAGCCAGACATGTACATTTTAGGTAAAGCATTAGGTGGCGGTGTATTCCCTATCTCATGTGTTGCTGCTGATCGTAATATTTTAGGTGTATTTGAGCCTGGTTCTCACGGGTCTACATTTGGTGGTAATCCACTTGCTTGTGCTGTTTCAATCGCTGCACTTGACGTGTTAGTTGACGAAAAGTTAGCAGATCGTTCATTAGAATTAGGAACTTATTTTATGGATGAGTTAAAGAAGATTGATAATCCAGTTATTAAAGAAGTTCGCGGTAAAGGATTATTTATCGGTGTTGAATTAAACGAGCCAGCACGTAGTCATTGTGAAGCACTAAAAGCAGAAGGTTTATTATGTAAAGAAACGCATGAAAATGTTATCCGTTTCGCTCCACCACTAGTAATTTCAAAAGAAGAACTAGATTGGGCGCTAGAGCGAATTCGTAAAATTTTATCAGCTTAAGACTGCAAAATCGCTTAGGGGTATCCTAAGCGATTTTTTATTGATCATATTTCCATCTTTTATATTTGTCCTCAGAATTTGAGTAAGTGTATAATCCCATAAGCATACCGATGACATAAAAGATTGCTAATTTTATTATAAACCCCTGTATCGTATGAGTCCCATCACTAATTTCCAAAACTATCGCTAGTGGGAAACTGTAGAAAGCAGGTCCATGAATGAAGATGAAATACTTTTTCCCTTTTTCACGATCCTTTTCCCATTTCAGCATGATATCTTCCTTTGTAGTTCTAAGTTCTCTAGGCAAATAAGTAAAAACTCCGATTAAAAGTACTACTCCTATAATGACATCAATTATAGCTATTGGATCCTTCAATCCAGAATATATAAGGAAAAGGGAGTATATAAAAATGATAATCATCACTAATACTATGCGATAATTTATTGGCTTTTTTTCAGACATCTAACTCCCCCTTTCGTGTTCTATTAATCATCACCGTTAAGTAAGTCACCAATTCCACCTAAGACGCTGCCTTCACCTTTCGATTTCCCGCCATTACTTGGTGCACTAGCAAAGATTCGATCTGCTAAGCGACTGAAAGGAAGTGATTGAATCCAGACAGTACCTGGTCCTTTAACTGTTGCAAAAAATAATCCTTCCCCACCAAATAGGGCCGTTTTCACTTTGCCAACATATTCAATGTCATAATCCACTTCTTTTGTTAATGCAACAAGGCACCCTGTATCTATTCGAAGTCTTTCACCAGGCTGTAATTCACGACGATGAATTGTTCCACCTGCATGCAAAAATGCTAACCCATCACCTTCAAGCTTCTGCATAATAAAACCTTCTCCACCAAAGAAACCTGCGCCTAATTTTTTTTGAAAGTCTATGCCAATTGAAACGCCTTTTGCAGCACAAAGGAACGAATCCTTTTGACAGATTACCTTTCCGCCAAGTTCACTCAAATCAACAGGTATAATTTTTCCTGGGTATGGAGCGGCAAAAGAAACATGTCTTTTTACTCCTCCATCGTTTGTATAGACTGTCATAAAGAGACTCTCACCAGTTACTAATCGCTTTCCAGCACCAACTAGTTTACCGAATAATCCACCTTTTACTTCTGTACCATCCCCAAAGATTGTTTCCATTTCAATATCGTCTTCCATCATCATCATACCGCCAGCTTCAGCAACTGCACTTTCACCTGGATCTAATTCAATTTCGACGAATTGCATGTCATCTCCATAAAGCTTGTATTCTATTTCATGTGCATTCATACTCTCACCTCTTATATACGTTATATGTATATAATTCTACGAGCAGGTAATAGCTCCTTTATTTATCACTCACCTTTAATTTGCATTAATGACGTCCATAAGAAGTCTATTCCGAACATTCCACTTTGAGGTGGCGTATTTTTCATCGTTCTTAAATGAATGATATTGAAGTGTTCTTCAAATATTTCTCTAAAACGTTCTTCTGAGTAACCGATTCCGCCTTTTAAACTTCTATCTCGATAAATTTCCCAATCAGTACTTGCTGGGGCACCATCCGTATTAAAGCAAACAATCCCGAAATAACCATTAGGTTTTAAAGCTTTACGAATCTTATTTAAATATGTGATCCTTCTATGCGGTGCAAGGTGGTGGAACATTCCACTGTCGTAGATGAAGTCATATGTATATGGTTCTACATTAAAATCAAATAAAGATTTACAAATGAAATTAATATTGGCCCCTGCCTCATCTGCTCTTTCTTGTGCCCACTTAAGTGCTGCTTTTGAGAGATCTAGCCCATCAACTTCGCACCCTTGTTTTGCCATATATATTGCATTTCTACCAGGTCCACAACCAATCTCTAATACTAGTGTAGGATTTAATCCATCTCTAAAATATTCGACTAAATTTTCATCAGGGGAGTTTTTGAAAAAAGGGATTTTCTTATCACGATCTTCATAAAAATCATCCCAAAAGACTATAGGATCTCTTAGTAATGAATCTAACAAGTTATATAATTGATCATTGTTTAAAATCTTTTCATCCATCAACGTATTAACTCCCTTCCACTAATAGAACTACTATATTCTCTTATTAATATCTTTATTAAAACTCTATATAAAATGGCTGTCTTTCTTCATCCAAACAATATTCAAATCGTTGCCTAAAGTTTTTGTGAGTGACCATCTCTAATGCTTCTTCAATCGGAAAAAAACCATAATCTAAACATTCATCTGTTGTCGTGAGGTTACCGCCGATTGGCTTCGCTAAAAATAATGTATTACATATCGAGCGACTTACATTTTGAAACACGCCACAAAATTTTGTCACTTCAATATCTAATCCACATTCTTCTTTCGTTTCACGAATGGCCGCTTCCTTCAAAGACTCTCCCTCTTCCACTTGTCCGCCAGGCATTTCCCAACCTCGACGCGGCCCTTTAATTAATAGGAGTTCATTTTTATCATTTAGTATAATAGCTGCCGCTGAAACGATATGTTTTGGTGGTGTCATTATGTATATCCCCTTTTTTACATATTTTCATAGAAATTTATTTTGTTTCCGAACGGGTCTGTCACTTGCATTTCCTTTGTATTCCAAGGAGTAACTTCAATAGCGGGCTTGGCATATTTGTATTGTTTTGTAGATAATTCCTCGTAGAGCGCTTCAATCCCAACTATTTCAACTCTAATTGCTGCACCAGGACTACAATCACCGTGATGTTCGGAGAAATGAAGGATACAGCCATTTAGTGAGACTTGCATATAAATTGGAAAGTTTTCTTCAAACTGATGTTGCCAATCTACTTGAAATGATAAATATCCTGTGTAAAACGCTATTGCTTTTTCAACATCAAAAATACGAAAAATTGGTGTTACTGATTTAAGGCTATATCCATAAGGTTTCATAGTACATTCTCCGTTTCATCGTTTTCTTGTGTAAACCATGTAGGTTTTTGAAGTTCAAAATTGTGATGCTCTTCTATAATTCTCTCAAGCCTAGTTTTCATTTCTTCTAATTGACCTGGCGCAAAGCGTTGCGACCATATTATTGATGAGAACAAAACCATCGCAACATAGACGGAATAAAGCTTCCAGAAATCTTCTGGAATTTTTCCATTAAAATAGCCATTCAACTGTCCAATGGAAAAAGGAATACTTATTTCAGTAGTAAATAATGCAATTTTGACGAAATCATGGTATGGATCGCCCCAATCAAAATTGTTAAAATCAATGACTCCACTATACTTTTTATCTTTAATAATTAGATTACTAGGACCAAAATCATCATGTTGTAATTGATTTGGACGACTTTTTAATAAATGTTTATTCTCTTCTATGTAAGCCAAAATTTTTTCATCATTGGATAGTTTAATGCCACATGTCTTATATGCTTCTGTATAGCGATAATGTTTACTCATTGCCCGTTCATACCATGAGTTCATGTGGTTTGGAGCTGGTATACGATGAATCCTTGCTAAGTCTTTTCCTGCAGAAACTCCTATTTTTTTCTGATCATCCTCTGTAAAAAGGGGCAAGTATTCTCGTGCTTCTTCACCTTCAATATAGGATACGATGTAATAACATAAACCTAATTCCTTAAATTTTCCTATCTCTATTGGTTCTGGGCACTGTACATCGAATCGTTTTGCCTGCTGCAATACCTTTATTTCTGCGCTCTTTCGCTCGTAAGACTCAATCTTACCTATTCTAAGTAGATTTCTTTGGCCATCCGCAAACGAGACGAGATACTTTTTATCACTAGAGTATCCTTTTTGGATTAAAGAAATGCTATTAGCTGATAGGATGCTTGTAATATTATTCTTCAATACATCGATTGATAAATTGTGCATTTGTTCATCTCTCTTTTTATTGTCATATTTTATTCTTCTTTTCGTATATTAAATTGTAAACAAATTTGACTTTCTACTTATCTATCGTTATCCTTTATTTAGAAAATTTTACTAATAATAGAATAGTTTGTCCACTAGGGGAGCCTTTTAAAGGCTGAGATTAAAGTGCTACTTTAAGACCCTCTGAACCTGATCTAGTTCATACTAGCGTAGGGAAGTGGTGTATAAATGTTATGTATAACGTTTTCTACAACCACTTTCAAATAATTGAAGGTGGTTTTTTATTTTTAAAAACAATGAGGAGTGATTGTATGAAATTTTCAGCACAGCTAAGAAATGAAGCAAATGCTATTTGGGAAGCAAGTTTTGCCCATCCTTTCGTCAAGGGAATTGGGAAAGGAGATTTACCGTTAGAAAACTTCCGGTACTATGTGATGCAAGATGCTTATTATTTAACACACTTTGCAAAAGTTCAAGCGTTAGGAGCGGCTAAAGCAGGTGATTTACATACGACAGCAAGAATGGCTGCACATGCGCAAGGAACGTATGAAGCAGAGTTATCGCTTCATGAAAATTTTAGTAAGCGTTTAGGAATTACAAAAGAGGAAATGGAGAACTTTAAGCCTGCACCGACTGCATATGCGTACACTTCCCATATGTACCGCGCGGCTTATGAAGGTCATATCGGAGACATTATTGCAGCCATTTTACCTTGCTATTGGTTGTATTATGAGGTTGGTGAACGCCTTACAGACGAATCTCCACAAGAACCGATTTATCAAGAATGGATTGCAGCTTATGGTGGGGAGTGGTTCCGAGAGTTAGTTGAAGAGCAAATTAATCGACTAGATGCGATTGCCGAAACTGTGTCAGAAAAAGATCGTGAAAGAATGAAAGAACACTTTATCATAAGTAGCTACTATGAACTAGACTTCTGGGAGATGGCTTATACTTTAGAAAAGTGGTCTGAAAATAAAGTTTCTATATAAAACAATAAGGAACTTCCTAATGCGTTAGGAAGTTCCTTTATCCATACCAATGCCAACATACCTTTTATGTTCTTTCATAACGAGATTCTTAAAAACTTCCTTTTCTTGTTCACTATCATAAAGGTTATCTAAATTATTCCCATTTGCTAAATATCGTTTAACTTCATAATTATTAAATATAATATGGTCATATCTGGGATCATTCATAAATTCTCTAAACCATGATAATTCTTTTTGTAGCTCTAACACAGTTTTTTCATGCGAAAAAAATATATTTCTAATTTTCTTCCATATAAACAAATCTACCAAAAGCCCAATAATAAATCGTACTATAAAACCAATGATATCAATAATAAAGTGCATAGTACTCTCCTAATTACTTTCTATATCTTTTAAGTTCATTTTAACTTATTCACTTTTTCTAAGTCATGTAATCCAAGTCTACCATTTTCATAAGTGATGATTAATCGTTCAATATGTGGAACAACTTCATCATTGTAGAAAACAGTTAATCCATTAACTTCCTTTACAATATCCCCATCTTTTAACTCATCCAGAGTTAATTTAAAGTTAGATAAACCTCATGTGCTTTTTTCGTTATAGCCAATTCTTACACCTGACTTCTTCCATTTCCCCATTAAGTGCTGGAGAAATTGACTTGCTTCAATTGAAATCTCCATTCATATCCTCATTCCTATCCTATTGGCCATTAGCCATTTTCCCATTACCTTTTCACCTGCATCTTTTGAAGTTTAAGTAAGTTGTTCACAAATGCAGGCATCGCTCGTAGAAGGTCATCGACCATATTCTTAATTTCAAGTAAGTAAAGCCCTTTTTCATCTGGAGGCGGTACTACTAAAGAACTTTCATCATTTTTATAGATTTCATTAAATACGTATATCTTTTCGCCATATTGCTCAAAAAGATATTGTTTGTGCTCAACACCCATTCCAACAATCACATCATATAAAGTGAAAAAATCTTTCTCAAATTGATTTCTTTCAAAAGAGGACGTATCTATCTCTAACTCTTTCATTCTTTCAAAATGAATACTAGAATACTTACTTAAGTCGCTATTCGCTCTTACTCCTGCTGAAGCAACTTCAATTCCTTTTATATTATTCTTCTTTAAGTAATGTTTAAGACACATTTCTGCAGATACACTTCTTGTGTAGTTGTCTGTACATAAAAATAGCACTTTCATTAGCTTCACCAACTCATCTTTTCAAATAATTTTAATAAGGAAAATCGTCATTAATACTCGTCTTCGTTTTATTTTCCCAATCTTCACGAATCATCGCGTAGCCGACGGAATCATATAAATTTCCTCTCTGTCTCCAAGACTGACGGTGATAGGCCTCTTTTACATAGCCACTTTTAAAGAATGTTTTCCGCATTGCATAATTATCTACTCTTGTATGGCCTTCAATTCTTATCATCTCTGGATAGGTACTAAAAACAAAGTTCGTTAGCCAATTTACAGCTTCTTTACCTATTCCTTTCCCACGCCACTTTTCCTTTAAACGAATATCAAATAAGCAAGTAGGATCTTCTAAATCAAACAATCTAATCAAGCCAATTTTCTTATCATTATTTGTAATCCAAAAAGTTCTGTTTCCTTTTTCAGTATAAAAACCATTTTCTAAATTTCTTCTTATTGACTCTTCTGTAGGGTTTTCTTGTCCATGAAAACTCCACGTTTCAGAAGTTAAGAAATCTATTAATTCTAGGGCCATTTCTTTTGTGAATTCTATGTATGTATACATATTAAATCTCCGTTTCTATTTTCTTTTTATTACAATAACATAAGAAATTAAGGTTTAGTAAAATTTTTACATAAAAAAACAATGCTACCCAAAGCACCGTTTTAAATCTTTTCTTTATATATTAGTTGCAGCTTTTCAGCAACTTGGAAAGGTTTTATATCGAGTTTGCTACAAGTGTCGATTCAACCCATACTGGTTCATATGTCCCTCTTTCACTGCAATTACGTTTGAATTCTTCACCTTGTCCAGTTCCGAAGACTCCTTCAATGATTTCTGCCATAAAGAAGTATTGTTTTCCATTAAAGTCTAACGTATCAAAACATTCATTTACTTTTATTGTTACGCCTAATTCTTCATAGGCTTCTCTTTTCGTTGCTTCTTCAGGCGTCTCCCCTTTTTCTATACCTCCACCAGGAAAGACGTAATAAGTGACATGATCTTTCACTCTTTTAATAAGCGCAACTTTATTGTCTTTAATGATTATAGCAGAACCTCGATTTCTCACTTTTTGCCAAAGTATTCGAAGTTATTTAGTAATAGATGTGAAAATATTAATGAGAGAAGATAGGCAATGACAGGTTCATTCGTCTCCCATGTTGAAACTAGTGAAAAGAAAAGTAAAAAGGACACTCCTAATAAAAGGATTAAGTATACAAAAATACTAATTAACGTACGCATATTATTCTCCTTGCTCTTAAAGTTATTTTATTTTTTCTACTTCTTGGGTTAAATAATTTACTGTATACTCTGATTTCACTTCAATATTTCCATCGACCATTTTATATACTCTTATATAATACTTGTTATCTTTCTCTTCAGTAAAGTCTATTGTATATTCATTTTGTTCCTCACTGCTTAACTGTTGATAGATTAGGACCTCGGCATCATCTTTTGATAATTTCTCCTGTTGATTGTCTGTATCGTCAATTGTTGCACTTCCACAGCCTACTATACTGAACATACTTATACAAATTACCAAAGCCATAATCAACTTTTTCATATAAATAATCCCTCCACCAAAGTTATTTTACTTTCTATAATTAACTTTGTAGATTTATATATATAATTCCATTCTGTTTAGTCTGTGATAAAGCTTGAACGGCATTAAAGTATGATATTTTACTTATTATCTCGCACGTAACTGAAAACCCATCTTAGAAACTCCAGAATCTGCAACTTCATATTCGACAAACAGCATAAAATCTTCATTGTTAACCTTAAAGTCCTCTTCCTTAATTTTGATTGTTGTCTTCGTACTTTGCCCAGCCTCTAAGCCTTGCGAGTACGCTGTATCACAAATTTCGGGCCTCACCTTACCTGTGTAAGAAATTAATGCACCACAATCAAAAATGATTTGAATCATCTCATCTGTTAAATTTGTTATTGTCGCCGTAACATCATAGACGTTTTCTTCCTTATTCCAAATTGCTTCTGCTTCTACCTCTAAGATGTTTTCTTCACTTACAAAACCAGTATATTTCTCAGTTTTTTTCACAGATTGAGTCGTTCCACAACTAGCTAAAAAAACGACTATTACAGCACTAATTATTAAAACCGTTACTTTCTTCATAGCTTTTTTACTACCTTTTTCAAAAGTTTTTTCAATGCTTTCTTTACCAATTTCTTAATCATTTTTATACCCCCAAATTCTCGTTTCACACTCTGGATACTTGTAATCTATTACTATATATTTCGTTATTAACTATTGATAACCTTTTTTCGATAAATATAATAAAAACTGCACACGATTTTGATTGTGTGCAGTTTAAATAAGGTGAGATATTTAACTATTATCCAACATTTCACTGTTCTCTTCTTTTGGTTCATGAGGTAAATAAATTAGTTCTTGATAAAATGCAGCTAAGCTAGTAGTAATATAAGGGATTAACCATAAAAGTCCTATGCCGAGTGTGAATATACATAAGATTCCCCATCCGATAAAACTTAAATTTAGTAGGAAGAACTTCCATTTCAAGCCATTCATCCGTTTACGACTTTCTGTAATAGCCTCCAATGGCATAAGATCTGGATTATCTTTCAGAATGAAATAGGTTTGGGAATAGGCTATTCCTTTAATGATTCCTGGAATAATTAATAATAAAAACCATAAGAATGTGAAAATCCATACAAATATTGACGTAGCAACAATCTTTAAGGAATAATTCCAATCTTTATAAATAGTAAAAACTCTTTCAATTTTCGGATACTCATTACGATACATTTCTAAAAAATAATAACTTACTGCAATAGTAAAAGGTATTAAAATAATAGAGCTAATAATGCTTGTAAAACTAAAGTCTTCAGATCCACCGCTAAATAAACTCTCAATTGCTGCTGTAACAATAATAGAAATGAATGTTAACAGTACAGCTTTTTTCCATTTACTCGAAGAGATAATCGCGCAAGTCTTTTAATTTCTGAAATTCGCATTAGTTTTCCCCCTTTCATATACACCCTTTTCATTTTATCATATGAAAGAACTATCAAACTTAATAAGTTCCGTTAATTTGGAGTTTCGTCTTAGGTTAAAAAGACTTCACCATTCCACCGTCAATTAAATATGCTTGACCAGTTACATACGTATTTGCCTCAGAGCATAAAAACACGACATGTTTGGCAAATTCTTCAGGGTTTCCATATCTACCAAGCGGAATTAATGCCTCCCTATCACGAACAATCTCTTCTGTCATTACTCCACTTGTCTTTGCAGCAATTTCATCTAGTTCCGCAACACGATCTGTGGCGATTCTTCCTGGACCAATCGTATTAATTAAAATGTTGTCAGGTCCTAATTCAGTCGCTAGTGTTTTCGCTAACCCCATGACACCAGTACGCATGACATTAGATAACAGTAGTCCATCGATTGGTTGCTTAAAAGAGGAAGAAGCGACATTGACGATTCTTCCCCATTTCTTTTCTCTCATCGAAGGAAGTACTGCACGAATGGATCTCACATAGCTTAATAAATTTTGCTCAAACGCTTGTTGCCATTGTTCATCTTCAAACTCATCAAAAGTTCCTGCTGGAGGACCACCTGCATTGTTAATTAATATATCTACACTTCCAAATGCTTTAATCGTGCTATCTATTAAGGACGTAATGTCTTCTTTTTTCATTACATCGCACGTTTTATATAGAACTTTACTATTAGACAATGTCTCTATATCACTAGAAGCTGCTTTTAAGTTATCTTCACTTCGGCTTGAGATCATCACATTTGCACCTTCATTGGCAAATTCTTCAGCGATGGCTCGCCCAATTCCTTTACTTGCCGCTAATACGAGTACATTTTTCCCTTTTAAACCTAAATCCACTATAAAAGACTCCTTTATAAGCCGATTGAAATATATTTTTCTTCTAAGTACTCTGCAAGACCTTGGTGACCACCTTCACGGCCAATTCCACTTTCTTTTACTCCACCAAATGGTGCTTGAACGGCAGTAGGAACTCCATCATTCCAACCGATAATTCCGTATTCTAACGCCTCTGCCATTTTCATACCTTGGCTCATGCCTTCTGTGAAGAAATATGCGGCTAAACCGTATTCTGTATTGTTTGCTTTAGCAATGACTTCTTCCATCGTTTTAAACGATTGGACTGGTGCAACTGGACCAAACGTCTCTTCATTCATAATTAACATATCGTCTGTCACATTCGAAAGTATTGTTGGTTCATAGAAATTACTACCATTTCCACTTGTTCCTTGACCACCTAGTAAACATGCTGCTCCGTTTCCAATCGCATTTTGCACGTGCTCATCAATTTTCTCATATGCTCCACTATCAATGACTGGACCTACGTCTGTCGTCTCTTCCATTCCGTTACCAACTTGAAGCTTTTTCGTTTCTTCAACAAACTTAGCTAAGAACGCTTCATAAATTCCCTCTTGTACGTAAATGCGATTACCACAAATACACGTTTGCCCCGCATTACGAAATTTTGAGGCAATTGCACCTTTTACAGCTTTATCTAAGTTAGCATCATCAAATACTATGACAGGTGCATGACCACCAAGTTCTAGCGATAACTTTTTCACATTGTCAGCCGCCTGGCGCATTAAAAGTTTCCCGACATTTGTTGATCCTGTGAATGATACTTTACGTACTGTTGGGTTAGACATTATTTCTGCTCCGATTTCACTCGTTTTACCAGTTACAACGTTAACTAGACCAGGTGGAAAACCTACGTTTTTACATATTTCAGCTAATTTTAATGCAGTTAATGGCGTAGCAGTTGCTGGCTTAATGACGATCGCACAACCTGCCGCTAATGCAGGGCCAAGCTTGCGAGTAATCATCGCTGCTGGGAAATTCCAAGGTGTAATTGCTCCAACCACCCCAACTGGCTGCTTAATAACCATCATTCGTTGGTCTGGGCGATTTGAAGGAATCGTTTCACCATAGACGCGCTTCCCTTCCTCTGCAAACCATTCAACGTATGCCGCACTACTTCTTACTTCTCCACGTGCTTCTTTTAAAGGTTTGCCCATCTCAAGGGTCATAATCTCTGCTAATTCCATTTCATTCTTAATGATTTCCTTTGTTAATTTTTGCATATATCGCGCACGTTTACCGGCCGGGAATGCAGACCAAACTTTCATAGCTTTTTCCGCAGCTTCAATTGCTCGCTTAGTTTCTTCTTTACCTCCGTTTGGTACTGTCCCAACTAATTCACCTGTTGCTGGGTTTCTTACTTCAATCTTTTCATCGAGATTGACCCACTCTTCACCGATTAACATTTTTCCTTCGATCATAATATCCCCTCCAAATAGTTTACTCTCTAGTTTATTTTTCTTTTCCCATACTCATTACTTTGTTACGTAACGTCCCAATTCCTTCTATGGATATTTGAATTTCATCATCATGTTGCAAAAACTTAGGAGGTGTAAATCCTTTTCCAACTCCAGCAGGTGTACCAGTTGCAATTAAATCACCTGGTTCAAGTGTCATACCTTTTGATAATATTTCAATTAATGTTGGAATATCAAATATCATATTTTCCGTGTTAGACGATTGGCGAACTTCTCCATTTACTTTCGTTTCAATATGAAGATTGTGAGGATTTTCTATTGCACTCTTATGAACGATGACTGGACCCATAGGACAGGTTGTATCTAAACTTTTTCCAATGAAAAATTGTTTATGCTTTTTTTGTAAGTCACGGGCTGTAATATCGTTGATAATCGTGTATCCGAAAATATAATTATCAGCATCCTCCCTTGTTATGCCTATTCCTTTTTTACCGATTACAACTGCAAGCTCTCCCTCATAATCAAGCTCACTAGTTACATTTTCATGGAGGTTGATCATTGCATCTGTTCCAATGACCGATGTAGGTGGTTTTGTAAATACAATTGGATCATCAGGTATATCTGCTTCTGACCCCATTTCAATTGCATGCTCAGCATAATTTTTTCCAATGCAAAGGATATTTTTTTGTGGGCGTGGGATTGGTGCTAATAAAGTAATCTTGTCCACATCATAAGTGTAGTCTTCCACTTCACCTTCTAACAGCGCCTCTACTTTTCCTATTAAAGAGTCATTTCTTATACAATCTAGAAGTGATTTTGGAAAACTGCCCTTACTTGCGGCAGTTAGATCAATAACTTGTCTACCATCATTAGTCAATACACCGATACTCTCTAATTCTTGGTGCAAAAAAGTCATAAATTTCATCGCTGTTCTCCTTTAATTAGATTCATATATGTATTAATTAGCTTTTCTTCCTATAATATCCTACCTGAATCGGTATCCTTTTTTAAGAAGTTTGCTTAAGGTATGATAGAATAGGACGGTAGTTACATTGAAAGAATTGAGGGAACGAAAATGAAAACGGTTGTTAGTACGTTAAATGCAAAATATATTCATACAAATATAGCACTACGTTATTTAAAAGCATATGCAGAGCCTGAGTTCGAAGTAGACATGGCTGAATATACGATTAAAGATCCTGCAATTAATATTGTTTCTGATTTATATTCGAAAAAGCCTGATGTCCTTGGGTTCAGTTGTTATATTTGGAACATTGAAGAAACAATTCCAGTGATAAGTATGCTAAAGAAAATTAATCCTAATTTAAAAATTATCTTAGGTGGCCCAGAGGTTACTTACGATGTTGTAGATTGGATGAAGCGAATTCCTGAAGTTGATGCCATTGTCATCGGTGAAGGTGAAGCAACATTTAAGAAAATACTTCAGCAATTTTCAACTGATGGAGACTTGTCAGAAGTACCTGGGATAGCATATCGCCGCCTAGATGGAGAAGTAAAAGTAAATCCTCAACGTGATAAAATCGATTTAAATACGATACCTTCACCAAATCGATTCCCAGAGGATTTAGATGCACTTTCTAAGCGTGTCGTATATCTTGAAACGAGTCGTGGTTGTCCATTTAGCTGTCAATTTTGCTTATCGTCGATTGAAGTAGGTGTTCGTTACTTTAATCGAGAACGTGTAAAAGAAGATATTTTATTTTTAATGGAGCATGGTGCAAAAACCATCAAATTTGTTGACAGAACTTTTAATATTAGCCGTAGCTATGCGATGGAAATGTTCGCTTTCCTAATTGATAATCACCGTGAAGGAACAGTCTTTCAATTTGAAATAACTGCAGACATTATGCGTCCTGAAGTGTTGCAATATTTAAATAAAAATGCACCTGAAGGATTATTCCGTTTTGAGATAGGCGTGCAATCTACGAATGATGACGTTAATGATCTTGTTCAACGAAAACAAAACTTTAATAAATTAGCTCGTACTGTAACAATGGTGCGTGACGGTGGGAAAATTGCTCAGCATCTCGACTTAATTGCTGGCTTACCGGAAGAAGATTACAATTCATTCCGTAAAACATTTAATGATGTTTTTGCCTTTGGTCCAGAAGAATTGCAATTAGGATTTTTAAAAATGCTACGCGGAACTGGTCTTAGATTACGTGCGAAAGACCATGGATACACGTATATGGATCACTCTCCGTATGAAATTTTAGGGAATAATGTTTTATCTTTTGATGAGATTATTCGAATTAAACGCGTCGAGGATGTACTTGAGAAGTATTGGAATGATCACCGAATGGACACGACTGTCTTATATACGATCAATAACGTCTTTCCATCTGCTTTCGACTTTTTCCAAGCATTCGGAGACTATTGGGATAAAAAAGGTTGGGCAAGAATTGGCCATCAACTAGAAGATTTATATACTCGATTACATGAATTTTTAACGAATGTAGAAACAGACAAGTTACCTGTTATAGAAGCAATGATGAAGTACGACTACTTTTTACATCATAAATATAAACCAAGAAAAGTATGGTGGGATTTCTCCCTTTCGAAGGATGAGCAAAGCCGTTATTTAAAGGCGATTGCAGACAACCCTTCACTGTTAGGTGAGGAATTTGCTCATATGAAGATTTCGGAACGAGACCTTCATAAACATACGATGATTGAAGTATTACCTTTTAATATTGAAGAATATAAGCAAAGTGGCGAAATTGTAGAGCAGGAAACACTACTTCTTGCATTCTTTGATCCAAAAGAGCAAAAAACATCCACATACTGTGCACCACTTAGTAACATATAAAAAATTTACTCATGAAGAAAGAGAGGTTTTTTTACCTCTCTTTTTATTTTTAATTCCTTTAATCGTAACTAGGAGGATCTTCTTCTGGTGAATTATTAATTATGCCATATGGATGTTTTGACCAATTCTCTAAGATAGGTAAAACAGTAACGATTGGTATACTAAAACCAATAGTTTCTGAATTCACTTTAGCTGAGTTAATACCGATTACCTCTCCAGTAGCTCGGTCTAACAAAGGACCTCCACTACTACCTGGTGAAATTGGTGCAGAAATTTGGTAAGTATCGACATACTCGTATTCCTGGAGTGTAAAGCTTCTGTCTAAACCACTTATGATACCTAGCGTTACAGTATTCTCTAAACCAAGAGGACTACCTAAAGCCACGACGTGATTGCCGATTTCTCCAACATACCTCCGGGAAATCTTTAACGGTTCCTGCCCAATAAGTTCAGGCACTCGAATAACGGCAATATCAATTCCCTTTCCGACTCCAATTAATATACCGGAATACTCGGTTTCATCTGCTAATTTTATTGTAATTTCTGTTGCACCTTCGACTACATGAGCATTTGTAACTATATCTCCTTCTCCATTATATAAAAATCCTGAACCGAAATATAATCCATCTTCTTTCATCACTTCAATTGTGACAACTTTTGGTTGAGAATCTCGAATTAATTTCTTTAGATTTTCTTCAGAAAGAATAGATGTTACAGTTTGAATTTCCTCATTAGTAGTAAGCGTTGTAGTCAGTTTTGAACCGCTCATATGCTGATAATGTTGTTGTTTTGATTGCAGCCAGACAATTCCAGCGATAAAAATACAAATTGTTATGATTAAGACAAAGAAAACATGTATTCGCAAACGAAAATTTAAATTGTTCATAGTTAAAACTCCTCTACCATTTTCCTTTCACAGCGGCGATTGCTTTAATTTATTCGTTATTAAGGTATGGCTGAATTGAGTTTTCCATAAATCGAGATAATTGCTCATTTTCATAATTATATTGGAGTGCAAATTCTACGATTGCTTTTGCTTTTTCATAATCCTTGGAAAAGACTGCATCTTGCGCTTCATTTATTACAAAATTTGTAAACGATATCTCTATCATTTCTTTGACAGCCTTCGCTGAATCCTGCTTATAATACGATATATTTGATAATAATTCTGCATAATCAGTCATTGTATTTAAATCATTTATTCTTGCTTCAATCTCTTGCAACTCTATCATTACTTGTAACGTTTGTAATTTTGGTAAGAAATAATTCCTTATAGGTTCACTTTTTAAATTAGTTATCTCTTTTTCTATTTCTGAGAATTTCTGAGTAGAATTTTTTTCACTGCCATCACTTACATTCTGCATTAATAGTGAAATAGATTTTTCTATATTTATGGCTTCGTTTATCAACTCTAAATTTTGTTCTATTAACTCGTTATATGGCTGGTCAATCTTAACTTGAATGAAAGTCTTTTTTGCTTCTTCAAAGTTACCTTGTAACGCAAGCGCCTCACCATAATCTATATTTTTTTGTACTCGATCTAAGACGATATATTCTTCAAAATAAGAATAACTTATTGTCGACATCATTAATAGAAATGTAGTAATTACTGGAATGGACCATAATAATAACAAGTTTGGTTGGTTCGCAAGTACTATTCCACAAGCCGTACAATATCTTTTTCTAGCTCTCATTTGGTGCCCACAATTGTCACAAATCATGTGTACCACTACCCTTTGCAGTCATTTATACATCCTATGCAAATTGGGTATAAAACGCACTAACTATTACAAAATGTAACTGAACTTTAATAAAATAGAAAAGCTGAAGCAATCGGTTAGCGGCGTAAAAACTGGAGCACTCTGATTAAGATAAAGGATACACGAATAGAGTAGCTATTCGATGTAGACTTATCGAAATGAAGAGTGTGAAGTTTTTTAGACGTTGATTGCTGAAGCTGGATCAAATAAAGAAAAGCTGAAGCAATCGGTTAGCGGCGTAAAAACTGGAGCACTCTGATTAAGATAAAGGATACACGAATAGAGTAGCTATTCGATGTAGACTTATCGAAATGAAGAGTGTGAAGTTTTTTAGACGTTGATTGCTGAAGCTGGATCAAATAAAGAAAAGCTGAAGCAATCGGTTAGCGGCGTAAAAACTGGAGCACTCTGATTAAGATAAAGGATACACGAATAGAGTAGCTATTCGATGTAGACTTATCGAAATGAAGAGTGTAAAATTTTTTAGACGTTGATTGCTGAAGCTGGATCAAATAAAGAAAAGCTGAAGCAATCGGTTAGCGGCTTATAACCTTATATACTTTGAAGGATACACGGCGAATACTAGCGAGCCTAAAAAAAAGCATCTGCGAACAGATACTTTTACATTTTAATTATTTTACCTTTGTTAAAGAAAAATAAGTATTTTTCTTTTAAAGGTGTTTTCATAATTTCTTCTACCGCTTTACTGTATAACGCGATTTGCTCTTTATATCTTTCCTTTAGTTCATCATCTAATATATCGTCCGAAATATAATCTGACTTAAAGTCAATTAATACTATTCCGTCATCTTCATACATAAGGCAATCAATGACACCTTGTAGGATTACTGTTTCATCACTATTATTCCAATCCAGATAGGCTTCATTTGCCTTCAAACCAAAACTGAAAGGTACTTCTCGTTCAACTTTCTTAGCATGGATAAACCTTTCTCCTAATGATGATGTAAAAAAGGCTAATAGTTTTTCCACAGGAACCGCTCGCATTTGCTCTATAGTTAATAATTCTTTCTCAACCATCGTATCCATTAATTCTACAAGAACTTGTTTTGTAATCTCTTTGTAGAGCGGAACATGTTGCATTACTAGGTGCATCGCTGTACCTCTCTCAGCAGGAGATAAACCTTTTTCCTGAAGAAATTTTGGTCTTTTCACTATCGTTGATTTTTGTTTAGGAATCATCATACGTTCACTATCTTCTTCAAGTAAAGAGCGCTGCCTTTTAATTTCTGTTACTGTTTGCTTTGACTTGCGCTTCGTTGCTTCGGTGTGTAAATACTTCCATGATAATTGTTGCTCGACAATTTCCGTAAACTCACTATCAACGTGTACTGGTTCCATTACCCTAACGCTTTCTAATTTCTGTTCCATTGACTGCTCTTCATCATTCGCTCCACTAGTAAGTTCAAAGGACGGAACAGTCGTAACTTCCCACTTCGAAGGATGGTCATAAACTTCAATATTGCCTGCGCGATTAGAAGGTAAGTTATCCAGTAATGAAACGCCATCTCGGTGTCTCATAATTGCCGGGGCAATCCATCCTATATAGCGATTGTTGTTCTCTCTAACATAATCAGGCAACAGCCAATCTTCATGGTCAATGACATCGCCCCAATTATCTATTTCTTTTTCAACGTCTTTGACCGTTCCTACTAAATACATTTTTTCCTTAGCTCTCGTTAAGGCTACGTAGAGAACTCTCATCTCTTCTGCTAAAAGTTCCATTTTCATTTTCTTTTTCATCGCCAATAAGGGCAAAGTCGGATAGCTAATTCTTTTTTCAGGATTAATATATTTCGTTCCAAATCCTAATTCTTTATGCATTAAAACATTTTTTCGTAAATCCATCTCATTGAACTGCTTACCAATCCCAGCAATAAAGACAACTGGAAATTCAAGACCTTTACTTTTATGGATAGTCATGATGCGAACTACATCTTCTTGTTCACTTAATGCACGAGCAGTACCTAAATCACTGCCGCGCTCTTTCATTCTTTCAATAAAACGTAAAAAGCGGAATAGCCCACGGAATGATGTCGACTCATATTGTCTTGCTCGATCATACAAAACTTTTAAGTTTGCTTGTCGCTGTGTTCCACCAATCATTCCTCCGACAAAATCGTAATAACCAGTTTCATTGAAAAGTTTCCAAATTAAATCTGCAAGAGATCCTTGTCTTGCGTCCATCCGCCACTCTTTTAATTTTTGTATAAATGCCGAAAGTTTGATAGAAAGTGGATCTTCCTCGCCTTCAGCTTTCTCAATATATGCAAGAGCAGCATCATAGTAGTTTCCTTGTTTTTTAGCAATTCTTATCTTTGCCATTTCTTCCCCTGATAAATGAACGATAGGTGAACGAAGGACAGCTGCAAATGGAATATCTTGCAACGGGTTATCAATAACACGGAGCAAAGACATTATTACTATAATTTCTGTCGCATCAAAATATCCTTTTGATAGCTCAGCATAAGCAGGAATTCCATTCATCTTGAACTCCTCCAACAGAATAGGTGCTTCTTTTTGAGTGGCACGGAGGAGAATAACAATGTCTCTATAAGAAACCGCACGAGTACCACCTGTAGATTTATCAAATACTTGATAGGGCTTTTCACCTGTTTTGCCAATTAGTTCATTAATTCTTTTAGAGATATACCTTGCTTCTAATTGAACATTTTCAAGGTCTTCTTCCTGCTCGTCTTGTTCTTCCTTGATTTCTTTTTCTTCACTACGGTCGATAATGACGAGTTCACTTTTATACGCATTTCCTTCAGGGAAATTGGCTCCAAGCTTTAGTTCTGCCGCTTCATCGTATTCAATTTCCCCGATTTTTTCATTCATCATTTGTTTAAATAAAAAGTTTGTTCCATCTAGTACTTCAGCTCTGCTTCGGAAATTTTTTGCCAAGTCGATGCGAAGTCCATCATTATTTCCATGAAGAGAGAACTTTTTATATTTCGAGATAAACAGATATGGCTCAGCTAATCGGAAGCGATAAATACTTTGTTTCACGTCACCTACCATGAACATATTATTACCGTTCGTAACGAGTTGAAGAATAGCTTCTTGCACCATGTTTGTATCTTGATATTCATCAACTAGTACTTCAGCAAACTTTCGTTGAAAATCGATGGCAGCTGATGATGGAACAATTTCCTCTAACGTTGATGATTCATCTCGCAATATTTGCAAGCAATAATGTTCTAGATCGTTATAGTCGACAATTCCTTTTTCACGTTTCGTTGCAGAGAAGCGTTCAGCAAATACTTTTGTAACCTCGACTAATTTTTCTAAAATAGGAGCCATCTCTTGAAGATCAGATATAAAATAATCTGGCTCTCTATTAAAGTAATTTTCCCCAAGCTTTTTCAGCATCTTTTTCATTTGCTCACGGATTTTTTTAGCTTTATCTTGTAAATGTGGATCACTTTCGCACTTTTTCCTACTAAGTGTTGAATGTTTTAACGTTTGAATTTGTTCAAAAATTGCTTGCCATGAGTCATTTGCAGCTTCAAGCAGACCTTCTACAATTTTTTGATCATCTTCAAAGTTTTCAATATAAGATTCATGTCCTTCGGGTAATTGACAGATTTTCTTCCCTTGCTCAATGAGTTGTAATGCATTTTCTAATTCTTGCTCTACTGCTTCTAGCAACTGCCTCCCCCAAGGTAAATCTTCAATAGAGACGTTTTCATCAACATTGTACATTCGTGTAATTTCATTTAACCATGCTGTTGGCCAAGGGTGACTTTGTGAAAATAAATAAAGTTTAATGATTAATGATTGCAGTTGTTCGTCCGTTCGGTCACTGCTGTAGCAATCTACTAAATTAAAAAATGATTCGTTATTTTCTTTGCTATATTCTTCTTCAAAAATTTCTTCTAAGATTTGCTCTTGTAATAACAGTCCTTCTGTTTCATCCAAAATACGGAAGGCTGGATCGATATCTATTTTATAGTAGTAGCGTCTAATAACATTCATACAAAAGGAATGTAGTGTCGATATATTAGCTCTGTTTAGTAGTGAAAGTTGCTTACGAATAAAGAGTGAGCTAGGCTGTTCCTTAAGTGTATCTTCTAACGCTTCGCCAATTCTCTTCTTCATTTCTGCTGCTGCAGCATTCGTAAATGTCACGACAAGAAGGCGATCCACATCGATTGGGTTATCTTTATCTGTTAAATACGAGATAATATGCTCTACTAAGACAGCCGTTTTACCTGAACCTGCCGCTGCAGCAACTAACGTATTGGTTCCCCGTGCATCTATTGCAGCCTGTTGCTCATTCGTCCATTGTGTCATGATTCTTGCCTCCCATCACTGTGCAGTTTCTCTAACACTGAAGTTTCATCAATCTTTTTCAAGTAACGATGTTCATTCTCATCCAACCCTTGGTCAAATTGACATACTGGCTTGTATGAACAGAAAGTACACGGATTTTTTTTATTTAATTGATAAGGAGAAATATTAATTTTACCAGTCGTAATTTCCTCACCGATTGATTTAATCATTTTCCGCGAGTGATCTTGTAATAGTTGAAAGTCTTGGTTACTAGCAACTCGTGAATTTCGTTTATGGAATTCACCTTTTGAAGTTATTTCAACAGGAACAATATCAGACTTACTATTAAATGATTGGTCCATTAATCTTGCGACTTGTTGATCTGCAAGTACATAACCTTTCATTTTAAACTCTTTAAAAATAGCCTTTTCTATCTCTGTTTCGTCTTTTCCTACAGAATCAACGAATGGATTATGAATATGGAAGTAGAGGACTCCAGCGGGCTTTGCCTCCACACCGAGCCATTGTTTCGAACTTGAAATGACAACATCCAAGTAAGTTAACATTTGCAATGTCAAGCCGTAATACACTTCAGCTAAATCTAATTGCTTCTTACTAGACTTATAATCAACAATGCGCAATAGCAGCCCTTGATCACTTTCCGCTTTATCTACGCGGTCGATTCGACCGACAACTTCCATTTTCACACCGTTACTTAACTCAATTTCTAGCGGTGGTATATTGCCATTCCCTCCGAAAGCTAGCTCGACTCCAGCTGGTTCAAATCCGCTAGCTCTTGCCTGTTCACTTAAAATTTGCGAAGCTCTTGCGACTACATCAGTCAATTTTCGTTTAATGTAACCATAACGATTTGAGCTTAATAAAATTTCTCTTTGCAATTTCGGTGCTAACATATCCACTACATCTATGGCGATTCGATTACACTCTTGAGGAGTTAAGTCTTTCCAACTTTTATCATGATTCGTTAAGTAATCATTCATCTCTTTTAATGCAGCATGGAAAAGACGACCAATGTCAGGTACATCCAAACGGAACATTTCTCTTTCTTTTAACTTTAAGCCGTAAGACATAAAGTGAGAAAATGGGCATGCTTGGTGTAATTCCATTCTAGATACACTGGATTTTAGTTTAGTTCCATAAAGCTCTAGACTAGTTTGTGGCGAAAGGGACTTTTCAATATTTTGATAAAACAAGCTACTTAACACTCGCTTCGTATCTTGTTTCCAATCCGTGTTAATTAAATAGTTGTAAGAATCCCACCATAATGGCCCTAAATGATACCCTTTTTTCCATTCACGAATTTGCCCTACTAAGAAAGACAAGGCATTTCGAGGTGTCGTAATAAACTGGAGTTGCTCTCCCTCTGACACTTCTCCAGGTTCATTTTTTAGTAATCCTTCTTTTAAACGCGGGAATACTTCTTTCACTCGCTCAATTATTGGTGAGGCTAGCAGTGTCTTTCCTTCTTCATCTGCTAGAGGATAACTGATCCATAATTTATCAGAAGCAGATGTTAATGCTAAATAAACAATAAATTGCTCATGTAACAATTGATCTGCTGCCCCTGGCGCAAGCTCAGCACCAAATTTTTGCAATGCTTCTCTTTCTTCTTCTAAAAATAAACCATCTTCTTGTGGTTTGGCTGGAAAAACACCTTCATTAACACCTAAAACAAATGCACACTTCACATTTGAAAAACGTGAGCGATCAATTGCTCCGAGCATTACTTGATCTAGTGATGGTGGTACTAACGAAAACTGCATATTTTCAATTCCACTTTCAATCATTTTTAAAAATAAATCTTTTGAAAGTGGTTCGTCACCAAACAGCTCGACACATTGGTCAAGTAGCTCGATCACAGCATCCCAAACTTGGTCATGTTCTTTTGCAGTTCGAAGTTTTCCTTTTTCTTCAGCTTGTTCTTTCCACAATTCTATTTTTTCATAAACTTCTAAATCAAGAAGAAGTTCAAATATCTCCGTACACATTTGTCTTGCATTTTTCGACTTTTTTAATTTCTCTTCAAATCTAGTGAGTGGCTCAACAATGAATTGACGCATCTCAGCTAATCGATCTTCTTGCCTCTTCTTTTCTTCCGAGATTTCTAATTTCATATTGTCTTCTAGTTGTTCAACTGCAAATTCCCAACGACGGTTTTCTTGCCAACGATAACCTTTTATTCCGTTTGCTAAAACGAAATTTTCTAAACGGTCTAAATCTTCTTGATAAGTAGCAAGAGTTTCTTCAGCTACAGTTGGGAAGAAAAGATTTGTTTTTGCAGCTTGAAAAACAGCATCATACTGCCAATTGTGAGTGACCGTTTCAATACTTGAACGAATAAATTCAATTAATGGATGATGTAGCATCGTCTTCTTTTCATCCAAAAATACTGGTATCTCATAGTCTGAAAAAGTCGTCTTAATAATATCTTGGTAGGCGTTAACATCACGAACGAGCAGTGCGATATCACGAAATCGGTAGTTTTTATCGCGAACGAGTTGTAGCACCTCTCTAGCGACGTTCTCGACTTCTGCTCTTCGATTTACTGCCGCATGAAGAGAAATATGTTCTGGCTCTTCTTCATATGGAACAGTAGGACGTGTTTGCCAAAATTGTTCCAAGTGTGTGAAATCTGGTGCTTCTTCAAATCGTTGCAGAGGCAACGTATTCAAATCTTGCACATCTTCGATTTCAACACTATTTTCTTTTGCTATCTTTCTTATTTTTTTGTATGTTGTTGCTATCGAATGAAATAAATCCAGTTCATGTGGTTCTGTATCATGATAAGGGCGATCGAGTGTTAACGTAATCGTTACATTGTTACAAGATGTAAGTAGTGCTTGAATTACTTCAAGCTCTTGTGGTGTAAATTGATAAAACCCGTCTATATAAATATCTGCCTCTCGGAGATAATCTGAGTTGGATGCATTTTCTGCTAAAAGTCGTAAATAATCTTCAGAGTCAACATACTTTTCACTAATTTTCTTTTCGAATTTAGAATATATAACGTGTAAATCATGAAGTTTATCGATTATCATGGCGTTCGTTTTGTTCGATTCATCATTATGCTCAAGTAATAATTCTTCTTTTTTTACAAGAAGGTCATCTGCACTTAAGCAGTAACGCTTTAATTCGGTAACCATCGCCTCTACTTCATCAATAAAGCCGTTCTTATCAGAAGCACGCTTAAAAACTTTTAGCTCTTGTTTTTGTTCTTCAATAATTTTACGTAGCATCATATGAATACCGACAGAGTTAATATGATCTCTCGCTATCCCACCTGTTTCTTGTAATACTTTCCATGCTAATCTCGTAAAACTAAAAACTTGCGCACGGATCATTCCATTCACATTAGGTGAGTTAACGATCGCAAACTCTGATTGAAATGTCATTTGTTCAGGTGTTAAATAGATGATCGGTTTCCCGTTAGGTTCATTTGCTATCGTTTCAACAATTTCAGTGATACAAGTAGAACTTTTACCGCTACCTGCCCGGCCAAGAATAAAACGTAATCCCACAATCATCCCTCCGTTTTCCATTTTACATATCTTTCATTATCTCATTTTTTTGTATGTTTTTATAGCACAGTGCTTTAGAAGTTTCTAGGAGATTCAAATAAGTATAGAATTTTTAGAGTATTATAAAAACTTATACTTTAGTATAATAGTAGATGTACGCTAAGACGTCGTTGGATTGAAAGGAATGACAAAAATGCGAAAATTATTGTTTTACTTTTCAATAATACTAATCTCATTAGTTGGGTGTACTAACTCTCAACTTAAAATAGAACAAAATAATAGTTTTGAAGATGAAGTCAAACTTCAGTCTGATTCTATTATTACCTTAGGCAAGAAAACGATAGCCAAGACTTTACGGAATACAAAAAAACCTAAAGAGGTTTCATTAGACGAAACGCCTATAGATCCACCTAATTCAGCAGAAGAACGTGAAGAGGAACCACCTACTCAAGAACCACCAGCAAGCGATCCAACTCCCACTACGCCACCAAAAGATACGAATATAGAAGAAATTACTACAAACCTAGACGACCTACTTATTTTAGTAAATAAATATCGAAAACTTCCTAGCGATTACGTCCCAGATCAATTAGTAATACCTAATGTACCTTTTTCGTTTGAAGGTTATGATATGAAGAAACAAATGCACAAAGTTGCAGCAGAAGCTCTTGAGAGATTATTTCAAAGAGCAAAAGAAGAAGGAATTGAACTTTATGCTCTTTCTGGTTATCGTTCGTACAAAAGACAGGAAGCAATTTTTAATTATAATGCGAAAAAATTTGGCGAAAAAGAAGCCAACACTTCTAGTGCAAAACCCGGTCACAGTGAGCACCAAACGGGATTAGCAATGGACATCACATCCGTAAGCGTTGCCTTTGCATTAAAACAATCCTTTGGTGATACTATTGAAGGGAAATGGTTAGCTGAAAATGTGTTCAAGTTTGGCTTTATAATTCGTTATCCAAAACAAAAAGAAGAAATAACTGGCTACATTTATGAACCTTGGCACATTCGTTACGTAGGTATTGAAGCAGCAACAGCCATCATGAATAACAGCATTACACTTGAAGAGTATTTGAACTCTTATAGTGAAGGTAATGATAACGAAGAAAACGAAGGCTCTTCTGATGATGGTGCCTCTTCTGATGATGGTGGTTCTTCTGATGATGGTGCCTCTTCTGATGATGGCGGCTCTTCTGATGATAGTGGTCAAAAAAATGCCTGAAGCTTTGTGGCTTCAGGCATTTGCTTATTTATATTGAGAAAGTTCATCTAATGAAACAGCTGAGTTAGCGTCACCAGTTACAATTTCACTAGCTTTATGGTTACTAATAAAGTATTTTTCTTTTTCTTCATCATAGGTTACGACAAAGTCTTTTTCTGTTTCCTGCTCCATATACTCATTAAGTTCATCATAAGTCCAACCGCCTTCTGGTATTTCTTTCGTTGAGGCATGTGCAATTTCTGCTGCTTTGATGATTAGTATTGCTTCATTAACAGAAGCGGTATCTTTATCAATTGCAATCGATTCGACTGACCAAATCTTCCATTCATTATCTGTTAACTTTAAAATGTATCCGCCAGTAATTTGTTTTAATCTTTTTTCTGTTTGAATACTTTCAACCGTGATTACAGTAACAATATTTTCAATATCAGTGCCTAATTCTTTTTCAAGGTCCTTTGCATACTGCTTTTCAATAGGATAAACATCCATTGAAACGATGCTTTTTTCAATCGCACCTGTTTTAAAGCTTTCTTTATATTGTTCACCTTCCATGAATTGGCGCATTGGTGATTGGTCATCTATTTTACTTAACATTGTTTCATAATTTTTTTCATTAACTGCGTCTTTATATCCTTCTATTACTGCGTAAATTTCTTCTCTCTCTTTTTTTGTCCAATCTGTTTTCGGATTACTGCCACATGCTGTTAAAAATAGGGCAGCAAAAATCATGATAAATAATGCTTTACGTTTCAACATAAGTACCTCCAATAATGCTAGTTTGTATCATTACTATACCATATCTGCAACCATTGAGGGAAAGTGATGATAGACAAAATCGTGAACGTTTAATACAATCTTATCAACAAAGGTTTATTAGGAGGCTAGCATGGAAAGTGTCATTATTGGAAGCACATTATCAGCATTATCGACCGGCTTAGGAGCTATTCCGATTTTATTTTTAAATCGTGTCACCCATCGCTGGCGTGATATATTATTAGCATTTACAGCTGGAATAATGGTTTCAGCATCTACGTTTAGTTTAATTCCTGAAGCTTTATTATTAGGAAATTTAACAATATTAACGATTGGGCTTTTTCTAGGGGTTTTTATTCTAAATCTATTAGAAAAGTTTATCCCACATATTGATTTAGAACACTCGCCCATGAATATAACAATTGACCGTAAAGCATTACTCGTTATTGCTGCGATTACTCTACATAATTTGCCTGAAGGTTTATCTGTTGGTGTTAGCTATGCAAGTGACAAAGAGGAAATTGGTAATTTAATTGCATTTGCAATAGGTCTGCAAAATGCACCAGAAGGTTTTTTAGTAGCTTTATTTTTAGTTAATCAGAATATTAGTAAATGGAAAGCCCTGCTCATTGCAACAATGACTGGTGCAGTTGAAATTATAACAGCATTACTTGGTTACACTTTATCTTCTGTTGTAGCTAATTTAGTCCCTTATGGCTTATCATTCGCTGCAGGTTCAATGCTCTTTATCGTATACAAAGAATTGATACCTGAAAGTCATGGAGATGGAAATGAACGTTCCGCTACTTACTCCTTTATCACAGGACTTATAGTAATGATTTATTTAACTCAGTTATTTTAGAAAAGTGTGAAGAATGCTAGTCGTAGTGAGCCGCAGCTGGCATAGAAAAGCGAGGCGAACGACAAATCATTCTGGAACACTTTGATGAGAAAACTTAGACCATCTCTATAAAAATTGCTACACCCATGCCTCCCCCAACGCAAAGGGAGGCTATTCCTTTTTTTCCACTCCTTCTCTTTAATTCGTGAACAAGTGTAGTAACGATTCTTGCACCTGTACATCCAACCGGATGCCCTAAACTTATGCCGCTCCCGTTAACATTTACTTTCTCCCTAGGTAAATTTAATTCTTTTTCTACTGCGAGGTATTGCGCTGCAAATGCTTCATTTATTTCAAATAAATCAACTTCCTCTATTGACCAGCCAACTTTTTTTAGTCCTTGTTGAATTGCTGGTACTGGACCAATTCCCATCATATCCGGATCAACGCCGGCGATTGCAAAACCTTTAATTTCTGCAAGCGGAGCTATTCCCTTTTTTGTTGCCATTTCTGCTGACATTAGTAGAACTGCAGCCGCCCCATCATTTAAACTTGATGAGTTTCCTGCAGTAACTGTTCCTTCTTTTTCAAAAACCGTTTCGAGTGAAGCTAACTTATCTAAGCTAATATTTGTCCTTGGCTGTTCATCTTTAGTAAGGTCACTTATCGCAATAACTTCATCAAAAAAATATCCACCATTTATTGCAGTTAGCGCTTTTTGATGTGATTCGTATGCAAGATTGTCCTGTTCCTCGCGCGATATTTCGTATTTTCTAGCAACGTTCTCTGCCGTGACACCCATTAACTTGTGAGAGATTGGATCTTCTAGCACTTCCCACACTGAGTCATACAGTGTTTCATGTCGCATTTTCGCACCCCAACGATTACTTTTCACAATGTAAGGGCTACTGCTCATTGCTTCAACGCCACCTGCTATAACGGTATGATGTACCCCATTTTCAATTTGCAATAATCCATCAATTATAGCTTGCAAACCAGAACCACACTGTCTTTGAACGGTATATCCAGTTGTCTCAAATGGAAATCCAGCTTTTAATAATGCAGTTCGAGCAGTGTTCGGTTCATCCGTACGTTGTATGCATTGCCCTATAATAACTTCTTGCACGTCTCCTTTTTCGATTCTTCCCTTTTCCACAATCGAAACTAACACTGGTGTCAGTAGTTCGGTTGGTAACATATCACGAAACATACCTCCAAATGTGCCGATTGGTGTTCTTAGTGCTTCTACAATAACTACTTTAGACATTGAGAAGTCCCTCCTTTAATAAAGTCTATTCGCTTGGAGAATTATTTAATGCCAAATAAGAAAGTGTAATGTCATAGTAAAAATGCTTTATCACTTTTTCTTAATTAATAAAAAGGGTCATATTAAATCGCTTCATTCAAAGAGCTAATACGTCTAAACATCTTGGGTACTTCCCAAGGTGTTTTTTTGTGAAACGTACAAATTCCTCATTATATATATCTACTACTAGTAATATTGTTTAATGATGGAGGCGATTATATGAAGCGAATTTACTTTTTAGGCTTAATACTCCTGTTCTTAACAAGTTGCTCAAACAATAACGAAAAAGTGAACGCTGTATATCACCAATTATCATCAAAGTTGAAAGATATTGAAACAAGGCATGCTAAAGAAATAGAAGATTTAAAACAACAGAATGAGAGTCTTGAAGATACCATTAATAGCTTAAAAGATAAGTTGACGAAAGCTTCCTCTGATATAGAAAAACTTGATGATTATGTAAGTAATTTAATAGGCAGTGATAAAAGACTTTCCCACCTAATCAGTTACTTACCTCAACTATCTAGAAAAGATGGTTATATTAACGTAATTATTGAAGATGATTTAGGCATTTCTGTTATGGTTGATTATGTTCAAGTTGTGCAAACTGATACGCTTAGTACTGTGCAAATAGAAAATGAATTAGTAGAATATGTGAAGGAAAATGCCGTTGATGATGTGCAATTTTATGTTCTTGATGACTCAAAACTTAAGCACACAACACTCAAAGAATTTAAAGATGAATTGGACGTAGATTATAAGCGCTTGTTTAACTTATATTTCGTAGAGGACAAATTAGTTTTAGTAATGGAAATGGTGTTACAATAACTTCATTTAATGAAATATTAAAAAGCTTGGGAATTATCCCAAGCTTACTTTTTTATACAGATTTACCTAAGAATGCTTTGAGCATCCAGACATGCTTCTCTAATTCAGAATGAATTGCAAGTAACATATCACCAGTAATTTCATCATCAGATTCTTCAGCAATCGACATACCTTCTTTTAATTCTCCGACCATAGTAGAGTAATCACCGATTAACGTTTCAACCATTTGATCCGCATCTTCTTGACCAGTTGCTTCACTAATTGAAGCTGTTTCCAGATATGCTTTCATAGTAGCTAAAGGTTTGCCGCCAATTGCTAGTAACCTTTCAGCCAATTCATCATTATGAATCCCAGCTTCATTGTAAAATTCCTCGAACTTTTCATGTAAAGTGAAAAACTTATCGCCCTTCACATACCAATGATAATTATGAAGTTTAACGTTTAGAACGTTCCAGTTCGCGATTTGCTTATTTAGTACATCATGTAAATGCATTAATATATCCTCCCTTATTTTACCTATATTAAAATGCTAACATGTAATTTTTATCATTTCCAATAATTAGCTCATCTATGAATTACCCCATCATATCAGTTAATTGATATTGATTTTCATTAACTATTAATAATTATTATAATTAAGTATTGATTTTAATATAAATATTGTTATTATTAACTTGTACTAAAAAACATTACGAGGTGATCCTAGATGAATAAAGATAATTTAACTACTAGTTGGGGAGCGCCAGTTGGCGATAATCAAAATTCAATGACAGCTGGTTCACGTGGACCAACTCTAATTCAAGATTTACATTTATTAGAAAAGTTAGCTCACTTTAATAGAGAACGTGTACCAGAACGTGTCGTTCATGCAAAAGGCGCTGGGGCACACGGCTATTTCGAAGTAACAAATGATGTAACAAAATATACAAAAGCAAAGTTTCTATCAGAAGTAGGAAAACGAACGCCACTATTTACTCGTTTTTCAACAGTTGCTGGGGAGAATGGATCAGCAGATACAGTGAGGGATCCAAGAGGATTTGCCGTGAAGTTTTACACGGAAGAAGGTAATTATGATTTAGTCGGAAACAATACACCTGTATTTTTCATAAGAGACGCTATAAAGTTTCCTGATTTTATTCATACACAAAAAAGAGACCCAAAAACAAACTTAAAAAATCCAACAGCAGTCTGGGACTTCTGGTCACTTTCTCCTGAATCACTGCATCAGGTAACGATATTAATGTCTGACCGTGGTATTCCAGCAACTTACCGTCATATGAACGGTTATGGAAGTCATACTTTCAAATGGGTAAATGCTCAAGGTGAAGCAGTTTGGGTGAAATATCACTTTAAAACAGAACAAGGAATTAAAAATTTATCAACAGATGTAGCTGCTAAATTTGCTGGGGAAAATCCTGACTACCATACAGAAGAATTGTTTAACGCGATTGAAAAAGAAGACTTTCCGGCATGGAAAGTTTATGTGCAAGTTATGCCATTTGAAGATGCGAACACATATCGTTATGATCCATTTGATGTTACAAAGGTATGGTCTCATAAAGATTACCCATTAATAGAAGTTGGGAGAATGGTACTTGACCGAAATCCAGAGAACTATTTTGCTGAAGTAGAACAAGCTACATTTTCTCCTGGGGCTTTTGTTCCTGGTATTGAAGCATCACCAGATAAAATGCTTCAAGGGCGCCTTTTTGCATACGCCGATGCTCATCGTTATCGCGTTGGTGTAAACCATAATCATCTGCCAATCAACCGTCCTCTTTCAGCTGTTCATACAAACCATCGTGATGGACAAATGCGCTTTGATAGCAATGGTGGTGGTTCTATTAATTATGAACCAAACAGCTTTAATGGACCTAGTGAAACTCCGGAAAATAAACAAACGGCATTCGAACTATCAGGGTTTGCTGACAGTGTATCTTATGATGAAAACGATCATTATTCGCAAGCAGGAAACTTATATCGTCTATTAAATGAAGATGAGCGAACTCGCCTTGTACAAAATATCGTTGATGCGATGAAACCAGTATTGAAAGAGGAAATTAAATTAAAGCAAATTCAACATTTTTATAAAGCAGACAACGAATATGGTACACGCATTGCTGAAGGTTTAGGTTTAGCTGTGCACCAAGAAGTATAAAAAAAAGTAGGTCATCACAAATTGTGATGACCTTTATATGTTTGAATCTATTTTTTTCGATAATCGCTTTTCTAACTGTTTACCTGCAATCCATAAAAGAAAGATTACCGCTAATATTACCATTAATTGAATTGGGTTATGGATAAGTGAAAATATATCATGACCGATGTAAGAAACAATAAAAACCATTACCATCTTTCCTAAAAAAACAGCTAATGCATACTGGTAAAATTTCATACGAGAGATACCTGCTACAACATTGATAAAGGCACTAGGTGAAAAGGGAAAGCATTGGATAATGAATAACGGCCCAAAGCCGTGGCGATCAATCCAATTCGTAACAGGCTTCACCCTTTTATGATTTTGAAAATATTGAATGATTTTAATATGTTGAAATTTTCGGATGACGACAAATACGACGATTGAGCCTAAAAATGCACCAATCCAAGAAAATAAAAAGCCCCACCATAAACCGTAAGCTGCTGCATTACCTGCAATAAATATAAAAATTGGTAGTACTGGGAAGATTGATTCTAAAAATGGCAACAAGATTCCGGGTAAAGGACCTAAATCTCTATAGTTTTCTAAAAATGCTCGAATATTTTCTTCTGTAAAGAATGCTTTAAAAGTCTCTAAGTCCATATGTAATTCCTACTTTATAATAAAATTTGTATTATTTTTCCTACTCTTACTTTAATGTTTCATAATGTAAAATACAAGGTCAACAAGGATTCCTTTTTAAATTATCATCATAAATTATTGTAAATTAAAAAGCCGAAAACCTAATGATTAGGACTTCGACTTTTCTATTTTACGTTATAAAATTTGGCTTTCTTTGCTTTAACTTACCTTCTTCAAGCTCGATTTCTTTTCCATTACGGAAATCAATGAAAGGCATTGCTTCATTAAACCAACTTTCTGGAGCTTCATGTCCCCAAAATGTTTGTCTTCGCGGATCATTTAAATCCCAACGGATCGGTTTAAAGTCTGGATCAGAAGTTAAGTAATCACCATTATATAGTTCAATTCGATTGCCATCTGGGTCACGGATATATAAAAAGAAAGCATTTGATAATCCATGGCGACCAGGTCCCCGCTCAATATTTGCAGCATAACCACTTGCAGCCATTACATCACACGTATGGATGATGCTCATCGGGTCAGACAGCCAATAAGCAACATGGTGTAGTCTCGGACCTAAACCATTCATAAACGCATGGTCATGAACTGTAGGCTTACGGAAAAGCCATGCTGCCCAAATGTCTTCCTCTTCAGTCGCTGTATATTCTGAACAACGGAAACCGAGTTCCTTAATGTAAAAGTCATATGCCTTTTGTACATCGGGAACACTGCAGTTCACATGATCAATCCGTTGGACACGTGCGCCTTTATATAAATCATAGCGCTGTAACATCCGCTCTGCTTCTTCCATTTCAAAAAAGAATGACAAAGGAATACCGGAAGGATCAATAACTTGTAAAGTCCTCCCAATTGATCGAATGTGCTCTTTTTCCAGCCAGCGTACAGGTAATTTCTTTTCTTCAAATAACGATTGCAGCATATATAAATCTTTCTCTTTTTCTACTTTATAAAAAATACTATGAACACCTGGCTTCTCCGCTTTTTTCAAAACGAGACTATGATGTACACGCTCTTCTAGCCCTCGTAAATAGATATGTTCACTGTCAGACTCTGTTTCTATAAAACCTAGGGTATCTACATAAAAATGTCTAGCTTTCTGTAAATCTGTGACATTCATGATGACGCTAGCAACGCGAATGATATTAAACTTCTCCACTAGCAATTCCCCCTACTATACACTTGCTGTATCTTTCGTTCGTTGTAAAAACTCACTGATCATTTCTTTGTACGGATCTTTATCATACGCATCATAATAGACATTGGACATGCGAACAGGATCGCCAAAGAAGTAATACTCATATAACGCTTGACGACTTCCAAAAGCACTCATTGTCACATCCCATGCTAGGCGGAAAAGTTGAATTTTTTCGTAGCCATCGATATTAGCTCCTTGCATATAACGATGTACGAGATGCCCAATTTCTTCACTATCAAAGTCGGCTTGTGTCGGGATTCCCATCAGTCCCGATGCTCCCAAAATTTTAACAATCTCAACTAATCGTTGATACATTTTCGGATACCAGTTACGCGCAGCATTTAATGGCGCAAAATCTGGAGTCATATTGCCATATTGATCCATTTTTGCATTATGTTCAGCTCTGAAAAAATGCGACTTCATCGTTTCTAAAATAACCATAATTTCCGATGCTTTTTCTTTTACGTGCTGGAATTTTTCAATGCCGATTGCATCAATCATACTTAAAACGATTCCAAGGATAAATTCAGTTTTTGCTGTATTTTTGGCAATAACTTGGTGAGCCATATGGATGACAGCATTCGTTTCACCATACGTGCGATTACAAATAGAAGCATCTTCACAAACGAAAACGCGCTCCCAAGGAACAAATACATCGTCAAAAACGACGATTGCATCTCCTTCTTCAAAACGTGCACCTAATGGGTGATCGAATGTACCTTTTCCGTAGTCAAATGACTCACGGCTAATAAATTTTAATCCTGGTGTATTATTCGGAATTCCGAATGCCATTGAGTATGGGTCATCTTTACTTGAAGATTTATTCAATGTTGAGGGGAAGACGACAATTTCATCAGTAATTCCTCCTTGAGTAGCTAGAAGGCGACAACCAGATACGTAAATACCATCATTGTCTTTTTTCGTAATTTTTGCTGATAAATGCGGGTCTTTTTGTTCTGCTTGAGTTTTTGAACGGTTAACTTGCGGGTGAATCAAAGTGTGAGTTAAACTAATATCATTTTCTCGACAATACTCATAATAGTCTGCAGCATTTTTGGCATACATCGGATCACTCTGAGCGAAAAAGGATGACGCTGTTCCGAATGCCATAACACTCGTATTTAAGTAATCTGGCGTGCGGCCCATCATCCCACCATTAAATCGAGACCATTCCATCATCATTTCACGACGGCGAATGAGGTCTTCCTTCGTTTTCGGAGCAATAAATGATAAACCAACTTTATCCCCCGTTGAAGGTGACGTGTATAACATTTTATCTTCTTTTTCATGTTGCAAATCATATAAGTTAGCCATCGACTTGACGACATTTTTAAAAGCTTTATGCTCGGTTATATCGTCAACTTTTTTTCCATCAATCCAAACTTCACTTTTTCTTTTTTTTAGTCCTTCGATGTATTCTTTTCCGGTACGTGCGCCCAATTACATCACCCCTCTTTAGACATTTGCTGAAGCTTCTTTTTTCCAAACTGCGGAATTTTTACATCTGCAACTGCTACATGGATGACTTGCATTTCTGTATAAAATTCAAAACCATAATGGCCACCTTCACGGCCAATCCCACTATATTTCGCTCCACCAAACGGCGTGCGTAAATCTCGAACATTTTGCGAATTAACCCAAATCATCCCTGCTTCAACTTGGCTTGCAATGCGATGTCCACGCTGGATATCTTGCGTCCATACATACCCCGCTAATCCATATTTGACATCGTTAGCCATTCTTATCACTTCTTCCTCATTTTTAAAGGTAATAATGGATAAGACTGGTCCAAAAATTTCTTCTTGAGCAACTGTCATCTCATTTTTCACATTTAATAAGAGCGTAGGAGGAACAAAATTACCTTTCTCACACCCCTTAGGTAGTAAAGGCGAAACAATTTCAGCACCTTCTTGCTCGGCAATGGTCAAATACTTTTGAACATTATTTAGATGTTCTTTATGAATTAATGGTCCTAATTCTGTCTCATTATCGAGCGGGTTACCAATCGTAATATTCTCCACTCTTTCCTTCAGAGCATCGATAAATTTATCTTTAATTCCTTCTTGTAGGAAGAGACGAGAGTTTGCTGTACATCGCTCTCCGTTAAATGAGAATATGCCCCAAATACATGCATCGACGGCACGTTCAAAGTTCGCATCATCAAAAACAATAATTGGAGACTTCCCACCAAGTTCCATTGAAAAACGTTTCATCGTGTCAGCGCCATTTTTCATAATTTCAGAACCTGTTTTTGTTTCACCAGTAAAAGATATCATTTGCACATCTTCGTGGGCCACTAGTGCTGCTCCAGCGATTTCACCAAATCCGTGCACGACATTGAAAACCCCTTTTGGTAAACCAACATCATTAATAATTTCTGCCAGCTTATTTGCAGTTAAAGGTGACCACTCGGCTGGTTTTAAAATACATGTGTTTCCTGTAGCTAAAGCAGGGGCGATTTTCCAAGTTTCTAGCATAAATGGTGCATTCCACGGTGTTATTAATCCAGCTACCCCGACTGGTTTATGAAGCGTATAATTAATGAACTCATCATCAACTTTATACGCTTCGCCAACCATGCGATTTTTGACCATTTCGCAATAAAAACGAAAATTCTCTGCCGCACGCTTTGCCATTTTACGAGTTTGCTTGATAGGTAGGCCTGTGTCTACTGATTCAAGAAATGCAATTTCTTCAGCATTTTCTTCAATTTTTATGGCAATCTCATATAAATACTTTAAACGATCATTTAGCTTTAACGAGCGCCAAGGTCCATTTTCAAAAGCTTCTTTTGCTGCTTTTACCGCAAGATTAATATCTTCTTCTGCCCCTTCATGGACATGGTTAATAATTTCATTCGTGTAAGGGTTCATATTTTCAAAAGTTCTACCGAGGCTACTAGAAACAAATTCACCATTAATATAATTGTAGATTTCCTTTTGAATGAAAGTCATTAGCGTGTTCCTCCGATAGCTTCACTTTTTTCTGTTCCTTTTTTCGTTCTGCCATCAACAATACGATTTTCAAGCGCTCCAATTCCGTCTATTTCTAATCGCATTGTATCGCCAGGGTGGACGTGGGAAATTCCTTTTGGCGTACCTGTTAAAATCATATCTCCAGGTTGGAGTGTCATAAATGAACTGATAAACTCTATTAAGTCAGGAATTGTATAAATTAAATCTTTTGTATTGCCTTGCTGGCGAAGCTCGCCATTAACATAGCTTCGTAGTTCAACATTATTAATATCCGCAATGTCTTCTTTATCGACGAGATATGGTCCCATTGGTCCAAACGTATCATGTCCTTTTGCTCGCACTGGTGGACGATAGTAGTTATTAACAAAATCGCGAACCGTTACATCATTTGCAATAGTAAATCCAGATACATAATCCATCGCTTCACTATGTTTTATATTTTTTCCTTCTCTCCCAATAACGACTGCAAGTTCATTTTCATAGTGCATATATGTTGCTCCATCAGGGTAAAAAACAGGCGCTTTATGACCAACTAAAGAAGAATTCGGCTTAATAAATAGGACTGGTTCTTTCGGCTTTTCAAGTCCTAATTCTTCAGCATGGTCAGCGTAATTTAATGCTAAGCCAATCATTTTGTTAGGATTTAGTGGTGGTAGCCAAACTTGCACGTCATTTGTAGAGTAAACTTTTCCACCTGCATTAATTAGTTGATCGTCTTTTACCGTTACTTGTTGTTCACGACCTTCAATAATCACTCTCGCTTTTTTCATTTATAACTCCACCTTTTCAGAAAGTAAGCCGTAGCCTTTTAATACTTCAGCAATTTCCTCTTGCAGTCCCTTTGCTGGTAAATCCATTGGTAATCTTAACTTTGGATGGACACGATTCAACATTCCTAATGCAGCTTTTAATGGAGCTGGGTTAGTATCTTTGAAAAGTACATCATTTAACGGCATTAACTCATAATGCAGTTCTTGCGCACGAGCAACATTTCCAGCAGCCCATGCATCATAAACTTCAGCAACCTTACCTGGATATACGTTTGCAGTGGCACTAATATAGCCAGCTCCACCAATTGCTAGCATTGGGAAACATAATAATTCAATCCCTGAGAATAGGAGAAAATCTTTGCCGCAATGTAATAACACACGATTGACGTGCTCAAAATCTTTGTTTGACTCTTTTACACCGATAATGTTTTCACAATCATTATTTAATTTAGCAAGCGTTTTGACATGTAAATTCGTCGCCGTTCGCCCAGGAATGTTGTAGATAATGATTGGTAGACTAGTAGAGTCTGCCACAGCTTTAAAATGTTTATACAATGCTTCTTGGTTTGGCTTATTGTAATAAGGAACAATAACCATTGCGCCGTCAGCACCTAATTCTTCTGCACGTTTCGTTAAGTAAAGTGTTTCCGCATGATTTGTTGACCCAGTTCCAGGAATAACTGGAACTCTTCCTGCAACAGTTTTAATCGCTGTTTCCATTACTTTTACACGTTCTTCTACCGTTAATGAACTCGGTTCACCTGTCGTTCCAGTAACAGAAATTCCGTGACTTCCTTCTGCAATATGCCATTCAATTAATTGCTCCAACGCTTTATAATCAATTTCATCATTCTCTTTAAATGGTGTAATAATTGGTGCTATTGAACCTTTAAATTTAACTTTTGCTTCCTCGATACTCATAACCATCATTTCATTCCCCCATTTTACAATTTTCATCATTAAACGACTGAATATTCGGAAAACTTAATTTAAAAAAATATCCCCCTTTACCCTTTTCTATCATCAAAAGATTTTACAGTGTTCATTTTGTGCTCTCTGACAAATTGCTCAATTTCAAATGGCGTTGCTTTTCTTTCAAGCATAGATATTATTTCTTCATGCTCTGAAATTGATTGCTTTGCACGTGTTGGAACAAATGTTGCGCCCATTCGTCTAATCGAATCAATTCTATTCCATGTTTGTTTAATATTTTCCACTAGGAATTTGTTGTCACAATACTGAATGCTTGTTGCGTGGAAGTCTCTATTCAATTTACCAAACGACAAAAAATCAAATGACTCTAAAGAACGAACCATATTCTGATTAATTGTTCTCAATTCGTCAATTGCTTTTTCTGTCATAAAGTTTGAGGCTAGTGCTGTCGCATACCCTTCTAAAACTGCTAATACCGATAGCGTTTCGATATATTCGTTTTCATTTATTGGGGTAACTATTGCACCAGAGTAAGGCTTAAATTGAATTAGACCATCTGCTTCAAGCTGACGTATTGCTTCTCTAATTGGAATAGCGCTTGCCTTAAATTCTTTTGCTAATTGATCGATAACGATGCGGTAACCAGGTGAGTATGTTCCATCTAAGATGCGTGTGCGGATTTTTTGATAGGCTGCTTGTTGCTTGCTCTGTTTTTGAGGTTTGTTCTTCATATGTATATCATATATAAAATCATATATGATTTCAAACAAAAAAAAATTACTTGTCCTATTTCTTACCACTATTATCGCAACTAGCAATAAACTATACAACAGGGTTATTTTTATATATTATCAGTAGTTTTGTCGAAAACTAGTAAAAAAGAAACTGGAATAATAGAAATATAATAATGACCACCACAAAGAAAGCTGCTAACCATTTAATAAAGACAATTGTTAGTGAAAAAAACAAAAACAGTGCAATTAAAAATAGAAATCCAAATAATACGAAAATCCATCCTTTATGCATTTCTCCCCCTCCTTTTCCTTACTACTATATTATGGGAAATCTATTGCATAGGTTCGCCTTTTTTACTAGATTTACAACTGCGTTTTGTCTTTTGAAGCAAATGCAATATAATATAGGTAAAAAAGAATGGGTGTGGAAGTTAATGGCAAAAGAAGCGTCTTTTGATATTGTTTCGAAAGTAGAATTTCCAGAAGTGAAAAATGCAGTAAACATTGCTCTAAAAGAAATAACAACACGATATGACTTTAAAGGAAGTAAAAGTGATATTACGCTAAAGGATGAAGAACTAGTTTTATTATCTGATGATGAATATAAGCTTCAACAATTAACCGATGTATTGCTTTCTAAGTTAATAAAACGAGATGTTCCTATTAAAAATTTGGACTATGGAAAAGTCGAAGCTGCATCAGGTGGTACTGTTCGCCAAGTAGTTAAATTAGTTTCTGGAATTGATAAAGATAATGCTAAGATTATTAACAATACAATTAAAAATCTAAAGTTAAAAGTCAAGAGCCAAATTCAAGATGACCAAGTTCGTGTGACTGGCAAAAGTCGCGATGACTTACAACAAGTAATTGCAGCCATTAAAGCTGAAGATTTACCAATCGAAGTACAATTTATTAATTTCCGTTAATCAACAAAAACCCGCTTGCGCGGGTTTTACTTTTGATAAAATTTATATTGGTTTCTTCCATTTTCTTTTGCTTCATACAAAGCTGCATCCGCATGTTTTTTTACTGTTTTCCCCCGCCCTGTCGAACTTAAGGCAATACCAATACTTAGGGAAATTACAATTTCATTTCTTTCAACAAGTAATTTTTCTTCACTCTCTTTTAAAATGTTTTTTGCAATATTTTTAGCTTCGTTAGCGCTTTCAACTTCTAATACTATTGCAAATTCATCCCCACCAATACGGGCAACGGTTCCGTTTCCTTTTACGTTATTTTGTAATATTTCCGCTATCTTTTTTAGCAATACATCGCCAACACTATGACCATATTGATCATTAACTTGTTTAAAATGATCAACATCTAACAATAATACCGCTGCTTGATTAATACCATTTCCTTTTTTTACTCCATCAAGGCATGATTCTAAAGTATCCTCAAACACTTTTCGGTTAGCAAGACCTGTTAAATAATCTTCATACGCTAATTTTCTTAATTTTTCTTCCGCTTTTTTCCGATCAGTGATATCCCGTGTAATTGATAAAATATAGGTTTTTTTCTCTAATTCATCATAATAAACTGTCAGTTTTGATTCACCATAAAATTGCTTGTTTTTTGAAATTACATAATCCTCAAATACGTATGCCTCACCTTGCAAATATGCGTTCGTGTAATGACCATTTAGTACTTCAGCAATATTTTTTGGCAGAACTTCTTCTAATACTTTCCCTAAAAACTCTTTATTATTAAGATCAGCGTGCTCCATTGCAACCTCGTTAGCTGCAACATATTTAAAACGTTTCCCATCGACAACTTCCATTATAAATACCATGTCCGAAAGACTATGAAATATTTTTTTATATAGGCGGTCGAGAAAATTATTTTCCATTAGTAAAACTCCCCCAAATAAGTTAAGCATGTTTATAGCTTAACATACCCGCCATCTTGTTTTACAAAACAATGCAAAAACAGATTTTATTGCGAGTTATTTCTGAACGATTCTAAAAATATAAGTCGTTCAAGCATGGTTGGATGTGTATATCGCAACCACTTCACAACTGTCGGTGGGTTAACATCACTTAAACCTGCTTTTGTTAACGCTTGGAAAGATCCGATCGCTGCATCTGGGTCTTTCGTCATTTCAATTGCAAATCGATCTGCTTCTAGTTCATGATACCTTGAGATAACATTTGAAACTGGAGTTGATACAAATGTTAACAATGAAAATATTAATAGTAAGGCCGGGATAATAGCGAAACTAGCCTGACTATGTATTTTTAGATTTTCTCCCCATTTGTTCAATGACCACTGCAGGAGACGATTACTTACATATAAGCCAAAAAATGTTGAGGCAATAGATCCTAGTAATGAAAGAAGTAGATGATTTTTGACGTAATGTCCAATTTCATGGGCCATAATAAACAGCACTTCATCTTTCTCTAACTTTTCGAGAGTTGTATCCCATAAGACTATTCGCAAATTACTGCCAATCCCCGTAACATAAGCATTCATTGCATTCGTTTTTTCTGACATATTTACTTCATATACACGCTCTGCAGGAATACCTGCCTCGTTTGCTAACTCTAAAATTTCGCTTTGCAGTTCTTTATTTTGCAGTTCATAAAAATCATTAAATAATGGAGCAATAATGACAGGTTGAAAATACATAAAAAATACCGTAAAAGGAATTGATAAAAGCCACGTGTAAACCCACCACTTCTGTTTTGCCTTTTTCAATAAGAAAACAATCGTAGCAATAACTATTGTCATTACGATTAGATTAACTAAAAAAGTAATAGCGACATCTTTAAACCAACTAGCCATGGATTGTGTGGCAACTCCATAAGCGACACTTACTTTGTAACTATAAATATCAATTGGTAAGTAGATAATTCGAACGAACAAGGAAATAAAAAAAACAAATATTGCTGTTTGCACAATAAAGAATTTTCGTTTTTTTGCCCATTTTTCAAATGCATTAGATAAGCCAAAAATTAATATCGCTAAATAAGCCCCCCATTCAAGTGGAATACGCAAAAAATAAATAATATTTTTAATTTGCGAAAACTCTTGGCTTAGCTCTAATTCCCTATCTGTCATAAATAACTCTGGATCTGCTGCCGAACCTTTGTACACAACTGGTAAAGAAGAGTCTGAGCCGTAAAAAATATATATACTTACTGCAAGTCCATAAACGAAATAACACGAAAGAAGAATCACCAAAAATTTCTTCAACTTTTTTCCCCCTATAACATTTTCCTTTTTTATAGTTTAGGCTAATCCATATATTTTAGAACGAAAAAACCAGACATTTTTGTCTGGTTTATAAAGCGTCAGCTAACGTTTTTACAGTTTGTAATCTCTCATGCGTTACATCAACATCTGCTGCTTGAATTAGGAGGGCATTCATTCCGAGTTCAAGGGCTGGAGCAATTTCATTTATAAAATTATCACCGATTGAAACAGCTTGCTCTGGTGTTACCTTATATTTAGATAATAATTCATTTAAAAATGTTGTCGTTTTCGTCGGCTTCATTGCAGAAGTAATCACGTCGTCAAAGATTCCATCTAAATCAAGTTCTTTTAGAAGTCTGCCTACATCTTCAGCATCACTATTTGTCATTAAGACGATTTGCTTCTTTTCTTTAAGCTTTTCTAACCCTTGTTTTAATCCAGGCGTTTTCGTTAATTGAAATTGGTCAGTGACCATATATTCTTTTGTTTGGAGGTAGCTATTGTATGTATCTTCAACTCCAAAGTGTTTTGCACATACAAAAGGTAGCCACCAGCCATCTCCTATAGCAATCATCTTTTCAAAATCAAAGGTAAGTTTTCCTGCATATGTATTTGCTACTTTATTTTGCTCCCATTTGGTCCCATTCCAATCTGTTACTTCAACTACTTTTAAAGTGAGTGGGTCTAATGTAAGAACACTATCGCGTTCTACATCGTATGCCTTACCAATAGCAACGGCATGGTTTCCTTCTTTCATTTGTTCATATTCTTTTGTAAAATGCTCCTGCATCTCTATAGGTAATTGTTCCTTTAATAACTTTCCATAATAATCAAAGTGGCTAGTATCTTCATATAACGTTCCATCTAAATCAAAAATATATAATTCATAATCATTGTAAAAATCCACGTTTACTGTCACTCCTTAAGATTCTCTTTCTCATAATAAATAATATAACTCATTTTGGAAATATTACATAACAGGTTGATTTCACTATACTTATTACACTACATTTACAACAAGGTAACAATACTTTACAAATAAATTAATTAATTTTTAAAAAAGTATAGCCAATTTATCAGAAATCATAGATAATAGAATTTGACAATTGAATACAAAAAACTACAATTTATTTTGGAGGGAAAAGAATGAAGAAATTACTTGCTCTACTTTTATCTGTAGTAATGATCGCATCTCTAGCTGCTTGTGGTGGCACTGAGGAACAGGTTGACACAATCGATTCAATCGGTGAAATTGTAATGGGATTTGTACCTTCTCAAGATGCTGCTGAGATTGCTAGTACTGTAGAACCTCTACGTGCTGAACTTGAAAAGCAATTAGGTGTACCTGTTAAAGCTGAAGTTGTAACCGATTACAATGCATTATCTGAAGGATTAAAATCAAAGAAAATTGACATTGGTTTCTTACCTCCTTTCGGATATGTTAAAGCTGAAGAGCGTGCTAACATTACAGTTATTTTAAAAGCTGTTCGTTTTGGTGCTTCTTCTTATAGAGCACAGTACAATGTTCCTGCTGACTCTGACATTCAATCAATTGAAGACTTAGTAAACACTTCTGGTTTAGTTTGGGCTTACGGAGATAACTCTTCTACTTCAGGTTTCTTATTCCCTGCTAACCAATTAATGTCTATGGGTGTAGAAAACTTAGACGACCACTTTACGCAAACAACTGCTGGTGGACATGATAACGCTATCGTAGCATTATTAACTGGTACTGCTGACTTTGCTACAACTTACGAAGATGCACGTACTCGTGTTGAAGAAGATTATCCAGATGTAATGGATAAGGTTCGTGTTATTGGATACTCTGACCCAATTCCAAATGACGGAATTGTAGTCCGTGAAGGTCTTTCTGATGAATTAATTGCATCAATTAAAACTGCTTTCTTAAGCTTCAATGATAACGAAGAAATGGTACAAGTTCTTAAAGATGTTTATAACTGGACTGGTATTGCTGAAGCATCACCAGCTGACTATGACATCGTTCGTGAAACTTACAAAATTTTCAAAGACTCAATCAACGAGTAATATTATATTCTAAGCAATTTAATAAAAGGGGAGAAGTGAAAACTTCTCCCTTTTCATTCATTTAAAAAAGAGGGGTAAAACATGATTGAATTCAACAATGTCTCACTAACTTATCCAAACGGTCATCAAGGACTTAAAAATGTAAACTTAAAATTTAATGATGGCGAATTTATTGTTGTTGTCGGACTTTCTGGTGCGGGTAAATCAACATTAATTCGTAGTATTAACCAACTTGTGAAACCAACCGAAGGTGAATTACTCATCGACGGAGAAGATACATTAAAATTTAATGAAAAGAAAATGCGCAAATTGCGTACAAAAATCGGGATGATCTTCCAAAATTACAACTTAGTAAAACGTTCTACTGTACTTAAGAATGTTTTAACTGGGCGTTTAGGTCATATTGGAACGTTTCGCAGTATGTTTAACTTATTTCCACAATCCGACGTTCGATTAGCGATGGAAAGTTTAAACCGTGTTGGAATTGCTGAAAAAGCTTATGTTCGTTCTGATCAATTAAGTGGTGGACAACAGCAACGTGTTAGTATTGCGCGTGCGTTAACTCAACAACCAAAAGTAATCCTAGCGGACGAGCCTGTTGCAAGTCTTGACCCACCAACATCACACATTGTTATGAAAGACTTAAAACGTATTAACCGTGAAGATAACATAACTACTATTGTTAACTTACACTTTATTGACATGGCAATGGAATATGCAGATCGTATTATTGGTATGAGAGCTGGTGAGGTTGTCTTTGACGGACCTGCAAGCGAAGTTACTGAAAAGACGTTCGAAGAAATTTATGGACGTCCTATTAAAGAAGATGACCTTCGTGGAAACTTGGAGGATGAAGAAGAAAACACATCTACTGATACAGGAGTGGAGAAGTAATGGCAAAATCTAAAACTACTCCAAAGAAAATACCTATAACATCAAAGAAATCCAAGCAAATTATGACATTAATATTTACAATTATCGTAGGTATTTATGCCTATTCAGCATATTTTACTGAATTAAGCATTTACGAAATTGTTACTGGTATGCCATATGCAATTGATTTCTTTAAAAATGACTTATTCCCACCTAACTGGAGTTACTGGGATAAAGTAATTGGGAAGTTAGTTGAAACTTGGAACATTGCCTTAATTTCTACTACTCTTGCAGTCATTTTCTGTTTACCATTTGCTTTTTTAGCAGCTTCAAATATAAATACAAATAAATATTTATACACTGGAGTTCGCTTTTTCTTAAACATATTACGTACAATTCCCGAACTAATCTTAGCTGTAGTATTAGTAGGTATTGTTGGACTTGGTCCAATTTCCGGTATTGGTGCATTATTTATTTTCTCTTTAGGGATTTTAGCTAAATTAATTAGTGAAACGGTAGAATCAGTAGACCCTGGTCCACTGGAAGCTATCCGTGCAACTGGTGGAAATGTCTTTCAGGTTATTTGGTTCGGAGTAATGCCTCAAATTCTACCACATTATTCTTCATACTCATTGTATGTATTAGAAATTAATGTACGAGCTTCCGTTGTTCTCGGTCTAGTAGGTGCTGGTGGTATCGGTCATATCCTAAAGAAAAACTTAGACTTCAATGAATTTGGAAATGTATCGATGATTATCCTTATGACTTTCGCTGCTGTAGTAATCATCGACACGATCAGTGCTAGCATAAGGGAGAGATTGTTATAATGGATAAGCAACAAGATTATTTATATATGAAAGATCCTAATCGAAAAAAATATTGGATAAAGTTCTTTCTTGTTACAGCAATTTTAGCTGTACTTTACTTTATCGCTTTTAAATATACAGATATCTCTTATAAAAGTAATGACAATACGATCGGATCTATGTTTAAACGATTATTTTGGGATCCTTTCTTCATAGAAGAGGTTCGTGCAGAATTACCATATATCATTGAAAAAATGGTAGAAACAATCTTTATCGCATATGCAGGTACATTAATCGCTGCTCTTTTAGCTGTTCCTTTTGCATTTTTAGCTGCAAAAAATATGAGTGGTAAATTTTCTTCTACTGGTAAATTTATCTTAAATGCAATCCGTGCATTCCCGGAAATTATTTTAGCAATTATCTTTGTTGGTTCGTTTGGACTAGGTCCAATTGCAGGTATTATGGCTATCGGAATACACTCAATTGGAATGCTAGGTAAATTATACTCAGAAGTTATCGAATCAATTGATATGAGTGTTGTTGAAGCGTTAGAAGCATCTGGAGCTAACAAATTACAAACGATTTGGCATGGCGTTATTCCTCAAGTAATTCCTGAATGTTCGTCTTATGCGATCTATCGATTTGAAATTGATGTTCGTGCATCTTCAGTACTAGGTATCGTAGGTGCTGGTGGTATCGGTGCACCATTAATTATAGCGGCACAGATGAGAGACTGGGAATTAGTTGGAATGATTTTAATTGTAATTATCGTTGTTGTTACAATCATTGACTTCCTAAGTGCTTACCTTCGTAAGAAAATTGTATAATTTAAAAATAACCCTTAATTGTTGGCGAAAACAATCGAGGGTTATTTTTTATTTGGTCTTCAGTTTTAAATCAAATATAAGTAGCAACTAAGTACTCCAATAGTCAACAAAACAACGATTATGACGTCTAACCCCATAAAAGCTAGAAAAAGTGCGGTACAAGCCCCGATAATGCCAAAATATATATCTTCACTTACATTCAATATGCCAGGGAAGATAAGTGCCCCTAACATCGCATACGGTACATTACGCAAAATTCGCTTAACTAAAGGAGAGATTTTAATTTTATCCATAAACAAGAAAGGAAGCATTCGTGGTATATAAGTAACTACTGCCATTCCGGCAATGATTAGCATCGTATTACTCACTTTCAACCTCCCCTTTCCAGATCAATTCAATTAGAATAGCCGAAATAACTGTGGCTAATACTATTGCCCAGCCCATACTAATATATAAACTAAATAAGCTATTTAATATTGCCGCCCCTGTTGCCAAAGTTAAATATTTTACATTTTTACGAGCAGCTGGCACTAACAAGCCAATAAACATTGCAAATAAAGCTATCCCCATACTTTCTTGTAAAACTTCAGGTAAATTTGCTCCTATAATAAACCCTACACCGGTATTAATGACCCAACTCCCATAAGAAATAGTAATAAGACCGAACATAAATCCGTTACTAACTCTGTTTTTTTGTGTCATTGCTACAGTAAAAGTTTCATCAGTTATGCCAAAAGAGTAGAAAAGCTTTGAAATAAGAGGGTCTTTCGATGATTTTTCATTGATGGACATCCCCATTAACAAATGGCGTATGTTTACGATAAACGTAGTCAGAACGATTTCAAGTCCTGTTGTTCCAACAGCGATCATACTTAATGCTATGTATTGCGCAGCACCAGCAAAAACAAAAATACTCATTGAAATTGTTTCTAGAAAGTTTAATCCCGTCGACTTGCTTAATAAACCAAAAGTAATGGCAATCGGTAAATAGCCGATAGCAATACTAATTCCAGCTTTTATTCCCGTTAAGAAGGAACTATTTTGATTCATAGTTATTTGTGGAGAATGCACTATTTTTCCTCCCTTTATAAAACTCTGTAATATATTTTACTTCGGGAACCGAAAAAAAACCACCTAAAAGTTTAGGTGGCTTTAACAATTATTTTTGTTTTGTAGGTGGTAAGTGAATTGCTTGCCCTTTTAATGCTTCAACAGCTTCTAACAAGCCTTCATTGATACTTGGATGAGGATATAATGGGAAAGTCATATCCTCTTCTCTAGCGACCATTTCTAGTGCAATTGAACCACTCGTAATTAACTCGACTGCTCCAGCACCAATCACATGGACTCCAACTATTACTTCTGTGTCCTGGTCAGTAACGATTTTAGCAAAGCCATCTTTCTTTCCTAAAATTGTAGCATAGCCGTTACCTGACAACGAAAACTGGCTTACCTTAACATTATGTCCTGCCTCTTTTGCTTCTGCTTCAGTAAGTCCTACAGTTGCAATAGGCGGTGTCGTATGAACAACAGTTGGAATAAATGTTAAATCTACTTCAGGAGTTTGCCCGGCAATCGCTTCAGCGGCTACTTTTCCTTGTTTAATTGCCTTTACAGCTAGCTGCTTACCTTCTGTTACATCTCCAATTGCAAAAATGTTACCAATGGAAGTTCTTGCTTGATTATCCGTTATGATAAAACCGTCTTCATTAACTTCCATCTTAAGACGATCGATACCTAACGAATTCAAATTGGGTTGATTTTTATATGAGACAAAAAGGTGTGTTCCTGTTACAGATACCTCATCTCCTTTATCATTATGTAAAGTTAAGGAGATCTCACTTTCGGTTACTGATTGTGCTAAAAGTTCATGCTTTTTATAAAGTTTGATTTTTGCTTTCTTTAATATTCGTTGCAATTCACGATTAATCGAATCATCAAATTCGAAAGAATCCTTCTGTTCATCAAGCACGAAAGAAACTTTAGCACCAAAGTGGTGAAAACTCATTGCAATCTCTAACGCAATGTAATCACTTCCATAAACAACTAGATGCTCAGGAATCTCTTTTAAGTCAAAGATAGAATGACTGTTAAAGACACGAGTATTATCAATCGAAATATTTTCTGGAGAAATTGGCGTACTACCAGTAGCAATTATCGCATGTTTAAATTTATAAACATCAAAGTTATGCCCTTCTTCCACACCAATTTTATCTTCAGTTAAAAATGATGCTGTTCCAGATAATACTTCAACTTTGTTTGCTTTGCAAAGTGCTTCTACACCTTTACGCAAATTTTCTACAACAGAATTTTTATATTCTTGTAGTTGGTCGATATGCATCATTGGTTTTGAAGTTTCAATTCCAAGCGAGCTGAAATTTTTCATATCATCGAGCTTGCTTGCACTATGCGTATACACTTTCGAAGGAATGCACCCTTTATTTAAGCAAACACCACCGATGTCTGCTTTTTCAACTAGAGTGACCTCAAGACCTAATTGAGCTGCACGAATTGCTGCATTATAGCCTCCAGGACCGCCGCCAATGATAATTAAATCTCTCTCTTGTGTAATTTCTCCTACGACCATTTTAGACCAGCTCCAGCATTAATAATTTCGGGTTTTCAATTAATTGTTTAAAACGATTTGTAAAGGCTACAGCTGTAGCACCATCTGCTACACGATGATCAAATGACATCGATAAGTTCATCATTGAACGAATAACAATTTCATCATTAGCATTAACAACTGGCATTTTCTTTGTTTTATGGAAAGCGATTAAGCCAGTTTCAGGATGGTTAATAATCGGTGTAGCACCGATGCTTCCCAAAGGACCAACATTACTTACAGTAAACGTTCCACCTGTTAAATTATCCATCGTCAGCTTATTTTCTTGTGCTTTTTTCGTTAATGTCTTGATTTCAGCATGGATTTGTTTCAACGACTTTTTATCAACATGATGTACGACAGGCACAATTAAGCCCTCGTCACTGTCAGTTGCAATTCCGATATTGTACACTTTTTCCAGTTTAATTTGCTCATTTTCTTCATCAAGTTTCGCATTGAAAACAGGGAAATCTTTTAAAGCGATAGCTAAAGCTTTTAAGAAGAATGCGGCAACAGAAATACTAACGTCAATTTCTTTAAGCTCTTTTCGATAATCCATTAGCTCTGTCATATCAATTTCTTCAAAGTGCGTTACGTGCGGTATTGTAAACAATGAATGTGTCATCTTTTTAGCAATTTGTTTACGACGCCCTCTAAACGGAATCATTTCTGGAGTTGCCTCAATTTTAGGTGCTACCTCTTCGACTGTTTCCTTTAGTGCAGGAGCTTTCGTTTCTTCCACATTACTGTCAGGTCCGTTCTCCATGAAACGATACACATCTTCGTCCATTACTCGACCAGCAGCACCAGTTCCTTGAATTTGTTCAATATCGATACCATTTTCACGGGCTATTTTACGAGTATAAGGAGAAGCAAGCACTCGTTTTGAGCGTTGTTTTGTAGAAACTGTCTCACTACTTACTGCAGGCTTCTGTGTTGCAGGTTCAGCTTTTTTTGTTTTATCTGCTTCCTCAGCAGGAGCTTCCTTTATTTGCGCTGCGCCTTCTGCTTTTATTTTCAAAACTGTTGTTCCGACATTAATTGTCGTACCCGTTTCGATTAATATTTCTTCAACGATACCAGCTACGGGTGAAGGTAGTTCAGCTGTCATCTTATCTGTTGAGACTTCAACTAAAGGTTGATCGACTTTGACTGTTTCGCCAACTTTTACTAAGTAGTGAACAATTTCGCCTTCAGTCATTCCTTCACCAATATCATGTAATTTTACTTCGACCATAATTCCCCTCCTAACTATATAATTTAAAATTCAACTACTTTTTTAATCGCTTTTTTGACACGTTCAGGTGATGGTAAATAGTGTTCTTCTAATGCAAAGAATGGTACTGGTACATCTGGACCTGTTACTCTTTCAATAGGTGCTCTCATATGTAAGAATGACGTATCATTAATGATTGAGGCAACATCATTACTTACACCACCAGTTGCATGCGCTTCATGGACAATGACAGCACGGCCAGTTTTTTGCACAGTTTCAGCAATCATATCTTTATCTAACGGATATAAAGTTCGTAAATCGATAACATCGCAAGTAATCCCTAGCTCTTTTTCCATATCTGCTGCTGCCGATTGGACAACTGGAACCATTGCACCCCAAGCAAAGATTGATACGTCTTCCCCTTCTGAAAGACGCTTTGCCTTACCAATTTCTACAGTGTATTTTCCTTCAGGAACATCCTCACGAGTAGAACGATAACATCTCATTGACTCCATAAATAGTACTGGATCTGGGTCTTCGATACTTGCTATTAAAAGTCCCTTTGCATCATATGGGCTTGACGGACATACTACTTTAATTCCAGGCATATGAGTAAATAGCGTTTCCACACTATCAGAATGGATTTCTGGCGCGCGAATCCCCGCTCCATAAGGTGCACGAATAACCATAGGTACGGAAAAACGTCCCATTGTACGCATACGAATACGTGACGCATGAGTCATAATTTGTTCATAGGCAGGGTAAATAAATCCTAAAAACTGCATTTCTGCAATTGGTCGCATGCCATTAATTGCCATACCGATTGACGTACCAGCAATTCCCGCTTCACTTAGCGGTGTATCGATTACTCGGTCTTCTCCGAACTCTTCTTGTAGACCTTCTGTAGCACGGAATACACCACCGTTTTTACCTACGTCTTCTCCGAGCACGACAACTTCTTCATTTTCCTTTAACATCACTCGCATAGCATCTGTTACAGCTTGAACTAACGTTAATTTATTCGTTTTTGTCGTCGTAGACATTATGCGTCACCTCTATTCGTTCCGATAATTTCTTTTTTCTGTTCTTCAATCGTCCAAGTTGGCTTTTCAAATACGTAATCAAACATATCATTCACATCTGGAGCTTTATAAGCTTCCATTTCTTTTACTGCTTCTTCGATTTCAGCATTCATTTGTTCTTGGACTTCTGTAGCCCATGCATCTTCCCAATACCCTTCTTTTTGCATGAAGCGTTGCAGACGAACAACTGGATCACTTTCTTTACGTTTTTTCTCACTTAGTGATTGATCACGGTATTTTGTCGGATCATCAGCAGTAGTGTGAGCACCATAGCGCCACGTAACTGCTTCAATAAGTGTTGGACCTTCACCTGCACGAGCACGATCTAACGCTTTTTTCGTTTCAAAATAAACAGCGAATATATCGTTACCGTCTACGCGCACACCTGGAATGCCGTATGCTACTGATTTTTGAGCAATTGTTTCTGAGTTCATTTGCTTTTCTATTGGAACAGAGATGGCAAAACTATTGTTTTGGTTAAAGAAAACGACTGGCGCTTTGAAAACACTAGCAAAGTTCATTCCTTCATGGAAGTCACCTTCCGATGTCGCACCATCACCAAAATAACAAATCGCAGCGTTCTTTGTTCCTCTTCTTTTTTCTGCTAAAGCTGCACCTGTTGCATGTGGTAATTGAGTTGCAATTGGTACTGCTGGTGGGAAAATTTTCTTCCCTTCTGGTGGAACGCATCCTTCCACTCGACCATTCCAATAAATGAATATTGTTGGTAAGGAGTGGCCAAACGTCATTGTTGCCGCATGATCACGGTATGTTGGGAATAACCAATCATCTTTCTCTAATGCCATCGCACTACCTACTTGTGCCGCTTCTTGTCCTTCAAATGGAGCATAAGTACCTAACCGTCCTTGACGTTGTAGAGATATCGCTTTGCGGTCAAACGTACGTACTCGTAAAATTTGAGTATAAAGTTGTTGAACAAACTCTTTTGTTAATTGTTCTTTATATTGCTCGTCTACTAAATTTCCATCATTGTCGATTACGCTAATTTTCGGAAATTGCTTTTCCATTTCCATCTCTTCACCCCTCACCAATTTTTACCCTTATTACATATATTCATTAAAATAATAAACTTGCCTTAGTTTCTAACATCCCATTTTGGACGTTGCTTATGAGAGAAAAAGCTATTGCGGCGCTTTCGCATTTCAATTCTATTTTCACAAAAACGGTTTGCTGCTTCTACTGTTGGTATACCGTCATTTTCAGATTGCTCATATACACTTAATAAAGAATCATAGATTGCTTTTGTTTTTGTTAGTACTCGCTCTTTATTAGGTCCGTATAACTCATCAGCAACTTGGATGAGACCTCCGCCATTTGCAATGTAATCAGGAGCATATAAAATACCTTTTTGCTGTAAAAGTTCTCCGTGACGTTCTTCAAGCAATTGGTTGTTAGCTGATCCTACTACTGCTTTGAATTTAAAATCAGCAATTGATTTATCATTTACAATTCCACCTAATGCACAAGGAACGAATACATCGGCATTTACACCATATATTTCATCACCGTTTACAACTGTCACTTTTCCACCTAAATCACTTGCACGTGATGAAATTGCATCTAATGCTTTTTCATTAATATCCGTAACATAAATATGATTGCCTTCTTCTAAAAGACGCTCTGCAACTTTAAATCCAACTTTTCCAAGGCCTTGAATGGCATATGACTTGGATGCTAAAGAGTCACTACCCCAAACTACTTTGTTTGTTGCTTGGATTGCATATAGAACACCTAATGCTGTAGGTACTGAAGAATCTCCACTTCCCCCATATGCTTCAGGTACACCAACAATACAATTTGTTTCTTTTAACGCATGAACAAAATCTTCAGGTGTTGTGCCCATATCTGTTCCAGTATAAAATCTACCATTTAGTGATTCTACAAATTGACCAAATGCACGGAATAGTTCTGGAGAGCGATCTTTTGAAGGGTCTCCTATAATTACGGATTTCCCACCACCAAAGTCAACATCAGCAGCAGCGCATTTATATGTCATTCCTTTTGACAGACGGAGAACATCCTCTAAAGCTTCATCTACAGTCGAGTAAGGACGCATACGGCAACCACCTAAAGCAGGTCCTAAAGTTGTGTTATGTATTGCTATAATGGCTTTTAACCCAGTTGCTTCATCATTACAAAATAATACTTGCTCATGCCCTTTAATCTTTTCGAATTGTAACATCGTTTTCACTCCTGTATTAAAATTAAGTATGTTATATTAGAAACCGCTTTCAAGAGAGGCCAAAAAAATATAGTTTTACTTATTCATTGTAAGTTTTTTAGCTATTACTTCTTTCGGTAAAATGACTTGCTTTACTTCCCCTTTACCGATGATTTCTTTTTCATTATGTGCTTCCACTTTTGTAATGACAATATTATCTTTTAGTTCTGTTAAAGTAGCTAATACTGTTATGTTAGACCCTTCCGGTGACGGGGCAATATGCTTAACATAAACTGCTCCACCAATTCCTTCCTCATGGTCTTCTAGGTAGGGCAATATGATTTGTCTTGCTGCCCATTCCATATGATACACCATAGATACGGTTGAATACGCTGGATGGACAACTTTCCCTTCAAACTGAGCAAACATATCAGGTGTAACGGTAGCAGTTACCGTTGCAGTTTGGCCGATTTTCATCCCTTCTTTCAAACAAATCCCCCCATATTTAAGATAGTCTTAAAAGATAGTCTATTAATCTCATATTATTGTAAAAATCATATTCTCATCATATCATTGTAGAAAATAGAGCGTCAATAAAGGCTAAACCTATGATAAGGAATTATTAAGATTACTCAATACTGTTCTTGCGTCATCCATCATCGTTTGCAGTAACTGTGCTACCGAAGGAACAGAAGATATCATCCCAGAAATTTGTCCACTATTCATAAAACCACGTTGTTCATCGCCTAACAATGCACCGATTTTATGTTGCTCTTCACTTGTCATATTTGCAAATTCTTCTAAAGTAACACCTTTTTGTTCACATTCTAATAGTTTTTGGGCATAATCAGTATTCATTACCCTTCTAATTCTTCCATATTTTCGCCCAACGATAATAGTCGATGAATCATGCGCATCTACAACTCTATTTTTATATTGTTTGTGAAACGGAGCTTCTTGTGTCGCTATAAATCTTGTACCCATTTGTACACCTTGGGCACCTAATGCCAACACTGCAGCTAAGCCTCTTCCATCACCAATTCCACCTGCGGCAACTACTGGGACATCTACAGCATCTACAATTTGTGGGATTAATGTTAATGTTGTCGTTTCGAAAGTTGAATTGATCCCTGCCGCTTCATATCCTTCTGCAACAATTACATCAGCACCAGCTTGTTCTGCTTTTTTTGCTTGTTTAACAGCACCAACGACAACAATTACCTTAATTCCATGGTCATGTAATGATGGAATTATTGGCGATGGATTTCCTGCTGACAATGAAACTACTTTTACCTCATGCTTTATTGCAATTTCTACTAATTCCTTCACATGAGGAGTGACATTAATAGGGATATTTAATGCAAATGGATTCGACGTTCTTTTTTTTGTTTCTAATACAATTTCTTCTACTTCCTTTGGTGTCATTGTTCCTGCGCCAATTGTTCCTAGACCACCAGCTTCTGATACAGCTGCAGTTAATGGAGCGTTGCTGATGTTGCCCATCCCACCTTGAATAATTGGGTATTTTATCTTTAACGTTTCTATTAGCTTATTCATGTCATTCCCTCACTTCAAACTCTAATGTTATACTAATTATATCTACTAATTTTAGGAGGTAATAATTGTGTTGTATCCATTTTTAGATAAGTTTCCACAAGTTGATAAAAGTGTTTTTGTTGCACCTGGTGCCCATATTATAGGGGATGTTTCCGTCGGTGAAGATTCAACTATTTGGTTTAATGCCGTAATCCGTGGTGATGAAGCTCCCATTAAAATCGGTAAGCGTTGTAACATCCAAGATAATACAACTTGCCATTTATATGAACAATTTCCACTAGTCCTAGAAGACGAAGTTTCGATTGGACATAATGTTATCCTTCATGGCTGCACTATACGAAAAGGTGCATTAATCGGAATGGGTTCGACAATATTAGATGGTGCTGAAATAGGAGAAGGGGCATTAATTGGTGCAAACACTTTAATACCTTCAGGCAAAAAAATTCCACCGAATACGCTCGTATTAGGCTCTCCAGGAAATGTTGTTCGTGAATTAACTGAAAAAGATAGAGAATTAATTCGATTAACAATTGATACATACGTTGAAAAAGGTAAACAATTTAAACAATCGATAAAATAAGTGCCTGGCACCTCATAGAGAGGTGTCCGGCTCCTTGATTATTCCATGCCTCTTTAATTAGATGAAAAGCATACGATTAATCCTCTTTTATTAACAATGGGTGATCTAAAACATCATACTCTCTTGCTTTATTTTTAAGTTCGTTTCCTTCTTGAAAAACTTCTTCAAAAAATCGACTTGCTGGTTCTGCGAGTTCCTTATAATAGTCACTAAACAAACCTGCTGCATGACCACCTAACCACTTTTCTGGTAACAACTCTTCAGGCAACCCTGGGTCAATAAACAAAAATTTACGATATTCATGGACTAGTTTTGTTCTTTCAACAAAACAATCCGCATCAGACATTTCACCTTTTCCAATTTTATGTTTATCAATCACATATTTTTGGCTGTACGTTGCAATGAAATCTTCATATTTGTCATTTATTTCAGTTAAGTCCCAACATTGTTTAACTAATTGCTGACTTTCAAATGGACCTTCGTAATTCGCCTTAAAGAAGTTTACGTATGGTTTAATATCATACTTCTCAATTAAATCGAACACTTGCTTATCTAAATTATTTGGCGATACCCAACAACTATTTGTCATCGTACCAAATCCACTCCAAACAAGCTCTTTCCTTAATTCGTCACGAATACTACGTATTTCTTCAGGGATTGTATACATGAATAGACGCCAATTTCCATCCCACTTTTCTGGTTGGAACTTAAATATTCTGTTTGCTGCCTCTTCCATTCGAACTTTGCCTCGATCTGTTAGAGAATAATAACTTTTATTCCCTTTCTTCCGCGCTTGAAGCCATCCTTGTTTCCCCATTCTTGAAACAGCTGCACGAACAGATTGCTCATTATGGCCAAATTCCTTTAATAATCGAATTAAGCTCCCTATCCAAATCTCATTTCCGTAATGACGAATATAATCGCCATATAGTGTAAATATCATTGATCTTGTATTGAAATTTTTGTCCATCGAATTCACCCTTGTCTGTCAAAGAGGACTATAATTTATTATTCACCTTTAAAGTTAGGTTTTCTCTTTTCCGCAAATGCAACAAGCGCTTCCATTCGGTCTTTCGTTGGGATTGTCACTTCATACGCTTTGCTTTCAATTGCAAGACCAGTTTGCACATCGACGCTCATACCATAGTTAATCGCATATTTAGCTTGTTGCAATGCTATAGGGGCGTTTGCCATCATTTTTTCTGCCAATTCAATCGCAGTTGCCATTAGTTGCTCACGTTCAACTACTTTTGTTAATAGTCCAAAACCATATGCTTCATTAGCATCAAAACGTTGTGCAGTTAAAATCAATTCCTTTGCCTTTGCTTCTCCAATTAATCGTGGTAAACGTTGCGTTCCACCTGCTCCAGGGATGATGCCCCAACTTACTTCTGTTAATCCCATTTTCGCTTCATTGATTGCGATACGGAAATCACAAGCAATCATCAGTTCAAACCCACCACCAAATGCGACGCCATTAATCGCTGCAATAGTTGGTTGTGGAAGACTTGCAACAGCATGGAAAACCTCACTAATTTTATTAACGTTACGTTTTACTTGAGCGTCTGTTAATGTACGCCGTTCTTTTAAATCTGCACCAGCACTAAACGCCTTTTCACCAGCACCTGTAAAAATAACGACACGCACCTCTTTATTTGTACTAATCTCTTCAACTAATTCACCAAGTTCTTTTAACGTTTCATAGTTGAAGCAGTTAAAAGCTGCTTCACGGTTTAATGTGACATATCCGATATGGTTTTTCACTTCAAATAATAGATTTTTCAACATCTTCATCTCCCAATTGTAAGTATAGGCAAAAAGTCATCCTCAGATGACTTCTTGACTTTACTGATCTATTTTCTCAACAATCGTAGCAATCCCTTGCCCAACTCCGATACACATCGTTGCTAAGCCATATTTCACGTCTCGCTTTTGCATTTCATGGATCAAAGTAGTTAAAATTCTTGCTCCACTTGCTCCAAGTGGATGTCCAAAGGCAATTGCTCCACCGTTTACATTTACTTTCTCTTTATCAAGTTCAAGCTGTTTAATACACTCTAATGATTGCGATGCAAAGGCTTCATTTAACTCTACTAGACCTAAGTCATCTTTTGATAAACCAGCACGTTTCATTGCTTTTTGAGAGGCAAAGATTGGACCAATCCCCATAATTTCCGGTTCAAGTCCTGCTGTAGCAGATGCTTTATATTTTGCAAGGGGCTTTAATCCAAGCTCCTTTGCTTTCTCAGCACTCATCATTAATAATGCAGACGCACCATCATTTACACCAGATGCATTACCAGCAGTAATTGTACCACCTGGGAAAATTGGCTTTAAAGATGCCAACTTCTCTAGAGTTGAAGTAGGACGAGGGTGCTCATCCGTATCAACAATGTGTTCATTCCCTTTACGATCATAAGTTACGACCGGGACGATTTCCTCTTTAAAACGACCTGCTTCCATCGCTTTTTTTGCTCTCATTTGACTTTCAAAAGCAAACGCATCTTGTTCTTCACGTGAGATATTAAAACGCTCAGCAACATTTTCAGCTGTTTTCGGCATCGTGTCTGAGCCGTACATATCATGAAGTTTTTGATTCGTAAAACGCCAACCAATCGTCGTATCGAACATTTCCATATTTCCGCGAGGGAAATCAGCCTCAGGCTTTGCCATCACGTATGGTGCACGAGTCATACTTTCTGTTCCACCTGCGATGAAAATATCACCTTCGTTTGCCATAATTGCTCTAGCTGCATAATTAACAGCATCTAAGCCTGAACCACACAAACGGTTAATTGTTGTCCCCGCTACTTCCACAGGAAGCCCTGCAAGTAGTGCAGACATTCTCGCTACATTTCGATTGTCTTCCCCTGCTCCGTTTGCATTTCCGAAAACAACTTCTTCAATATCAGATGGCGGAACATTTTGGTTACGCTCAACTAATGCCTTAATGACAACAGCTCCTAAGTCATCAGGTCGGACTGTCTTTAGCCCACCTTTATAGCGACCAATCGGTGTACGAACTGCATCGACTATAACTACTTCTCTCATATATAAAAACTCCTTTATTTCTTGTCTGTGTAATCGTAAACACCTTTACCTGTTTTTCTACCTAATCGACCGGCTTTCACGTATTTTTCTAAAAGTGGAGCAGGGCGATATTTGTCACCTAGTTTTTCTTGTAAATATTTCAAATTATTTAATCGTGCATCAAGCCCAACTAAATCTACTAATTCAAACGGTCCCATTGGGTAATTAAGTCCTAGTTTAATAGCTTTATCGATTTCTTCTGGTGTTCCAACACCTTCTTGTAGCATGTAAAACGCTTCATTCCCAACTAATGCACTTATGCGGCTAGTTACGAAGCCAGGAAATTCGTTAACTACGACTGTTTCTTTCCCCATTTTTTCAGCTACTTGACGAATTGCATCTGCAGTAGCGTCACTCGTCTCAAGACCTCGAACGATTTCTACTAAAGGCATTTTATGAACTGGATTAAAGAAATGCATTGCAATTACTTGGTCAGGTCTTTTCGTGAATGAACCAATTTCTGTTGGACTCATTGTCGATGTGTTTGTTGCAAAAAGACATCCTTCTTTTGCATGTGCATCAACTTGTTCGAACACAGCTTTTTTAATTTCTACTTTTTCTGGAACCGCTTCAATTACTAAATCTGCTTCTTCTACAACGGAAACTAAGTTTGTTGTGTATGATAACCTTTCTTTTGCAGCTTTCATATCACTTTCACTTATTTTTCCACGGCTTAACCCTTTATCAAAAATAGCATTTATCTCTGCTTCAGCTGTTTTTAGTTGCTCTTCTTTTATATCTACTAAATGAACGTTAAATCCACCGACTGCACTTACATAGGCAATTCCTCTACCCATGACACCGGAGCCGATAACTACGATATTATTAATCATATAAAGCCCTCCATTAATTACCTACTATTTCAAAAGAAGGCGAGCACCCTTCGAAGAGAAGAAATGCTCGCTATTTGTTTGCTTTGTACACTTAGATTCCAAATGGATTAATTGGACGACTACCAAAGTAAGAAAGTACTGACTTTGTTTCAGTATATAAATCTAGCGTTTCAACACATAGTTCACGTCCGAATCCTGATTGTTTGTAACCACCGAATGGCATTCCAGGGAATGCTGAGAATGGTGTGTTGATCATAACAATACCTGCTTGTAATCCGTTAGCAACACGTGTCGCACGACCGTGATCCTTCGTCCAAACTGCTGAACCTAAACCATAAATTGTATCATTTGCTTCTTTTAACACAGCTTTTTCATCAGAGAATGTTGTTACTACGACAACTGGCCCGAAGATTTCCTCTTTTACAACCTTCATCTCAGGAGTAACATTTGTGATGATTGTTGGCTCATACCAATATCCATTTTCATGTCCTTCGATTTGAGCAACTTTACCACCAGTTACGACAGTAGCACCTTCTTCAATTGCAGATTTTACATAGCCATCAATGACATCAAGTTGGGCTTGACTAATAATTGCTCCAACATGTGTTCCTTTATCGAAAGGATTTCCTAATACTAATTTCTTCGTTTTCTCAACGAATTTTTCCATGAAAGCATCATAAATGTCTTCATGAACATATAAACGTGAGCGTGCCTCACAAGATTGCCCTGTATTATAGAAAATACCAAATAATGAACCATCAACAGCTGCATCTAAATCAGCATCATCAAAAATGATACTTGGAGACTTTCCACCTAACTCAAGTGTTACGCGTTTTAAAGTCTCTGATGCTTTTGCCATAATATCTTTACCAGTTGGCGTTGATCCTGTAAATGCTACTTTATCTACAAGTGGGTTTTCTACTAAGTAATCTCCAATTACACCACCAGGACCTGGAACAACGTTAACGACACCAGCTGGTACGCCTGCTTCGTGACAAATTTCTGTTAATACGATCGTCGTTAAAGGTGTTACACTTGCTGGCTTAAGAACGATTGAACATCCAACAGCAATTGCCGGGGCTACTTTCCAAGCCGCCATCATTAATGGATAGTTCCAAGGTGTAATTTGTGCACATACACCTACAGGTTCTTTTTGCGTGTAGTTCATAAATTGACCAGGCATATTGTTTACATCTCCGCCATGTCCAACAATTGCTCCAGCATAAAATTCAAAGTCTTCGATTGCTTGCATTACTTGTCCTTGCGCTGCATGAACAGATTTACCTGTATCTAAAACTTCTAACTCTACTAATTCATTGAAACGAGAACGCATAATCGCCGCAATTTTATTTAAAGTACGAGAACGTTTATTAACCGGGAATAGTTTCCACTTACCGTTATCAAAAGCATTGCGAGCTGCTTGGACTGCACGCTCTGCATCTTCAGTCGTTGCTTTAGCTATTGTTGCAACAACTTCACCAGTTGCAGGGTTAACTGTCGTAAATGTTTCACCTGAACTACTTGCTACTCTTTCACCGTTAATAATCATATCGTAATGGTCGCGCTTCATTGGTAACTGTTCGATTTTTTCTTCTTTAACTGTTGCCATTTTTAACACTCCTCTAGTTTTAGTTTCCTTTAAATTGTGGTCTGCGCTTTTCTAAAAAGGCATTGACACCTTCTTGATGATCTTCCGTTAGACCAGCTGTACGTTGTGCATAAGCTTCTTTTTCAAGCATTTCATCAAGTGAGCTTTCCCAGCTCTCACGGAGGTAACGCTTAATTAACCCAATTGCTTTCGTTGGCATTGTCGCCAATCGCTCCGCAAATGCTGCTGTTTCTTCTTCTAATGAATCAGCTGGAACAACTTTTGTAACGAGCCCTAATTCTTTTGCTTGTTCAGCTTTTATCTTTTCTCCTAAAACTGCGAGCTCCAGTGCTTTCGCATGTCCTACTAACCGAGGTAAGTAAAAAAGATTACCAGAGTCAGGAACTAATCCGACATGAATAAATGCTTCTATGAAACTAGCTTTTTCAGAGGCGATGCGGAAGTCGCACGCTAACGCTAAACTCATCCCAGCACCTGCTGCTGCACCATTAATGGCGGCAACGATAGGCTTTTCAAAATTTGCAAGCGTCATAATCATCGGATTGTAACGGTTGCGAAGAATTTCCCCATGATTCGTTTCCTCGCCAATGCTTCCTAAGTCTTCCCCGGAACAAAATGCTTTTCCTGCTCCGGCTATGACTAGACAGCGCACTTCTTTATCTTTCGCTGCTTGCTTTACTGCTTTACCTACTTCGGTATTCATTTGTTCTGTAAAAGCATTAAGCTTATCAGGACGGTTTAAAGTAAGCCAAGCTACTCCGTTTTTCACTTCATATTTTATTGTTTCAAACATCGCTAGACCTACCTTCCTTCGAATTTCGGTTTGCGTTTTTCAATAAAAGCTTTCATGCCTTCTTTTTGATCTTGTGAAGCAAATAGCATGTAGAAGTTCTTTCGTTCAAACTGCATGCCTTCATACAGCGAATAATCAACTGCTTTGTTCACAGATTCTTTTATTAATCTAAGTGATAAAGGTGGCTGCTTTACTAATCTTTTTGCAAATTTTATCGTTTCTTCATGTAAAACTTCCGGTGCGACAATGCGGTTAATTACACCATAATGAAGCGCTTCCTTTGCATCCATTGGTTCACCGAGCCACAACCACTCAATTGCTTTCGTTCGCCCCATTAACTTTGTTAAGCGCTGCGTTCCACCAGCTCCGGGCATCGCACCGATACTAATTTCTGGGAAACCAAACTTTGTACCTTCTGCTGCAAATATCATGTCACAGCATAATGCTAGTTCAAAACCCCCGCCTAAAGCAAAGCCATGAACCTCACCTATGATCGGTTTCTTTATAACAGCGATACGATCCCAATCGACAAACTGGTTCATAAGCTCCATTGAGATCGCCGTATCATTTGCCATTTCATCAATATCAGCACCAGCTGCAAAAGCTCGGCCAGTTCCTTTTATTACATTTACTCGCACACTATCGTCAATATCAAACGCTTCAAGTGCTGTAACAATTTCTCGAACCATCTTCCTGTTAATTGCATTTAACACAGTAGGACGATTCAATTCAATTGTAGCAATACCATCAGCAATTGATGTTGTAATATGCTCAAAATCAAAATTACTCATTGACTTCCTCACCGAACATAAATGTTACAATATCACCAGCAAAAGACATAACGTCTTTCCCTGACGCTTTAGCCTCTGGAGTTTTTGATGCTACTTTAAATGCTTCGAAGTCGTCATAATACATATCACATTGCATGTAAAATTCACTTTCGCCCATTGGAGAACCAACGATCTTAGTAACAGTCATTTTACGAAGTCCTGGGATTTTTTCTGTTAAAGGTGCATGAGTGTTGAAATAGTACTCATCAAACTTTTCCTTATCTTTTGGTTGTTTAAATAATGCTGTCATTTTGAACATAATCAAATTACCCCCTATTTTTTACTACATATCGGTAAAGACTGGTTTCATTGCCTCAAACGGATTTTTACAACTTTTACAATATAAAATACTTCTACACGCTGTTGGTCCGAAAATATTGTCAACGGTCGTGTAAAGAGAAGTACAATATGGACATTCTATTTCATATTTACCATCGGGATTCCACTTTTCCGGTGGAGGTGCAATTCCAAATTCCTTTAAACGCTCTCTACCTTCTTTTGATACCCTGTCAGATGTCCACGGTGGATGGTGGATGAATTCAACAGTTGTTTCATCAATTCCTTCCACATTTCCTACCGCTTTTTCAATATTCTGCTGAATAATTTCTAACGCAGGGCATCCCATAAATGTAGGTAACACTTTTATGAAAGCTTTATTATCGACAATGGATACGTCTTCAATCATGCCAAGGTCTCCGACACTTACCGAATCAATTTCTGGATCCTTGACAGTTTCCAAGGCGTTAAGTACATCTTGATGTAACTGCTCTAAGTTGCTAGGCATGGCTTTCACCCTTTCGGTGTTTTTCATTACCAAGCGGTAACTGTGTCTGTTTCATACACTTCACGAAGTGTTTTTAATGCTTCGTCTAGGTCAGTTGTATGCTCACCAATACGTCCGTTACCACGTTTCGATCCAAGCTCACCTGGATAATCTATTTCTAACTCTTCAAATACTGCCTTCATATGTGAAATCCAGCGTTGTTTAATCGTCTCTTCTGCTTCAATAATACCTAATTCCGCAAGCTCTTTTGCCTTAGGACCAAATGATAGTACATTATCAAAATCAATCCAGACCTTTTCTACAGCTGTCATCATTCGTTTTTTAGCATCTTCATTAGCACTTAGCAATTGTTTAAACCATGTACTCCAATGCATAACATGGTAATACTGCTCCATATTTATTTTTACAGCAGCATGTGCAAGTGGCTCATAAGAACTAGTTTTTAATGCTTCTAATTTTATCTTTTTCGCTAAGTCATAGAAGTAATTACGAACGACTGCAAATGCCCAATCATATCTTGGTTCGGTTAAATAGTCACCCGTTCCATTTACTTCTTCAAGAATAATTGCGTTCTGTCTCTCTGCCGCAGGGCGCATGTGAGCTAAATCATCTGATTTTCCTTCACCTAAATCTTCTAACAGATTGTAATAAATCGTCGCATGCCCCATTGTGTCTTGGTTAATTGAAGAAAATGCAACATCCTCTTCAATGTGAGGAGCTAACCCTAACCATTCTGAACCTCGATATGCAAGAATAAAGTCATCATCAGCTAACTGATATAATAGTTCTGTTAATGTTGCTTTGTAATCTTTGTTTTGTTTTGCTTCTTCTGCTGTTTTAATGATCACTTCTTGCCACCTTCTCCCCATGATAAGATTTCTTGTTCATCAAGCATTTCTTGTTCATACTTACGCCATTTTTTCTTTAAGTATCCATATCCTTTAGTCATACGATAATCTTTATTATCTAAACGTTTTAATGATTCGCGTTCTTCTTGCGAAAGTCCACGTACATCAGTACGCTTTACTACCCAGATGTCTGCAACTGGCTCACGACGCATAAAATTTTCCTGCGCCATAACTAATGCAATTTCATGGTTCGGAGCTAACAAGCTAAATTGGTGTTGAAATTGCGAAGATGGCGTACGTTTACTGAACACTTCAAATTCTTGATAAAATGCAGGTTTACTTTTCTTTTCCGTCACAAATAATCCCTCCTATTAAGCTATTTCTCTAGTATTCTAGTATTTATTTATTGCATTCCTAATGCATCACGTACCCAAGCATTATTTTCATATGAAAGTTCACGAAGACGTAAACGCTCTTTCGATTTTGGTCCGTTATTTTTAATAATTTGCTTAAATTCGTTCCAATCTGGTTGTTTGTACTCCCATTTACCAGTTTCTTCATCAAACCGTAATGTCTCATCAGGCACAGTAATACCTAATGAAAGGATACGAGGGATGTATTTCGTTAAGAAATCCTGACGGAAATCTTCATTCGTTTTCGTACGAATTTTATATTTAATCGTCGTATCCATTTTAGAAGACCCTGTCGTATTTGCTGAAGCAGGTCCAAAGAACATTAATAACGCATCCCACCAACGGTTAACTGCATCTTGGATTAGTTCTTTTTGAGCTTCTGTTCCTTCTGCTAAAGCAATAATAATTGCTTCTCCGTGTTGCGCATGGAAAACTTCCTCTGCACAAATACGTTGTAATGCTCTTGCATATGGTCCGTAAGATGCATTTAGCATATTTGTTTGGGTAATAATGGCCGCTCCATCTACTAACCAACCAATTAATCCAGCATCTCCCCATGTAGGCGCTTCCATATGGAATACATTATGAAACTTTAAATCTCCGCTAAATAAATCTTGCATAATATCTTCACGAGACTTCCCTAAAGGTGCCATTAAATCTTCTGCTACGCGGAGTAACAACTGCCCGTGTCCCATTTCGTCTTGTACTTTTGCCATTATTCCTAATTTACGTCGTAATGAAGGTGCTTTTGGAACCCATTCCTTTTCTGGAAGCGCTCCCATAATTTCGCTAATTGCATGCATGGAAATAAGCTTAATTAATGTCATGCGATATTCATCAGGCATCCAATCATCTGCCTCGATTTTGTCACCGCTTTCAATTCGCTCCATAAAATGAGCAAGCTTTTCTTCTTCGGTCATATTATTAAATGCTTTTAAATCAGCCATCATTAACTCCCCTTTCAATATATAACGCTTTCTTAACGTAATTATAAAATATCGTCACATAAAATACAATTGTTTTCCTATTAAATTAACAATGGAAGCGTTTACTAATTTATTTTTCTTCTACTTTTACTAGTATTAAAAGATTATTTTTATATTACAAAATGTCATGCTTCGTATTGATAACGGTATTTTCATAATTAATATTCGAGTGGTATATTTATCCTTAAGAACTAGATAAAGGAGTGTCTAATATGAAAAAAAATGAAGAAATATTTAAAGTTGGGCAGGAAATTATTTCTGTTGAATATGAAACAGAGGAAATTGTAGAATACACGTGGTTTTTTGGTGGATATCTAAATAATACAACGATAGTAATTAATGTTGTGTCTGAAAAAAGCAGCAGTCAATTTTTTATTCGTCTAAAAATTGGAGATACCATTACATTGCCAGAGCTTATATTTGATGATATCGCAAACCTACAATATGAAGTAGTTGATCTAATTCCAGAAGAAAATAAAATCGTACTGTTAGAAAAATAATCAAATAAGGAAAGAGGACAACTATTCTTCCCTTATTTTGGGGACTGTCGTTTCACGCTTCCCAAACAAAGCCAGAAGAAGCTAATGTCGTTTTACCTGTGAACTTTGTATTCGTTTCCTTAATTAATTGATTATGATCGCCAAAGTGCGGCAAGTGCGTTAGCAAAACATGCTTTACATTTGCATCAGTTGCAATCGTAGCTACGTCTAAAGAATTTAAATGGCCTGCATTTTTACCGTCTTGTTCTGCGTAAAAGCTACATTCTGCTATCAATAAGTCAGCATCTTTACTAAACGGAATAAGATTTTCTAAATAACTAGTATCTGCAGTATACACAACAGTACTTGAATTTGTACCGATTTTGAGTGCAAAGCAAGGTGCTGGATGAATTGTTTTCAGAAATTCTATTGAAAAAGGCCCAATTTGTAATCGTTGGGCAGGGTCATAAGCAATCCCAGTCGTATAATTTTTATAAGTTAACTTGTTAAACTGATCGTTATCTAATGTATGCCCGTATATCGGTAACGGCGTATGACATTCACCAAGCATTGTTCGTACTAAACGTCCATATTGTAAAGGCCCTATATCGGCTATATGATCATGGTGATAATGAGAGAGAATAACGGCATCTAAACTTTCAATTGCAATATAATTTTGTAGTTGAGATAAAACTCCACTTCCACAGTCAACTAATAACGAAAAACCATCATGTTGAAATAAATATCCCGAAGTTGCTTCATTTTTTCCCGGGAATCCTCCCCAATAACCAATAACAGTCACTTTCAACCAAATCACCTTCCGTTTCTGCAAAACTTTCCAATCTACTTTATTGTTTTCGCTCTTTCAACATATTATCCTCTTTTCTAATTTCCTCTCCTTCATTTGACATTATTTTCAGGGAAATAATGTCGTAATAATTATATTCGACAGATTAATGCGAAAGATTTAGCATTTTAATTATATTTTTTGCAGTTTCTGTATTATCGGTTAACCCAGCGAACAAAGCACTTCCTGGACCGAAGGCATATACAGGTACATCTTGACCAGTATGCCCATTAGTAGTCCAACCTGTATTAGACCGCTTGTTTATAATACTAGCAATCGTCTTGACTGTTCCAGCTGGATTAGAATTAACTTTATCAATAACTTTGTTAACTTCTTCTCTTGTTAAAGAAAATTTTATGTATTTTTTTAATGTCTTTTCTACATCAGCTTGAGCTATTAATTTATTTGCGATAAACGATGGCGTGCGTGTAACTTGCTTTATAATTTCAAAATTCCAATTATAGTCAGATCCACTTCCGACACTTAATCCCCCAGTTTCGTGATCTCCTGTTGCAATCACTAACGTATGCTTATCTTTTATTGCAAAGTCTATTGCTGCTTTAAATGCCTTTTCGAAGTCTTCCATCTCACTCATAACACTAACAATATCATTGTCATGACCACCCCAGTCAATTTGACTTCCTTCCACCATCAAAAAGAAGCCGTTCTCATTCTTATTTAATTGTTTAAGCGCAGCTAAGGTCATATCTTCAAGGGAAGGAGTTTCTTTTGAACGGTCAATCATTTTTGGTAATGCACCTTCTGCAAATAACCCGATCACTTGTTCATTTTGATTTTCCAACAATTCTTTACGAGTTGTGACAAATGCATATCCATCTTTTTTAAATTCTTCTACTAAGTTGCGGTCCTTTCGAACAAATTCATTTCTTCCCCCACCGAGTAATATATCTACTTTATGTTTTCCATTAACAAGATCATCATAATAATCGTTGGCAATTTCTGAATAATTTTTTCGAGATTTATTGTGGGCACCAAATGCTGCCGGTGTTGCATGGTTAATCGTAGATGTAGCAATGAGACCAGTAGACTTGCCTAGTTCTTTTGCGACTTCTAATACAGTTTTCACATCATCTTCATGCATATCAACACCTATCGCCCCATTATATGTTTTTATTCCAGAAGATAAAGAAGTTGCAGCTGCTGCAGAATCTGTTATGTTATGATCCTCATCAAATGAATACGTTGTTTGTAGGCCTACAAGATATGGATCAAAGCTTGTTTTTTCCATTATCGAAGTAGTTAGATTATCCTTATAATAGCGATAAGCAGTAGTGTAAGTTGTACCCATGCCATCGCCAATTAATAAGATCACATTTTTTATCTCTGTAATCTCTGGTGTTTTACTATTGCTATTTAAATTCTCACCTTGCATATCTTCCACTGAACTACACCCTATGAGACTAGTGCAAATCATATTCAATATTAATGCTGAAGTAAAGAATTTGCTTTTAAGAAATACCATAATAAAACCTTCTCCCAACAATTGTTATTTTTCCATCCGCTATAACCTAATTATATTGATCATCAAATACAATTATATTAATATATTTTCTTGTCCAAATAAAAAGAGGCTAGCAATTATGTAGCTAACCTCTTGTCAGTATTATTTATCTTCTTTTATATATTCAATGACGTTTCCAACTATAGCTTCTCCTTGACGGATACAATCAGGGAGCCCAACACCATCGTAAGATGCTCCAGCTATATATAATCCTGGAAACTTTTCTATTAATTCTTTTTCTAGCTGTTCTCTTTTCTTTAAGTGACCGACTTCATATTGCTGCATAGCCTGTTTCCAGCGGGTTACAACAGTAAATTCAGGTTCAGCAGAAACACCCATCGTCTTTTCTAAGTCTTTTCTAACGACAGAAATAATTTCCTCGTCAGATTTGTCAACGATTTGCTGATCATCTGGTCGTCCTACATAACATCGTAAAAGCACGTAATCCTCTTTTGTAGTGTGTGGCCATTTCCGATATGTCCACGTACACGCTGTAATTCTTACGTCTTTTTCATTTCGTGATACTACAAAGCCAGTGCCTTCTTTATCCAGGCTAACAGCTGACCTCGGGTATGCTAACGCTACATTTGCTACAGAAGTTGTTGGTACACTTACTTCTGAAAAGACACTGCTATCGTTTAGTAGTTTAGCTGTTATGAAGTGTGGAGTGGTCATTACAATACTGTCATAATAGCTAGATTGACCATCTTCCGATTCAATATAGTAGCCTTGTACATCACGACTAATCTTTTCAATTTTTATCTTTTTAACAATTTCCACATCTGTTAATTGCTTCTCAATTTCCTGAACTAAGGAATACAATCCTTTTTTTAATGTTAAAAAGATACCTTGTTTCTTTTTCCCTTTTTCAGCTTTAGGAGTTGTGCTTTTCATTCCTAAAATTAAACTGCGATACTTCTGTTCCACTTGATAGAATTGTGGAAAAGTCGCCATTAAACTTAATTTATCAATATCCCCTGCATAAATGCCTGAGAGCAATGGTTCTATTAAGTTTTCAACTACTTCATCTCCTAAACGGTAGCGAAAAAAGTCTCCTAACGATTGGTCTTCTTTATTAGTCGACCTCGGTTTGATTAAATCAAACGCTGCCCTTGCCTTGCCGATTGGGGAAAAAAGGGCGGTTGTCACAAACGGTGACATTTTTGTTGGAATACCCATAACCGCTCCTTCTGGAATTGGATGAAGTGTTTTATTATTTAAAATGTATGCTTGACCCGTTTCATTTCTAACTAAATCATCTTCAAGACCAACCTCTTCAATAAGTTTAGTCATTGCTTCTTTTCTAGAAAGATACGAGTCTGGACCTCTTTCAATAATAAAGCCATCTTTGTAAAGCGTATTAATTTTTCCACCTAGTACGTCATTTTTTTCAAAAAGCGTAATTTCGATAGGTAGGTTTTGTTCCCGTTTTAGCTTTTGTAAATAAAAAGCTGTCGTTAAACCGGTGATACCTCCACCTATAATTGCTATTTTTTTAAAGTTCCCCATTTACTCACAGGCTTTCTTTATTTAATCTTTTTGCTACTACAGTTGCTAGGCATTGTAAAAACTCATCTTTCGCATTTGGCATTTCTGGGCGGTAATAACTAACACCAAGCTCGTCAGTAACCACTTTGCATTCATAGTCATTGTCGTACAGAACTTCTAAATGATCTGCAACAAAACCAAGTGGTGCGTAAACAAATGCCTGATAACTATGTTGTTCATATAATTCGCGCGTTAGATCTTGGACATCAGGCCCAATCCATGGGTCAGGAGTATTCCCTTCACTTTGCCAACCTACATAAACATTTTTAAAGTTTCCTTGCTTCGCGATAAGAGCAGCTGTTTCTTCCAATTGCTTTGGGTAAGGATCACCCATTGCAATAATTTTTTCAGGTAAACTGTGAGCAGACACAATTAAAGCTGCATTTTCCTGCTCATGTTTTGGCATCGATTCATATACTTTTGCAATTTCTTTCACCCAGTAATCAATAAACTTAGGCTCATCGTACCAACTTTCGATGAATGTGAACTTAGGTCCATCAATTTTTTCCGTTTCTACTTGTGCACGGTTATTGTATGATTTCACACTAAAGGTAGAAAAATGGGGTGCAAGAACAATACCAACTGCTTCTTCTATACCATCAGCTTTCATTTGTTGTACTGCATCTTCTATAAATGGGTCGATATGTTTTAAGCCAATATAAGCTTTAAATTCTTTATCCTCATACATTCCATTTAACGTTTTCTCTAAGCCAAACGCTTGTTGTTCTGTAATTTTTGCAAGTGGTGAAACGCCACCAATAGCTGCATAGCGGTCTGTTAAATCCTTAAGTGCCTCTGGAGATGGCTTTCTACCTCTACGGATATGTGTATAATATGGTTCAATTTCCTCTTCGCTTCGTGGTGTTCCGTAGGCCATCACTAATAAGCCTATTTTTTTCTTTACCAATGAAAACACCTCTGTTTATTTATTTGAAGAATAATCGTGAATAAATTTAGTTAATCGTTGTAAAGTTTCAACTTTTACTTCTGGGAATACACCGTGACCTAAATTAAAAACATAACCTGGTTGAGCCATTCCTTGGTCTAAAATTTCTTTAACTCTTTCCTCAATTACGTTCCAAGGTGCTAATAAAACAGTTGGGTCAAGGTTTCCTTGTAATGTTTTATTAATTCCCATTTCGCGTGCCTCTTTCAGTTGTGTTCTCCAGTCCACTCCAATAACATCTAATGGAAGTTCATTAAACTCCTTCATTAAGTGACGAGTACCTACACCATGCATAATTAATGGAACACCTTCACCACGTAGTTCTGTGAAAATTCGCTCCATCACTGGTTTAATGTAAATGCGATAGTCTGCAGCGTTGACTGTCCCAATCCATGAATCAAAAATTTGGATAGCTTTTACACCGGCTTTAATTTGGGCCTTCACATAAGAAATAACCATATCGCCTAGCTTATCCATTAATAGGAACCACGTTTCAGGCTCTGAATACATCATTGCTTTTGTTTTGTAATAGTTTTTAGAAGGTCCGCCTTCTATCATATAACTTGCAAGTGTAAACGGCGCACCACTAAAACCAATTAAAGGTACGTCTAATTGCTCGTTCACAAGTAACTTAATTGTGTCTAGTATGTAAGGAACATCTTGCTCTGGCTCAATTTTTCCAAGCTTTTCTACATCAGCTTTAGAGCGAATTGGATCATCAATAACTGGTCCGATACCAGATTTAATCTCTACATCTACTCCGATTGCTGGTAAAGGTGACATAATGTCTTTATATAAAATAGCTGCGTCTACACCATGCTGGTCTACAGGTAGCTTTGTTACATAGGCGCAAATTTCAGGATTGTGCGTAATTTCAAATAAAGAGTATTTTTCTTTTAATTTTCGATATTCAGGTTGAGAACGCCCTGCTTGACGCATATACCAAACTGGTACATAGTCCGTTTTCTCTCCACGGTAAGCTTTTAAGATAGTATCATTAAACGGTTTTGACATACAAAACACACCTTTCTATTACCCCATTCTGCTTATACTATATCGTTTACACTTTCTCTTGTATAGTAAGACGTAAAAACTGTCATAAAATTGACAAAGAAAAGCTGAGACGACTGATTAGCGACGTATGAACTGGAATACTTCGATTGAGATAAAGGAAACACAAAGTGTATTCACTTTGATGTTGACTTATCGCAGATGAGGAGTGTGAAGTTTTCTAGCAGTTGATTGCTGAAGCTGAATCAGTAAAGAATTACTATTAATCCTTAAAAAACGAAATTATTGCTTCATTAGAAGTTTTTCCTTCCAACATTGTTTGTGGGTTTTTAGGTATCACATAATACTTTATCGACCCAAATATCGGTACATCGGAAACATGAAAACTTCCATTGCCTATTACGGTCCCTATTAATTGTTGCTTTTGATTTTTCACTTCATAAATATTATAAATTACCCGCTCATCTTCTGAAGGAGTCCATGTTAAGTTCACAGAAAGAAATCCAAAACTACTAAATGAGAGGTTTGCCTTTAAATCGTCCACTTTCGGTAGACGTACAGGAGGTTCTAAATCTTTTACACCTAATGGTCGGATAAAATTAACCTCTTCATCCCTCTGTACATCCGAAATAATCTTTTTGAAAAGAACGGTTGGGAAGTTTCCCCCTCCAGTTAAATACTGCTCACTAGAAGTCTTGTCATACCCCATCCAAAGTGCACCTACAATTTTTGGTGTATACCCAACAAACCAAGCATCTTTCGTTGTATAGTCTTTATTTGGATTTTGTGTGCTACCTGTTTTCCCTGCTAGTGTTCCTTCATAATTACCGTATCTGCCTGTACCACTTTGAATAACCCCTTCTAACATTTTAGTCATATACCATGCAGTCTGTTTACTTACGACTTTTGTTTTTTTCACCTCTCTTTTATGTAAGACTTTTCCTTCACTATCATATATGGCTGTAATAAAATATGGACTTACCATTTCTCCAGCATTTGCAAACGCAGAATAAGCTTTCGCCATTTGTAAAGGCGTAACCCCTGTTGAAATCCCTCCAAGCGCTAATGCAAGACTATCTTCTCTAGATAATTGAATACCAAATTTTTCAGCATATTCCTTACCTTTATCAATACCCATTTCATTCAAAAGCCAAACAGCCGAAGCATTTCCACTTTTTAATAACGCATCATACATAGTAATTTGTATATCATAAACGTCATTATAATTTTTCGGTCTATATCCATCATATGACAACTTACGGTCAACTAATATGGAATATGGATGAAATGGAAACTCTTCTAATGCTGGGCTATACACAACTATTGGCTTAAAAGTCGACCCAGGTTGTCGTTTTACATTTACCCTGTTTAATCCTTTAGGGACATAATTTCTCCCTCCTTGAACTGCTAACACACCACCAGTATGACGATTTAGTAAAACCAATGCACCTTCCACTTCTTCATCAACACCTGGAAAATGAGTCGACTCTTGAAAATAGTCATATGATACTTCTTGTAACTCCTTCTTCATTGGAACTACAATCGTATAACCACCTCGCGCAATCTCTTCATTTGTTAAATGATACTTATCTTCTGCCTCATTTAATACTAAATCAATGTATGATTGCATAGCAGTATCATTTCTCACTTTTTTAATATCTAAATTAATTGTTTTTCCTTGTAGTCGTACAGCTTCACCAGGATCTAAATAATCTTCTCGTTCCATTTTTGCTAAGACTAGATTACGTCTTTCAAATGCATCTTCATAGTTTTTAATAGGTGAATAATGAGAAGGTGCTTTAGGCAGCGCAGCAAGAAGTGCTCCTTCTATAACTGATAAGTCTGAAACATCTTTATTAAAGTACAGTTCTGCAGCTGCTTGAATCCCATATGCTCCGTGACCAAAATAAATATTGTTTAAATAAAATTCTAAAAGTTTTTTCTTTGTATATGCTCTCTCTAAATTTAAAGCAATGACGACCTCCTTTGTTTTCCTAAGCCATGTTTTTTCATGAGAGAGAAAGATATTTTTGGCAAGTTGCTGAGTTATTGTGCTTCCACCTTGTACTTTACTCCCACTAATTAAATCCTTATAAATAGCTCGAGCGATTGCCTTTAAATCAATTCCTGGATGTTTATAAAAGCGCGCATCTTCAATTGCGATAAACGCTTCTTGTACATGCTCCGGAATATCTTTTATGGAAACCAATTCTCTATTTTCAATAAACAAACTTGCTAATTCATTACCGTCTTCATCTTTTAAAACAGTCGTGGCATTCATAACAAGTTTCTTTTCATCAATTACGTAATCTCCTAAAAAAATAATGAGTATATAAAATAACAGTCCGGCTATAGATGACATTAGGATAATAGTAAGTAATAACAAACCTTTTCTAAACAAATCCTTGCCTCCTTAGCTTTTGCCTATTGTTATCTTTTACAAGCTACGGCTATTTATTACAATTATCGGGCACCAATATTTTTGCCCTGCATACTATATGAATGGAAAGTATCCTCCTTTACTTTCCTTCCTTTGTTTTCCCTTTTCCCTTGTGTTTCCCTTTTCCTTTTTTGTTTTCCCCCAAAAGCAAAAACCACCCATCCCCTGGGTGGTTTTTGTATTTATAGTATGTTGTTACGATTCGCATATATTGCAGCTTGGGTTCGGTCGGAAACATCTAGTTTATGTAAAATATTACTAACATGTGTTTTTACTGTTTTAACACCAATAAATAACTCATCAGCAATCTCTTGATTTGTTTTCCCCCGGCCAATACAAACTAAGACTTCTAATTCTCGTTTTGTTAATTGCTCATGTAATGTTGGTTCTGGCTTTCTAATTCGATTCAACATTTTATTCGCCACTTTCGGTTCGATAACTGGCTCATTGTTAATCGCTTTTTTTATTGCATCAGTTACTTCCGTTGCACTAGCTGTTTTTAATAAATAACTATATGCTCCCGCTTCAATTGCCGGGAATACTTGTTCATCATCATAATAACTAGTAATAATAATTATTTTACAGGAAGGTAAAAACTCCATTATTTCTTTTGTTGCTTCTATTCCTGTACCGTTTTCCATTAGTAAATCCATAAGCATAACATCAGGCTTTTCTCTTTTTGCTAGTTCAACTGCTGTCTTTCCACTAGATGCTTCTCCGACTATATCTAAATATGGCTCTGTTATTAAGTATGATAGAATTCCTTTTCTAACCATATCGTGATCATCAACAACAGCAATTCTAATTTTCTCCATCATATTCCCTCCTAACTTGAAGAGGAACTTTCACTTGTAGGTATGTCCCTTCCCCTTCTTTTGATTGGAGTGACAAAGTCCCACCTAATTCCTCACATCGTTCTTTCATTGTTTTTAATCCGTAAGATATTAATTTCTCTTTTTCTATGTTAAATCCTTTGCCATTATCACTAATAAGTAAGCGTAGGTCATTACCTCTTTCATATAAACTAACTTTAACTTCAGTTGCATCTGCATGGCGAAGTATGTTTGATAAAGCTTCTTGAACGATCCGAAATATATGATTTTCAATTCCAGTCGAAAGAAATTTAACTTCTTCAATGTGAGTAATGAAACTTATTTTACACTTACTCTTTAACTCTTCTATTAACTTATATATTCCTTCATGTAAAGAGTCTTTCGTTAAATGTGTTGGACGTAAGTGTAAAAGTAATGCGCGCATCTCTGCTTGTGCAAGTCCAGCCATTTCTGCAATTTCAGTCATCTGTTTCTTTGCTAATGAGACATCTTGCTCAATGACACGTAAGCAAGCTGAAGTCATCATATTTAAGGCAAATAGTTGCTGGCTAACTGCATCATGAAGTTCTCGAGCTAGCCTTTGACGTTCTTCCTCAGTTGCTAATTGATGCGCTTTATCGGCAAGCTCAGCATTTTTTTCTACTAGGCGTTGCAATGACTGGACACTGCCTTCAACTTTTTCCGCCAGTTCATTTAATTCTTCTGAGCATTTTTGAATTTCATCACTGTCTTGCTCAGAAGCTGTATCAATTCGTGCCTTAAGATTTCCCCTTGTTAAGATAGCTATAAATGTAGAAAAGTCCTCTAAACGCTTTTGGTAATTTCTAATGCCTTTATAGAAGAAAGAAAAACCACTAATAAATACTGTACAGAATACTAGCATTGTTAGAAAAATTGAATCGAATAATTTATTATTAATATTTATGAGTAAGTAGATTTGATATCCGGCAAAAAAGAGAATCATAACTGCAAGAGAATGTAATATGTGCGACTTTAACCATTTCCATGTCATACTTGAAATATGAACCATCTAATCCACCACCTATATCTGATCAATTCTTAAGTCTAACACTTTAAAGTCAAACACAAATCGTAATCGTTTTGTGGCAGTATCGAACCCTGCTGTTTTATAACGGTAGTCTTTCAATAGTCCATCTTCTTTTGTTCCACATACTTTAATATCGCCGACTTTAGCATAAGCTTCAATCGAAAACTCCACATCTTCGGGAAGTAATATATCTACATCACCTACCCAGCCAGATAGTTGAATATCTGTTTCTGTTTCTGGAATAAAAGCTTTCGTAAAATCAAAAGTGAAATCCCCTACTGCCTTCCATTGGTTCATCGGCTCCACTTGCCAATTAGGATCCTTATAACTAACCGTCCCAACCGGGCTTTTTCCTTTATCATTTAAAACTACTTTAATATTTCCACTGTTTTTTTCATGATTTTTTGATTTAACATGCTTTCTAGTTAACACTTTTAATCCTATATAAATAAGAATAATAGGCCATAGCTTCCAAAGTGTTGCAAGTTCAAAAGAAAGCATTTGCAGCTCATCCATAAAAAGTAACAAGCCAATTGTAATTAAAAAGAGCGACCAAAATATACTCTTATTTCTTTTATAAAAAACAATATTAACTATTCCTTTCAAGCCAATTAAGACGAGAATAATAGGAATACCAAAAGCAATAACTTGTGAAAATGTAAGCGAAATTACTTCCAAATTAATTAGAAGCAATACAGTCCCTAGTGAAACAAACATAAGTGCTGTAATAAAATTTGAAAATTTCATATCTACCTACCCCTTTTCTATGAAAACTACTTAAATTCGCTGCATCGTTTATTGTTACTTCTAGTATAAGAAAGATTCTAAGGAGATAACACTTGCTGAAGTCTACATTCTTCTCCGTCTTAAGGCGGATAGAAAAGCGAGGCGAACGATCAGCGACGTAAAACCTTATAACACTTTGAACTAAGATAAAGGAAACACGATGAGTATTGCGAATCGATGTTGACTTATCGAAAGTGAGAAGTCTATAGGTTTCTAGTCGTTGTGAGCCGCAGCTAGATCAATATAGAAAAGCGAGGCGAACAATCAGCGACGTAAAACCTTATAACACTTTGAAATATGATAATGCTCGATATACAGCAAAAACGATAGAAAAATATTCTATCGTTTTAATTTTGGTGCGAGTAAATTTACTAATAAAACCGTTAATCCAAGTACTGCTATACCAGCTGCAAAGCCCCCAATTACATCTGTTAAATAATGAACATGTAAATAAACTCTACTTAAACCGATAAACAGTATCATTATCGAAACAGAAATTACAACTATTGTTTTATGACTGCTCTTTTTCAATTGCATAATAATAAGGTATGCTAAAAAACCATAGAAAGCTAACGCTACCATTGCATGTCCACTCGGAAAACTATGACCAACACCTTCAACTTCATTATTTATTAAAGGTCGATCACGTCCTACTAAGCTTTTAAACTTCTTATTCAAAAAATCTCCACCTGCTACTGTAATTACTAGTCCTAGTAGCGGCGCGTAATGGCGATAGCGGATGCCAGCCCATAATAGCCCTAATAAAAACATCGAAATAATTCCAGCTTTAGATCCAAGTGAAGTAAAACCTATCATAATTGCTGTTAGCATTTCCGTTTCAATCATATCGACAATTGAAGAAGCGAAAGCATCTATTATAAAAGAACTTCCTTCTTTAATGGAGATGGCTAAGTATGTAAAAATTAATATTGAAATGAACACAATTACCATTGAAATATTACTCTTTTTATTAAGTTGTAGTTTATTATTCGTCTCTACTTTCATCATATCTCTCCTTTTATAACACATAGTAAAAAACCACCGGTTTCTTTTCGGCGGTTCTTAGTCTTTATTCTACTTCGCCTTCCCACTCAAGCATACCGCCACTCATATTAATAACGTTATAGCCTAATTGAGTTAAGTATGCACATGCTTTACCACTGCGATTACCTGAACGGCAAATTAAAATATGTTCTTTATCTTTTTCAATTTCTGCAATTCTTTCTGTAAACTCGCTTAATGGGATATTTTTAATCCCAGGAATTTTTCCAGCTTCAACCTCGTCCACTTCACGAACATCAATTAAACTCACTTGTTTATCCTTTATTAATTGTTCTACTTCTTTGACTGTAAGTTCTTTCATTATAATACCCTCCACATTTCACATTCCTTTCTATTGTACATAACTTCAATTTTTTTTAGAAGGGTATATTTAATTTTTTACAACAACTAAGAATATATAGAATGATATAATTATTGTAATATTTTCAAAAAAATTAATCGGAGGAAAACATGGATAATAATCTTAATCACTTATTAGAAACAATGTATGACGAAATGGTTTCAATACGTAGATATTTACATCAAAATCCAGAACTATCCTTCCAAGAAGTTAATACACCTGCTTACATTGCTAAATTCCATGAGCAATTAGGTCATGAGGTTAAAACGAAGGTTGGAGGTCGTGGCGTTGTTGCAACTTTAAGAGGTGAGCTTCCTGGTAAAACAGTTGCATTAAGAGCGGACTTTGACGCACTTCCTATTCAAGAGCAAAATGACTTCTCTTATAAATCAAAAGTTGACGGAGTAATGCACGCATGTGGTCACGATGGTCACACAGCAACCTTACTCGTCCTTGCTAAAGCATTGAACAAAATGAAAGATCAACTTTGCGGGACAATTGTTTTTATTCATCAGCATGCCGAAGAATTTGCTCCTGGAGGCGCAATTGCGATGATCGAAGATGGCTGTTTAGAAAATGTCGATGTCATTTTCGGAACGCATCTTTGGGCAACAGAGAAAACCGGGAATATTTTAGTAAGTGATGGCCCTATTATGGCTGCAGCTGATCGTTTCTCCATAAAAATTATTGGCGAAGGTGGACATGGAGGAAGACCGCATGAAACGAAAGATGCTATCGTTGTTGCTTCTCAATTGGTCATGCAATTGCAACACATCGTTAGTCGCAAAGTTGACCCTCTAGAACAAGCAGTCGTTTCCATAGGTTCATTTGTGGCTAAAAATGCTTTTAATGTTATTGCAGATGAAGCTGTCATAGAGGGAACTGTTCGTACTTTTAATGAAGATATTCGAGATTTTATTGAAATGGAAATAGAACGACATATAAAAGGGGTATCTTTAGCAAATAGCACCGACTATGTTTATGAATATAACCGTGGCTACCCACCAGTAGTCAACCATAAAGAAGAAGCTAGCTTTATCGCTAATATTGCTGAGAGCATTGATGATGTTAATCAGGTCAAAAAGCTTGTACCAATCATGGGTGGTGAAGATTTTGCTTATTATTTGCAGCATGTAAAAGGAGTATTTTTCTTTACTGGTGCAAGAGATGAAACTAGAGCTTCCGTATACCCTCACCACCATCCAAAGTTTAATTTTGACGAAAAAGGAATGCTCATAGCAGCGAAAACATTAGGAAAAGCGACTTTACACTACTTAAAATAAAGTGTAGCCACTCGTAACTAATCATTTTACATATTTTGCACATACTAAAAGCAAAACGATTGGTTATGTGAGGTTTTCTATGCAACTTTTATACATTTTATATTTGACGATTGGCTTGACACTGCTTTTTGCAACACTTCCAAAAAAACTTCATCTTCTAGAACATTGGTTGATCTGGATGGTATTTGTATTTTTTTACACTAGTTTTCTTTCTGTCATTGTCGATAATGCAAAACTTTGGGTATTAGCAGATCAAGAAGCATATCATTGGCATTTCAAATTAACACAAATTGTACTACTTCCCGTTATGGTTATGTTTTATTTACAGTTAATGTTAACTTTCCAAAAAATCACTCGACAAATAATTGTAACCATTACCTTTATTATTGCCTTTTTGCTAGTAGAGCAGTTATTACAATATACAAATATTATAGAATTTCGCGATTGGTCAATTGCTCAATCAATTATTGCATGGGTCATTATATTAACTGTTATAGTAATTGTTCAGAAATGGTTTAGAAAGTTGTTAGTGAAAGAGGGGGTAATGAAACAATGAATTACTTACCTCTTCCACAACAATTTGATCAAAATGAATGGTTTATTATTATATCGATTATTTTATCCTATACTTTTATATATTTTCTTCCACACCGCTTTCCAACAAGTATCTCTATCTTAGTAATGTTTTTTTCAGTTTTTGTTGCACGTGTTGTCGATGAGCTATTAGCAGGCCCTAAAGTTGATTTTTATGATGTAATTGATTCTGGTAAATATGAATTATTTGATATTATTTCCTATATGATGTATGCACCCTTTGCCTACCTATTGGTTTATTTTTTTGATAAATTTCAGTTGAGAGGCTTGTTGTTATTCTTTTATATTGTTGCTTTTTCTCTTTTCGGATGGGGATTTGAATGGATAAGTGAGCACTTTCATTTATTTACTTATAATGAGTGGAAGTTTAGCTATTCTCTTGCTGTTTATTTAATTATCCAGCCAATTACACTTTTATTTTTCATATTAATAAGTAATTCTCACAAAAAATGTATTAATAAATAGTTAAAATAAAAACCGATTGACCCCACTTCATTGGAGATCAATCGGTTTTTTCATTGCCATGTAGAATACGTAAACGGAAGCAGTTTATCGCAGTTTCACCTAGTTCTTCTAATAATTGGTTGTTTGCATAAGCACCAACAATTGCACCGAAACCTGGTAACAGTTGAAACATTTTTATGAGATCAATATAATCACGATATTCTTGTTGAAGCTTTCTCCAGTCATTATTCTCAAGAACATGATTAATTTCCTGCCATTGACTGATTTTTTCTATCATTACTCGTTTATGTTCGTCACTCGAGAAAGCTGTTTGAAATACATATAGAAGAAATATTCTTTCTTGTTTCTCTTTATTTGAAAACCCATAAATAGTACTACATTCCATCAAGAACTTCATTTTAATACTTAACAGTAATGGAAAATCAGCAATTCCTAAGAAGATTCCTCCAGCACCAGTTCCTGCACCTTCAGCTACAGCAAGTTTTCGGTAAAAACGTAATCTCTCATGTACAAAGTTTTCTCTTTCCTCAAGTGTCTGTACGTGAGTTACATCAATTTTTGTCATATAACTCGTTCCTGAAATAGTCGCTTCAACCATTCCTTTAATTGCGGAAGTAATAAGTTTATGTACTTTTTCAGGAACCTTTTTATTTATTTTTTGTTGGATGTTACGTGCAAACATTTTCCTTCTTGAAGTTTTGTAAAAATGCTTTCGCTTCCATCTATTTAGCTCATCTTTAGCATGTAGTTCATATCTATTCACTTATTTTTACTCCTTAGCGTTTTAGTTTTAAGACAATACGAGAGTAGCTCATGATGATAATTACGCTAATAACGAAAGCAAAGAGTTCGTATAAGAAATTTTTAGTTTGCAGCAAGATGACAATACTTAATAAAATACTTTGAATTATTAATAGTATTTGAAATACATTTCGAAATTGCTTTTTTCTATCTTCCAATGATATTGGATACAAATTAATTAAAATTTTCACATCAAAATGCTTCCATAGTGATAAAAGTTGGAAACCGCTTAAATATAAAAATAAAAAGTAAATTGCGATCGTTGCATATGCATTTGGAATGAATAAAATTAGTATGCTTCCGATAAAAAGTAACCTAACATAAACTCCAAAATAATCTCCAGCCCTTAGGAATGTCCGCCAATATAAATATGCAAATGGACCATCTTCTTTTCGGACAAGTAATTTTATGAGTTGTGTTAATACTTTTCTTGGTTTAATTTTCGACTTCAAATGCGGTACATCCGTAAATAAATTGGCTAAACGATAGAATGATGCAACACTATTTTCCTCTATTTTAATTAATTGCTCCCATAAAATACGATCCTTTTTCCCAAACTTATTTTTATAAAACATATACAAGCTAATCATAATCATTAACATTAATGCGATAACTAGAATGTTTGCTTGGGCAAGCAAAAAGTAAACAAACAAAAAGTTTATGGTAAAACGAACAATTAGATCTGCTCTGTGAAGTGTACGTACATTCATTAAATGAATGTACCAACTCATCAAAAGATTCCATATCTTTAACATCATGACAACGACAACGGAAATATAATACATTTCATTGGTAGCATTATCATACTTTTCATATAAAGGAAACAGCACTAATAGTAATAATCCAATATAAAATAAGTGGAACAAAGTCGAATATATCAATGATAAGCGAAAATATGGCTTCAGCTTATGCTCAAAAGGAAGTAAAAACACTTTGTCTGCTTCTCGAAGAAAAGTTCTAACTTTTCCAACTGTTAATACTGATGCAATAAGAATTGCTAATACAAACAAATAAGGAAATGTAGAATCTAACGTTTTAAGCCATCCTGCATAATAGTAAGCTGCAATAACAACAGTTATGATCACTGTGTAAATTAAGCTGTTAAGCATGTATTGTATATACCTAGATGCTTGTAACCAGTAGGTCTTTGCCCGATGAATCCAAAGATTTTTTTCATTCATAATTAATCTTCCTTCGTTAGACTGAAATAAATATCGTCTAAGTTTGCATCTTTCATATTCATTTTCTTCTGTAGCTCTTCCAACGTTCCATACGCTTTAACTTTTCCATTATGTAGGACAATAAACCGATCACAGTAACGCTCAGCTGTTGCTAAAATATGTGTAGACATTAAAATTCCCGCGCCTTGTGCTTTTTTCTTTTCCATTAATGAAAGTAAAGAATGAATACCGATTGGATCTAGACCAACGATAGGTTCATCAATTATATACACTTTCGGCTCAACTAAGAATGCACACATTATCATTACTTTTTGTTTCATTCCTTTTGAAAAATGACTTGGAAACCATTTTTTGCGCGTTTCCATGCGAAATTCTTTCAACAATATCTCCGCACGTTCTTTCCATTCATTGTCTAAGGAATATGCCATTGCTGTTAATTCTAAGTGTTCCCACAACGTTAACTCTTCATATAATATTGGTGTTTCTGGTATATAAGAAAAATGTGACCTGTATGCTTCTGGTGACTCATCGATAGTTTTCCCACAAATTGAAACAGATCCTTGCACTGGCTCCATTAAACCAATGATATGGCGGATTGTCGTACTCTTTCCTGCGCCATTTAATCCAATTAATCCAATAATTTCACCGCTATTAACATGAAATGAGACGTCATGTAATACTGGGTCGTGAATGGAGTAACCACCAACTAAATTGTTAATATCCAATAAAGGCTTCATCACATTAACTCCTTTTAAATACTTCTTTCTTCTATTTTATCAATATTTTCATAAACGTTCTAATTTTTCCATTTTAAATTTGTTTCTTTTTGTTGAATATAACTTACTCAAACGGTACATCATATGTAGTGAAGAGGGAGAGAAGTTAATAGCGAAACAGGTTGCCGATAGAGATGGGAAGTTGCTTCAAACATCATCACAACTTTGAAATGAGGTGTCTCCGAAATACAATTTAGAGAACTGCCCCATAGAAGTTAGTGCAAGGTTTAATCCTTAAACGAAATGAGATGATTGTCTTGAACAATTCATGGAGTATACGCATACAACAGAATCCATCAACCTTGAAATGAGGTGTCTACGGGAGACAGTTAACTTGTTTAACTCACATTTACCTAAAGTAGCACATTAACCAACTCCATTCTTCAATGGCAGGGCGCTTGTTTACAAGCGTCCTGCTTTTTAATTTCACTGTCATTTATGGTAAAATATATATAAAATTAATTGTGAGGTGAGTTTTTTGAGTGATTGTATCTTTTGTAAAATTATTGACGGATCCATACCAAGTGCAAAAGTTTATGAGGATGAAAATGTCTTAGCCTTTTTAGACATAAGCCAAGTAACAAAAGGTCACACGCTAGTCATTCCTAAAGTACATAAGGAAAATATCTTTGATTTAACACCAGAAATAGCCGGGCATCTTTTCCAAGCTATTCCGAAAATTGCTAATAGTATTAATGAACAATTTCAACCCGTTGGAGTAAATTTACTTAATAATAATGGGGAAGCTGCTGGACAAGCTGTTTTTCATTATCACATGCACATCATTCCTCGCTATGGAAAAGGTGATGGATTTGGAACCGTATGGAAAACACACGAAAAGAACTATACCTCAGAAGATTTATCAACTATTGCTTTGCAAATTGCTAATAATATAAAATAAAGAGAATTAAGGGGGCTTTCATATGGGGAAAGGAAAATCACTTTTCGTTGGATTTTTAGTAGGCTCTGTTGTAGCAGCCGCTACAACACTTTTAACTACTCCAAAGTCTGGAAATGAAATGCGCAAAGAGCTTATTGATAAAATTAATTACTTGAAAAAAGAAGGAAAAAACATTAGTAGCCTTTCAAAAGAAAGTGTCGATACGTTAAAAGAAGTTGCTACTGATGTCATGAATGTAATTGACAATTGGAAAGAGGATATTGAACCTCATAAGCAAAAAATACTCGATGAAATTAAAGATATTCAACGAGCGATTGACGCTATGGAGAACAAGGTCGATAACGACAAAACTGACAACTCTCATGTTTAATGAGTTGTCAGTTTTTTTTCAGCAAAAAACGTCGAAAAAAAACCCTTGATTTATTGGACAAAACATCGTAAATTATTATGGTATTTTAATTTACGAACTAGGTGGTGCAATATGAATTGTTGGAAATCGATAAATATCCATCGAGACTATGGCACTCTCCGATTATCATTGTTTTCAATAATTGTCACATTCTTTTATTTTATAGCCTTCTATTTAGTTTTTAGTGCATTTCATTATGAAGAACAATTTTATGAACTAGGATTAGTTCCATTTTTATTTGGTCTTTGTTTAATTATTCCTGTCCATAAATTAATGCATCTACTACCACTTTGGCTAACTGGAACAAAAGTTGATTTTAATATCGTTTCGATTAAAGGATTACCTATTCCAAGTTATTGTATCGATGAAAAGGTATCAAAAAATAAGACAATGTTTTCGATGTTATTGCCATTTATATCAATTACGATAACTGCAATAATCGGTAGTGTTATGTTTCCAAACTTCTTTCATTATTTTTCAATTTTTTCCTCAATAAACTTTGGATTAAGTGTTATTGACTTACTATTTTTATTTCAACTATTAAAAGCACCACGTCACGCATACATTGAAAATAGTGATGTTGGTATTGATATATTAGTAAACCAAAACTAGCATTCAATTATTTATTTGAATGCTTTTCCTATTTTTTTGCATTTTTCTATATTTAAGTAGTATAATATTTTTGAAAACCTTAATTTGGAGGTTTTAAATGATGGGTTTATTTTTTGGGTTATTTGCACTTCTTATTTTATTTGTATTTAATACGATGACTAATTCTCTTTGTATTCAAAAGGAAATTCCTGAAGAGAAACAATCAAGTGTTTTCCGGACAATTAATGTGCTGATTACCATCTTGCTTATTTCATCGTACATAGAAGTAATATTCACCTAAGTATAAAAAAAGGGAATGACTAGTCATTCCCTTTTTTGTGTTGATACAGGTCCAAGAAGATGAATGGACAAACTAACTAGTAGACAATAACATTAATTAACCTTTATTGTTTACAGCCATGCTGCTCCAACAATGATTAACAAAATGAATAATACTACGATTAACGCGAAACCGCCTCCGTAAGTGTGACCCATTATAACACCTCCTTTACCTATTTGTTCATTATTTTATGCTCGTAACACCTTAAGCGAATAGGCGCATTCCTTAGTAAATGAAAATTTTCTAAGGCAATTGCCTCACTTAGAAGCGTTATAGTAAACATCATACGCAGAACAATCATTGTTGCTTAAACAGATGCCTATAAAAACGTTAAATATTAAATTTTCACTATAAATGTAAATATGATATAGTTAGTTTGTGAATGTATACATAAGTAAATGAAAACTAGGAGTGTTAATGATGACAAAAAAATGGATGTTACTATTAGTTACAGCTGCATTTACGTTACTATTATCTGCATGTAACACTGGTTCTGGTGATATTGTTGTAAAAACAAATGCCGGTGACATTACAAAAGAAGAATTTTATGAGGAATTAAAAAGTAAGTATGGAGAAGAAGTTCTCCGTGAAATGGTTGAAGCAAAGCTTTTAGCTGAAGCTGTTGAAGTAGACAAAGATGAAGTAGACGAAAAGATGGAGAAAATTAAAGCACAATTTAATTCTGATGATGAATTCAAAACTGCTTTAGCTTCAAGTCCATATAAATCAGAAGAAGAGCTTAGAAAAGTAATTGAAAATGACCTTAAATTATTTAAATATGCTACGAAAGACATCGAAGTTTCAGATGAAAAACTAACTGATTACTTTAATGAATTTGTTAAACGCGAAGAAGTTAGAGCAAGTCATATTTTAGTTGAAGATGAAGAGCAAGCAAAAGAAATCCTTGCCCAAATTAATAATGGTGCTGACTTTGCAGCATTAGCTGAAGAACATTCGATTGACACTGGATCTGCTGTTAAAGGTGGAGACTTAGACTTTTTCACACGTGGAAAAATGGTTCCAGAATTTGAAAAGGAAGCATTTACTTTAGAAGTTGGCGAAGTAAGTGATTTAGTAAAAACTCAATTCGGTTACCATATCATTAAAGTTACTGATGTGAAAAATACTGAAAAAACACTTGAAGATAATAGAGAAGAAATCCGTGAAATGTACTTAAGTGCTAATGCTGAAAGTACGGAGAATGTCATTAAGAAGCTAATTGAAGATGGCGATATTAAAGTAATGGATAAAGATTTAAAAGATATCTTTGAATAAAAAAAGTAAAACTCGCCTTTGGCGAGTTTTTTTTATATCCTTTTAGTTCTATTGTAATTTCTTTCTTCTTTTTCTTGTTCCATTCTTTTCATATAAACTTCTCCTTGCTGTTCAATCCATTGTTCGTCCATTCTGCGCTCCTCAATTGACGTTCTTAGCACCATATATCCAGAGAATAATATCCCAAAAAGTAACATATACCCCCACCAAGGCATCCCTATTAACATTTGTTCCATTTCTATACCTCCTTACAGACAAGCTTCTTTAAGAATATATGTATGAAAGTGATTAATAGATTAGTACATATATTTCTATTTCTATAAAAAAGAAAGCTACAGAATGTTTCATTCTGTAGCTAGCAATTATCTGTCTATTATTTTTTGTAAAAAGTAGGTTTATAAAATGAGCGGTTTTCTAATGGGAAAATTCTATCCGAAAAATCCCCAGGTTCAACTCTTTCTAAAGCACGGTCCATCATATTCATTTTTGCATCAATATTATCAATATAATGTAACATTTCAGCCTCTTTAATCATAGGTGGTTTAGGGCTACCCCATTCCGCTTTTCCATGGTGGCTTAATACTAGATGCTGAAGTACTGTGACCTCTTCACCTTCTATTCCTAATTCTACTGCTGTTTCTCCAATTTCATTAACTAAAATTGATATATGACCTAACAGCTTCCCTTCCATTGTATAGGTAGTAGAAATCGGTCCTGATAACTCGTAAACTTTCCCTAAGTCATGAAGGATAATCCCTGAATAAAGTAAATCTTTGTTCAATGAAGGATATATAGTTGCTATCGCTTTTGCTAAATCTAACATAGTTACAACATGGTAAGCTAGACCGGAAACAAACTCATGGTGATTTTTTGTTGCTGCAGGAAACTCTAAAAATGCCTCCTGATGTTTTTTTAGTAAATGTCGTGTGATTCGTTGTATATTAGGATTTTCCATTTCAAAAATATATTTTGTAACTTTATCAATTACTGTTTCTTTATCAATCGGGGCTACTTCAAGGAAATCTGATAATTCTACGTTATCAAGTTCTGTCGTAATACGAATTTGTTTAATTTTCAGTTGTGATCTTCCACGATAGTTGGAGACCTCTCCAATTACTTTAACAATATTCTCAGGGCAATACACTTCCTCATCTTGCGGTGTGCAATCCCAAAGTTTCGCTTCAATTTCCCCACTTTTATCTCGTAACATTAATGTTAAAAATGGTTTCCCATTGCTAGCTGTTCCTTTTGTTACAGTATTAATTAACAAAAAATGCTCGACTTGATCTCCAACTTGATAATCAAGAATACCTTTCTTCAATTATTTCCCCTCCAAGCTCTATATATCTTTATTTGTAATTATAGCATACTATAAGTTTTACTCCGTAACAGCAGATTGTCTTAATGCAGCTTTCTTCCGCTCTAACCAAACTTTAGTAGCTAAAAAAGCAATAAGTAAAATAAATGCACCTGATAAAAATGGAAAGTATATATTTAATTTAAAGAGCGCAGTAGCGAAAAGAGGCCCTACTACATTTCCTAAGCTCATAAATGAGTTATTTAATCCCATAATTGCACCTTGTTGTTTCCCTGCTAATTTTGAAATTAATGAATTTACCGACGGGCGGAGCAACGAGTTTCCAATAAAGAAAATAATCGTAGTTAAAATTATAGTAATGTAGTTAAAAGCAAGTGTCATAACGATAAAACCAAAAGCACTTAATAATAGGGCTCCTTTTACAAGCCTCTCATCACCGAACTTTTTACTTAATCGACCTACTAAACCACCTTGAACTATTGTTCCTACAATACCCGTTATAACAACAATCGTTGCTACTTCATCAACTTTGTAATCAAACTTAACGAGTGCATAATATCCAAAAACTGCTTGGAAATTTGCTAAAGCAAAGCTTAGAATAAATATTAATATTAATAGATATCCTACCTCACTTTTTAGAGCCACTTTCATTTTTTCAAATTGACTCTGTTTTTGAGTAACTTCTTCCCTGTCTTCTTTCTTTAGTGATTCCTTTAAAAAGATCAACGCTAATAAAGCTGCAAACGAAGCTGCGATACCCGCAAATAAGAAAGGTGTTGCTAAATTATCTTGTGCTAACCACCCGCCGATTCCTGGTCCGATAACTATACCAAACGCCATTGCAGCACCAAGCATTCCCATTCCTTGGGCACGCTTTTCATTTGAAGTAACATCCGATACATATGCCATTGCTGTTGGCATTAGTGCCGAACCAAATGCACCCGCAATCATACGAGAAACAAAAAGCATCCATATGTCTGTGGCAAAAGCAAAAATAAATTCCCCTACAGAAAAACCAATCAATCCTAATATTATCAATGGTTTCCTACCGATTCGGTCAGAAATATTCCCCCAAAAAGGTGCCAATAAAAATTGCATTAGTGCAAATATCGCAAATAAAAATCCAAGTGTAATTTCTGATGCTCCAAAATCTTCAACATAGTAAGGTAATACTGGTATGACTATACCTATCCCTACCATAATGATAAAAAGACTAAACATTAATATTATAAGTGAGCGTAAATTTTTCACTAGCTTACTTCATACCCTTCTTCCTGTATTCCATTAGCTTTTACAGAAAGTGTCGTGACTTCTTTATCTGTAAAATGTATGAGCAAATGGTGATGACATGTAAAAAAGATAACTTGATGGTCTTCTGATGCTTTCCTTAACACTTCCACTGCTCTTTTTGTTCTAATACTATCAAAATTGACAAAAATATCATCAACGATTAGCGGATATGGTGTTTGAGATGGATAAACATTAGCTAAGGCTAATCGAAGAGCTAAATAAAGTTGTTCTTTCGTACCTCTACTTAATTCTTTTGGAGAAAATCTTCGCCCATCTTTTCGTTCAACGATAAAACTATTTTCTTCTATAGGTGCTAATATCTTAACATAGCGATGTTTTGTAAAGATTGTCAAGTATTGCGTAGCTACCTTGATTACTTTAGGTAACCTTTCTAGTCTAAATTCATTCTTTGTCCGTTCAAGAACATTAGATGCTATTGCAAGTACTGCCCATTCCTCTGCTAATTTATTTAATTTACTTTTTTCAATTTCATATTGTTGCAGTAATTCTGAATAGCTTCCGTCTGCTTCGAGTTGTTCTGTCAATAGATTGTTACTTGTTATTTGCTGTTGAACCTTTTCTTCATCGGTCATTAGAGCATTCAGATGCGTTTCAAGTTCATAAAGTTCTTCCTGCACTTGTTTTTTCCCATTATTTAGCTTTTTATTAACTACTTCTTTTTCTTCAGCTTTTATTTGTGTAGATAGCTGCGCATCTAACAACGTAATTTTTTGTTTAATGTCATTTGCTTTTTTATTTACATGTGCTTTTTTTATGAAATCTTCTTCGTTTGTAACATTTGCTTGCTTTAGCAATTGTTCACATTGTCGTTCAATACTTAAACATTTTTCATTCCATTGCGAGTAATTCACCATAAGTTTCTTTTTTTCGTTTTCAAATTCTAGCTTTTTATATTGTTTTTCTTTCTCGATAGACAGTTTCGCATATAACGTTTCAAAAACTCTCTGCCATTTCTCCTGGAAATCTATCGAACATATAGTACATAGCGCTTTAACTTCCTCATCCCAAAAAACTAATTCGTTATGCACTTGTCTTTCTGCTGTTTCTAACCTTTGTAAAGTAAGTACTTTTTTCTTTCCTTCTTCTAATAAGTTAAAAGATTCTCGGAAAGCTTTCGTACTTAATGTTTCATTAAAACGGTATTGTTTAGCCATACTCTTTAGTTTATCTTTTAACAAGTCCTCCTCATACTGCCAATCTACAAATTGTTCTGTATATTTTTCATGATTAGATTCAGCATTTAGAAGTAATGCTTTTTGAGCACGAAGCGTATAAGTAGCTTGTTCGTGTTCTTTTAGTTTCATTTCTATCTCATTTTTTGTAAGTTCGCTGTTTAATTGCTTATTTAATACTTGTAATTTTTGCTGGAGTTGATGCAAATTGTTTATTTTACTACTACTTTTATCTCCAATATGTAAGAAAAAGAAAATCGCTGTTAATAAAAAGACACCACCTGCAATAATGAGTTCACCTTTCAAAAAAAGTACAGCAGTTAATCCTAGCAATGAAAGTGGAATAACTTTTTCCTTCCAACTGTTTGTAATATGTAGCAAGGTACCACTTTCTACTTCTTTTAGATTTTTCTCAAGAAGCTCTTTTTCTCCAATTATCTTATATTTCTCATTAAAAGTAATTTGTTCGTCTTCTGTCAAAAGCATTTTTTCATAATGTTCCTTTTCTTGCAAAAGTTCATCTCGCTTTTGTTTAGACTGAAAATAACTCTCTTCGAAAAATTTCTTTTTCTGTTCATGACTTTCGATAGAATCTAACAATAGAATTAGTTTTTCTTTAGTAGAAATACTTGTATCAACATTTGTTAAATCTGAAATAGACCAATGTTTTCCTAACTTTTCAACTAAAAGTTGCAAATCTTCCCTCAAATTTTTTATATCTAATTCAAGTGTTGCCTTTTCTTTTAGTTTAACATCATAAAGTGATTCATTCTCACGAACATGTTGTATTCGCTTTTCAGCTGCAAGAATATTTCTGTTTTCTTTAATTTCATTTATATTTTTCTCAATCTCATTTAACTGCCTTTCATAATGCTTTTGCTCGGCTTTGACAGTTATATATTGACTTTTCCATTGCTCAAAGCGATGTAACCCTTCTTCTGGGAATGGTTCGTATGTAGTTAATTCTTGTAATTGGTATAGCAACTGCACTTTTTCTTCATGTAACGGTAATAAGGACTCTACTTTTTCTAACGTTTTATATTTTCCAATTAAGTCACTTTTATCTTGTTTTATTTGTTCAAGACGCACATGTAGACCTTTTTGATTTTCAAGCATGTGGTCATAAGATTGCCGCTTCTCTTTCCAAGCATTAATTTTTGACTCTAGTGTATCTAACACTTTTATTTGTTCATTTATTTTTGGTTTTTTTCCGCTGACGCGAAATAATTCTTGTTGCTTTTTTTCTAAGCGTTGTTCAATTCCACTGATCGATACATTACCTGTCATCCCTGCACCAAGTAAAAAGTCATTTAGTTCATCATCTTGTATCTTTTCAATGTCTTGTAAACCATCTATTCCAAAGGAAAAAATTCCTTCAAAGTGTGTTTCATCTATTTCCGTTAAGATTTCAGCTAAAAAATCTTCTCCTTTTTTGCTACCATCTTCACAAAAGACTGTTATATTTTTATTTTCATCTATTCTTTCAATCGTGAGAGTTCCGTAATTTTTCGTTTTGATTGATACTGAACCACCGTATCTTTTACTACCTTTTGGCAAATATATATTTTTGTTTCGGTTTGGAAATCCAAATAATATACATTTAATGAAATTCATCATTGTTGATTTTCCAGCTTCATTTACACCGTAAATCACTTGAAAATTTTCATTAAATGTCATAGAAAAGTTTTCAAACTGACCGAATCCATAAATATCAATTTTAGTAAGTTTCATTAACGTTGCACCTCCTTATGTAAAAGTTACCTTCTTAATAAATCCATTAAAAGCTCTACCTCTGCTTTTTCAATTAATTCTTTCTTTCTTTCTTCATCCAGATCTTCTAAGTATTTTTTTGCTTTACGGTGTGTGAATAATGGTGATATCGCTTCTTCAATTAAATCCTCATTAGACTCAATCATCTTTAACACTTCACCTGTAAAATGTTGCTTTTCTTTTAATGCTTCACGATCCCAATTTTCTCTAGTTACTATTTTGCTAGAAGTTACTAAACAGAAATTATCCTTTCCCTCTTCCCCTTCATTTAAATAAGAAATGAGTTCTTCCACTACTTGCTTATCTTGAAGTAAGTGATGAAGTTCACCGATCCCAATAATTTGCAAATGAATAAGTTTAGCTTTGCTATCACTTCGTATTGTTTTTATTTTTTCCTCACAATAATGACATAGATCATCGTAAGAAGTAATATCGTTTATTGCTATTTCAATAGCTTCCCAAATAAGAGGAGCGGTGTTCACAAATGTCGTTTTCGTATTAAGTTCATCAATTTCTACGATGTAACAACCTTTTTCTCCTAATTCCTTGCGATGTCTCCCTTGGATGTTTCCTGGGTAAATAATAGGTGGGTTATTATGTAATGATTGCTTAATATGGATATGTCCTAGCGCCCAGTAAGAAAATTCTTTACTCAATAGTTCTCTAACTGTAAAAGGTGCATAATTATCATGATCCGAATTTCCATCTATATTCCCATGGAGCATGCCAATATGATATGGCGCATCGCCACTTTTAACATATTGTTCTGTTTTATTTTCTCTTACCGCTCGCTCTGAATAGCTAAAACCATAAATATTTGCAATTGGTTTCCCCTCTTTAACAAACGGTTTGCTTGTAACGTTCTCACTACTAAAGATGTGAACATTTTCCGGCCAAGAAATTTCTATCCAGTTTCCACCTAAATGGTCATGGTTTCCGTGGCTTATGAAAACTTGAATTTTATTATTATATAACCTTTCAATCTCCTTACGGAAACGTGTCTGTGCCATTAAACTTCTATCTTCTCCATCAAAAATATCACCGACAATTAACACAAAGTCTACTGTTTCATCAATTGCGACATCAACGATTTTGGCAAAAGAGTTAAACGTACTTTCCTTAATTTTTTTTAATATTTTATTGGGGAGGTTCTCCATGCCTTTAAAAGGACTGTCTAAGTGAAGGTCCGCTGTATGAATAAACCGAATTTTACTCATTTTCATTCCCACTTTCATCGCTTACTATTGGTATTAAGTTTACCATACGGAAACATACGTACGCATCTTTTCGAGGATCATAATCTGTTTGATTTTTTATATGTTTTAAAGAAGGATATAAAGTAGATTCTACGAATAAGTAAAAAGAGAAGTTTTAATAGAGGAGTTGGAACGATGAAAACTTATAGGTTAACAGTTTTCGCAAAGGACGGTAGCAAACTATTAGATGAAACATTTGAAGCAGTTTCAGAAAAAGAAGCTAAAGAAATAGGGAATAAAAAATTAACGGAACATAACCTAGAAGGAAATACGAGTCGTGTTACTTCTCCAACAGGGAAGTTAGTGCTATTTAATAGGTAAGACATCTTTCATTAGAGTGAGGCTGGGACACAAGTGCCAGCCTCATTTTGTAAATGAAATCATAAATTGTATTGCTACAGGACCTAGTAACACGATAAAAAGACTTGGGAAGATAAATAGTACTAAAGGTATCATCATCTTTACCGGTACTTTCATTGCTTTTTCTTCTGCGCGTTGCTTGCGCTGTTCTCTAATCTCTTCAGATTGAACTTTTAAAACTTTTGTTAGCCCAATTCCAAGCTTTTCCGCTTGAAGAATCGCACTAATTAATCGCTGTATTTCCTCAATTTCAAGCCGGTCCTTTACACCACTTAACGCTTCGCGCCTAGTCTTTCCAAGTCTCATTTCTTCCAAACACCGTTGAAACTCTGTTGATAATACTCCTTCTTTTTTTGATACAAGCTTTCCAAGTGCTGAATCAAACCCTAACCCTGCTTCTAAACTAACTGTTAATAAATCAAGAATGTCTGGTAATTCTTTTAAGGCAAGGGCAAAGCGTTTTTTCATTTTTCCTTTTAAATATTGATTTGGAAATAGTAAGCTTACAATGGTACCAATGAAACCAAACACAAAAATGCTCGACGTATTTCCTTGGAGTAAATATCCGTAGTAACCAAACACAACTGGCAACAATAAAAATAAAGCGATTTGAAATAACCGAAAGTCTACTGGCGTCATATTAAAAGGTGATCCTGCCTGCAAGAGTTTCTTTTCTAAAACGTCTTGTTTTTCTCCAGGCATTTTCCGTTTATAATTTTTCTTCATTTCGTTTAAAATTGGTACGACAATTCTCTTAATAAACGTTTCGCCAGCTTCTTGATCTTTTTCTTTCACTTGTCTCGTTTCTGTAATCATAGCAATTCTTCTATTAATCTTGTCATTTCGTTCAACTCGAAACTGCATTAGTGAGAAAAGAAACAGAGTAGTACTTATGAAAAATAACATGTATATCATGATTATTACACCTCAATTACTGTCATTTTTCTTATGATAAAAAAGCCAATACTTCCCGAAAATACACCACCAGCTAGCATCATGATTCCAACGGGATGCTGGAACAACAATAAAATGTATTCTGGTTCAATTAAGTAGATAAAGAAACCTACGAATACTGGTAGTAACCCAATTACTACACCGGATATTCTGCCTTGGGCAGTTAATGTTACTAACTGGCGCTTGATTTTAATTCGATCTCGAATTGTTTGAACAATTTTCTCTAATACTGTTGCTAAATTCCCGCCAACTTGACGTTGGATGACGATTGCTTGAATCATTAAATCTAAATCATCACTTGGCATTCTTTCTTTTAATAAATTAAGAGCATCTTCAACAGATGTGCCATACTGCATTTCTTTTAATACAGCTTTTAACTCTTCTTCCATTGGTCCTTCTGATTCCTCAGCAACTGTCTGTAGCGCTTGCGGGAAACTAAATCCTGCTCTTAATGATCCAACTATTGTCGCAATCATATCTGGCAGTTCGGCATTAAATTTTTCCATACGTTTTTTTTGTTTACTTTTCAACCACCACTTAGGGAATAAGAACCCTATAACGACTCCTAAAAATAAAAATGCAATTTTACCAGTTATTAAGTAAAATAAAAATCCTAAAAATGCAGTTGAAAGTAGCTTAAATATAATATATTCTTCTGCTTTTAATGGGACTCCAGCTCTTGAGAGCATTAAATCTAACTTCGGATTTGCCTTTTTAACAGTTCTTTTTTTATTTTTACTTTGTTTAGACAATATTACTTTTAATGTCTCGCCAAAGCGTTGCCTATCAATCTTTTTATTTTCATAACTTAAATAGTGTCTATACCTACGTTCTAACCTCTTTTCACTTCTGAAAACTAATTGAAATAGAGAATAAAAAAGCAATGTTGAGGATAATAGTGTAAAAGATATGATTATAATCACTTATCCCACTCCGTTCCATTAATAAACACACTCGGTGGTATATGAAGACCTGAACTTTCTAATCGTTCGTAAAATTTAGGACGAACACCCGTCGGCATTAACCTACCAATAACCTTCCCTTCAGGTGTCACGCCTTCTTGTTTAAATGCAAATATATCTTGCAACACAATGACATCACCTTCAAGCCCTTGAACTTCAGTTATGTTTGTAATTTTTCTCGACCCATCTTTTAATCTACTTTGTTGAATGATGACATCAATTGCACCTGCAATTTGTTCACGAATTGCCTTTATCGGGAGATCAATTCCAGCCATCAACACCATCGTTTCTAATCGTGAAATCATATCACGTGGACTATTTGAGTGACCGGTGGCTAATGAACCATCATGTCCAGTATTCATTGCTTGTAACATATCAAGAGCTTCTCCACCACGGACCTCACCTATTACAATTCGGTCAGGACGCATCCGTAAGGAGTTTTTAACAAGGTCTCGAATTGATATTTCGCCTTTTCCTTCAATATTTGCAGGTCTTGATTCTAGTGAAACAACATGGTCTTGTCCTAATTGAAGCTCCGCAGCATCCTCAATTGTTATAATTCGTTCATCATTTGGAATAAATGAAGACAAAACATTTAATGTAGTCGTTTTTCCAGAACCTGTTCCTCCACTGACAAACATATTTAAGTGAGCTTTTACACAAGCATCTAGAAATTGTCCCATTTCTTCTGTTAATGTGCCAAAACCAACTAAATCATCAATCTTAAATGGGTCTTCAGAGAACTTTCTAATTGTTATTGTTGGACCGTTTAAGGCTAATGGAGGAATAATTGCATTAACACGAGATCCGTCTGGAAGACGGGCATCAACCATCGGGCTACTCTCATCAATCCTTCTACCAATTGGTGAAACGATTTTTTCAATGACTTGAAGAACATGTTCATCATCGCGGAAATTTACATTCGTCAACGTTAACTTTCCTTTTCTTTCTGCATAAACCATATTTGGTCCATTTACCATCACTTCTGATACATCCGGGTCAAGAAGAAGCGGATTAATCGGTCCAAAACCAGTAATATCATTTATTAAGTCATCTACTACTTTTTTTCGTTCTATACCTCTAAATGTGTCGTCTTCCTTAATCATTTCAATTGCCATTTGATCAATCTGTGGAACTATTGCTTCTAAATCATTGTCTTTTGATTGATTAATGATTTCTTTATGGAGGCGGTTTTTTAACTCATTCTGCTTTAATAGCAACTGCTGTTGTTTACTCTCGTCCGTTTTAGTAGTCGTATTACTTTTCGCTACTTTTTCTATCGTTTTTGCTACATTAACAGTTTCGTTCTTCGGAGGGATTTGAGTAGGATTATTTTGTTCAACTTCCTTGTTCTCAATAGGTTTATTTTTCGCTTGTATTCGATCAAGTAATTTCATTTTCCTCACCTTACCTTATTCCAAATAACCGCTTCTTTTGCTTTATTCGCTGTGGCCCTCGCTTTGATGCAATTTGTTCAGCCATCTTGAAAATTGCCTTAGCAACAACATTGGTTGCTCTTCCAGACACAATAGGCGTACCCATATTAAATGATTGAGATACATATTTAAAATCATTTGGCACGAGGTAAGGATTTTCCGTTCCTAATATTTCTGCAACATTCTCTGCATTTAGGACACTTTCCATTGTCGAACGGTTAATAATGTATTCTATTTTGTTAGAATATCCAAGCATATCAAGTGTTTCTTTCATTCGCTTCGTATTTTTAATTGTAGCCATTTCTAAATTAGTTACCAATAAAAGTTTGTCTGCCCTTTCAATAAACGGCAAACTATTTTCATGAAAACCTACGCCAGTATCAACAATGACATAGTCATAAATATCTAACAAAAGTGACGTAATTTTAGTAAGGTTTTCATCTGTAATCATATCTGCATATTCAGGACGATCTGGTGCAACTAAAACATTGACACCACTATTATGTTGGGTTAAGTAGGAAGACATATTGATTACATCTAGTGTTCCAATTGCTTCAATTGCATCTTTAATTGTAAAAGTTTCTTGAATATCCATCGCTAAATTGACATCACCAAATTGAAAATCACCATCAATAATACATACTTTTACTGATCGTTTCGCAAGTGCAACCGATAAATTTACAGATAAAATCGTTTTTCCGACACCACCTTTAGCACCGCCGACTACGATCATCTGCCCTCTTTTGCCAGCCATATTTTCATTTAGCGTCTCCATAATTTGTAACCCTCTTTCTATTCAGTAACCGCAAATTATTGTGCAACTTTTGAATTTACCTTGCTGTAAACAATGAAGTGAATGTTACCTCTTTCACTTGCATTAATTGCTTTTACAGCATCTAATGCTTTTAACTCTAAAGTAACTGAACTATAAGCAGCAAATTCAATATTATTATCAGATTCTACCATTCTACGGTCTACCGCTAGTACTCTAACTTTTTCTAAGATTAATTCTGAAATAAGTTTATCTTTATCATCTTTGATTGTTGCAATTACATCGACATAATCTTCAGGTTCAATTAAGTTTGAAACAGATTGTACAAAGTTAACACCAAGTGCTACAGCTCTGTACCCTTCTTTAATTTTTCTAGAAATAAACTTCTCTTCTTCTTCTACTTTTTGAAGATGGTTTATTAATAGAGTTTCACCTTTAGCTATTGTAGCTATTGCTACCATTCCTTCAATCGCAGATACATCAATAGTGGCATTAGGGTGTACCGTTTTTGTAGGAACTAACATTTCCTCTACCATTTCAGCTGTTATTATTGTATTTTCAGAAATAGCTTGTTTGGCTACGATTACAGGTTGAAGATCTTCTTGCACTACTGGTTGCGGGGTTTGTTTTTGCATATACGTAAAAAACATAAACGTCGTTATTGCTCCTAAAAATAGTGAAATGATTAATGTTACTTTTGCATTCATATTGCCTCACCTACTCTGTCAATCTAATGCCATAAGCACCTTTGTTTTTTGCTGCTGCTTCAATTTCTCCTTTTCCCGCCATTTTAATAAACATACCAGTTACTGATGTGTCATTTTCTGCCATTGGCTTTGTAATAAAGAAATAAGCAAATCCTGTTACTTGGACTTGTTTTACTTGATTTTGATCAACTTGATATGGCTTGTATACATTAACTAAAATAATTCGTTCACAATCCCGCGAATACTGCATTCCTGGACTCCAATTACAAGCATTTACTTTTTCTTGAACACCTGATCTCGTTTTTCCGGCAATGTTACCAGTTTGTGTGTCTATTACATCACCAATACTGACTTTTTCCGGGTAGCCATATTTCAAATTATATTCATAGGTTTGTGCTCCAGGTCCACCAAGTGCCAAAATACCGAAGTTACCTGAATCAACTTCGGTTTGATCAACTTTAAGCTTGTATTCTTGCATAAAATTTAATGCAATTGATTCATCCACACCTAAAGGTGCCACGCCATAAGCGCTTCCTATTTGTCCAATTTCCGCTACGGACCTTACTTTGACAGTAGCGAAATCTATCCCAAACAATGTAGAGAATGCTAGAGGAACTTGTTTTGACATCTCAACTATTACTTTTTGATCATTGTAAACGTGACAGTTTTCTAGACTATTTGTTTCGTTATGAGCTGCAACGATATCATCAACAATCTCTTTTATCATTTTTTCTGACGTATTTTCATCATCATCTTGCATTTTTAATTCTTGTGCTCCTGATAGAACGGCGGCATTAGCTACTTTTTTTAGGTGACTTTTTTCCATATATAACATGCCTCCATCAATGACTAACCCTGTTAACGCAATCATTGCAAGCATGCCGATAACAACAAACACTAATACACCGCCACGCTCATTATTAATAGTTTTCAACCTTTCTCCTCCTATCATTCCACTCTAATTGTTGATTCTGTTTCAATATAAAAAGGAGAAGGTAGCATACTTGAAATTAATGGAGTAATAATTGTTGCTGGATACTTTAGTTGCACTGTAACGTAATCACCAGAGTTTCTATTGGTGTCATTTGGAGTAATCGTAACTTCTAAATCCGCTGGCTCTCCAATATGAATGTAATTTTTAGCAAACTGTGTCACATCACTATCGTTCCAACCTAATCCAGCAACACGAACAGTTTCTTGACTAGTTAAATGGTAGTGAGTATACATATAAAAAACTCGTCCAAAATCAAAAAGTCCAACCATTAAAAGTAGCATTACAGGTATAACTAATGCGAATTCTACGATTGACTGACCTTTTTCATTTTTCACCATAATATAATCCATCTTTCAAGCGCCAATGCTGCAAGTGCTCCTGCAGCAATTGCCACCCCATAAGGATAAGAATAGGATGAATTAAAAACTCCTTCTTTAATAGGTACTTTAATTCCATTTCTGGCACTATGAACACCATATAAAACTGCTGTAAATGCACCACTACGAAATAATATAATACCTAGTGCCATTAATGCTCCGATCATTCCCATATAGATTGCAGTGTACATCACAAAACTAGAACCCTTTAATGCACCAATAAGACCTAAAAGTTTAACATCGCCAGCACCCATTCCACCTAAGAAATACGGAATTAAAAGTAAGCCAAAGCCGACCGAGAAACCTATACCTGCTGTTTTTAAACCTACGAACCCATGGTCAATTCCTTGGATGATAAATGCTAGAAGCAATGCTGGGAAAATGACAGCATTATATATTTTTCTTTCTCTTATATCTGTTACAACACATATACCTAAAATAATTAATAGGATTAATGTAGTAATCATCATTTATCCCTCTTTTTGTATAGTTATTTTAAAATAGCCTTACGTTCGAGAACGTAAGGCTAGAAATATATAAGTTATATTAAGCACCAGTACCACTAGTAGTAGCAGTTCCTCCAGTATCACGGTTTGTTACATTGTTAATTACTTCATTAAACATTGTCATGATTTCATCTCTTAATGTAGCAAGTAGCGCGACAACTCCTACTGCAATAACACCTAAAACTAAACCGTATTCTGTCATCCCTTGACCTTTTTCCTCAAATACTAATCCTTTTAATTTGTTCATCATTTGACAATCTCCCCTTAACCATTATTTTTTATTTGTAATACATGTCCTACTTTTGTATCTGTTTTTGAGATACTTCCAGCAGGTAATTCGATCACCGAGTTTGCATTTTTGACAATGCTTCCAACTTTGCTCGGCTTCATCATGTGAGTGATCTTGACAATCTTCATATCTTTATCAAGATAAATCACATCGATGTCATACTTCATAAAAAATGTGTGGACCGATTGGCAGGGTTGTAGATGCAACGCTTCACCTAATGGCAATTCAGAAGTAAACATTAGCCCTTTTAATCGTTGAAAGAAACGATAGGCTGTTTTAAGTTTATTAGCTAATATTGTGCCATTTGATAGGTTCACTAGCATCATTTACTTTCACCTCCTGAAAATTAAAAAACAACCCTGCCACTTACCGAAAGTGGGGGTTGTTATATAAAAAATAACAACAAATACCCTTGTAATCTTTCGGTAACTGGCTGGCATAGTGTAATAAGATTTACACCTTAGCCCCTGTAGCTTTGCGCCGCTGATTTTCATCAGGTTTGCCTTTATCGAGATTCAGCGTCATTTGTCGTTGAATCTACTATTGTTTGATGTTGCTTGTTTTTATATTAACTAATTATCTAGTAAATTCATATAGTACTTTCACACTATTTTTTCAGACAATTTAAGGTAATTTACTAGAATTCCCCAATTTAATGCAGTTTTATTGTATAACTTCTTTACCTTTTAACGTCATTGAACTTGTCGCAAAGCCTACAGCGGAGATTGTAATGATAGAATAGAGTAATATTTCTTTACTAAATACAAAACCACCTATCATAATAATAACTGTATCTATTAAAAAAATTAGTATTCCAACATTAAGAGATATCCATTGTGTCAATAGTTGAGCAATTAAGTCTGTCCCACCGGTGCTTGTCTCAAATCTCAGCATTAGACCTACTCCTGTTCCAACTAGTAAACCTCCCAATAATGCACTATATAATGGGGGTAAATGAAAGCTATATCTTAGTGGACCAAGCAAATCAATGACAAATGCTGAAACTAACATCCCATGAAGACTATTAAAAAAATAAGATCGATAATATATCCATGCCATAAGATAGATTGGTACGCTAAGGATAATAATCGTTAAACCTACTTTATATCCCCATATATATTTCATAATTAATCCAATACCAACCATTCCACCATCCAATAAATGATATGGAACAATAAATCCATTAATTCCGATTCCTAGTAGAAAACTGCCAATAATTATTGCAATACCCTTTTTCAGCACACTCATCAAGTTCATCCTCCGTTAACGAAACAAGCTATATATAAACTATATGCATGTACCAAAAAAGTATTAATAGAAAAGCGAGGCGAACGCTCAGCGACGTATAAGCTGGAGCACTTTGTTTGAGATAAAGGAAACACAACGAGCGCAGCGAGTTGATGTTGACTTATCGTAAATAAAAAGTGTGAAGATTACTAGTCGTTGTGAGCCGCAGCTGGACAATCAGAAAAGCTGAGACGACTGATCAGCGACGTATGAACTGGAATACTTCGATTGAGATAAAGGAAAAAGAGAAAGGCGAGAACACCGGGTATCGGCGACAAGCTGAAGACGAGCACTGATTAAAGACGCTTTTTGTCATTAGAAGTGATTGGCTTCAGACCTCGAGCCGATGGTGCTCGCAGCTAGACAAAACATGAATAGTGAAGCTATTCGATGTTGACTTATCGCAAAGGAGAAGTATGAAGTTAACTAGTCGCTAGGAGTCGAAGCTGGATCATTATAGAAAGCTGAAGCAATCGGGTAACGGCGTAAAAACTGGAGCACTTCATCAAAAAAAGCTCACCATATGGCGAGCCTTCCATTCTATAATTGAACACGTAGTTGCTTTCGAAACACTTCTTTTACCATGTAAGGTACACCATTTTGATCGTTTGATCTAGTTACCCAGTTTGCAGCTTCCTTTAATTCTTTAGGTGCATGGCCCATCGCCACTCCTAACCCAACATTTTTAATCATTTCTATATCAGCATTGGAATTCCCTACAGCAACAACCTCATCATAAGGAATATTTAATTGCTTGGCTAAAAGCTGTAAGCTCTTATTCCTGGAAACACTTGATGGAATAATTACAAGGGTTTGCTCATCTTTATTCAAAATTGAAATTCCAGAAAATTGTTCTTCACAATGTTTCTTGAAATCCGCCATATCTTTTTCGTGTGGGAAGTAAATATCTATATTTGGAGGGGATACTGGCTCTTCTTGCAACTGCTCAGTTAACGACTCTACATAGCGAATAGGATAGAAAACTGGATCTCCATACCCTAAAATAAATTTAGCCATCATATAATCTTTTTGCCTGTTAATTAAGGAATACTTTTCATGTACAATTCTAACTTGGCACGGATAATTCTCACTTAAAGCTACTAGGTCATACACTGTATTATGATCGATTCTTCTTTCATAGATTGGTTCATCAATATTTGAAGCAATAAACGCTCCACTATGTGTTATAAGTGCAGTATTGACCTTAAGAGCTTTTGCTATCTTTTTTGTTGACTGGAAGTTTCGACTAGAAACTAATGTAATATAAACACCTTTATTTGCAACATATTCAATTGATTCCTTCGTTTCTCTTGTTAACCTACCATTAGAACGCAATAAAGTACCATCGATATTTAATGCAAGCATGCGATATATCACTTGTACTCCCCCTCTAAATAAAGTAGACACTTTTTAGTACATAAATATGCCTCAGAGGATTAGAATATAACGAAAAAACCTTATCCATAGGGATAAGGTTTTTTTACTACTTCTGTTCGTTTCCGTAAATTTCTTCTAAAGGTTTTAAAATAATTTTATTAATATCGTTAATTACCATACTAACACGTTGCTCTTGCTCCATTAATTTACCAATTACTTCATGTTGGCGAATTAATTCAACTTGTTGTTGTGCCTTCGTTATTTCTTCTTCTGTTAACTGTTGCCCACTCATTTGCTTTTGTTGAAGTTCCATTTGTACTGAGCGGAAACTATCGAATAATTGCTTTGAAGCAGGGTCAGCATTAACTTTATCTGAAAGTTCTTTTAATGTTTTAAAGTCGTCACTTTCGCGGAATGCTTTTTCTAATTCATATGCTTTATCGTAAAAATTTGACAAAATAAATACCTCCTAATGATTTCACTCGTTTAATCATAACAAGATTAATTAAAAAACGAAAGCATAACCCCTTGAATTAAACCAATAAATCCACCTAAAACCGCACCTAAAAGAGTAATCATTTTTAATTCTTTCCGAGAAACATCTAAAACCATTTCTTCTAATCGACTTAGTGAAAAAGACTCGACTTGTGTTTTTACTATGTTCTCTATATTAAGTGAACGTAAGGCAGGCTCTAATTTTCGTTCTAAAAAATCTATTGTAATTTGCATTGCTTTAGGTAATCCCTTATCAATTATTGCTTCTAATGATTCTTGCCCTATAATATGTTTTAATTTTTTTCCTGTTAGTTTTTCTAATTTAAATTGTTGTTTTATAAAATCTGTTACCTCTTCTTTTACCGTTTCTTTACCTAATAGCGATTCAAAAACAGCTACTTTCTGTTCTTTTAGTTTCGTCCATTCTTTCTGAACGATAGTTTCAATTAGTTTCCGATTCCCTTCATCCTGCAAAAATTTTATTACTTCTGGTTGCACCTTATCAACTACACGTTCATTTCCTAAAAACATCGTTACCATGCTACCGAGCATTCCTTTTGTAGAAAGAAATTTATCAATTGTATCACCCAGCTTACTTTTACCTTCACTACTTTGAAAATAAGTAATTAAGCGGTCAGCAATTAAATTAGCTGTTGGGGGTATTATCGTATCAACTTTCCTATCCCATGTATGTGGTAACACTTCGCCTAAAGACTTGTTGCGAAGATCTTCCAAGTACTCCTCATATGTAGAATGTAGGAATTGCTCTATTTTGTCATCAGCAAAATGTTGCAAACTTCCGACATCAAAAGAAAACATCTCGAAAAGTTCACCGACCGATTTGTTAGAGCATAAAAGTTTTCTAACTTCCGCTTGAAGCCATAAGAGAAGGTTTCGCTGGAAGGAATCTTCATTAAGTTTCTGTGCAATTGCCTCTTTTGTAATCAGGTGCTTTACTACTGTTTTTCCTAATTGCTCCGCCAACTCACTTCTTCGTTTAGGGATAAGTCCTGGAGTAAATGGGACTTTCCATTTTCCTATGTATCGTGGTAAATGAGGACGAAACAGCATTTTTATAGCTAATGCGTTAGTAAAACCACCTATCAAAGCACCAACAGAAACCATAATTATTACGATAACTAATTCATTCATCTTTCTCATCCTTACTTTTTTGTCTTACCTTCAAACTCACATATAAAAAATTTTAACATAGTATACGGTATCAATATTCGCCTATAAGGTCACTACTAAACATTTTTGAGGGAATTTTTATGACACTAAAAGCAAAAATTACAATTCAACCAATGCCAGATCTTACATTTAACGATACAAATGAAATGATTTTCCCAAAAAAGTTCCACGCATGGAAACTTCATAACAAAATGTTAACTATTTCTTTTGGACATGGCAAGTTCGAAGTTCGTTGTAAAATCCATGAGGAAGATGAAGATACACTATTTTGCAGTCATACATTAGCAAAACAACTACTTCTTCCGCACTTACCTACACCTTTATCTATTTCCTACCAGAGAGAAAATAACTATATGTCTTTCGGCCCTGTTTTTGCAGTATTAACTGCTTTTAAAAATAAACAAAACCCAATTTCTTTTCCCGCAATTAACGACTTTTGTATCGAACTTGCATCATTTTGTAAGCAGCATGGGCTATTTTTTTATGTATTTTCACTAGATGAGTTTAATGACAACGAGGTCTATGGATACACCTACTCAAATCAGATGTGGCAAAAACATCAATTACCGAAACCTAACGTAATTTACAATCGAATTCACTCTCGAATAATCGAAAGATCTGAACTTGCTCAAAGACTATTTACTCAGTGCAAAGAGCAGGAAATCCCTTATTTTAACAATCGTTTTTTAAACAAGTGGGAAGTTCACCAAATGCTTTCTTCTGAGTTACATTTAAAACTTCATCTACCTGAAACTGCAATATTTTCAAGTAAACGCTCCTTTGCAAATTTAGTGAATAATTATGAATGTATTTATGTGAAACCGATATATGGAAGTCAAGGAAGACATATTTATCGAATAACAAATGAAAATGATACGTACTCTCTCGAAAATTCTGGTTTTACATCAACGGATAAACTTACCTTTAAAAATGATAGTGATTTATTTCACTTTCTGAAACAAAAAATTTCTAAAAAGAAATACATCGTCCAACAAGGAATTAATTTATATGAGCATAAAGGAAGGACTGTAGATTTTCGAGTTTTATGCAATCGAAATTATAACGGTGAATGGTTTAATTCCTCGATAATGGCTCGTTTATCAACTCCAAAAACTTTTGTTTCAAACGTTGCTCAAGGAGGAGAGTTATATAAGCCTGAAGATGTTCTAAGTATGTATGCAAAAAAAGAAAGAGACCAATTCATCAAAGCATTACAGGAACTAGCACTAGAACTATGTTTACAAGTAAGCAAGAACTTTGAAGGAGACTATGGAGAATTAGGGGTAGACCTTGCATTAGATAAAAAAGGAAATATTTGGATTATTGAAATAAACATTAAACCTTCCAAAGATTTAGATGATCAAATTACCTCATTAAAAGTAAGACCTTCCGCTAAAGCCATATTGCAGTTTGGAAGTTTTTTAGCAAACCATTGATTATTTGAAGGGAGAAGTAAAATATGAAATCCTTTGGAATTTTACTTTTAGACTATAAACAAGAAAGACACTTTTTTAATGAAATGGCTCAAAAAGGAATACAACATTCTTTTGAAATATATATGTTTTCCCCAACAGATATTAACCCACTTACTGAGGAAGTTCATGGGTTAAAATATGATGAATCTTCTTGTCAGTGGGTAGAGGATGTATATCCAATACCATCGTTTATTTATGACCGTTGCTTTTATCAAAACAGGTCTCACTTCAAAACAAATTACCCTATTATTAATTGGTTGAAAAATAAAAAAGAAATTACTTTTTTAGGGTATGGACTTCCTAATAAATGGCATCTTTACGAAGTGTTCTCCAACCACAAAATACTCTCACCATATATTCCAGAAACAATTAAAGCTACGTCAGCAAAAAGTATTATCGACTATGCACTTACGAAGAAAAGAATATTATGTAAGCCAGAAAGTGGCTCACAAGGTAGAGGAATTTTTGCCCTTATTGAGGGTAATGGAACATTATCTCTACGACTTCCAAAAGAAGATAAAGTTATTGAGAAGCATTTTACAAAACTGGCTGAATGCGAAAAATGGCTCGAACATGTTTTATCCTTATCCTCATATTTAATGCAACCTTTCCTTAGCTTAAGTGATAAAGAACAGCACCCATTTGATATTCGAGTATTTATTCAAAAAAATAAAGAAGGAACATGGGAAGAACGTGGCAGAGCTGTTAGAAGAGGAAGTAAAGATAATATTCTTTCAAACCTTCATCGTGGTGGAAAAGTCGGTTCATATTCCTCTTGGTTAAGAAGCATGCCTCAAAGAAAGAGATCATTTATTAATACTGAAATTGATTTGCTTATTAAGCAAGCTACAACATGTTTAGACGAACATTTTTCGCCATTATTCGAAATTGGCTTAGATATAGGTATGGCTAAGGACTACTCAATATGGTTACTAGACACGAATTCCAAGCCTGGTCGTCAAATCATATTACAAAATAAAAAAAGGATTAATGATGATCTATTCGAGGCCCCATTCCATTATTGTAATTATTTAAGCACTGTCCAGCAGTAATAAAAGGAGATGAGCATATGAATTTAGGGTCTGCGACTATTATTAAAATAACAGGAAATGCACCAAAAATATTATTACCACAGTCATTTTATGACCGAGCAAAAAACATAAAGAAACTCTCATTCGGAGCAAAGGAAATCACATGCAATGTAGAAAAAAGTGACACGGAGGCAATCGGGGTTTCTGAACTTATCATTGATTCACTGCACCTCCCAATTGATCTACAAGTCCACCTCTTCTTAAAGGATGATACGTTAAAATTAGGTCCATTAGTCGGTGTATTTACTGCAGGATTTACTGATAGTAAATTACGCCCCATTGGTGAAAGATCACTACTATTTGCTAAATACTTAGCAGCAGGTCAGTATGCTGGCACAATTCCATTCGTTTTTGGCGTGCATCAAATTGATTTTGAGAAAAAGGTAATCAATGGTTTATTTTTTACTGCACAAGGTTGGACTGAGCATGAAGTACCTTTTCCTGATGTTATTTACGATCGATTACCTAATCGGAAGTCTGAATCGTTTCATATCATAAAAAAAGTAAAAGATACTTTAAAACGAAAATTTCAGATTCCATGGTACAATCCAGGTTTTTTTGATAAGTGGACCATTCATGAATTAGCATCAAAGAGTAAAGAACTTAAAAATCACTTCCCAGAAACAATCTTAACTCCTTCACTTTCAGATATCACCGAAATTATTGAAAAATATGGCGGCTGCTTCTTAAAACCTGTAAATGGTAGCCTTGGTTATGGAATATATAAAATATTAAAGCGAGAAGATCAATATTATTGTCGCTATCGTAACAATGTCGGAAATAGACTTCGCCGCTTTCAATCCTTAGAAAAGCTCATTGAAGTTCAGTTTAAGGGAAATAGTTTATCATCCTACATCTGCCAACAACCAATCGAATTACTAACTTATAAAAACAAGCCATATGATTTCCGAATTCATACGAATAAAAATAATGAAGGACGCTGGGAAATGAGTGCCATTGCAATAAAAACTGCCGGAACTGGTAGCGTAACAACACATACTCGTTTCGGCGGGAAAGTAAAAGCTTTACCTGAAGTCCTAGTTCCCAATATTTTAGCTGAGAATGTAACAAATAGGCTAAAATCGTTTACGCTTTCCCTTAGTAACTATTTAGAAAAAAATGTCGATGGTTATATGTGTGAAATTGGCTACGATATCGGAATAGACACTTTAGGTGAGATGTGGGTATTTGAAGCTAATTCAAAGCCTGGTCGTTCAATTTTTTCTCATCCAGATCTTAAAGCAAATGAATTAAAAACTAGAACAATGCCTTTTGAATATGCAATTTATTTAGTAGACCCTTCAAAAAACCAGGTTGGCTTAACAAGGTTGAATGAACGTTGAATATTTATTGGGATAAGAAAAAAAAACGGTGGACACATCTAAAAACAGACAGGAAACTTTATTGGGGAAAAGAAGAAAAAAAAATTGCTTCTATTGCAAATATTGAAAGTGACTTATCATTCCCAGTAATTGTGAAGAAAAATAAAATAGGCCCGCTAGTTGGCATTTTAGCCACTTACCATGAGAAAAAACAATTTACAGGTAATATTAAGCTTTTTTTAACTTTACAAAAACAATTGGCTTCCAAAGGTGGCATCCTTTTTATTTTCACATTAAGAGGGGTAAGAAAATCATATATTACGGGATATATCTTTAATTTAAGAACTTCAAAATGGGTAAAATCTACTTTTCCACTCCCTGATATTGTCTATAATCGTTTATGTAAGCGAGAAGAAGAAAGCAGTCCCTTATTTCAGGAGTTAACATCTTTACTAAAAAATAAAGAAATTCCTTTTTTTAACCCTCATTTTTTTAATAAGCAAAAAGTTCTGTCTCATTTGCAAAAAGATCCTGTAATAAGAAGGCACATTCCTCATACAATTCCCTTTTCTAACAGACAGCACTTACAATATTTATATTATAAATTTTCAAAAGTATATATAAAGCCCGTTGAAGGATCTAAAGGTAAGGGCATATTTACCCTTACCTTCTCAAAAACATGTATAACACTACAAACGCAAAACTCTTCCCATAAATTCTTCTCAGTCACTTCTTGCTGGCAAGCAGTTGAAAAACTATTGAAGAATAAGAAATATATTGCTCAAGAAGCAATAAAGCTAAATACTCACTATAATAACAAGTACGATTTGAGGATCCATGCACATCGTTCTAAAACCTTATGGAAAATAACAGGTATTGGTGTTCGCGTAGCAAATACTAATAAAATTACGACACATGTACCACAAGGTGGAAAAATAGCAACTATTGCAGAGTTGGATACAGAACTGCAATATGACCAAGTCAATACTATTACAAACAGAGTTGGCCATATGCTTGAAGAACAATTTGGGTTACTTGGAGAATTTTCAATGGATGTCGGGATAAGTAATACAGGACATTACTACATTTTTGAAGTAAATTCAAAACCGATGCTATTTGATGAGCCTGAGATAGAACTTGATCGGACAAGAAAATTAGTCAGTACTTGTTATGAACTTTCAAGTTTTAACCAAGAAACGCACGGGTAAATATTCTTTTATGGCTATGCCTTCTTAACCTAGGTAAACCTATATCACTTGAGATAACAGAAATGCATATTTTTGTGAGCTTTTCCTCAAGCTAATAGATAGAGGTTATCTAAAATTAAAGGAGGCACACACATGGCAGATCGTAAAGATTCTCAACATGAAGGTAGAGATGAATATTTCATGGATGTTGACAGGATGATGAATGAAGGGTTAGCAGGAGGAACTGTCGATAAATATAAACGACAAATTGGAGATTGCCATGAATTTGAACAAGAAGATCCACCACAAGTAACAGCACAAAAAGACTAACATTGCTTATATAATAAATAAAGCCTATTCCATCTAAAGGATGGAGTAGGCTTTATCTACTTTTTACTAATAGGTTTACAGCTTCTTGGATGACTTCTTCCGCACTTTCACCTTTTTCTTGTTGTTCAATTAAACACGATTCTAAGTTTTTAGCTACTATGTATCCAATACTACGGTCGACAGCAGACCGTACTGCAGACAACTGTGTAATTACTTCTTTACAGTCTTTTTCTTCTTCCATCATCCTTAAAACGCCACGCACTTGACCTTCAATACGTTTTAAACGATTTTTTATATCTTTCGGATAATCCATACATTCACCACCTAATGATGCAAATAATTTAAAACGATTATAACACAAACTTTAAATAATCATACTAACGAACTGCTTCAGAAATTAGTTTTACTTCGCTAGAACCACATAATGAACAATAAAACATATGTGGACAAAGATTTTTTTGACCATCGCTTTGTATTCCATCAAATTGTTTCATACCATCAATATCTAAATAGGCACTATAGTCATCAAAATAGTCCATAAGACGTCCACCATCTATTAAAAATGAAGAACATTTCTTACAAGAGTAATTCGCTGATTCTAACTGATTACATAACGGGCAGATTGCCAAAAAACCACCTCCGTTGTTTTTTATACTTTTCCCATTTTTTCATGTTTTTACGTATGTTCGATAAAATTCGAGATGGAAATTCACGAGAAGATGATTTGTTTTAAGTCTAAAATCCAACTTTCTTAATTTATGTTTCAAAAAAAAAAGAAGAGGTGGTTTCCCACCCCTTCTAGCCATATCTTAATTCAATTATTGTTGATATCCACCAAGTTGTTGTTCTGCCATTTGGACTAAACGCTTAGTGATTTCACCACCAACTGAACCGTTTGCACGTGCAGTTGTGTCTGGACCAAGTTGAACACCAAACTCAGATGCGATTTCATACTTCATTTGGTCTAAAGCTTGTTGTACACCAGGTACTACTAATTGGTTGCTGCTGTTTTGTTGTGCCATGGATATCACCTCCTTGTACTATCTATTGTGTATCTTTTTGCTTTTCTTATGTAAAAAAAACTTTACCAATTAATAGAAAAATAAAACAAGTTAATTTCCAATTATCTAAGATGCTAATTTCACAAGAAAATAGCCATCTTTATATAGTATTACGTTCATAAATATTAAATATTTTCAAAATAAAAACGTCTGCAAAAGCAGACGTTTTCTAACCTATAATTACTCTTTCCTTAGGATAATGGAAATTTTCTTTAATTACTTTTCCGCGGATTAGGAATAGGAAAGTTAAGATACCAACTCTTCCAATAAACATGAGCATCATACTTAAAATCTTTCCAAAAGTTGAAAGCTCCGGGGTAATGCCCATCGACAGTCCACAAGTTCCGAATGCGGAGCTCACTTCAAAAATTATTGCAAGTAATGGCTGTGATTCAGTCGCTGACAATAAAATAATTGAAATACTCCAAATAATTATAGCAACACACACGACTACAAAAGCGCGTGTTACATCATCTGGATAAATTTCTTTTTTAAAGACTTTTACTGAAGTTTTTCCTTTTGCAAAAAACAAGATTCCAAGTAAAACTATTGCGAAGGTGGTTGTTCGAATTCCCCCACCAACACTACTCGGAGATGCACCTATAAACATCATTAAACTTAATACAAGTAATGTCCCGTTTGTAAATTCATTCATATCCATCGTAGACAATCCACCACTTCTCGTTGTCACACTTTGAAATAATGCATAAAAGAGTGCTTCGTGCCAAGATTTATCTGCGAAGAAGTTCGTATAATCAAGTAAGATAATTAATACTACTCCAACAATTGTCATACCAAAAAAAGTAACAGTTGTAATCTTAGTAAATAAAGAAAAACGGAAATATGAATCATTTTTTCTTGTTAAGAATTCTTTTAATTCTATTAATACTGGGAATCCAATAGCTCCTAGTATCATTAATATAATTACAATAAATTGAACGAAATAATCATTTGCAAATGGGACTAAAGAAGATCCCGTTATATCAAAGCCAGCATTAGTAGTTGCACTAACTGCAGCAAAAAAGCCGTTATAAAAAGCCTCTTGCCATGTAGAAAAATATTTTAAAAAGTGGATTCCTAAAACTAACGTGCCAATAGCTTCAATAATTAAGATTAGTCCTAGTATTGATCGAATTAAATTGACTAGACCAGACAATGATGATTGGTTTTGATCAGTCATTATTAATTGTCTCTCTTTTAGCCCTATTTTTTTACCTAAGATAATCCATATAAATGTTCCTAATGTCATTATGCCAATCCCACCAATTTGGAGGATAAACGCAAGCATTAATGTCCCAACCATACTAAACGTGTCGGCTGTAGATACTACTGTTAATCCTGTAACACTAACAGCGCTTACAGCAGTATATAACGCATCAATAAATGATAACTTTATTTCTGGTTTATGGGCTATAGGTAAACTTAACAATGTAGTTGAAATCAATATTGCACTAAAATAAAAAAACACTATTAATTGAAAAGACGATAGCTGCTTTCGTTTAAGCAGCGCTAGTTTTTTTTCCATAAAATCCTACCTTTAAATTTCACTTCCAATTTTATTCATTTAGCGTATCATCAAAAATCATAACATGCAATGGTTGTTCCTAACTAAAGAATTAATAACCTAAGTCATCCCAAATCTTATAAAAAACATGAACTTCTTGTATCACACTGGATTTATCTTTAGTCTTTATTGCTCCTTTCATTTTAGCTAGCGTCTCATCTATTTCAAAAATGCGATCTCGCTCAACCCCATACTGGATAATTCGAATATTTTTCTCCCAAACTTTTGAAGTTTTTAAAATTTTATTGTCAGCATCTACCCATTTTCCCTCAAGAACTAATTCTTCTATCTCGTTTACAAGAGCTATTATTTCATTACTTTCGTCAGTCATTTTCCACCAATAACCCGAAGTCATAATGAAGATACTTACCCCTAAAAGAATTATAGGAATTACAAAATATAACCAGCTCGCTTTTGACTTCATTTCATACTTACACCCTTCCATCAAAATCACTGTTGGTCTCTGTTAAGTGGTCATCTGTTTTATCTATATAAAGCCTACCATTTGGTAAAATCATTGCAAAAGATATTTCTTCTATATCAGTAATCCCTCTTTTGCTTAATTGTTCATTCAACCATTTCTCGTCTTTTTTCAGGTTAACTAAATTTTTTTTTATAATAGAGCCATTTAAGATTAACGTCGTTGTTAACGAATGCTTTTGAATTTCTATATTTAAATCTTTTCTTCTCACTGGTTGTTCTTCTCCATAAACTAATACCGACAAATGACCGTTTCCTTCTAATATCCCAAATTCTACTGTAGTCACATCAAAAATGCCTTTCATGCGAAGTAACATGAATAATTCATCACATTTCACTCTTAATTTCTTTAAATTACTTTCTAATATTTTCCCATCTTGAATGACAACAATTGGTTCCGAATCAATAACTTTGGCAAACAAATGACTTTTTAAAGTAATGAATTGAAACAGAAATGTAATTAATACAAAAGTAGTTAAGCCTATCCAATGTACCCATGCTTTAGAAGAAAGATCGGTAGCGACACTCGAAGCAATAGAGCCGATTGTAATGCCATTAATATAATCAAAAAATGTTAAGTTGCCAATTTGTTGTTTCCCAAGCATTCTTGTATAAATCAGTAAGGAAAAGAAAGTAATAAATGCCCTAACGATTGCAACAATTGATTCATCCATTCCTATCATCCTTTTTTTCATTATAGATATCTATAGGTTTTCTCCTAATACTCCTTTCATTCAATGAGTTAAACAGGAATAATTTACATCTATTAACCACAAATTAACAAAAGATAATTTAAAGGAGGAAACTTACATGCTACTAGGTTGGGATGATTGGTCATTGGCGCGATTACTAACGTTAATTCTGGGAATTGGATATGTAATGTTATGGTTACAAGTAACTGTATGGCATTGGCGAGGAAAATTTCATAAATGGCAAATGTGGATACCTGTTATCGCCCTACCTATTTTCGGTATTGTTGCTACATTTTTAGCACTTTTTACTACTGAATGGCTAGGTTTACTCCATACACTTTTGTCGGCAGTAGCAATTATCGCGGGAATATACGGTGGCCTATTACATATTTCAGCAATAAAACAGCGAACAGGTGGATTTAAAATGGAAAATGTTATGAGTGGACCACCTTTTGTCTTACCATTTACTATCGCATCTTTTGGAGTTATCCAACTACTTTTATTGTGGTATTAAAAAAGGAGTATGAAAAATGGACCATCCTAAACAATCACACTATCCCTCTTTTGATGTTCTAACAGAAAAGGAAAATTGGGACGTTGTTACTCAGCAAGTTATTAATAATCGCACAAATCCTAACCGAGAAAAATACTTCTCTAATGAAGAAAAAGAGTTATTGCTATCCCTTCTTCCTCTTCTTTTTCCATCACATTTAGGTGAATTATCAATAGATGTAATTACATTATTTGAAAATCGCTGTGCAAATGGAAAAGTAATTGGCTACCCGATAGGTAGTAAATATAAAAAACTGCAAATCGTTCATATCGGCTTAGAAAATATTCAAAAACAAATTTATAGCCAACATGAAACCATCTTCTCCAAGCTTTCTGAAGATACGCAAAAGATAGTAATAAAAGACATTCAAAAAAATTTAGGCTATTTAAATATATGGGAAAAAGTTTCTCCACAACTATTTTTTAAAACCCTACTAAAAGAGCTAATCCCTATAGTTTATTCTGACCCCTCCATTTGGTCTGATATTGGTTATGGTGGACCTGCATATCCAAGGGGATACTATGCATTTGGACCGGAGCAATTTGATTCTTGGGAGGCAAAGCGTAATGACAAAAAAGAAGAATGAAGTTGACTTTTGCATTGTCGGAATGGGTGCGTCAGGCAGTGTAATAGCAGCTGAACTAAGTAAGGCTGGTTTCTCTGTAACATGCCTGGATGCTGGTCCTATGCGCGAGCCAAAGCGCGACTTTTCTTCAGATGAATTAGAAATGGAGAAATTATATTGGAATGATCCAAGAATAAGTCTAGGAAATGATCCGATTAATTTATCGCGAAGCAACTCTGGAAAAGGTGTCGGTGGAAGTGCCGTTCACTATACTGCTCAGCTTCTCCGCTTTCATCATTCGGACTTTAGAACAAAGAGTATCGAAGGTGTCGGAGAGGATTGGCCAATTACATATGATGAATTAGCTCCATTTTATGATCGGATGGAAAAGGTTTTACAACTTTCTGGTCCAAATGATTTCCCTTGGAAACCTTACGGAGGACCTTATCCTATGCCACAGCATCATGATTTAAGTAATAACACTTTAAAATTTCGCGAGGGCTGCGAAAATATTGGCTTGCAACATAGCGTTTCCCCTTTAGCTATTCTGTCTGCACCTCATAACAACAGAGAACCTTGTATTAACAGAGGATTTTGCGAAGAAGGATGTATGCCTGACTCAAAAACGACACCATTAAATACATTTGTACCTGAAGCAATGAAAAACGGAGCAGAAGTAATTGCTAATGCAATGGTGACACAAGTTGTATCTACAAAGAAAGGCCATGTAAAAGGCGTCGAATACTTGGACAATGGCATCGAGAAATTTTTAGCTGCAAAAGTAGTTATTTTAGCATCTTATGCGATAGAAACACCCCGACTATTATTAAATTCAGCTAATGCTAATTATCCTAATGGGATAGCCAATTCAAGTGGACTTGTTGGTAAGTACCTTATAACTAATACGAACGATCAAATGATTGTTAAATTTAATGAAGAAATAAGGATGTATCGTGGAAATCCAGTTCAAGCATTGACGTTGGATCCTTATGAACGAGGTAAGAAAAAGGGGTACGCAAGAGGATTTTTAATGAATTCTTACGGTTCAAGGCCAGTAAAATTAGCAAATATGTTCTTTGACAATGATTCTTCCTGTTTTGGCGAAACATTACGAGAGCGGATGCTCGATTACAATTATTTTGGTGGATTTGCTATGCTCGGCGAGGTTTTAGCACAAGAACAAAATTTTGTAAAGTTACACAGCATCGATAAAGATCAATATGGATTACCAGTTCCAGAAGTACACTTTTCATTTCACGAAAACGATTTAAAAATACGTGAAGATGCAAAAGAAGTGCTGAGTGAAATAGGGCGGGCAGCTGGCGGAAAGCCGTTATATCATTTAAAAGGAATTGCTCATTTAATGGGAGGGTGTCGCATGGGCAATGATCCAACTACATCCGTAGTAAACAGCTATGGACAAACACATGATATTAAAAACCTTTTTATCGTCGGTACACCTACTTATGTCACTGCACCTTCTGCTAATCCAACTTTAACTGCTTATGCACTAGCTCTTCGGACTGCAGAATTTATTGCTACTGAAGCGAAACGGGGAAACTTATCATCATAGCAGGTTACATAAGAATGATTACGTTGGGCATACTTTTAATGAACACCGAAAAAATGAGGTGATCGCGATGAAAAAGAAAAGTACAAAGTCAAATTCGCCAATTTTAGATGGTACGATACCACACCAAATTAACTCTCCATCATTTAAAAATGCAAATATCGAAATGCAAGAGCCTTTTATAAATGAGCACGGAGTGGTTATTGGTGATAGCTTTTATGATTCAGAAAATTCGCCCCTTAACAATTGGAGCGATGATGTGGACCCAGCTATTATGGCTGGCGATCAGTGGGTGCATCCAACCAATGACATTGGTTGGAATACGAGTGAAAATAAAGAGCTAATAGAAGGAAATATTCCTCCTCAAGGCGTTCCATTTATGCACTCGACGAAAGATGTAAGTTATAGTAAAGACTAAATAGCTTAAATACAAGTGCCTGTCACCTCACATAACATGAGGTGACAGGCTCGTTGTATTGTACCGGCATCTTAACTTACTTCTCTAATCACAAGAAAAGGTAGTCCATGACTACCTCTCTTGTTAACCTTTTACCGCACAACGATTGGGTCCAACTTCCATTTCTCTTTGTTCCTCTTCATTAGGTGATATTTTACCCATATTAGTTTCTCGAATTTCTTGATATGAATTTGGCTGTGGTGGAAGGTGCTCTGTCACCATTTTTCGGAATTCTTCCTCATCATCCACCTTCAGCCCGTCATTGCCAGCATAGAGTTCACTCAATTTAGCAGATACTAGACCACCTTCACCTAGCTCATGCTTAAAACTAAAGTGCGCAGGTAAAACAATTAAGTCTTCAGACAATTGCTTATAACGATTATATAAAGTAGTTCTTAAGTCCCCTACCCAATCTTCGGCTTTACCGGCTAAGTCAGGACGACCGATTGACTCAACAAATAAAATATCTCCAGTTAATAAATATTGATCATCGATGATAAATGATGTACTTCCGATTGTATGGCCAGGAGAATAAATTGGTTGAACCTTAACTTTTGTATTACCAACTGTAATATCATTACCTTCTTCAAGCTTGTTATATTCAAATGTTACTTCAGTGGCATCTTTTGGTGGTAAATAATAAGCAGCGCCAGTTTTTTCAGCAATTTCTCGACCACCGGAAATGTGGTCAGCATGTAAGTGTGTATCTAAAACATATTTTATTTGTACATTATTTTCTTTTGCAAATTCAAGATAGCTTTCCGTCAAACGAGCAGAGTCAACAATAAGCCCTTCTCCATTCGACTCTAAGAAGTAAGAAAGGCACCCTTTACCTATTCGAACAAATTGGTATAAAGAACCGCCATCTTTTAAGTCGCCTACTTTTACTGGTTCAAGATGTTCACTCCAAGCTTTCATACCACCTTGTAAGTAACCAACACCTTCAATTCCCGCTTCGACTAATTGTTCTGCAACAAATACTGATGACCCTTCTTTTGCACAAACAACGAGAATTTCACTTCCTTTAGGGAGGTCACTTAAAATATCATCAACACCTTCAATTAAATCAAAATAAGGAACATTAATAATATCTACATTATCCCCTTCAATTTTCCAATCATCAAATGCATCTGTGTTACGTACGTCTAAAATAAAAAACTTCTCTTTATTAATCACTTTTTGGGCAATTTCTTTCGCAGTATAAGCTTTCAAACAAAAACCTCCTCTCTAGAAAGTAAGCGTTACATCTGCATCCTTAGCGAAATCTAAAAATGTAACTGCTCCGCCTACATCGATGCCATCAACAAAATGTTCTTTTTCAAGCTTCATTACATCCATTGTCATTTGACAAGCAATAAATGTAACGCCCATTTCTTTAGCCATTTGAACTAATTCAGGAATAGTTGGTACATTTGCATCTTTAAATCCTTGCTCAAAATGTTCTTTTCCAGCAGGCATAGGTAATTGCTGGTGCCCTTCTTTATGAATTAAATTTAACCCTTCAAATGTAAAGAAAATTGCTACTTCAGCGTCTGTAGCTGCAGATGCTGTTGCAATGTTAAATACTTTATATGCGTCAAACATTCCACCGTTACTTGCAATAATTGCTACTTTAGTTCCCATGAAGTATGCCTCCTGTGATGTTTATAGTTTTTTTGTTTCGCCTTTCCACTCTGTCATCCCTGGTTTTACGTTCCATACTTTTGTAAAACCTTTTTCAGCTAATTTTTGAGCAGCTAAGTCACTGCGATTTCCAGTCCGACAAATAAAATGTATGTCTTCATCCTTGTTTAATTCATCTATTCGATCATCCAATTCACCAAGTGGAATTGATTTTGCTCCTGGAATATGTCCAAATGCATATTCTGCCGGCTCACGGACGTCAATTAATGTTGCGCCTCCGCTAACCTTACTTTCTAATTCACTAATATCAGTAATGTGAGGATGTTTTGTTTCCTCTTTAACTTCATCTGGATTAGCTTTACGAAGGTAATGTTTTAACACATCGCCTTCTTCTTTCGTTCCTAAGTATTGGTGCCCCGTATTATTAGCCCAACCTTTCATATCAGCCAACGAACCTTTATCTGTTGCTTGGACTTCTAATACTTGTCCGGCCTCTAATTGTTCAATAGCTTTCTTCGTTTTTACAATTGGCATTGGGCAAGCTAGTCCTTTTGCATCTAATACTTGATCTGCTGTTATTGTCATTGCAATGCCTCCTCGTTACTCCTTTTTACCTTCCCACTTCAACATTCCGCCAGTCATATTCACAACTTTATAGCCCTGTTCTTGCATGTATTCACAAGCCTTACCACTTCTTCCACCAGAACGACAAATCATAATATGCTCTTTATCCTTTGGCAGCTCATTTAACCTTTCAGGAATTTCTCCTAAAGGAATATGCTTAGCTTTACTTATTTTTCCTTGCGCTACCTCATCATGCTCACGAACATCAATTAATGATATATCTTTATTTTCCTCTAATAATTTCTCTACTTCTTGTGGAGAAATTTCTTTAATAGTTGTCATAATATCACCTCAGCCATTAGTATTTACTAATAGAAATTATTTATTTTCATTTAATGTTACCTCTTGTCGTTTGCTTTTTTCTTGCGACATTTTCTAAGATTCCTTCGATATATCTAAGTATGTAGCTCTCCTTTTTTGTTTAAACTGAATAAAAAAGAAAAGGAATTTATTATGAATATAGGTTGGAATATTGAATCATTTATACATATTTCCGGGATTTTTTTAAGCATTATTATTATTATTTACTTATTTAAAATTAATTGGAGACGTTATGGAGTTCTTTTTATACTAAGTGCAATAGTTGGCAATATTTTATGTTATATCTTTGTTAAGGTTGGATTTTATTCTTATCCATACCGACTATTCCCAAACATAAGCATTATGCCATTCACAACAATAACTACCGTATTTCCAGCATTAATCTTAATTTCTGTCCGTTTTAGCCCAGAAAAATGGAGCTGGAAAATTCCATATTACTGGGCGATAGTTCATCTTGGAGTATTAGGCGAAACAATTGGGTTATTGTATACCGATATAATTGAATACAATTTCAAATGGGATCTTTGGGATTCCTATACTTGGTGGTGGATTTATGTACTTATTTTCGAATGGATTGGAAGCATAATAATCTCAAAAGAAGATAGGTGTCCACTTGATGCAAATCACTTAAAATTTGGCAGACTTGGATGGGCAATTGTTCATTTCATCTTAATTGTTACAATCTTTTTAGGAGGATTTTATTTAGGAGTTAATGTTTCATAAGGACAAAAAAGCTGCCAAACGGCAGCTCTTTTTTAATGGTTATTCGGATGCTTTAATTGTGATTTACTACCTTTTTTCGAACGATAATCGTTCCCTTTATTGTTATCCCCAGAACTTAACTCTCGTGAAAATTCTGCATCTGGAGCATTTTGATTTTTACTTCCTTTACTTCCATTACGACTTGTCATGATTTAACCTCCCAATAATCTATTTCATTTATTATTATGAGGCAAGAGATTAACTTTCATTATATTATTTTCCGTTCTCTGCAAAAGAGCGAATTCGCTCTTCTATTTCATCACGAACTCGTTGAAATACAGTCCACTGTTCTTCTTCAGAACCTGTTGCTTTGGCAGGATCGTCGAATCCCCAATGGAAACGCTCTTTGTTAATAGGTGTTGCAGGACAAATATCATTAGCATGTCCACATAATGTCACTACAAAATCTGCACTATTTAATAATTCAGTATCGATTATGTCAGACGTTTGCTTTGTAATATCCACCCCAATTTCATTCATCGCCTTAATAGCTTTCGGATTCACACCATGTGCTTCAATTCCAGCTGAGTATACATCAAACTTTTCTCCTAAATATTTTTTAGCAAAACCCTCCGCCATTTGGCTTCTGCATGAATTACCAGTACATAAGAAATAAATTGTTTTTTTATCCATCTGATTACACCTCATTGTTATCTTTAAGTATCTTATAAATTACCGCTGCAAGTATTGCTCCTATTATTGTTGCAACGACATAAATCCACAAGTGAGACAAATGTTGAGAAACTAAGGCAGGCCCTAGTGAACGAGCTGGGTTCATAGAGGCACCAGTTATTGGTCCAGCAAACATTGCCTCTAGTCCCACAGTAGCACCAATTGCAATTCCTGCTAACGGTTTAACTGCTTTAGCAGAAACTGCGGAGTTAAAAATTACCGTCATTAATAAAAAAGTCAATATAATTTCAAGTAGGAAACTCTGCTGCCATGAATAAGTTGGTAGCGTAGTCCCAAGTAATTTATTTGAAGGAAATAATAACTTCAATGTTAAACTCGCACATATTGCTCCTATAATTTGAACTAAAATATAGTATATACTTTTCTTCATGGATATCTGTTTCATACATAAAAAACCAATTGTAACCGCAGGATTAAAGTGTGCTCCCGAAACATGTCCGAAAGAATAGATTAAAACTGTTACGATTAACCCAAACGTTAATGCAATACCCACATGTGTTATAAGTCCTGTAAGTTCATTAACTATTATTGCACCAGTACCAGCAAAAACTAAAAAATAGGTACCGATAAATTCAGCAAGTAATTTTCTTTCCACCATATTAATTTTCTCCTCTAGTATTAGATATCACAATAATACAATACCATAATTCATTAATATCTATTGTTAAAGGTATGTAAAAAAATAAGGCTGGACACTATGCCAGCCTCAATTAGATCCTATATTTTTTTACTAATAATATCTATTGTACTAGTTTCACCCGTGACAGGTGCAGCTTCAGTTAGAATGAATTGAATAACAATTAGAAGCATAAAAGCAATGATTGAAAAAACTAAAATTATTCTCATTCTTATCTCTTCTCCTAGTTGTTTTTTTACACAGTAATAATGTATATACTTCACATCGTTACATTATGAAAACAAATCTCCCTTTTCATTCGCTTTAATCCTTTTCACCAAGTGAAAGAGCATAATTGCAACACATTGTACAAACAAATAAATGGGGAATGAGAAGTAAGTTTGATAGCCATTTAAATAATGAAACACACCTATTTTTACTGCAATTAACTCAACGACAACTGCAATAAGTGACCAAAAAGTAACATAGAAAACCGTATTTAATCCTGTAATTGAATACCGATCATAGATGTACAAAAATATGTAGCTAACCGGACCATATCCAATATATAACAATGCATCATAAATAGAGTATTCCGAAGAGTCGTTTATATCATAATAATTCATTACCTGAATTCCAATTAGATTATCAAACATCGTGCTTATAAATGCACCATAAATAATAAATAAAATTGTTTCTTTTTTTGAAAACCTTTTTGGCAATATTTTTATTGTAATAAATGTTAAAACAATAAAAAGGATAACAAAGATTTCATTTGCGTTAAAGGATTGATCATAAACTATCTTCATTTTTCCGCTCCCCAATTCCGTTTATTAAACCAGCTTTTTAAAAGGAAAGCTAAATTGATGTAGAAGATATATAAAAGGATAGAAAATAAAGAATTCCAATGCAAATAAATTTTTACATTTAGCATTGTCCCAAGCCAGTCGTAAACTCCGAATAGAGTTATCCAAAAGAGGAAAAATCCAATTTTTTCTTTTTTAGAACTTACAGATTCAAAAGAATAAATAAAAAATAAAACAAACAAAGGTACGTTTAAACTTCGCTCAATGATTAAAGAGATATATTCCAAATACGTCTCTGGATATGTGGCAAGATGAAATTTTTCATAACGAATATAATATATATTTATATTTACTATAGATAAAATCATAAATAGAAACAAATAGGCTAAATTGTCGCTTCGTTTCGGTAACATGACAAATATACCCGCTAACAACCACGCAATAATGATATAAATAAATAGGGTCAATGAACTCACTCTCCGAAACATATCATTTTTTATCATTATTTCTTAAGACTGGATGATATAAACATTTTCTTACTAATCGTTGAATTGGATTACAGATTTTGGAAAAGATATGAGTGAGAGGTGAACATATGAATAGTAGTACTTCAACACCACGACACCCAAAGGCAATTATTTCATCATTTATTAATAATTTCATTTATATTAGAAACCCTTATATTATCATGTGGTGGTCGGCAGCATTGCCTGGTTTTGGACATATTATGCTATGCCGTTACTTTATCGGATCAATATTAATCATTTGGGAATTTTACATTAACTCATATTCGGGACTTAACGAAGCAATATTATATTCATTTATTGGAGAATTTGAGAAAGCGAAAGAAGTTCTAAACCCTCGAATAGCTACACTTTATATCCCAGTATATTTTTTTGCAATTTGGGATTCGAGAAGAATAACCATTGAATTAAATAAAATGAGTATCCTTGCAGATCAACAAAAAGCACCAATATTCAGAGCAGTTATTTCCCCATTAGACTTAAACTATTTAGAAATTCGGAAACCAAAAATGGCAATAATATATTCAATCTTATGCCCAGGGTTAGGACAGCTATATTTACATAACTATGTGATGGGATTTTACCTCTTACTTTGGTGGGTAATAACAATTTTTAAATCAAACATTATCCCAGCGCTTCCATTGTTTTTAATAGGTGATTTTGAAGTTTCTACTTCACTAATTGCAATGCAATGGTTTTTATTTATTCCTTCTATTTTTGGTTTTTCTATTTACAATGCTTTTGTGGCATCAAAAGAGTTAAATAAGATGTTTAAATTAGAACAGGCAAGATACTTTAATAAAGAATTTGCTAACAGTTCTATTTTTAATTATTTTATGAATCAAAAAACTAAAGGAGAGTAGTATGTTAGTTGTTACTTCACTTGCCCATTCTGTAAATGTTGAATTATTAATATCTGATATACAGAAGTATGGAATTTCAAAAAAACAAATATTTGTAACTAGTTTAGACAAAATCTCTCCAACAGAAAGTATACATTCTGAACGTTTAATTGAAGATGGGATTAAATTGTCGTTTATTGATTTAGCTTTTGCATTTGGAACAGCTTTTTCCGTAATTGGAGCAATTTATGGTTATACATTAAAATGGGGGCCAATCAACTGGGGATTAATTGGTTTCTTTACTGGATGTTTATCTGCATACGTTATTTCTTTTGTAATGAGAAAAAACAAAAAACGAATAAAAGATGAAGATTATTCCGAAGTCTTAATCTTTATTCAATGTGATGAACAATATCATCGTAAGTTAAAGCAGCTATTTTTAGAATATAAAACTAATGGAACTGCCGTTTTACTTCGAGATTAAAAAAGAATGCTGATTAATATATATACTCAGCATTCTTTTTTGTTTGCTCTAATTTCTGAATTGTCATAATATATAAACTTCTCATAGGCATATTAAATTGATCTACTAAGAGATATAACGAGGAAATTAAAGTATATACACTTTTAACCCGCTAATTTAAAGGTATATGTAATCTCGAACTCATGATATAATTGCTTCTTGTGAAAGTCGGCAAAACTCTTTAGAGAGTTTACTATATTAAGAGATTTTGGGGTGTGAAAATGGATATTCAAAGATTAAAACAAGAATGGTTTGGAAATATAAAAGGGGATACATTAGCAGGTATCGTCGTAGCACTAGCGTTAATTCCAGAAGCAATTGCATTCTCTATTATCGCTGGAGTAGACCCTATGGTTGGGCTTTATGCTTCATTCTGTATCGCAGTTGTTATTGCATTTATCGGTGGAAGGCCAGCAATGATTTCCGCAGCTACAGGAGCAATGGCTTTAGTTATGGTTACGTTAGTGGCTGATTATGGACTGCAATATTTACTAGCTGCAACGATTCTAACCGGGATTATTCAAGTAGTTTTTGGAGTTTTTAAAGTAGGAAATTTAATGAAGTTTGTACCAAGGTCAGTAATGACTGGTTTTGTGAATGCATTAGCAATTTTAATCTTCATGTCACAGTTAGTCCATTTTGTTGGTGAATCTTGGGTCATGTACGCAATGGTTGCTGGAGCTTTAGCTATCATTTACATTTTACCTAGATTTACGACTGTAGTTCCTTCACCATTAGTAGCAATAATTGTCATGACTATTATCGCTATTGTATTTCATACAGATGTTAGAACCGTTGGAGATATGGGACATTTAGCAAGTGATTTACCTACATTTTTCATTCCTAACGTTCCATTCACTATTGAAACATTAATGATTATCTTACCTTATTCTTTTGCATTAGCAATGGTAGGTTTACTAGAGTCGCTATTAACGGCACAAATTGTCGATGACATGACTGAAACAGATAGTAATAAAAACAAAGAAGCTCGCGGTCAAGGTGTTGCAAACATCGTTACTGGTTTCTTTGGTGGAATGGCTGGTTGTGCAATGATTGGCCAATCAGTAATTAACGTAAAATCAGGCGCTCGCGGACGATTGTCAACATTAGTTGCTGGTATATTCTTATTAACATTGATTGTATTACTAAATGATATTTTAGTAAGTATTCCAATGGCTGCCTTAGTTGGGGTTATGATTATGGTTTCAATCGGAACATTTGATTGGTCTTCATTAACTAGGTTACATGTAACCCCTCGAGGAGACGCAGTCGTAATGATCGTTACCGTTGCTACTGTTGTTTACACTCATGATTTATCTAAAGGGGTATTCGCAGGAGTAATTTTAAGTGCATTATTCTTTGCAGCAAAAATATCAAAAGTGACTATTAACAATACCTTTGATAAAACTACGAAAAGGAAAGTTTATTATGTCCAAGGACAACTTTTCTTTGCATCAGTAACAGATTTCTTAACTAATTTTAATTTTAAAGAAGAAGCGGAAGTTATTGTAATCGACTTCACTAACGCTCATGTATGGGATGACTCTGCAGTAGGTGCTATTGACAAAGTTGTACTCAAATATCAAGAGAACAATAAAAAAGTTGAGATTATCGGTTTAAATGCTGAAAGTTCAACGTTAATTAAGAAGATAGCTGTTCATGATAAAGCACATGCAAAAGTAGCAAATCATTAATAACTAAAACTACCTACTTCCAAATAGATTTTGGATGCAGGTAGTTTTTTCTTTAGCATTTTTTTAAAGAAATTGAAGTATAATCACTACGAAACTTGAAATTATTAAAAATCCATAATTGAATAACCCATTACTTTTCTTATCATTTTTGCTCATTGGAGGACAGATCTTGTTGAATGCTTGATTGCGTAGTTTCGTCTCAAAAATCACATCAATCATCTCCATTCTAATCATATAATCTTCCCTATTTTCATAATACAAAAGCAATGCTAATTATGCAAATATTCTAATAATTTAATGTATATTAAAAATTTCTTATTAGTATACCCATATTAATAGAAAAATAAAAAGGAGCTAAATTAGCTCCCATAGTTTATTAGCATTCAACATTCTTCAAAGATGACATCAACTCTTTTAAATCAGCTCTCTTATTTTCATGTAAGAGTCTTACTACCTCACTTCCTACGATTACACCATCACAGTTTTCACTTACGTCTTGCGCTTGGTTTTTATTTGAAATACCAAACCCAGCTAGAACTGGAATATGACTTAGTTCCTTTAATTCTTGTAAAAACGGCGTTAAATTCTTATGTAAAGAAGATCTTGCCCCTGTAATCCCCGTAACTGTCACTGCATATAAAAATCCTTCTGCCTCTTCTATTATTTTTCTTTTCCTTTCAATTGTTGTCGTGATTGACACTAATTGAATCAAGGCTATACCCAAATCATTAGTGTATGACGTAATTATATTCCTTTGTTCAAATGGAAGGTCTGGAATTATAAGACCATCAACTCCTACTTTGTTACACTGCTCCACAAATTCTTTTATACCATAAGCATAGATTGGGTTTATATAGGTCATTAAAATAATAGGAACAATAACTTCATTTTTCATCATATCTAGACAATTTAGGACGAGTTCTAACGTTGTTCCATTTGCTAATGCTCTTTTTCCAGCTTCTTGAATAACAGGTCCATCTGCAACAGGGTCAGAAAACGGAATACCAAGCTCGATGACTGTTGCTCCACAATCTTGTAAAAATAATATCCTTTCCTTTAAAGCATCTAGTCCGCCATCTCCTGCCATTATATATGGCACAAATGCTTTTTGGCCTCTTTCTTCCACTAATTTAAACGATCGTTCAATTTTTTGTTTACCCATTTTCAATCCCTCCAAGTGCCTCCATTACTGTATGAACATCTTTGTCTCCACGTCCTGACAAACATATAACTATCGACTGGTCTGCATTCATTTTTTCTGCGATTTTCACAGCTTCTGCTATTGCATGTGAACTTTCTAATGCCGGAATAATTCCCTCTGTTTTTGAAAGAAGCTGAAAAGAATCTAGTGCTTCCGCATCAGTGACTGAAGAATAGGTAACACGATCAATTTCCTTTAAATAACTATGTTCAGGTCCAACACCTGGATAATCTAATCCTGCTGATATGGAATGGGCTTCTTCAATTTGACCACTTTCATTTTGAAGTAAATACATCATCGCACCATGCAAAATACCAACAGAGCCTTTCGTTAACGTAGCAGCATGCTTTTCACCAGTTCCAGCCGCTTCCACACCGTATAACTTCACTTCTTTATCATCTATAAATGGATAAAACATCCCCATTGCATTACTACCACCACCAATACAAGCGACAACTGCATTCGGTAGACGGCCTTCCTTATGATAAAACTGTTCTTTTGTCTCTCTTCCTATGACACTTTGAAAATCTCTGACCATCTTTGGAAATGGATGTGGCCCTAAAACAGAGCCGATAATATAATGCGTATCTTCGACGTTTGTAACCCAAAATCGTAAAGCTTCATTTACAGCATCCTTCAATGTTCCGCTTCCATGCTCGACAGCTTCAACTTTTGCTCCTAATAATTCCATCCGGAAAACATTTAATTTTTGTCTACGAATATCTTCTATTCCCATGAAGACTGTACATTCGAGACCTAATAAAGAGCAAACTGTCGCAGTTGCAACGCCGTGTTGACCTGCTCCTGTTTCAGCTACAATCTTCTTTTTTCCCATTCGTACCGCAAGAAGCGCTTGCCCTATTGTGTTATTAATTTTATGAGCTCCAGTATGGTTTAAATCTTCTCTCTTTAAGTAGATTTTTGCACCGCCAACTTTTTTCGTTAAGTTGTTTGCAAAATAAAGCGGTGTTTCCCTGCCTATATATTCTTTTAAATAGTAACTGAACTCCTTTGTAAAAGATTCATCTTGCATTGCTAATTCGTATGCTTTTTCAAGTTCAATGGTTGCTTCCATTAATGTTTCTGGAATATATTTACCACCAAACTTGCCAAATTCACCTTTTTCATTGGGCTGCATATATGATGTTGCCATTTTCTTTTCTCTCCTTTACCTTTTAGCATTATAAATAAAGTCTCTTATTTTCTTCAGATCTTTATAACCATTTGTTTCTACACCACTAGAAACATCTACCCATGCTGGTTTTACTAGTTTTATTGCTTGGTTTACGTTTTCTGGAGTTAGTCCTCCCGCTAACATTAATTTTGATTTTTGAACGTCTTTATCTTTAAGTAATTGCCAATCAAATGTTTGACCACTTCCAGCTTGTGCACTATCTAAAAGATATAGCGGTACTTTGAACTTATTAATTCGTTGCATGTTTTCTATGCTTGTAACAGAAAATGCTTTAATGACCGGAAGATGAATAGCCTCGCAAAATTGCTCTGTTTCTTGTCCATGAAGTTGAATCATATCTAGTTTTGTAATCGAAGCAATCTCTTGTATTCTATCTATTGTTTCATTAACGAATACACCTACCTTTTTAACGTTGTTTGGTATGAATTCAGACACTTCTTTTGCTTGCTGAACTGTTATTTGACGCTTACTGGAAGCAAACACAAAACCAATTGCGTCGGCACCTAATTGGCATGCTACTAATGCTGTTTTTAAATCTTTAATACCACATATCTTTACTTTCATTGCTTTGTTCCTTTTAACACCTGTAACTCTTGCATCTTTTCTTTTAAATCTGTTGCTTTCATTAACGTTTCGCCAACTAAAATTCCTTCCGCTCCAGCATTTGCTACTTTTGCAACGTCTTCTCCTGTAGAAAAACCACTCTCACTAATTATTACAATTTCATTCTTGTTTACTAGAGAAGCTAGGCGCTCGGTAACATTTAAGTCAACTTCAAACGTGTGTAAGTTACGATTATTAATACCAATTATCTTTGCACCAAGATCGAGTGCAACAGAGAGTTCTTCTTCATCATGTACTTCTACTAAAACATCTAAATCGTGAAGTCGCGCATAGTTAAATAGATTAGTTAATCTTGCTTTGGTTAAGGCGGCAACAATTAGTAAAATAACATCGGCACCTGCATTCTTTGCTATATCTATTTGTCTTCGATCAATGATGAAATCTTTACATAAAATTGGAACATTGACTACATCTCTTACATTTCTTAAGTCATCCATCGTTCCTTTAAAATAAGTGACATCAGTTAAAACTGATATTGCCCCTGCCCCATTTTCAACATACGCTTTTGCTTGTTCCTTAATATTAACTGTGATATTAATATCGCCTTTAGATGGAGATGCTCTTTTTATTTCTGCAATAATATTCATATTTGCATTCTCTTTAAATGTTTTAAATAAACTTCTCGGCTTCCGGTTAGAAACATTTACTGAATCTAGTTTCGGAAGGTTTGCTAATTCAATGTGCTTATTGGCAATGATTTCATCTAAAATTGTCATACAATCATTCCTCGCTTTCTATCGTTACTGTATGTTTGCAAAAATCTTAACTTTTTTAATGCAGCTCCACTTGTAATGCTATGTCTAGCTAACCGAATACCTTCTTCAATCGATCCAGCTCTACCTGTTGCATAAAGGCTTAACCCTGCATTTAACAAGACGGTTGTTAAGTGTGGCCCTTCCTTCCCCTGTAATACTTGCAGTAAGATTTCTGCATTCTCTGAGGCAGAACCACCGCGAATTTCATTATTTTCATAAACATGTAATCCTACATCACTCGGGTGAAAAGCATGTTTTGTAATATTACCTTTGTCTAAAAGAACAAAATGATTTTCACCTGCTAAAGAAGCCTCATCAAGATATCCAGCACCGTTAATAACAATCGCTCGCTCTCTGCCTAAAAGTTTTAAAACTTGAGCCATTTTTTCTAGTAAATCTCTTCTATAAATTCCTATTAATTGTGTCTCAAGTGGAACAGGATTTGTTAATGGCCCTATTAAATTAAATATTGTTGGTAGCTTCAGTTCTTTTCTAACTTTTCCAATTCGCTTCACTTTTGGATGAACATAAGGAGCAAATAAAAAAGCAATTCCGTTCTCATTCAGTAATTCTTCCACTTCATCTGTTGAGAAATCTAATGCTACTCCAAGCGATTCTAATACATCGGCACTTCCAGTTTTACTAGAGATGCTGCGATTTCCATGTTTCGCGACTTTCTCCCCAGCACCAGCAATTACAAAAGCTGCGGTTGTACTGATGTTAAAGCTTTGTGAGCCATCACCACCAGTTCCGCAATTATCAGTAATTCCAGTGGATGGACGCTGGTAAGAATGTGCTTTATTTTTTAGCGTTGTGGCTAAACCTGCCATTTCCTCTACACTTTCTCCCTTTGCCTTTAATGCAATTAAAAAGGCTGCGATTTCACTATCTGAAATATTTTCACTTAGCATAAGCTCACTCGCTTCTTTCATTTCAACGAATGATAAGGACTGACCAGTCATCAGTTTGTTTAAATATTGTTTCATTTTTTACTCCTCCTAATTTGTTATTAAAATAAAAAAGTCCCCCATAAACACGAATGTGCTTATGGAGGACGAATATTCGCGGTGCCACCTCTATTGGAGTAACTAATACTCCCTCTCTATTCAAGTACGGGAGATTTTATTTCTCCGATACTCTATCCTTTTAACGGCGGAATCCCGTGCTTTCCTACTTAACTTTCAAAAAGCCTCTCGTAAGCCCATTCGACTTATTCTAGCGTGTGAAGATCCCACTATCCCTCACTCTCTGTAACGCATCAAATAAATGTACTCCTCTTACTCAACGATTTATTTATTTTATTTATTTTTAAATACAAAAAAGCCCCTCATCATCAAAAGGACGAGGGACCGTGGTGCCACCTTAATTTATTGCTAAAAAAAGCAATAGCTCTAACCATATCAAAGCAATAACTGCTTGAATATGTGCCTCTTGTAACGATGAGACATTTCGTCAAAGCCTACTACCTTTTTATTAAGGATTCGGTTTGAAAGCTCAGAAGGCCATTCATAATCATTTCCACACTGGTTCCCACCAACCACCAGCTCTCTAAAGTTTCCATGATCATTACTCTTCTTCTTCAACGCTTTATCTATTTAAAGAATGTAAGTGAAATGTTATTGCTTTTCATATTATTATGAAAATATTAAAATGTCAACACAAATGACATAAATTTTCCAATAACAATTATCTTTTTTAAAAAGTTGGCTAAACTAACAACTAATATAGCGAGAGGAAAATGTGTCATGTTACCATTTATTTTAATTATAAGTATTATTCTAATTATTACCCTTTTATTAAAAATTAAAACATTCACTACGACTTTCCATTGGTTTGAACTTTTATGTATTACCATCTTCTGTGTAGCAATTTGCTCATGGTCTTTTAACTTGTATCACTCTGCATATGAATCATTAACAGTAAAGGCAAAGTATATTGAATTCTTTACTACATATGTACATTTTGTCATTATGTATCCGCTTTTTCTTGTATTTGTGCTAAGAGCAATTAAGAAAAAGAGGTCAATAAAGATCATCAGTTTGTATTCCTTCTCTTGGCTAATCGGGTACCTTTTCTTACTTGAACTCGATATATTTTTAGGGGCTTTCATTATTAAGCACGGTCAACTATTACCTTTGACTATTGTGACAATATTAAATGTCTTTTCCTTACTCACTTCAATATTTTTCATGAAAAAGTTTGGCAACCTTCTAAAGAAGGAAGGGCACATAAATGGATAATAATCTAATTTCACTTTTCAGGAAAATTTATGAGCCAATAAGTCCGAAACAATTTGATGCTAATGAATGGTGGATAATCTTCATTACTAGTATGGTTGTTTTAATTATTATCTTTCTTCATAAAAAATATAGAAAGATATCATTGTCAGAATTACTATTTATTTTTTTATTTAACATATATTACGCGTCTGTTGGAGATTACGTTTTAGCTGTTAAACCTGTCGATTTATATGATACTGTTGATCGTAATAGTGGAGAGTTATTTGATATGCCACTACACATCATCACCTATCCTGGTGTGTTGTATATTTTTCTATTCTATTTTTTAGTAAAGCGGCCAAAGAAAACAACATTTGTCTTTATCTGCGCTGCTTTACTAACATTTTTTGAGTGGGTATCAGTAGAATTCTTTCACCTATTTTTATACAAGGGTTGGAACCTGTTTTTAAGTTTCCCTTTTTACGCTATTGTTGTTTATTTAAACTTGGCAGCCTTCTTATATATCCACACTCGCTTAAGAAAAGAAAAGTCTCCTTCATAAAAGAGGTTTTAACTATTGTCTTATGGAATAAGAATTATAAAAAGATAATAGATATGGGGGAATAATGATGAGTGATCAAAAAGGATGCGTGAAATGTGGTTGTACGACTACAACACAAAAGGAAATTGCAACAACAGGGACTGGACTTTCAAAATTACTAGATATTCAGCACAATAAATTTATCGTCATTTCATGTACAGACTGTGGCTATTCAGAACTATACAACAAAAAAAGCTCTACTGCTGGTAACATTGTTGACTTGTTTTTTGGCGGGTAAGAAAAGCGTGGCTCACCATCAGCGACATATATTGTAGGCAACAATCCCTTTACTAAGTTCACGAGGGGGACATAAAAAATTGAAGCAGTTGGGAACTTTATACTTTTTCTGTGGAAAGATGGGCGCAGGAAAATCGACTAAATCAATACAATTGGCACTTGATAAGCATGCTGTCCTGTTGTCTGAGGATGAATGGCTATCATCTCTTTACCCCAATCAGATAGCTTCATTTGAGGACTATTTAAAATTCTCAACGCAGATTAAGCCGTTGGTGAAAAAGCATGTCCAAAACCTCTTATGTGTCGGTACGGATGTAGTGATGGATTTTCCCGCTAACACACAAAAACTGCGAAAGTGGTTTTTGGAAATGTCATCAGAAGTCAATGCAAGACATCAACTAATTTTTCTTAACCTAAGTAACGAACAATGCCTACTTCAAATAGCTCAAAGGCGTAAAGAACAACCTGAAAGAGCAGCCTTTGACACGGAAGAGATGTTTATTCATGTTACTAATTTTTTTGAGGAACCTGATGTCTCAGAGGGTTTAAACATTTTAGAGATGCATGGAAAGAAGTGACAAATGGGTTCTATATCGTGTTAGCGAATAAGACGAAACGCAGAGGATACCGTGGCCTCTGCGTTTCTATGTTTTCCCTATAAATTTTTTACGTGAGATCAGAGTGGAGCTGCATTGCGAATTTTTGTTATGCCTTTTCAACTTCCATTAGTAAATCTCCAGTTTGAATTGCCTCGCCTGCATCGACATAGATATCCTTCACAATTCCTGTAAAAGGGGCTTGCACAGTTGTTTCCATTTTCATTGCTTCTGTGATCATTAAATGATCACCTTGATAAACTTTTTCACCTTTAGTTACTAATACTTTAATAACAGCCCCTGGCATTGTCGCACCAATTTGCTTTTCATCATTACTGTCTACTTTTCGCCTTTTAACTGCAGTTTGTTCAATTGTCTCATCAACAACTACTACTTCTCGCGGCTGTCCATTAAGTTCAAAGTAAATGACTCTCGTTCCATCTTCTTGTGGTTCGCCGATTGATACTAATTTAACAATTAATGTTTTTCCTTGTTCAATCTCTACTTCTATTTCTTCACCTAATCGCATGCCATAGAAAAATGTAGGCGTATCTAAGACGGAAATATTACCAAAAGCTGAGACTTTCGCTAAGTAATCTTTTATTACTTTTGGATAAAGAGCATAAGATATCACGTCTAACTCCGTGACTTCTCTTTCAGTGAGTTTCGATAACTCTTCTTTTAATTCATCAAAATTAACTGGTTGTAATAAAGCTCCTGGTCTGTTTGTCAGTGGCTTTTGTCCTTTTAATATGACTTGTTGCAATTCCTTTGGAAAACCTTGATATGGCTGCCCTAATTCACCTTTGAAGAATTCAATAACCGAGTCTGGGAAATCCAGCCCTGAACCGTTTTTTACTATTAGTTCTTCCGTAAGGTCATTTTGTACCATGTATAATGCCATATCACCAACTATTTTTGATGATGGAGTTACTTTTACAATATCTCCTAGCATTCGGTTTACTTCTTTGTACATTTCTTTCACTTCATCCCAGCGATCTTCCAGTCCTACTGCTTTTGCCTGCTGTTTTAAGTTACTGTACTGTCCACCAGGCATTTCATGTTTATATACTTCTGCATGAGGTGATTTCATACCACTTTCAAAACTATGATAATACGGACGGATTCCTTCCCAATAATGAGAAAGTTGATCTAATGCTTCAATGTCTACTTTCGGCTTTCTATCAGTTCCTTCAAGTGCATAAAAAAGAGAACTCGCACTAGGTTGTGATGTCAGGCCAGCCATTGAACTCATTGCTACGTCCACGATATCTACACCAGCTTCAACTGCTTTTGCATACGTATACAACCCATTTCCACTCGTATCATGAGTGTGCAAATGAATTGGCAGGTTTATCTCTTCTTTTAATGTTGAAATAAGTTTAAATGCAGCTTGCGGCTTTAATAAGCCTGCCATATCTTTTATCCCTAAAACATGTGCTCCTGCTTTTTCAAGCTCTTTTGCTAGCGTAACATAGTAATCTAAAGAATATTTTTGTCGTGCAGGATTTAGAATATCTCCTGTATAACAAATAGAAGCTTCCGCAATTTTTCCTGTATTTAATACAGCTTCAATCGCTGGTTTCATGCCTTCCACCCAGTTTAAACTATCGAATATCCGGAAGACATCAATACCATTACTAGCTGATTTCTCTACAAATGCTTCAATTAAATTATCTGGATAGTTTTTGTAACCAACTGCATTAGAAGCTCTTAGTAACATTTGCAGCATTATATTTGGTACTTTTTCACGAATAGTATGCAAACGCACCCAAGGGTCTTCATTTAAAAAGCGATATGCAACATCGAAAGTCGCTCCTCCCCAAACTTCTAAAGAAAACAAATTTGGAAGAAGTTTAGCTGTTGGTTCCGCCGCCTTTTTTAAGTCATTAGTTCTAAAACGTGTTGCTAATAACGATTGATGTGCATCACGGAATGTTGTATCAGTTAATAAAACTTCTTTTTGCATTGATAGAAATTTTTTTATTCCTTCTGGCCCTTCATTATCGAGAATTTGCTTTGTTCCATTTTGGAAATTAATATTTTCGACATTAGGAATTTTTGGCATAGCATGGACAGGTTTCTTTTCTTTATTCACTCCTGGAAACCCGTTTACTGTAACAGTTCCAATATAGGAAAGCATTTTCGTTCCTCGGTCACGTTGCATTGGAAAATTAAACAACTCTGGCGTAGTATCAATAAATGAGGTGTCATACTTCCCATTTAAAAAGTTCTCATGTTCAATAACATTTATTAAAAAAGGAATATTCGTTTTGATACCACGGATTCGAAACTCTTTTAAATTTCGCATCATTTTTCGCGCTGCTTTTTCAAACGACATGTCAGAAGTCGATACTTTAACTAATAATGAATCATAATGTGGTGTAATGACTGCCCCTTGAAAACCGTTGCCGGCATCTAATCTAACTCCAAACCCTCCACCGGTACGATAAGCCATAATTCTTCCCGTATCAGGCATAAAGTTATTTTGGGGGTCCTCTGTAGTAACGCGGGATTGAATTGCATAACCATTCGTACGAATATCCTCTTGTTTAGGAATTTCTATTTCATTACTATGCAACAAATGGTTATCTGTAATTAAAAGTTGTGTCTGCACGATATCTATCCCAGTAATCATCTCAGTAATCGTATGTTCAACTTGGATCCGTGGATTTACTTCAATAAAATAAAAGTTATCTTGAGCAACTAAAAATTCTACAGTACCTGCGTTAACATAATTAACATTTTTCATTAGCTTTACCGCAGCATTGCATATCTTCTCTCGCAATTGGTCTGAAATTGAAACACTTGGAGCGACTTCGACTACTTTTTGATGTCTTCTTTGTACCGAACAATCTCTGTCGAAAAGATGAACAATATTTCCAGCATTGTCTCCTAAAATTTGTACTTCAATATGTTTCGGTTTTTCTACAAATTTTTCTACATAGATTTCATCATTGCCGAAAGCTGCTTTTGCTTCCGATTTTGCACGCTCATAGGCTTCCTTCATTTCAGAGTTATTTCTTACGATTCGCATACCTCTTCCGCCGCCGCCTAACGAGGCTTTTATGATAATAGGAAACCCATGCTCATCTGCAAATTGCTTCACTTCTGCAAATGATTCAGCAGGACCATCACTACCAGGTATGACTGGAATGTTAGCAAGAATTGCTTGTTTACGTGCTTTCACTTTATCACCGAACATACTTAAATGTATTGGCTTCGGACCTATAAAAAATATACCTTCTTCCTCACAGCGTGTTGCAAATTGAACATTTTCTGAGAGAAAGCCATAGCCAGGATGAATGGCATCGACATCATTTTTTTTAGCAACGTCTATGATACCCTCAATATCTAAATAAGCATCAATAGGTTTTTTTCCTTCTCCAACTAAGTATGCTTCATCTGCTTTATACCTGTGATAGGACCCAGAGTCTTCTTTAGAGTAAATTGCTACAGTACGAATACCTAATTCTGTGCATGCACGAAATACACGAATAGCAATTTCTCCCCGATTGGCTACCATAACCTTCCGAATGCTTTTTGTGGCTATCATATTAATCCCCCTTTACAATAAGTATGACATATTAATAATATTGTATAACACATTAAGTGTGCTGTATAGAATATTATGGAAATTATTTAATATAAAAAAGAGCTTCTTAATAATGTAAGAAACTCCTCTGCATCTTATTCATGTTCCGTAACAATTTGCCATAGGATACCATATTTATCATGGAGACGACCAAACATTGCTCCCCAAAACTGTTTTTCAATTGGCATAATAACGTGCCCACCTTCTGCTAGGTTAGCGAAGGCAATTCTTGCTTCCTCTTCACTAGCAAACTCTAATCCGATATCGACTGATCCACTTGTTTTTACCGGTTCGTTTATAGCGTCTGCCATGAAAATTGTTGCTCCATTAATATCAAGAGTTAAATGCATAATTTTATCTTTAATTTTTTCATCTGTATTAGGAACATCTTCAAATGTTTGTATACTTTTAATTTCCCCATTTAGTGCTTTGGCATAAAATTCTGATTGCTCTCTCGCATTTCTAGAAAAAATATAGTTATAAAGTTTTGCCATACCTCTCACCTCATATTTATTATTTTTCTATCTTATACATTCCTCATCTGCATCTTAATTCCCTTTTTCTTTAATAAGAGCATCTAATTTTTCAACATGTTTCCTTAGTGTTTTTACTACCTTTCTCTTATCCTGTTTTTCCATAGCATCCTCCTTCTTCCTTTATTATCTCAATCATTAAGTTGTTCATGTAAATAAAAAAGAAGCTATTGTCTTCACAATTACTCCCCCAACGATACTTCCTATACCTATACCTATACCTTTTCCTTTAACTTTTCTATTCCCTCTTTGCATACTCCGTAAGATAACCAGGAACATCCAGCACATAATGTGTCTAAGTCATTTGCATTGATATGTTTGGCAGTATGCGCTACTAATTTGTCTTTTGACCAAATTTCACCATGCTTAATATCTAACTTTTCCATGACATTCTTATCTAATTATCTGACGTGTGCGTCTCCCTCTTCTGTACTTTGGCATAACGTCTCTCCTTGATGAGGACATGCTGAACATGCTTCATCAAAGCCTTCTACAATTTGTATTGGAAAGTCCACTTTTTCGTTTCTTATCTCATTAACAATTTCACTCATTTTTTCTACGAAACTTGGGCTATACCCCATCCCTTGGAACCCATGAACACATAACAAATGATGTCCTCGTAATACTCTATATTTACTAAATTTCTTCATAATTCTTCATCCATTCATAAAAGTATTTCTCCTATAACTATTCTAATTTAAGTGATAAATTCCTTTCTCCCTCTATGAATTATTTAGCTAAACGAGGGGAAATTACACCATATCTATATAGGAGGAATTTCACTATGGACTATAAACTTTTTAAATTAATTAACCAACTGGCTGGTCGATCTTTTTGGGTTGATAAATTGATGATATTAATATCAAATAGAGCACGCTATTTATATTTATTTGCTATTTTATTTCTATTAATTTGTAAAGGAAGAAATAAAGAAGTAGGCAAAAATGCTGTTTATTCTATGTGCCTTGCTTATCTTGTTAATCTAATGATCCGTATTTTTTCTTATAAACCCCGTCCCTTTGTAAAACATCGTGTCGGGATATTAAAGCCTTGTAAGATGGACTCTTCATTTCCAAGTAAGCATACCCTTCTAGTGTTTGCTGTTTCGACTTCCATTATCATGTATAAAAAGGGAATAGGTTTAGTTTTATCGACTTTGTCTTTATTAACAGGACTATCTAGGGTTTGGCTTGGACACCATTATCCGTCTGATATTATTGGAAGTGCATGTATAGGATCTCTTATTAGTGTTGTTGTAGACCGATTTCAAAACGAAAAGAAAAAATACCCTTCTCACTAGAAGGGTATTCATTACATTATTTTTGTTTTATTTGCTTTTTATTTTTGTTAATTCTATATCCGATATATGCAATGTAAAGAGGGATTGCAATATATAGGAAAATTGGAAATTGTTCATGTGTCTGTTTGTAAACGAGGTATATTACACAACCTAAGAAAACGGTAATAATTGTACCGTATTTAGGTAGTGGAATTTCCTTGAAACTAGGAATTTTAACCTTGCTAACCATTAAAAAACATAGTGCTGTAAAGGTAACACTTACAACAATATTAGGAATTTTGTCTCCGAATAACGTTAATAGTGCTAGTATTCCACCTGCAGCAGTTATTGGTACACCTGTAAAATATTTAGATGAAGATGTTGTTGCTTTAATGTTAAATCTTGCTAATCTAAATGCACCGAATAACGGAAATAAAGCTGCAACAAGATAACCTAACATACCAAAATCCGCAAATGACGTGTAGTAAACTAAAAATGCTGGAGCAACACCAAATGTTACAACATCAGCTAATGAATCTAATTCTTTCCCTAGTTCACTTTCTGCATTCAACATACGGGCTACCCGTCCATCCATACTGTCTAACATCATTCCGATTAATATTAATATAGCTGCATTCTTAAATTGCCCTTGTGCCGCAAATCCGACAGAAAGAAACCCGCAATATAAGTTTCCTAATGTAAACGCATTCGGAATTCCTCTTTTTAACATACAATCACTCTCCATTATGTATTATTTTCTCTATATGTTTTATTAATATCCATCGGTTTTTCTTTCATATTATGACTATTTTGGTGTTCCTTGATGAAACACTATTTGCCATTTACCATCCGTTTTTCTCCAAATTGAGCTGCGTAACGTATACTTAACTCCTGCGTTTTTTTCTATTTCAAAAGTTGTTAAGACAACATTTTCTTCTAAGATTTTGGTATGAAAATTTGTGAGGACATAATCAATTTCTTCTTCTGTGCTAAGCCTATCAATAATATCTTTTTTTGTAAAAACTATTCCCGAGCTCCCAAATTCAACAAAATCATCAGCAAGAATTTTATCTAAATGATCCTTTGATTTTCTAACATTATGTGCAAGAAGCTGTTTCTCTAAGAATAACAATTGTTCATGTACGCTAATATCCACGATTTGGTACTTCCCTTCAATAATACTCCTATATTATCCTTGTAGTCTAGCATGTATTCTTATTCTTTTCTATCAATGTTATAATAATGAGAGTTAAAAAATATATCCAACAAAGGAGCTACAGCATGAACATATTACTTACTGGAGCAACTGGATTTGTAGGGAAACGTTTAATTAAGGAATTAATCGTTGAAGGGCACGAACTTTATCTACTCGTCCGTAGTGAATATAAATATCAAACTTTATTAGAAAGCTTGTCAAAAAGCGATGCGCAAAAAGTACATGCGATTTATGGTGATATTACATCCATCAATCTCGGCATTTCACAACTTGTAGCAGATGACTTAAAGCATAATATTGATGCAATTTATCATATGGCAGCACTATTGTCATTCGATGAAAATCGTAAGGATGAAACGTTTCGTATTAATGTAGAAGGTACAAAAAATGTGTTAGAGTTTGCAAAAGCAATTGCTGTTACTAAATTTATTTATGTAAGTACAGCTTATACACTTGGTAAAAAAACGTATGCAAGCGAAACTTTACACAATACAAACGGATTATTCGTTAACCCATATGAGGAGAGTAAATGCGCAACAGAACACCTAGCACTTGAGTATAACAAATATTTTGAAGTATCTATTATGCGTCCTTCTATCATTATTGGTGACTCTGTCACTGGAGAAGCGGATACAACATTTGCATTGTACGGGTTACTTCGCGGATTAAAACTATTAAAAAGAAAAGTTAGTAAGCAAGATAATTGGCAAGAGACGAATTATCGCCTGAAAATTGAACCGAAAACTGCATCAAACATTGTTCCAGTTGACTATGTAGCAAAAGTTCTCGCTCTTGGTCTTAAATATGCCGAAGCTAATAAAATATACCATATTACTAACCCTAACCCTCCAAGTCACGAATCTGTATTCGAACTTATAAGGGAAGTACTTGATTTTCCAAACCTTGAATTATCACCACATCTAGAGCCTCAATATTTTTCAGAAATGGAGCTTTTCTTAAACAGTCCACTTTCTGTTTTCCATGAATATTGGGACCGTACGATTACATTTGAAATAGAAAATACGAAAGAACTTTTATCTAGTGCTGGAGAAAAAGAGTTAGACTTAACACTTGAAACACTAAAGAAAATCATAAGTACTTTTGTGGCCGATAAAGTAGCTGTCGAATAAAAATACAAAGAGTCTGGGACACAAGCGCCAGACTCTTTTGTATTGTTTTAGTTATTAATGCCTTCTATTTATTATCAATTTCTTTGATTGAAATATCATCTTCTGATATTTTATGTAATTTAATTAATATCTCATCATTTACATTTGTATCGTTTGTCGCATAAGATACCTTTGCCGTTACAACATATTTATTTTTGTTCTTTTTCACATCTAAAGAAGTTGTTATGTATTCATTCGTAGTGTGGTCTGGACTAAAATAAATATATGTATTCTTTTTGTCGTGGATCACTATTATTTCTTTATCATTTCTTATTTTTTGTTCCAGTTTTTCCTGGATCTCTTTCGGATAATCTTCTCTAGTGAGAACTTCATATTCTACCGAATCTCCATTATGAAACAAAAAAATATATACTAAAGCAATAATTAAAGTTGGTATTAACGCCATTGTTTTCTTCATCATTTATGCCAGTCCTTCTATAAAATCCATATAATAAATAAAACAATCATCATCACTTGCAAAAGTGCTTTCGCTAAGGAGCTAGATAAAAAGCCAAATAATGTTCCTAAGGAAGAGTAGCTTGCCTCTTTCAAAGTTTTTCTTTGTGAAAGTTCTACTAGTAGGACAGAAATAAACGGTACTATTAAAAGTCCGAAAGGCGGATATATAAACGAGCCTACAATAAGCGAAATTGCCCCAACAATTTTTCCTAGCTTTGAAGTATTTGTTTTATCTAAAAAGAAGTTATTAAAAATTAAATCTGCTACAAATAGTATAACTGTTAATCCAACCATGATACTATAGAACCAAAAACCTAATTCATTTGAATTAATTAAGAAATGATAAATGAAAAATCCACCCCAAATCAGTAGTACGCTTGGGATTACTGGATAAATAAGTCCAATAAAACTTAAGATAAATAAAATAGTAATAATAATTGACCATACTAAAGTCATTATTTGCACATCCTTTAATTATTTACTAAAACTTCACTTTCTTCTTCAGCAACTTTTTTTACTCGCTTCATGAATTGAGTAACGACCTTTTCAGTAGCAAAAAGAAGAAAGAATTTAACAAACCATTTTAACGCTTTATTTGTGACTGTATACTTAAAAAATGTTCTATTTTCATCTATCTTTTCTAGTTTATAATGAGCTGTAATTTCAAACATTTTTGCAAGCGTAAAGCCCACTTTAAGTTCCTTCTCGTTAGGTTCATTTTTATACAATAAAGTTTCCACATCGTATTCCTCGACCCTTTTTCCCTCTTTATATTTTTGGCGAGTAACAGATCCAACTTTTTCTTCTGTTTCTTTAACCGGAGTATTTTCTATTACTTGCGGCATGATTTTTTGCATATTTTCAAGTGACCCATCAAATAAATCCCATACTTTTTCTATTGGTGCATTAATTTCTATTTCACTTGTCCATTTTTTCATCGTAGACCACCTCATATATTTTATTTTATACCATTTCTATAATCTTATAATATATCCCTTTAAAACAAAAACAGTAATGAATATAGAATTCCATTACCGTGTCACTGTCTATTTAATCTTTCAATTTCAGCTTCAACTTTAAAAACACGTTTGTTTAACGCGTCGCATTTATCATCAACATTTTTATTAATCCTACCTAGAATAGCTTCTATGTCCTTTGGTAGATTTTCTTCAATACGATGAACTGTTTTTCTAATTTCAGTAACATCAAATTGCATCTCTTCATTCCTAAGTTCTAAATTATTTAGTCTGTTATCTATATTTGATACTTTTTCTACTAGTTCTTTTTGACCTTGATCAAGACTTTTTTGGCCTTCCTCAAGAGTTGTCACTTTTCCTACTAGTTCTTTTTGACTTTGCTCAAGACTTTTTTGGCCTTGCTCAAGAGTTGTTACTTTTCCTACTAGTTCTTTCTGACCTTGCTCAAGACTTTTTTGGCCTTGTTCAAGAGTTGTTACTTTTCCTACTAGTTCTTTCTGACCTTGCTCAAGACTTTTTTGGCCTTCATCAAGCTTTGTTACTTTTTCAACTAGTTCTTTTTGGCCTTGCTCAAGATTTGATACTTTTCCTACTAGCTGGTTCTGCCCTTTGTCTAATGAATCAAGTTTTTCAATAATCAGATTTAGCATTTCTTGCATCAGGCTCCACCTCTTTAGTTATTATTTTAACATCAAACTTACATTCGAAATAGCAATTCTTCTTAGTTGATATTTGTATTTACCCGATTAGTAAATCTTTTAAACAATTTCATATTAAAAAAGGCTCAAAAAAAGCAGCCTATACTTTAAGGCAGCTAAAAAATAATAGCTATTCTATAACGTACATGTATAGCTTTAGATTAATAGTTCTTTCTCCTAAAAATTTTACTCCTTCATTTTCTAACATCATCTTTTGGTTAATAAATAATTCTTCATCCTGAATACTAATCTCACCTTTAGCATTTATTACACGGTGCCAAGGTAAGTTATATTTCTTACTCATCGAATGCAAGATACGAACTACTTGTCTAGCTCCTTTTGGGCTACCGGCTAATGTAGCAATCTGCCCATATGTCATAACTTTACCTTCAGGAATACACTTAATAATTTTTATCGCTTTTACTGTGAAGCTCTCCAATATGTACAACTCCTCGATTTAAAAACACCGTTTTTACTTAGTTAGCTTAGAATAAACTCCGCCTAATCCATATCTCTATTAATTATTACTATATATATTTGGCAATACTTTTTTCCTTGTTAATAGCTCATAGGTTCGCATGAAAAACCAAAGAAAACCAGCGTAAAAACCTAACCAAGGACGCTTAATAGCTCCAGGTTTGTTCTTCTCAAAATAAATGTGACCAATGCTAGAAAGTATGTAATGTGAGGTTGCTAAGATTATAGTTACTTTAATATCAATAAATAAATAAATCCAACCTAAAAAAGCAAATAAAAAGGCAAAATAATGCAATAGAATATTCACTTTATTTTGATGTGCTTTTTGATAGTTAATTAAATCATTTCTAATTCTTAAAATCATTTCATTTCTCATCCTCTTTGTTTCTTTCATCTATATTTAGTTTATTCAACTAAAATACAATAAAACCTGCTAATAGCTCATTCAAATTATGTGGTAGTCCCTCCTTCTTAATAAGATTTAATAATTTAAGGAGGAATAATAATGATCTGGATGAGACTTATTATACTTGGATTTTTTTTACTAACTGCAATTTATGTCTCTGCTCGAGTTTTAATTTAACCTATGAAGATTAAAATAATAGCTGCAACCGTCACCATCATCATAGCTATTTTCTTTATTATCTCGTTGGACAATTTCTCAAACAACTTTAATCCAATGTATGTTCCTATGAAAACACTAACTAAACCACAAAGGAAATATAAAATAAACGATGAATCAAAGTCTCCATTAGCCCCATGAATGATTATCGTAAATAAGCTAGTAATGAGGAAGGACGCCTGTAAGTTAGCGTTGTATTTACGCTTATCTTCATAAATCATTAAAAAGTAAAAAACAAAAAATGGACCTCCAACAGCAAAGATTCCACCAATAAAGCCTCCAAGCAGGCCTAAAATTATAGGCAATAGTGGTGTAGTTATGACAGGCTTTTCTTTCTTTTTTTTCGAAAATAGCAAATAGAGAACAAGTACTATTAAAAATATCCCTAGCCATTGTTTTAAAAAATCCATTTCCCCATAAGTATTTAAGAACAAAAATGAAAAAATTCGTGCAAATAACGCTGATACAACAATTATAAGCATCTGTTTAAGTTCAATATATTTGTAAAGTTTACTTAGAATAGTAATTGTCATGACCACAACTAATGACATCGTTAACAGCGTACTATCCTTTACAGTGAGCATAAGTGGGAGAATACCCATGACAACTAGACCAAAGCCAAAGCCACTAGCTCCTTGCATAATACTTCCAATTAATACAATTAAAAATACAAAAACTAAATCCCATTGCATCAAAATCATTCCCTACCTGTTTATCTTCTTAGTGTTTAATTCTAACGCTGACAATATTCCAAAATAAACATATCAAGGTACTATTGTGCCACAGGAAAATTGTGATTCAAAATTATTACCCTTTATTATGATTCTCTTTTATAGCTTTTACGTTTTTGATATTTTGCTGATATAGCGATGGTGATGACCATGATTTATACTTATCAGGCATTTGAAATTCTTCAACATTTCCACTGTCGCTAACAACTTCATATAATTCTTCGAGATATTCTTTTACGTTCAATAAGTCAGTTTTTGTACCAATTGGACCATGGCCAGGAACTGCAAACTGAAATACCAGCTTTTCTATTTCTTCTAATATTGTCATCCACTGATCTGGATTAGATTCGGGAAAGATTACCGGATGTGTATTTACAAATAATAAATCACTCATAAAAATTACCTCATCTTCTGGTAAGTATAAAATAGCATCACATGCTGAATGTGCGCTCCCAAAAGTCTTTAGCTTCGCCGTTCTTTTAGAGCCACAAAACGTGAATTCTTGCTTAAATGTATAGTTTGGAGGTGTAAGTTTCAAAGATGGAAGTGAGATTGCGATTTCTTTTAAGAAGTTAAGTTGGTTTTCAATATTTTTGTCGGCTTGCTTATCAAGCTTCGTTTTCAATGAATTAATATACTGGTGCAAACCTTCTAAATCATTCTGCTGTTTCTGAATTTTTAACGCTTGGTTTTCAAGTATTTGTTGCCGCGTTATTACACTTGAAAGGATGTTACTCTTTGAAAAAACTTGGTTTCCACGTACATGATCACCGTGGTGGTGACTATTAATTACCCATGATACTGGTTGTTTGGTTATCTTCTCTGCAACATTTTTTAAATCTTCGGCTGCTTGCTGCGTGTTAAACGTATCAAACACCATTGTTTGTTCACCTAAATCAATAAAACCAGCATTACTTGCAGCCCTACCAGCATCCTTAGCTATCGCTGCATAAACACCATGACAAATTTCTTCTAGAGTGAAATGTTTACTTTTAAACGATATTGCTTTCACCATTTAATCTCTCCTTTAATTACCACAAATTGTATATAAAATAATATTTCTACAGAAAAAGAAAAGAACCTGCAATTGAGCAGATTCTTCATTAGATATTTTACGAATCTGGATTATTCCAAATTCGTTCAAAGTCACCTTCATTTCCCTCAGTAATTTTCAATAAAAACACATCGGGATTGCTGAGTTCCTTCCATTCGGTAAAGCCAAATGCCGGATCATAATATTTTAATAATAGAGAGATTAAGTTACCGTGCGAGGCAATCAATGTTGTTTCATTAATTTTAATATCTTCAATAACAGCAACAGCACGTTCCATCGCTTCACTGCTTGATTCCCCACCTGGAAGCTTTAACTGTAAATTAACGTAAGTCTCTCTTAACTTTTCCATCCAATCAGCTAGATTTTCCGTACTTAACGTTCTTTCTGCTAATCTCTCATCAACTTCTATCTCAATGCCTTTCATAGAAGCTAAAGGTTTTACAGACTGAATTGCGCGCACGTATGGACTTGAAAAAATTCTACCAACATTCTTATCAACAAAGTAATCAGCTAATTTCTTTGCTTGCTTCATCCCTATATCTGTAAGATTTGCGTCTGCTGGTTGCCCTTCCGCTGCACAATGTCTAACGATGTATATTTCCTTGTTCATCAAATCCCCCTATTTTAGGACTACTGTTAAAAACTATCTAATCTAAGTATTCTATATTAACTTGTTAATTCCCTCTCATAAATATAGCAAAAGAGCTAATACATCATGAGGTATTAGCTCTTAATAATTCTTTATTTATTACTAAAATAATTTAGCCAAATCATTAATGGAATGAAGGTGGAAGCAAGAATAAAAATAACGATGCTTGCCCCTTTGGATTCTTCCTTTCTCACTAACAAGCCATAGCGAATCGTATAGTACGTTAAATAAATCGCAATTGCCAATATTACAAGACTCAATTTTCCCCACCTTCTTTTTCATGTGGTCGTAATTGCTTACCGAAATCTTCAATAGTAATTTCATATTTCACTTTCACTTCTGCTTGTAAGTATTTTTCTTTCCAATTGTATTTCTCATATGCTTTCTTTGTAGTAAAGTTTTTCTGTACTTCATAACCCCATAAAAATGGTTCATCTTTATATTCTTCTTTTGTTTTCTTCACAAATTCCATTGTCTTTTCCTCTAGTGCTTTTGCAATGGACTTTTTAAGTAGCTTTTGCTTCTTTAAGTCTAGGACATAATTTTCTTGACTAGGAATAGCGACAACTTGAAACGTAATTGGAACAGTAACATCAACGACAGGCGTCTTCTTGTCAGTATTGATGTTAATTTTTGTTTTTTTATCCTTTATTAATCGTGCTGCTATACGGTACCCCTCATTTAGGGGGTCTTCATATGTAGCTAACCAATTATCTGCTTCCGATTCTTTTCGAAGCAACAAAGCTATTCGCGTTTCTTCACCAGTAATTGTATCAATTAACTTACCTTCTTTTAATATTGCAGAACCAATTACTTGAACCGGATCTCCACCTCTTGCGTTAATTTGTCCTGCTTCATAATTATCTTCATATCCTTTTGACTTTAGCTCTTGCTTTTTGGACGTTGCTAAAATCGCCATAAAAAGCGTATTGGTTGATTCACTGCGTTGAAAGTACCGGTTGAAAGTAGAATATGGTACTAATCCTGTATCTCTCCACCTTTTTTGCATGAATTCAAAGTATTTATGTGGCCTTGTTTCTAATTGTGGTTTGTTGTTATTAATAAATTCTGCTGCCTTCTCCTTAGTTACGATGATATTAATCTCTCTTCGTATTTGTCGATCACGTATTGACGAAGAAACTACTTTATCAAATTTATCTGTTTTTGCTAATTCTTCACTTATAATTATCGTTTTCAAATGAGAAAGGTTTATTTTTCTTGTCACTAGTGCATTGGCTGTATCACGTGCACTGATTATGTCTGTGGCAGGCAACGTTAATATCACTGACGGCTTTTCATTTTCCGCTGTTGCTTTTGTCGTTGACCCCACTTGTGGGTTAGCCATTTGAAAAGTTACATCAATGAACTCCTCATCTTCGGCAAGATCGACACCTAATACAACAACAAATGCCTGCTCTTCTAATTCTAACTTATCCCAACACCCTGATAATAGAAACGGTAGCAAAGCTAAAATAAGATACTTCCTATTCATCCACTATTCCTACCTTTCCAGCGACTAATACTCCATAACAATATGGGTAAAAAGAAAAAGATTAATGAATATATGTTGAAATACCCTTCCCTAAATTTAAAGACTGTTTCTACGTAGTTTTCTGGTATCATGCCAACAAAAAAGCATAGCCCAGCTATTGGTAAGATTAGTGGCTCCAACTCTTTTAATTTTAAAGTGTAAGCAAAAAGTGCTGCTGCTAGATACAAATAGACGGCAAAATGAATGGTCGAGGCCATCACCCAAAATCCTAAATAAATAGATTCTGAATGCTCTAATGCTTCCCCAACTTGTGCCATACGCGTTAAATTTTGAAATGGAAAAGCAATGAACTTTGCAGGAGGAAAAGAAAATGCCATCACATAAATTGCTAAAAATAAACTTAAAGTTATAGTCGTTAGTATTAAGGAGAGCAATGCTCCATTTTTAAAGGTTTTATAACTTCTTAGAAATGGGTATATGACACCAATAAGGATTAACTCTCCAAAAATAGTAGTATTTTTGACTCCACTAAGAACCAACTCTTTAAGACCTGGACCTGCGATCGGAAATAAGAATATCGGGTCAAGGTCTGTCCAAACAAATATTACGAGCAATGCTAATGCGACAGAAATGTAAGGAACGATTAGCCAAGCTGTTCTTCCAATTGTTTCAAACCCGCGATTCGCCACAAAGTAACCAACAAACAAAAGTAAGATATAAAGGAAAGGTACTGGCGTAGTAGTAAAAAACATCGGTGAAATGATCTCAACATAGCTTCGACTATTGGCAATTGTTCCGACAAACATCATCAGAAATAGAGTCATGCCAATAATAAAGCCGAAGATATTCCCAGTTAAGCTGTAGCCAATCTCCACAATATTTTTATCTTTATATTTTTTTAAGAGTGACAATAAAAATAAAAATGGGATGAGAATAGTAGATGCTGAGATAATTGGAAGCATCCAGCTAGCATTCTCCCCTTTACCTAAAAGGATTGTAGGTGTAGAGTCAGTAACTTTTAAAGATATTGTCAATAAAAGTAATGCAACAAATTCTCTCGTTCCTAATTTCCCATCCAATTTTTTCATTATTATTCTCCTAATTAAGAGGTAGGTTTATTCGAGCGATTTCTCTTCTTTGGTTGAATATTCTGCGGCCTTAACCATAACTTCCATACTGGTGGTCGAATAATTAAGTCCTTTGAAGAAGGGTAATGTGGTGCAAGTGGTGATAAAAATGCTACTCCAAATGTATTTATCGACGCTAAGTAAGCAAGGCAAACGACCATAAACAAGGCTATTCCGTAAAAACCAACAACTGCTGCGGCAATTAAAAAGCCAAATCTTAAAATACGAATGATATAACTAAAGCCAATCTCCGGTATCGCAAATGACGCAAGACCTGTGATTGCAACGACAATAACCATAATGGGACTAATGACATTCGCGTCTACAGCTGCTTGTCCTAAGATGAGTGCACCAACTATTCCAATTGTCGGTCCAATTGCTGTCGGTATTCGAATACCTGCTTCTCGTAATAACTCAAATGTTAACTCCATAATTAGAACTTCTAATATCGCTGGAAAAGGAACCATCTCACGGGTTGCACTAATGGCTAAAAGTAAATCTGTCGGTAACATCTCTGGATGAAAGTTCGTTGCCGCGATGTAAATAGCTGGCGTTAGAAGCGCAACCATTACAGCTAAGAGGCGAATTAACCGTATAAAGTTCCCGTATGCCCAGCGCTCATAATAATCCTCACCGGTATGAAATAATGACCAAAAGGTAATCGGGGTAACCAATGCATATGGAGATGGTCCATATAAGATTATGACGTGCCCTTCCCGTAAAAATGAAGCAGCCCTATCAGGTCTTTCCGTCATTAAACATGAAGGGACTAGTGAATATGGCCGCTCTTCAATATGCTGTTCGATAAAGCTTAATTCAGGAATGGCATCCGCTTCAATTTCTTCCACTCGCTTTTTGACACGGTTGACTAAGTCATCATCTGCGATTGACTGTACATACATCAATGAAACTTTTTGCTTATCAGTTTTTCCTACTTGGACAAACTCTGTAACTAAGTCTTTATTTTTTAATTGCTTTCTTATTAACGATAAATTTTTGCTCGCTGATTCTGTAAATGATTCTTTCGGACCTTTTATTACTGTTTCATTTGCTGGTTTTTCAATTTGTCTTGTTTCGAATCCTTCGGTACTTATCGTTAGTGCACTTGCTTCTCCTTCGATGATGATTATCGTATGTCCTGATAAGAGATCATTTACGATTGAAGAAATCGCTTGAACTTCTTCTCCACTAACAGTCGTTAATACGTGATGTAACAAAAAAGGATAATCATCTTCATTCTTATCTTTAATTTGACTATTTATTAGTGGGCGAATGACTAGTTGTTCCATGCTTTTTACATCAACAGTTCCATTTATATATAGTAAATACCCTTTTTTTTGAAGCGATGCGATAAAAATCTCTTTTATATAAAAGTCTTTATTCTTTGGATAATTAAACTCAGATTTTAACATTTCTAAGTTTTCATTTAGATTCTTAGTTAATGCCGTCGCTTGCATTTGTCTTTGATTTTGCTGTTTCTTTCTAGAAAAGAACATACAAGCCCTCCCAAAGCTACTCACTTCTTTATTTGGTTAATTTGCCCAATGCAAGTTAAATTATGTAATAGCTGACGTGCATTCAGAGTATAGAGAACTAGAAGAAACCTACTTATATATAAGCAGACTTCTTTGCATATTATTAAAATTGAAATAAATAATAAGAAGAAAAGTACTTACGTTAGGATGAAACGATGTCGTACCCTTCATTTGAGAATGTTATTGATGTGCAAAAGGAATTACATCATTTAAGATTTGAATACTGGAAAGGTCATGATCTTTTCTCATTACAGTGGTGGGGATTGTTATTGATGTTTATCGTTCCATGGATTATTTGGTATAAAGTAATTCCTAAAGAAAAAAAAGCTGAAGTTTTATCTTATGGACTATTAATTGGACTTCTATCAAGTCAATTAGACGAAATTGGTGTGATGACTGGGACATGGGCGTATCCCTACCAATTAGTACAAACGAATCGTGGATTAAACCCTTATAATTTTACTCTTATTCCAGTTGGATATATGATTGTTTATCACTATTTCACTAAATGGAAACACTTTATTCTAGGTAATGTTGTAATAGGTGTTATCGCTGCTTTTATTGCAGAACCATTTTTGGATTATACAGGAATATACAAGCCCATAAACTGGCATTACTATTATTCCCTACCAATTTATATTGTTTTGCCAATCATTTTTAGAGTATTTGTATATTACTTCCTGGAAAAAAATAAAACCTAAAAGAAAACATATTGAGGGTAGGGAGGTACCATTAATATAAAAAAATGTAGAAATGGGAACATTCTATTGCTGTTCCCATTTAAACTTTATTTCACAATTAAAACTGGACAATTTGCTCGCTTTGCCACTTTATGACTTACACTACCTAACACTAGTTCTTGCAACCCATTCAATCCTCGACTTCCGATTACAACTATATCGAAAGTATTTTTATTAGCATAGTCAACTATTGTCGGTCCAGGCTCACCGTGTAAAATTTTCACTTCGTACTTTACCCCAGCTTCTCTCGCTTTGTTTTCTACATCACTTACTCTTTCTCTACGAACATCATTAATTTCTGAAGCATTCCAATTTGCTAACACATCTGACTTTGCTTTATCAGGAGCAACTGCATAAACAATTGTAATTTCAGCACCCTCACTACATGTTGTGATATGAATTGCATTTTCAGCAGCTCTTTTTGCGTGGTCTGATCCGTCCGTTGCTAATAATATTTTTTTGTACATGACAATTACCACCTTTAATTAATGCGCACCAAGTTTATTTGCTAACTTGTCTACAAGTTCTGAACTATCTTCGTTTAGACCCGTAACTTTCACCGTTATTGCATTCGCTTCAAATTTTGCGACAATCTTATCGATTGCTGCTACCGCTGAATCATCCCATATGTGTGAGCGACTTAAATCAATTTCAACAGACTCAAGTTCTTCTGAGTAATTAAACATCGAGAAAAGCTCTGTGACGGAAGCAAAGAAGAGTTCACCATTAATGTTGTATATTCGTTTATTCCCACTTCGATGACTTTTTACACGCAACTTCGAAATTTTAGAAACAAAGAAGATTGCACTTAAGATAATTCCAGTGAAAACTCCGATAGCTAAATTATGCGTCAAAACAACTGCTAATACTGTGACAACCATCACAACTGCATCGCTTCTTGGAACGATATGTAATGTTCGGAGTGAGTTCCAATCAAAGGTACTAATTGAAACCATAATCATTACTCCAGCTAAGGCTGCCATTGGGATTTGTACGACAATGTCTCCTAACACAACGATGAGAAACATCAGAAATACCCCAGCAACTAACGCAGATAGTCTCCCTCTCCCACCAGATTTCACATTAATAACAGACTGACCAATCATTGCACATCCAGCCATACCACCAAAGAAACCAGTTATTATATTAGCAATTCCTTGCCCTCGAGACTCCATATTCTTATCACTTCCTGAATCAGTCATATCATCAACAATAGTCGCTGTTAATAGTGATTCGAGGAGCCCTACAACTGCTAAGGCTAGAGAGTATGGCAGAATAATCATTAATGTTTCAAACGTTAATGGGATATTCGGCAATAAAAAATCCGGAAGAGATTGTTTGATAGCCCCCATATCGCCAACAGTCCTCACACCATAATTCAAAAAGATAGATAATGCTGTAATAACGACAATTGCCACTAACGTCGAGGGAACGGCTTTTGTAATATAAGGAAATAGATAAATAATAACGAGTGTGACGGCAACTAATGTAAAAATAATCGACTTCTCGTTCACGAAATGTTGCAATTGCGCTGTGAATATAAGAATTGCTAAGGCGTTCACAAAACCAACCATCACAGATCTTGGGATAAACTTCATATATCTCGCTAATTTAAAAACGCCAAAAAGAATTTGGAGTACTCCTGTTAGGACTGTGGCTGCTAGTAAATATTGAACGCCATGGTCAGCGACTAAGTTCACAAATAAGAGTGCCATTGCACCAGTTGCAGCAGAGATCATTCCCGGCCTTCCACCTAAAAAGGCAATGGTTACAGCAATCGTGAATGATGCGTATAACCCAACCATCGGGTCAACACCAGCAATGATTGAAAAGGCTATAGCTTCAGGAATTAGTGCTAAAGCGACGACAATACCTGAGAGAATATCTCCTTTAATATTTCCAAACCATGATTGCCTGTACGATATTTTCTCCAAGTCTGATCCCCCTTTCTGTTGTAGTATGAGCGGTTTTTATCATTTACATGAAAAAACGAAAAAAACAGGCGAGAGCTTGCTTTTTTTCTAATATTATAAAATGTCTTTTTCAAGTGCTGCTTCCATCTTGTCATATGTTATCAATTATTTATATGTTTTATTACGAAGGTTTTATAAGCTGTCAAGGATGTTAGTTTCTTACTGAATTAAAAAAACGATTACTGCAAAAGTAATCGTTTTTTTATCTTTTCTTTTATTTTTAAGTGCAAACTCTTTACACGAAAAATACGATAGAAATGATAAGAACTAATATTGGTATTACTATTAGCAAGGCTGATAAATATAATTTTTTCTTTACTCGTTTTTGTTCTTCAATCAATAAATTATTTAACTCATCAATAGTTTGTCTAATTTGACCTTTATCATTTGAAAGATTAGATAAAAATGCTGTATGGAATTTCATATCATTATAGCCATTAATAAGCACTTTTTTTCCGTGACGCCTGTGTATTGTTAACAATACAATTCCTTTATTTAATGAATAATTAAATTCTGATATTTCTTCCCATTTGACTCGATTCTGTTTAATAAATAACAGAGGTAGTGAAGATACCGTTATTGCCCGATCATTAATTTTAACAAAAAGCTGATTGTTCATTATCTGATATAACACGATTAGTTGATACAGAGTATAAACTCCAGAGAATGCTATCCAGAAGGTCTCTTTTATCACAAAAAAACTTATAACGAAAAACGAGAAAAAGAAAATAAATAATATTATCCCTGAATTTTTAATTCTTTTGCTTGGATAGAATACTTTGTCCATAAAAACTCCTATTTATTAACCTGTAATTATTGTTTATTTTTCATCAATACTTCATTGAAAACCGTTCAATTTATTTACTCTTTACTATCATAATAAACATGATCAATTTTCAAATTACTGTCTACTTGAATTAAACCATAAGAGTATCTTTGTTGCCTTCTTTTATCCGTTGCTGAGCCAGGATTAAACAGGATTACACCATTATGTTCTTCTAATAAGGGAATATGTGAATGCCCAAAAATAATAACATCCACTTTTTCATTTTCAAATGCTTCATATGCACGCTTTAGTGTCGTTTTGCCTTTGCCGTCACCATGTACAACTCCAACTCGAAATGCGCCTAGCTGTACTATCTTTTTCTTCTCAAAAAATGCCAACACTTCTCCATCTTCAACATTGCCTGATACCCCAACAACAGGGGCTAATTTTGACAATTCGCGATAAACGTCCATCGTTTGCCAGTCGCCTGCATGAATAATAAGATCAACGTTTTTAAAACTTTCCAGTAGTACTTTTGGTAACTTCTTCGCCCTCTTTGGTATATGTGTATCTGAGACCACTCCAACAATCATTGACTCACCTCAAATAAAAAGAGAGCATAATTGATCTCTCGAATTTATTTAACTAAATCTGCTCTTAAATTATTTATACCATTTTCTAAGTAACCTTTTAAACATGTAAGCATGTAAACCCAGCCCTCTTTATTATCTAACATTTTCAGCAGTAAGTTATCGTCTTCTTCAATAAATCCGTCTTCAACAACTTCAATAATAGTATTTGACTGTTCCGTCTCATTGAGTGTAATTGTTACAGTATGTACTTCTTCAGCTGGACCCCATTTGAACACTATTTTTTTATTCATTTCTATTTCTACTACTTCCATTTGACCTTCGGCATTATATTCATTATATTTTAGCGTAATTGTTTTTCCTTCTTCCCATCTTTCCGAACTAGAAGAAAACCAATAGTTACCGATCTTATTTTGATCAACTAATGCTTCAAAAACTTCTATCGCTGGCTTGGCTATTTTCATTTTAGTTACGTTTTTCATCTTCATGCACTCCTATAATTATATTTAGTCACTAATTTGATTCATTTGATTTTGTACTTTTTGAGTAGGCTATATGGATGACGAGATTCCTTTTCCACCTTTTGCTTGAAGCGTGACAATCCTTTCCATACCAGCAATGATTGGTTTAGCTTTTTTAATTAATGTTTGTGTTACCTCAAGGTGAAGTGATGCAAGATGGGCTTGTTCATCTTTCCAAACCTCATACACAAAGATACTATTTGAGTCTTCAGTAGATGTATTTACTGCATAAATCTCACAGTCTTCTACAGATTTCATTGCCTCTGCTGCCTCTAATAAAATTGTTAATAGTGTTTCTTGCTCACCATCTTTGGCAGTTATTTTACCAAATAAACTATAGTTATTCATTATTTCTCCCCTTCCTTAAATGAAGATACTTCAGCAAAGCTCTAGTTTCCTTTATGTAAATTGTCTTTCATAAGTGCTGCAATTTTACGTTCATTTTCCGCTTCTTTTTGTTCGAGATTTTGAATGACTAGTGCTTGTCTCTCACTTGAGTGATTCTGGCTTAGCTTTGTAATTCCTTCTATTTTATTAATTTTAATTTTAAAAGCTTGGATACCTTTATTTAGACCTTTGAGATAGTTAGCATCTACTTCTTCCAGCTTATACGTACTATCAATGTCTTCATATTGTTGCACTAACTGACGCATATAAGACGTTAATTCTTGCTCGTCATTAATAAGATAAGCTTTGCCTGTCACTTGAACAGAGACATAATTCCACGTCGGAACTGCCGTCTTAGTTTCATACCAAGATGGCGAAATATAACAATGAGGCCCTTGGAAAACGACGAGAACTAACCCATTCTCAATATTCTTCCATTGCAAATTCGGTCTAGCAAAATGACCATATAAATACTCATTTTCAGCATCTAGCAGTAAAGGTAATTGTGTCGCTTCAGGTAAACCATCTTTCGTTGAAATGACTGTGGCAAAACTATTTTCTTTCATTATTCTATTGGCTATATCATTATCTTTGATTTGAAAATGGGGAGGAATATACATTAATATCACCTTTTATAAGTTTTCTTAATTTTACCACAATATATTAAAAAAGGACGAAGCCATTAGGCACCGTCCTTTCATCGTCTTAACAAAGCATTAATAACCCTTTGATAATTTTAACGCAAAAATACTTCAACTTTTGTATACTTTCCATTTCTTAGTGCCATCGCTTGTTCGCCTTTTAAGCTTTTTTCTTGCACTGTAGTCTTTTCACCATTTTCATCATGCAAAACAAATGACTCGACATTTGGTTTGTTTTCGCCATAAGTGTTCTTTCTATCCTCATTATTGTACACAACTTCTGTATGCCCTAGAAAGTTAAACGATAATGTTCCATCTTCTTTAAATAACCAACCAGGAAGAATTGGTGAAAATGATAACGTTAGTTCGTCATCCTCCATTTTGAAAGGCTTCTTACCTATCATCATGAAAGTCCACATACTTAAAAATTCAGCAGTAGATCCACTTAGTCTAGCAACAAACCCTCTTCCATGGACAGATTGGTCTGGATTTACTGAGCTTGCAATAAACGAAGAGTTTTCAAGTATACTTCTTCCATACATATCTGGATCAATAAATGGGATTAATGATGTTTTCATTTCATTAAAGTATTCATCATATAGACCTGCTTTAAATATGCTAAGTAAATATTTATAGGACATGTGCAAAAATACTGATTCTCGTTCTAGCCAGCCAGGAGTGAATGCCTTAATTCTCCCAATTTCATGTGATTGACCATTTAAACTAACAGATGTTTTATACATATTTATTTTTTTATCATATAAGTCTGAGTCTTTAATTTTTGAATAGATTTCTTTTGCCTCACCACTGTCTTCTATCGTTTTAAAAGCACGCGCTGGCCCTTCTAAGAAATATGGTAGAGCTTCGACTGTAAATGCTTTCACTGTTGCTTTAGGCAATCCATAGTGACTAATGATTTGTTTCCCTGCTTCATCTTTCACTTTTTCAAACTCAACAGCTTCGTAAGAAAGATAAGTTGGATATAGTCCATTTCCTATTTCTTTCGCTTTCTCTATTCCTTTGTTAAGCTTCCAAAGCATTTGTTTGAAGATTGCCTCTATCTCTTCAATGTTCATTTCTTGCTCTTTGCCATCAATACCAAAGCGGATTTGCTTACGATACTCTTCTCTTAAAGAAGATGTAACATCCCAATAAGTAAAGTCCGTTAGCTCTTCCTGTTTATACGCTTCTAAGTTTTTAGCTACGCCTTGCATTAACGTGTAAATCTCATTAGGAAGATTAACGTTTTGGTTTTTGACCTTTTTAATAGTAGAAAGTACAAATTGAACAACACGCTTTAACTCAAACGTTTCACTTAATCCCGAACCAAATATTCCTGGAAGACCATTCATTGCATCGTTCCAGCCAGGCTTATTGGCTTCCATTTCAATTCCCATACCAAAAGGATCTAAAGTAGCAAACTTATTTAAAGACAATGATACTAACTTAACAAATAAGTTTGTCTTATAAATATCCCCTAAGCCATGATTCGTTCGTAACCAGTTTGTATCATTTAATGAAATACCTAGCTTTTCCATTTTTTCTTCATCTTCTAAGATTGAACCGTATTGTCTTACCTTACCTTTTGATAATACATACTTTTCACTTCTTGGTAGGACGTATACTGGGCTATCAAAGAAAGTATAACTGCTATCAACAAACATAAAATCTTCTAATTGTTCAGGATAAATATCTAGATAGCTTTCAACCAAGTCCATATTATATGTCCAATGGTCTACCCAAAAGCCTTCACCAAAGCTTGCTTCGATATTTTGCTCTGAAAGTTTTAATACTTCAACAAGAAACTCATCTTCACTTATTGATAAATCAACATTTTCGTTTGTCAAATAGTTTACGATTTTACCTGGTGTAAACTTACCTTGCAAAAGCTTTTCTAACTCTTGCTTATGACTATTTACATATCGTTCAAGCAAGTCCTTAACACTTGCTTTATTGTCGTTTTTAATTGTAAATGAACATCCTTCAACAGAAAGTGGATTATAACCATCTGCTTGGATTAAGCTCATAAACATTTTGACATTAAATCTTCCCACTTTAGGATTAAAGTAAATATCATTTCTTCTATTTTGGTTAGCATCACGGAAATTACCGTTTCCTTGCGAATAGTATTCCGGAGCTATCGAGAAAAAGTTATAGTCGCGCTCTAAATCTCCATGTTTTCTAGAAAATAAATGATAAACGAATCCATCTTTGCCATTTTCCAAAATATAAGGGTAGCCGCCTCGGAGTAAGTTATCTAAATAACTTTGGCGTGCGTACTCATTAAACACATTTGATGATGTTGACGTATTTATTGTATTTGTTAACTCCTTAACTAACTCGTTTGCTACCCTTTGCTTCTCTTCAATGAAGTTAATACTAGTCATTTCATCTACTTGGTTCTGAATTAGTTCAATCGACGATACATGTCCAATAATACTGCAAATCGTATGACTTTTATTCGAACCAATCTTGCTAGTTGTAGGTGTAAAACCACATGGAACTTTATTTGCCGTTACTTGTGAAGAATTCATGATTTCTGTTAACGAATTACTCATAAACCTTTCTGGATTTTGCAACGATTGATCTTGTCCAAATACTAATTCTGCATCAACAATTGGCGTAATCAACTTTTCCTCTTCTGTAAAAGTTAAGTAGAAATGGCCTTTTGTTACTTCAGAAACCTCTGCTTCATCGCCCATGCTCGCTCTAACATGGTAGTATGGAATTTGATTTTCCATGTTGTATACTTCCATCCAACTTCTTAAGAGATTTCCAACTTCTTTATAAGCGGCATTCTCAACACCATATGGAAGTATTTCTGGCATTCCATCAAGTACTTCAACCTCAACATCTTCACCTTTAAGGTTAGTGATTACTACTTTACGAACTAAACCAGCAAAGTTTGTTTCAGGAATATTAAAATAGTCTACCGTTACTTTAAGCCCTTCCACGTTATTTACTTCTTCAATCGTAAGTTGGTTCGCACTAACATACATGTTTCTTTTTATCTTTGGATTAATGGGAGTAGGAGCAAAAGGCTCAATGACTTTTCCAGTATCTTTTAGCTTAATAAATGTTCGAAAACCACTAACAGGAACATTTTTATAGGCAATATTGGCAGGTGAAAACTCCATAATCGGTGAGTTTTTATCTTTTACACCAAAACTACAAATTCCTTGTCCACGGTTCACGTAAAAAGTCCACATTGGTATTCCTTTTACACCAGCGATACCAGGTAAAAAGCTAGAAAACGTCTTCGCTTTATCATAATCCTCGATTACAAATCTATTCTTTTCATCGAATGAGTATTTTTTATTAGACATTAATTTTTCCACCTCATTAATCATGTCATATGAATAAGGTGAAGATTAATTAACCTTCACCCCAAACATCATTTTTATAGTTTTTACTTTTCAAACAAATAGGTAGCAATAGAATGTGGCGGTAACTCTAATTGACAACTTTGCCCTTTGTACCCCATAGAGAAAATACTAGTATTATCCGTCTCATTCATTACAATAATTGCTAGAGTTCCATCTTCATTAAGGAAACCTGTTGTTTGAAGTTGTTTATTTTTGTTCGTCACTTTAATTCTCATCGCATTAGGGCGAACGTATTTACTAAAATGACCAATATAATAATAAGAACTGTTATAATGCAACTCATTTGTCTGTGTATCAGCTATGATAGGTGCGTCACATAGGTTGCGAACGTGATTTGGCCCACCTTCTTCATTAAGGACCATGTTCCAATCTAAATAGCCTTCCACCCAGTTATTTAAGTCACCAATCATATTTCTACCATAACGTTCACCTGTAAACCATTCCCCAAGCTTTACGCCACCTTCTTGGCATCCTTCGGTAAATAGTAAATGTTTGTCAGGGAAACGGTCGTGAACTTCGCCTACCTTTTCAAATTCTTCACTAACATACCAGTGAATACCTGTACCCCAAACATACTTTGCAGCTTCAGGATCTTCCAATACTGTTGAAGCACGTTCAACAATAATGTCTCGATTATGGTCCCAAATGATTATTTTTACATCTTCATGTCCGTTTTTATGCATAATTGGACCTAGGTGATTTTTTACGAAGTCTCTTTCTTCCTCTGCTGAATAAATACAAGAGTCCCAAACTTGAACAGCTGCTGGTTCATTTTGAATTGTAATTCCCCAAACATCTAATCCTTCACTTTGGTATGCATCAATAAACTTCGTATAATATGTTGCCCATGTATCTCTATATTCAGGTAGCAACTTACCACCATGGTTCATTTCATTATTCGTTTTCATCCAAGCAGGTGGACTCCATGGCGATGCTAGTAAAGGAATAGAACTTCCCTTCGCTTCCATTGCATCCTTAATCATTGGAATAACCCACTTATAATCTCTTTCAATATTAAATGATTTCAACTCGACGTCATTATCTTCCACATATGTGTAATTCTCTAATGCAAAATCACAACTGTGAATATGGACTCTTCCGATCGTATATCCTAAGCCGTCCTTTTGGTCGAAATAGCTTTTAATAGCTTCACTTCTTTTGTCTCTCGACATTTGTGAAAGAGTATAGGCAGTTGCTTCTGTAAACGCTCCACCAAATCCTAAAATCTTTTGATATGTTGTTGCAGAATCAATTAAAATATCCGCATTTTCACTATTATTTTCAGTGAATTTAACACTATGTTTTTCCGTCAAACGATCTTCTGAATCTTTAGCTGTTAGAATCATTTTTACTACTGACATTCATAACACTCCTAGCCTCTAAAGCTGTTTAAGCATTTATAATTTTATCAATTTTTTGAAGTTCCTCTTCACTAAACTCTAAATGAGAAATAGCCTCAACATTTTCAATAATTTGGCTTGGACGACTAGCTCCAATTAATGCCGAGGCAATCGTTTTCTTGCGTAACACCCAAGCAATTGCCATTTGTGCTAGACTTTGTCCTCGCTCTTGAGCTATATCATTCAATTTTCGAACTTGCATTAATTTTTCTTCTGTTAAATCATGTTGATTTAAAAATACACTTTCACTTGCAGCTCTAGAGTCTTTCGGCATTTCATTTAAGTATTTATTAGTTAATAACCCTTGGGCAAGAGGTTGGAATGCAATTGCTCCTAGCCCTTCTTGTTCTAGTACATCCGTTAAACCATCTTCAACCCAGCGATTGAACATCGAATAGGCTGGCTGATGGATAATAAAAGGAGTTTTTAGCTCCTTTAATAGCTCGGAGGCACGTTTTGTTTCTTGTGCAGGGTAATTAGAAATTCCTACATATAATGCTTTTCCTTGTTTCACAATTTGGTCTAATGCACCGATTGTTTCCTCCAATGGAGTGTTTGGGTCAAACCGATGTGAATAAAAAATATCCACATAGTCTAACCCTAAACGCTTCAAGCTCTGGTCAAGACTAGATATTAAATATTTTCTTGAACCCCAATCTCCGTATGGGCCTTCCCACATTCCATATCCGGCCTTCGTTGAAATTAACAGTTCATCGCGATAACCGTCTAAGTCGCTTCGTAAAATTTCACCAAATGTTTCTTCCGCACTACCTGCAGGTGGACCATAATTGTTAGCTAAATCAAAATGTGTAATCCCTAAGTCAAAAGCAGTTTGAATCATTTTTCGAGCGTTTTCAAAGTCGTCGTTTTTGCCAAAGTTATGCCATAGACCTAACGATATTGCAGGAAGCTTTAAGCCACTATTGCCACAATAGTTATAAATCATTTTTTCATAGCGGTCTTCTTTTGGGGTATAGTTCAATTTACTCACTCCATTTAATTAACGAAATCGGTTTCGTGAATATTCAAAAAAATTTTATATTTCTCTTGCTTTTACTATTTCTGTATATCTTTTTGCGCTATCTTTTAAGTAACGTTTTTGCGTGTCAAAATCTACATACGTTATTCCAAAGCGCTTTTCGTAGCCAAATGCCCATTCAAAATTATCTAATAAAGACCATAAATAGTATCCAGCGATATTATGTCCCTCATTATTTAACTCAGCAACAGCAGTTAGATGTTGTTCCACATAGCTAACTCTATCTTTATCATGAACAGTTCCATCTTCCTCTAATACGTCATCAAAGGCAGCTCCGTTTTCTGTAATATAAATAGGTAAGTCAGTATATTCTTCACGAAGTCTATAAATTAGTTCTTTAAACTCCTTTGGAGAAATGTCCCAACCCATACCTGATTTTGGATAATCGGAATATGCTGACTTAAATAAAAAGTCTGAAGCAGAATGAAACTCTACTAACTGGCGGTTATAAAAGTTAATTCCAAGGAAGTCTGATGGATAGGCAATTAACTCTAAGTCTCCTTCTTTAATGAAGTCATAAGAATGAACATATTTAGAATATAAATTCATCATGTCCATTGGATAGTTACCTTTAAGGATTGGATCAAGGAACCAGCGGTTTACATATCCATCTAAGTTATTGGCAGCTAATTGATCATTTTGACTATCACTAGCACCATATACAGGTGATAGGTTCAACGTTATACCTATGGACTTTTTAAGTTTCATCTCTTCTTTATATAATTTTACTGCTTCACCATGAGATAACATAATATGATGTGCAGCTTTTAATGCTTCTTCCATATTTGTATGCCCAGGTGCATGAACTCCTTGATGGTACCCTAGAAGTGCCGCACACCATGGTTCATTATGTGTAATCCACATTCCTACATATTCATCTAACTCTTCAAAACATTTTTCTGCGAATTCTTTAAACCACTGTACAGAGTCTCTACTAACCCATCCACCTTTTTCATGCGCCCACTGTGGCATATCCCAATGATATAGTGTTACAAATGGCTTAATACCAGCTTCTACAAGTTTCATAGATAGGTTTTTATAAAACTCCATACCTTCAGCGTTATACTCTCCATCTTTAGGAAAGATCCTTGGCCAAGCAATCGAAAAACGGTATGAATCAACACCTAAACTTTTAATAATCTCGATATCTTCTTCATATCGATGATAGTGGTCACAAGCAATTGCTCCAGTATCTCCATTTAATACTTTCCCAGGAGTCTCAGAAAAAGTATCCCATATAGAAGGAGTTCTTCCGCCTTCATTGATAGCACCTTCTATTTGGTAGGAAGATGTTGCCGTACCGAATATAAAGTCCTTTGAAAATTTTAATTTCAAATTAACCTACCTCTTTTCTATTCTTTTACAGATCCTGCTGAAATACTACTTATAATATATTTAGAGAAGAATAAGAACGCAATCATAATTGGAACTACTGATATTGCAATTCCAAGATATAACGAACCTAAGTTTTGTGCAACTTGTGAGCCTTTTAAGAAGCCCATTAATACTGGCAATGTATACTTTTCAGGTGAAAATAATACAACTAAAGGAACGATGTAGTTATTCCAAGATCCGATAAAAGTAAAGATTGACATTGTTGCAACTGCTGGCATCATGATTGGTAGAGCAATAGAATGGAAGATTTTAAATTCACTTGCTCCATCTATTCTAGCTGCTTCTAATAGTGCAGGATGCATTGTTGAGCTAAGATATTGTCTTAAGAAAAACACGACAAACGGACTTGCAATAGAAGGAACAATTAAAGGAATAAAGGAATCAAGCGTGCCTAGTACTTTATTTAATTCGTAAAATCCAATTAAACCTAGTTGCCCAGGAACCATCATCATTAATAACATAAACAGGAACAGAATATTTTTTCCTTTAAAATTATAAACTGCAAACCCAAACGCTGTTAGCGCTGAAAAATATCCACTAAGCACCGTAACAGATATGGATACAATCAAACTATTTTTAAAACCATTCCAAATGTTGACATATTCCATCATCGTTTTGTAGTTATCAATCAAACTACTTCCAGGTACGAAAGTGAAGCCCATAAGAATGTCTTTATTGTCTCTCGTAGCATTTACAATCATCATATAGAATGGAATGAAGCTAATAATCGCTAAAAGAATTAAGAGAATATATATAATTGGTTTACTAAATCTGTTTTTTTTCTTCATTACATATTCCCCCTCTTTTTAGACAATTTAACATCGCGATACATCGATTTAAATATTATCACTGAGAAAACTACAGTGATTAAGAATAATGCGTATGCAATTGTTGCTGCATATCCATAGTTATTGTACTTAAAAGCTTGGTTATATAGATATAAAACCATCGTATTTAACGAGCCTTCCGGACTACCTAGACCATCTGTTAACAACATTGGTAAATCAAATAATTGCAGTCCACCGATTAATGATGTAATTAACACATATAACATAATTGGTTTTAATAGGGGCAATGTAATATAAATAAATGTTTGCCATCTATTTGCACCATCTATTAGTGCGGCTTCATAGTACTCTTTTGATATACCCGATACCCCTGCCATTAATACAATAAACGTATATCCAAACCACATCCAAGTTAAAATTAACGATACCGAAACTTGAGCTGTAAATGGTGAATTTAGCCAATTAATTGGATCATTAATAATTCCAAGCTTCATTAAGAATTGATTTATTGATCCATATTGCCAATCTAACATAATGCTAAATAAAATTGCTACTGAACTAATAGTAATTAAGTTTGGCAAGTAAAAAATTGCTCTGAAAAAGCCAAGCCCTTTAACTTTAAATCGAAGATCTGAAAATAAAGCTGCTAGAAGTAAAGCTATACCTAGTTGCAGGGCAAAGTTAAATCCCCAAATTTTCCATGTATTAATAAATGCCTCTAAAAAGTAAGTGTCAGTTAAAATTCGGGCATAATTTTCAAGTCCAATAAAAACTGGTTCTCCATATCCTTCATAACGAGTAAATGTATAATAAAAAGTTAAAAGTATTGGATAAATACTAAATATTGCAAACACCAAAAAGAATGGTGCTATAAAATAATAGCCTTTATAATCTAGTTTTTTCATAAAGCTCTCCTTCTTTCTTTATGTTGAAAGAAAAAGGGATAGAAATCGAGACTTCTATCCCTTTCTTTATTTGCTTATGTGTTCTTAGTTATTAGGTGTTTTAATATCTGGATAAGCATTCTTTACAGCTTTATAAAACTCCTCTAATGCTTCTTCTTTTGTTAATTTACCTTCTACATACTCAAGGATTTTCCCACCGAATAATGTATCAAGTTGTTGATCATACTTAGTAACAATTCCAGGCTCAATTTTCTTCGCTTCTTCAAGGAAGAAAGTATAGTTGTTTTGTCCGCTTAAGAACTCATCACTAAAATCATCTTTAATTTTGTTTGTAACAGGTAGATAAGATAAAACATCTCCAGTTTTTAGTGCCCAATCAGTTAAGAATTCTTCATCATGTGTCATCATTTTTACGAATTCCCATGCTAGATCTTTCTTTTCAGAACCACTGTAAATACCAACCCAAGTTCCACCCCAGAAATAAGGTGTAGGACCTGAAGTTAAAGCCCAATCTCCAGCTGTATCTTCAGCATTAGCTTTTAATACGTGGTGTAATCCCCATGTAGGTAAAGCATAAGCAAATACTTCTGTTTTATCATCTGCTTCTTCATTTACTTCTTCCCAACCACCGTTATAAGCGATTGGTCCATTCATAGCTGCGAACCAAGATGGTGACCATTCAGGAGCGAATGCAGTGTAATCTTTTTGGCGTAACTTTTTAGCATTATCAAAATAATCTAATTTCGATTGCGTCATAATTAACTCATTATTTTCGTTAACCCATGGTTGTGGGTCTTCCCCTTTAGCAAACCAACGAAGTGCACCTTCATCTGGGAATAAACGATATCCGTCTTGCTTTAATTTTTCACCGACTTCAAATAATCCATCCCATGAAGACATCATTTGTCCTACTTTTGCAGGATCGTCAGTACCAAGAACATCTTTAGCGATACTACGGCGGTAGAATACTCCTCCTGGAGTTGTTTGCCAAGAAAGTGCTTTTACATTACCGTCAGCATCTTTACCTAAATCAAATACATAAGGTACAAAATCTCCTGCTAACTCATCAGCATTGTATGGTGCAGCAGATAAGTTTTCCCAGTAGTTACGTTCTGTCCATTGCTTTAAGAAGGCAATTTCACCTGTAAATACGTCAGGAGCACCAACTCCACTTTCAAGAACTGGCTTTAACTTTGTTGGATAGTCAGCCGTTGGAATGATAGTGAATTCAACCGTCACACCATGTCTTTCTTCAAAAATTGTAATTGGTTCTTGTAATTCATCAGTAAATGACCATACTCTTAAAATATCGTCTGAGCTACCTTCGTCTGAAGAACATCCAGCGAAAACACCTACTAATAAAGTAAGAGTAAGAAAAAGACTTAAAAATTTCTTCATTTTTTGTACCCCCATTATCTTTTTTGTTTTTATTTTAGAAAGACCCGAAAGTCTTTAACTAACAAAGTTAATACATCAACTAAACCGGTTTCGAAAATCACATAAATATAATTTTATTAAGATGATATATACAACCATTCTAGTTTTCACTATAGCTTTCGTTCCGAAACCGGTTTCATATTCATCAAAATAAAAAATTATATTTTTCTACAAGATTTTCTAATAATTAATTCAACTGGTATTGTCAAACTTTCATTATTTTTTGCTTTATCATTAATTTGTTTCAGCAATAGTTCTCCTGCCTTTTCACCTATCAAACTTGTATCTTGTTTAATAGTTGTCAAAGGTGGATTAACATACTTTGAAAGTTCAATATCATCAAAGCCAATGACTGAAAAATCCTGTGGAACTTCAAAACCTGCATCTCGAATTGCTTCAATAGCTCCGATAGCAAGATTATCACCAGCGGCAAAAATTGCTGTAGGTGGATCAGATAACTTTAGTAGTTGTTCCATTGCACTGTAGCCATTTTCACGCGAGAAAAATTTACCATCGACAATATATTCTTGAGTAACGGGCAAATTTAGCTCATTTAGCGCTTCGACAAAACCTAGTTTTCTTTGTTCTCCTGCAAAAGTAGATGAATGGCCAGATATATGAGCGATTTTTCGATGACCTAACGAATACAAGTATTCGACCGCCATCTTACTCCCACATCTATTGTCAGAGAAAACAACACTAGACTTATCACTTTTTAAATCAATAACTACTGTAGGCAGTGGATTATCCATTAATTCTTGGACTTGTTTGTCATTATAGGTAGAGCAGACAATGACAACTCCATCAACGCCCCTATACATGAAGTGTTCCAAGTAACTTTTTTGCTTGTTACTAATACTTCTAGATACAAACAATAAGTCATATCCAGCTGTTTCTACATTTTGTCTAAAACTTTCAATAACTGCATTAAAGAATGGGTGCTTCATACCGATACCTAACGATTCTACGAATACAACGCCGATTGTCCAAGACTTCTTTGTTGTCAGCGTTCTAGCATGAGAGTTAGGAAGGTATCCAAGTTCATCAACAGCATCGAGGATTTTCTTTTTCGTCTTCTGACTAATATCTTTATAATCGTTTAATGCTTTAGACACTGTAGTTACTGAAAAGCCTGTTTTCTTTGCAATGTCGTATATAGTAACCATATTTATTACACCTCGATGTTTATGGAAGCGCTACCGAAAGCGCTTTCGTAATTCCAATTATATTAACATTAAATGTAATAGTCAATAGATTTTTTTGCTTTTATATCATTTATGTTTTTTTATAAGCAGAATAATCTACTACCTATTATTATAGTTTCATAGAGAAAACTATAAAAAAAAGCAACTCAGCATGGGCTAACCATCCGAATTGCTTCTTAATCCTATAAATATTTTTTATGGACCTTTTTTCCTTCATACGTAAATACTACTGACCGTTCTTCATAAAAAGTTTCCATATGAACCGGTCTTCCCCAAAGCTGATGAATATACGGCATAACTTTTTCCAAATACTTTAAATCTAATTCAATGCCTTCATAATGATGTTTTAAGTAAAGTTCTCCGCTTTTAAGATAATCACCATCATTTACTGTAATGTAAGGAAATCCTCCATTTACACGCATACTAACGAGTTGATCACGGACATTTTCCCAATCTTTATCTACTATTTTGTAGTCGCGACCTTGCTTTTGGAAAAGGTACATATCTTCGCGGTGAACGAGATCTTTCGTTAAGTAGTTTCTCAGAAAGGAAATGTCTGACTCGATTTCTCGCACTTCAAACATTTTTTCACGTCCGCTCCCAGGCTTAACTCCTCGTTTTATCATTTCTTCTGTTGGGTTATTATAGCGTTCTTCAATATCCTTAAAAATTTGCACGCCAAGGTAGTAAGGATTAATTTGCGTCCGTGACGGTTGCACAACATTGGCATTTAACTTAGCGAACTCGATTGCTTCACTTGAATCTAAATCCATCTCTTGCAATATTTTTGCATGCCAGTACGAAGCCCAGCCTTCGTTCATGATTTTCGTTTCTAATTGTGGCCAAAAGTAAAGCATTTCTTGGCGCATCATTGTTAAAATATCACGTTGCCACTCTTCTAAATCTCGACTATATTGTTCAATAAATAATAGAATATCTTTTTCAGGTTTAGGTGGGAGTTTCTTTTTCCTTTTAGTAGGCTTTTCTTCTTTATTATCTTTATCCAATGCCCAAAGATCAGCATAAGCTGAATCTCCTTGATTTTTCGTTTGTTCTTCACTTTCTTCTTCATCGATACTCCATTGTAATTTAGGACGGAGTAATGACGGATCAATATGCTCTTGGATAGCTAAAATAGCATCTAAAAATGTTTCCACTTCTTCTTTCCCGTACACATGCTCATAATGCTTAATCCGTTCTGCAGTTGCGGCCATGCTATCAACCATATCTCGTTTCGTATTAGAAAACCGGACATTATTTTTGAAGAAGTCACAATGGGCGAGTACGTGAGCTACTATTAACTTATTTTGTATTAAGCTATTTGTATCCAATAAAAATGCATAGCAAGGATTGGAATTAATGACCAGCTCATATATTTTACTTAAGCCTAGGTCATAATGGATTTTCATTTTATGAAATTGTTTTCCAAAACTCCAATGGGAAAACCTTGTTGGCATACCGTATGCACCAAATGTGTAAATAATTTCAGCTGGACATATTTCATATCGCATCGGATAAAAATCTAATCCAAAACCTGTCGCGATTTCCGTTATTTCATCTATGGCGTATTGCAGGTCCTTACTTACTTTTTCATCCATTAATAATACTCCCTTCCATATCTCTTTATTTAAATGTATGAGAGTTACGATTGATTCATGTTTCTTGTCTTTCATGGATGATCTGCGAAAGTATATTCAATAGTACAGATGGTGAGACTATTTACTGAGGTGAAGAAAATGACAAATCCTTGGGGCATTCAAGTTGCCGAAGTGTTACAAAACTTAGAGGGATGGCAAGGTAGTAAATTACTAGTAAGAAAAGTGGAAAATGGTGACTTTGATGAAACATCTGTTCAGTTAAGTGCAACAGACTTTATGCAAAATCAGCCAACAATGGATGGGTACATATCTCCGTATGTCATTCGATTACAAGGCGATGGTGAAGTAATCATGGATAGTATGACTGCGGACCTTCCAATGTCCAGCTACGAGATAGCTATGGGAGAAGTTTATAATGTGGATATCGATAATAATATGATTCATCTTCGAACAGATCGCGGAGATTACACGATAACAAAAGTTCAATAAAAGGACGCGCCAATTGGCCGTCCTTTCTTTTATTCCTTATACATTTGGATATTCTTGAATAAGCGGGTGGAGCATAAGTTCATCAACAACCATATGTTTTGGTGCACTAGCCATATAAACAACAGCATTAGCAACATCTTCTACTTTTAGCCAATCCTCTTTTTCTGGTACCCCTTGTTGCGAATTGTTAAAGTAAGTGTCGACCATTCCAGGATTTATCGTCCCTACACGAATGCCATATTCTCTGACTTCCTGTGAAACTGCTCCTGAAAATCCTTGCACTGCATATTTAGAGGCAGTGTATGCTGATCCATTAGCAATGGTACGACGTGCCACATCAGATGAAATCGTAATAATAGTACCAGCGCGCTTTTCTTTCATATGAGGAAGTACTGCCTTCATACATAAGAAAACACCTTGGACATTAACTTCAAATAGTTTCTGCCATTCTTCTAACGTTGTTTCTTCAGCTAATTTAAAGAAGCCAACTCCGGCATTATTAACTAATAAATCAAGCGAACCGTATGTATTGATAGTTGTTTCAACTGCTTCTTTTACTTGCTGCTCATTTGAAATGTCAGCTTGGATTGCAGTAACATTACAACCTTTACCTTTTAATTCTTCTTCAACTTTATAGATTTCATTTGAACTTCCGACTAATACGACATTCATTTTTTCTTCAGTAAGCTTAGCAGCGATTGCTTTTCCAATCCCTCGTGTTGCTCCTGTTACGATTGCTGTTTTTCTTGCTAGCATCTAATCATCCTTTCTTTCATTCCAAATTGTACAATAACGTGAAAAAGAACTCCAGTAATGGAGTCCATCAATTTTTATATAGTTATTGCAAATGTGTCGGGTTAGGATTGTTATTTTGATTTTGTTTCACTTCACCAAATATGTTTCCATTTTGTTGCGGTTGTTGCTTTTGCTTTTGATTTTGTTCCTGGTGCAATTGATTGAATAAAGGTGAATTCACAGGTTGATTTGACTTCATATAATTATCCATTAATTTCTCGAATTCACCAATTGTTAATGGCTTTGCTTCGCGAATTAACTCATAGCCTAATTGACCATTAGCTTCCAGTGTGGCAGTTTTCACATCTGAAATTTCCCCTATTCCTTGTTGTCTTAGCCGTATTTCCAACTGATCGACAGTTAGCCTTAGTTTTTTTAACGTTTCTTCTACAGGTTGGCCATTTTCAATAACAACTTTTGCTTTTCCTGTAATAAACTTCTCAAATGCATTCGACTTTACTTGTAAATATTCAACAATAATTAAAGAAACAACAAGGATACCCGTTGCAACTGCTGTCCGTCCAATGCTTTTATCAGTAATTGGCTGTATGATAATTGAGCCTAGTGAAATCATGATTACTGTTTGAGCTAATGTCATTTGGCTAATTGATTTCCGGCCAGCTACACGTAAAAAAAGAATCCCTACAGTGAACAAAATAAATGCCTTGCCAGCTGTTTCTAAATACGCTTCCATAACTACCTCCATTATTTATGCTACCATTTATTGTTTGTCATAATGAAGGCAATATACATTAGGGAAAAGAAAAACGCCAGTTCTCACTGGCGCAGTACTAATTAATTCTCATCAAGAAACTTATTTACTTTTTTCATTAAATCAGCAGAAATTGTAGTTAGCTTGTTTTCACTATCCTCTAAGGAAGTACCTTTTATTCCAAAGTAGAACTTAACTTTCGGTTCCGTTCCAGAAGGACGAAGACAAACCCAAGAACCATCCGCTAAAAAGTACTTCAAGACATTTGATTTCGGAAGGTTAATACTTTCCTCGCTTACCTCTTGCACGTTGACACGTTTTTGCGCTTCATAATCTTCGCGAGTGACAACTGTATGATTAGCAATTTCAGTAGGTGGATTTTCGCGAAAATGAGCTAATAAATCTGCTATTTTTTCCGCTCCTTCTTTTCCTTTTAACGTTAAAGATTCTAGCCCTTCACGGTAGTAGCCATATTGCTTAAAGATGTCCATTAACTGATCGTATAAAGTCTTACCTTGTGCTTTATAAAACGCACACATTTCAGCTGCTAAAAGACTTGCTTGCACAGCATCTTTGTCACGTGCAAAGTCACCGATTAAATAGCCGTAGCTTTCTTCATATCCAAACTGGAATGTATATTCTTTTGTTTCTTCATACTCTTTAATTTTTTCACCAATAAATTTGAAACCAGTTAACGTATCGATTGTATGTAAACCAAAGTCAGCAGCAATTGCACGGCCGATTTCTGATGTGACAATCGTTTTTAACACGATACCGTTAGTTGGTAAAATTCCTTTTTCTTTCTTTTGCGAAAGAAGGTAGTGAAGCATTAGTGCACCTGTTTGGTTACCAGTTAAAACAACGTATTCTCCAGCGTCATTTTTAACAGCGATACCAAGACGGTCTGCATCCGGATCAGTCCCAATTAAAATGTCTGCATTACCTTTTTTTCCGTATTGAATTGCATATTCAAATGCTGCATGCTCTTCAGGATTTGGTGCTTTTACAGTTGAGAAATTTGAATCTGGTATTTCTTGTTCAGTAACTACTGTTACATTTTTAAATCCAATTGCTTCTAATCCTCTACGTACTGGTTTATTAGCTGTTCCATGTAACGGAGTGAAAACGATATTAACATCTTCAGCCATTTCCTCAATAATATGTGGATTTAATACTAATTTCTTCAAGTTTTCGTTGTATGAACGATCAATATGTTCACCGATAATCGTTAATAATTCTTTGTCTTTAAGTTCTTGCTCATTGGCAATTTCAACTTCAAGTTCATTACCGACTTCATTTACTTTGTTTATTATTTCATTTGCAGCTGCAGGCGGAATTTGACCGCCGTCTGGACCGTAAACTTTGTATCCGTTGTATTCAGGGGGATTATGACTTGCCGTAACAACAATCCCCGCATAGGCATGCAAGTAACGTACGGCAAACGAAAGTTCAGGAGTTGGACGAAGCTCGTCAAAGACATATGTCTTAATCCCGTGGTTCCCTAATGTTAATGCAGCTTCCATCGCAAACTCCGGTGACTTATGACGAGAATCATATGCAATTACAACTCCACGGGCTTTTGCTTCTTCACCTTGTTCTTCAATATATCGTGCTAAACCTTCTGATGCTTTTCTAATTGTATAAACATTCATGCGATTAGTACCAGGTCCAATAACTCCCCGTATCCCACCAGTACCGAATGTTAAATGTTGATAAAAGCAATCTTCTAGTGTCTTTTCGTCATCTTTCATTTCTACTAATTGTTGTTTTAATTGTGCATCTAAATTCGCGTCAGACATCCAACGCTCATATTCTACTTTCCAGTTCATGTGATCCTCCTAAAGTTAGACAAAACGTATTACTATCTCTCATTATTTTACACTAAGTTCGTACTCCCTTCCATGAATTTTACAATTTCTAGTTGCTGATTTAGTTCAGTAAGCTCATAAGATAAACGTTCATCACTCCATTTCCCGTAATAAGCCATAATTGTAGCAACTTCCATCATTTGTTCTTCGACTTCTTTTCTATTAAAATACAAGTCACTCGTTCGCCTAATAAAAAAATCTGTAGGTGTTACTGTCATTTCTTCTTCCAAGCTATAAAATAAAGATAGCAACAATGACAATGAAACAGACGATTCCCCTTTTACATACTCCCTCACTTCGTTCACTTTCGCGAACACCTTTTCAATATTACTTCCATATCTTCTAGTTAATAGATGGATCTCACTATCACTTAATCCGATTGAATGACCAGTTTCCCGTATTTCCTCTATTAAATTCTCAACAGTACTCATATTTCCGCCAGATAACTTAATATTTTCCGTCTTACACGGTGTGTATTTATTTAATTGCATGCATACTAAATCTACTACTCTTTCAGCCATTTTCCGATACCCTGTAAGTTTTCCACCTGCAATAGAAATAAGACCTGAAGGCGATTCAAAAATCTCATCTTTACGTGATATTTCTGAAGGTGCCTTTCCATGTTCATGGATGAGGGGCCTTAACCCCGCCCAACTTGATTCAATATCCTTTAATGATAAGCAAATAGATGGAAACATACTTGCTATCCCATTCAGTAAATAAATACAATCCTCCTCAGTCGCAATTGGCCTCGCTAAATCGCCATCATACTCTGTATCTGTCGTACCGATGTATGTTTTTCCGTTTTTCGGAATTGCAAATAACATTCTTCCATCTTCATTATCAAAGTACACTGCTTGTTTTAACGGAAACTTTTCCCGTGAGACAACAATATGAATTCCCTTTGTAATCATTAAATGCTTTCCTGTTTTTGAGCGATCTTTTTCACGAATCGTATCCACCCATGGACCACATGCATTAACAACTTTTTTTGCGTATAAGGTTCGTTTTATATTACTTATTTGATCCGTTGCTTCAACTCCAACAACGCGACCATCTTGATACAGTAAATTTTCTGCTTTAACATAATTTACTGCATGTGCACCTCGACAAACCGCTTCTTTTAACACTTCAATAGTTAGACGCGCATCATTTGTCACATACTCCACATATAATCCACTGCCTAGTAAAATGTCTTCTCGTAATAAAGGTTCGTTTTGAATCGTCTTTTCTTTTGAAAGCATCTTTCGTCGCTCTTCTTTTTTTACTCTTGCCAGCCAATCATAAATCTTCAACCCAAGTGAAGTCATCCACTTCCCATACGTACCACCTTTAACGATAGGCAGTAACATCCATTCTGGACTAGTTAAATGTGGCGCATTTTTATAGACAATTGCCCTCTCTTTGCCAACCTCTGAAACTAACTTTATATCTAGTTGCTTTAAGTAACGCAACCCACCATGAATTAATTTTGTCGAACGACTCGATGTACCAAAAGCAAAATCATTCATTTCAATTAATCCTACTTTTAAACCCCGTGAAGTTGCATCTAAAGCTATTCCAGCCCCGGTGATTCCTCCACCAATAATAAGTAGGTCAAGACTTTCTTTTTCCATTTGTTCAAAATTTTTCTCACGCATTAGACAAGAAAACGACTGCACAGTTAAACACCCCTTCCATATAAAAAACCATAAAGGTATTACATATGTATGTAACATCTTTATGGTTTACGTATAGAAGATATTGATTTACTCATTAAAACTCATTGCAGCCTGAACTGCTTTTTTCCAGCCAACATATTTTTCAGCGCGGTATTCAGCTGACATTTTCGCGTTAAATGTTTGATCATCTTTCCAATTTTCTTTAATCTCTTCAACACTTTCCCAATATCCAACTGCAAGCCCAGCTAAATACGCTGCTCCTAATGCTGTTGTTTCATGTACGCTTGGTCTTTCGACAGGCAGACCTAACATATCTGCTTGAAATTGCATGAGAAAGTTATTACTTACTGCTCCACCATCAACTCTAAGCGTTTTTAATGTAATACTCGCATCATCTTCCATTGCTGAAAAAACATCTTTTGTTTGATAAGCTAGTGACTCTAATGTTGCCCTAGCTAGATGAGCATCTGTCGTTCCTCTCGTAAGTCCGAATATCGCGCCCCTTACTTTACTGTTCCAATACGGTGCACCAAGTCCGACAAATGCAGGGACAACGTATACACCATCTGTTTCATCTACTTTCGTTGCTAACTTTTCACTATCCGCTGCCGTTGAAATAATTTTAATCCCATCGCGTAGCCATTGAACTGCAGATCCTGCTACAAAAATACTACCTTCAAGGGCATACACAACTTTCCCATTCAAGCCCCAAGCAATTGTCGTAAGTAACCCATGCTTTGATGGCACTGCTTTTTCTCCAGTGTTCATTAACATAAAGCATCCTGTGCCATACGTATTCTTAGCCATACCTTTTTCAAAGCACGCCTGACCAAATAAAGCTGCTTGTTGATCACCTGCTACACCTGAAATGATAATTTCTTCACCAAATAGTTCTCTTGCCGTTGAGCCATAAACGTGTGATGAATCAAAAACCTCCGGTAACATTTTCTTTGGTATATCCATTATCTCAAGAAGCTCTTCATCCCAGCATAATTGATTTATGTTATATAACATCGTTCTTGAAGCATTAGAGTAGTCTGTTTTATGAACCTTGCCACCTGTCAGTTTCCAAATTAACCAAGTATCGATTGTCCCAAATAATAATTGTCCTTGATTAGCTTCCTTACGAGCGCCTTCCACATGATTTAAAATCCAATTTACTTTTGTTCCTGAAAAATATGCATCAATGACAAGACCAGTCTTTTCCTTTATTAAGTCTTCATATCCATTTCGTTTTAACTCATCGCAAATTTCTGTTGATTGTCGTGATTGCCAGACAATTGCATTGTAAATTGGTTTACCAGTTTGCTTATCCCATACAACTGTTGTCTCTCTTTGGTTTGTAATACCGATGCTAGCCACATCTTTACCTGTAATATTTGCTTTCTTTAATACATCTTCGATAACAACTTTTACTGATTCCCAAATTTCCTCGGCATCATGTTCTACCCATCCTGGCTTAGGAAAATGTTGCGTGAATTCACGCTGTGACACTTCGATAACTTCTCCTTGTTTGTTAAAAAGAATTGCTCTCGAGCTTGTCGTTCCTTGATCGATCGTTAACACGTATTTAGACAAAGCTAACTCCCCCTTTATAGCTATCATCGCTAATCTTTAACAAGAACTTTTTATATTACTTCTATTGTATTAAATAATGTTGTCTTTCAACAGTAAAAAAAGCATTCCGTGTAGGAATGCTTTTTGCTATTTCTTTTTATACTTAATTTCGTATAGATCTGTTCGGCGATCAATCACATTTTTAACAGTGCCAGATTGTCTTGCGCGCCTTAAAATTTCTAGATCGACATCACCAACAACAATCGTTTCTATATTTGGATTACACTCCCCTACAATTCCATCTTTCGGGAACGGGAAGTCAGAAGGAGTAAAAATACCTGATTGAGCATACTGAATGTCCATATTTGCAACATGAGTTAAGTTTCCAACAGTACCGGAAATGACTGTATATACTTGATTTTCAATTGCTCGTGCTTGTGAACAATATCTCACTCGCATATAGCCTTGGCGGTCGTCTGTACAAAATGGTGTGAAAATTATTTTTGCTCCTTTTTCCATTGCCAAGCGTCCTAGTTCAGGAAATTCAATATCGTAACAAATTTGTATTGCAATTTTCCCACAGTCCGTATCAAATACTCTTACTTCATCACCTGGTGTAATCCCCCAGAAAATTTGCTCATTTGGAGTAATGTGAATCTTATATTGTTTTTCTATCGTTCCATCTCTCCGGAATAAATAAGATACATTATAAATATTATTGTTCTCCTCAACAAAATGAGACCCACCAATAATATTAACGTTGTAGCGAACTGCTAGGAAAGTAAAGAGTTTAATATAATCCTCTGTATATTCCGTTAGTTTTCGAATGGCTTGACTAGGGCTCTTTATGTCTAAGAACGATAATAATTGTGTTGTGAAAATCTCCGGAAAAACAGCAAAGTCTGATCCATAGCCTGCAGCGACATCTACAAAGTATTCACATTGTGTCGCAAATTCATCAAATGAGTTAATCTTTTTCATCATGTATTGAATGGAAGAAATGCGGACTGGAAATGACGTTCTAAAATGTCTTTTTGAAGTCGAACGATAATTTACGTTATTCCACTCCATTAATGTCGCATATTTCTTTGAAGCTTTATCATCAGGAAGATAATCTTTATTAATTCTCATTAATGTAAAACCGTTCATGACCTGAAAAGTTAACACTGGGTCATAAATGTTATGACGAGAAACTTCCTCAACATATTCTTTCGGAGACATTTCTCCAGCGTACTTATAATAATGAGGAATACGCCCACCAATAATAATACTTTTTAAGTTCATTTTTTCTGCTAGTTCTTTTCTAGCTTCATAAAGTCTCTTTCCAATTTTCATACGGCGGAATTCAGGATGAACCATTACTTCAATTCCATATAAGTTATACCCATCAGGATTATGATTCGTTATGTATCCTTCATCCGAAATTTCATCCCATGTATGCTGATCGTCATACTCATCAAAGTTTATAATTAAACTCGCACTAGTTCCGATAATTTCTCCATCATATTCCACACAAAATTGACCTTCAGGGAAGATTGATATGTGACTTTCTAAATGCTTTCTTTCCCATGGATCCATGTTTGGAAAACATATTTTTTGTAACTCTAAAATTTCATCAATATCTTCAGGAGTAATGTTGCGGATTTCTATCTTTTTCTCAAATTTTCCGATATCTATTTTAGACATCATAAACACTCCTTCTTCATTTCACAATAGATTTCTATATGTATATAGTTACATAACTAGTGCCTATAATTCAAAAATTAAGAACTTATATATGAGAAAAGCATCCCATTATGGAATGCTTTCGGTCATGTTTACTGCTTATTGTGTCCGTGAAGGAACTGAGATACTTGAAAGTGCTTCTCCAGCTTCATTTTGATAAATGTTCTTTGTTGCTAAGTCTCCTAATGCAACCATTCCAACAATTTGATTATTTTCTACGACTGGCAGTCTTCGTATCTGTTGCTGAGCCATTATATTAGCTGCTTCATGGATATCCATGTCTGGTGTTCCAGTTACCAGGTTAGATGACATAACTTGTGAAACAGATGTTGTCGCTGGTAACCCTTGCGACGTACTTCTTAACGTTATATCTCTGTCAGTAATAATACCTTTAATTTGTCCACCATCAACGACTGGAATTGAACCTACATTATGTTGACTCATTAAAGAAGCTGCCTCTTGGATTGTTGCTTCAGAAGATATAGAAACGACATTTTGCGCCATAATATTTTTTAAACTTTCTGCCATAGTAAATACCACCTTTCATATTTATTATGGCCCTTTAACAATATTTCATTATTAATAAACTTATTTTATCTAGGGTAAATGAATCCATACTTACTAGTAAACCATATTATTTTTTTCCCATTGGATAAAGCCGTTATTGTACCAAGTTTATCGGTTCTTAACACTTTTACATGGTTCTTTTGAAGTATATTAAGTACTGAAGGGGATGGATAGTGATATTGATTATTCTTTCCTACTGAAATTATTGCGATATCTGGCTTCACTTTATTAATAAATGTGTTAGATGACGCCGAATCTGCACCATGATGTCCAACTTTTAAAACATTTGCTTTTAATTTTTTCTTCTTAATTAGGAGTTTTTTTTCAGCAGGAATTCCAGCGTCCGCCATAAATAGAAATGATTTTTCTTTATGAACTAAGTAAACAATAATACTTTGCTCATTGATACTTCCGTAACTGTCAATCAACGGTCCAATTAAATCAACCTTTATATCAGCAGCAAGTTTTATCTTTTTCTGTTTTTTTACATTATGAACTGATAACTTATACTTTTTTACAGCTTTTAAAACATCATAAAAGCTTGCTGTATCATGAGTTACATTACTTGTATAAAATTTCCCAATTTTAAAACTTTTTATAACCTCATCTAATCCTCCTATATGATCATGATGAGGGTGGGTAGATACTACAAAATCGATCTTTGATATACCGAGACGTTGCAAATATTCTATAATCTTAGGCCCTGATTGATTGTTACCAGCATCAATTAGCATATTTTTTCCACCAATTACTTCAATAAAAATACAGTCTGATTGTCCAACATCTAAATAATGGATAGCAAGTTTATTACTTTTCATTGCTTTTACTTGAAGTGGCGTAACTACATTTAAGAGAAGCAAAACTAAAATGAAGAGTTTGATTATTCTAACCATTATGAATAACCACCTATATTTTATTAGTTAGGATTAGTATACCTCGCCGTTTTTTTACTATGAAAAAAACTCCTCATAATTGAGGAGCCTTTTCCATTTATCTTTTTCCTTTTATATAAGGTGTACCAATAGCTTTTGGAGCATCGGCACGTCCAATAAATCCTGTTAAAGCTACAATTGTTAATACGTATGGCGCAATAGATAAATATACACTTGGTATGTCTTGCAATAATGGTAATGTTCCCCCACTTACTGCTAAAGATTGAGCAAGTCCAAAGAATAATGCTGCTCCTAGAGCACCAATTGGGTTCCATTTACCAAAGATCATCGCTGCTAAAGCAATAAATCCTTGTCCGGCTATCGTTGTTCCACTAAATTGTAGTGAACTAGATAATGCGTAAACAGCTCCACCAAGACCTGCGAATGCACCTGAAAGTAGAACACCAATATAACGCATTTTTGATACATTTATCCCCATAGTATCAGCAGCCATTGGGTGTTCTCCTACTGAACGTAGGCGTAATCCAAATGGTGTTTTGTAAACAACGTACCAAACTACAAATGCTAAGATTATTGCGATATAAGATGTAATCGCGATATTTGTAAAGAATATAGGTCCAATAAAAGGAATATCAGACAATATAGGTAAATCTATTTTTGAAATACTAAACTTTATAACGTCAGTTTGTCCTTTATCAAAAATCTTTCTAACTAAGAATACCGATAAACCTACAGCTAAAAAGTTTAATGCAACCCCACTAACTACTTGGTCAGCACGGAAACTAATTGAAGCAACTGCATGGAATAATGAGAATACTGCTCCAATAATAATTGCGATAATTAAACCAAACCATGGTGATGCATTCCCCATACCTAATCCTTCAAAGTATAAGGAAGCAACAATACCAGTAAATGCACCCATTACCATTAAACCTTCTAATCCAATGTTAACTACACCAGAACGTTCACTGAATACTCCTCCGAGGGCTGTGAAAATAAGGGGAGCTGCATAAAGGATCGTAGATGAGATAATTAATTGTATAATATCCACTTATTTCCCCTCCTTCTGAAAACGATTAATGATGAGACGGATTAGATAGCTTGAAGCTACAAAGAAAATGATAAGAGCTATTACAATCTCAACAAGTTCAGGTGGAACACCAACATTCTCCATGTTAGCAGCACCAAATTTTAGTCCCCCAAATAAACCAGAAGCTAAAACTACACCTAATGCCGTGTTAGCGCCAAGAAGTGCTACTGCGATACCGTCAAATCCAATTCCAGTGAAGTGAGCCATGATAGACATATATTGGAATGTCCCAAGCCCTTCCATTGCACCAGCAGCACCTGCGAATGCACCTGAAATTACCATGGATAATACAATATTGCGATTAACTTTCATTCCTGAATAGTGTGCGCCATGCTGGTTATAACCTACTGCACGTAATTCATAACCAAGCTTCGTTTTCCATAACATGAACCACATTAATACTGCTGCTAATAAAGCTACGATAATTCCGTAATGTAATCTTGAATATTCTGTAATTACCTGTAAATACTCGGAAGCTAATGATGCTGAAGAAGCAATTTTTTCTGTACGCTCCATCCCAGCTTTTAAATAAGTACGAATTAAGTATGCCGTTACATATAATGCAACGTAGTTCATCATAATTGTTGTAATTACTTCATGAATTTTAAATTTAGCTTTTAAGTATCCAGGTATAAATGCCCAAAGCGCTCCTGCAATTGCAGCCGCCATAATAGCCATTGGTAGGTGGATGATTTTAGGTAATTCGAATGTTACTCCGACCCACACTGCTGCAAGCCACCCAACCATTAATTGACCTTCTACACCGATATTAAATAATCCCGTACGGAATGCGAATGCGACTGCAAGTCCTGAAAGAATAAGAGGTGTCATTGTTCTAATTGTTTCACCAAGATATTCAGCATTACCGAAAATACCTTCAATAAGTGCTCCGTAACCTACAATTGGATTGTATCCACTTACTAGCATAATTATTGCACCTACAAAGATACCTAGAAAAACTGCAAATAAGGGGGTATAAATACCCGATAATTTTTTAAGCATTATGCTCCACCTGCTTTCGTACCAGTTGCTTTTGACCCTGCCATTAATAGTCCAAGTTGTTGCTCATCCGTTTCTTTCGGGTCTACTACAGCAACGATCTCGCCTTCATAAATTACTGCGATACGATCGCTCACATTCATAATTTCATCTAATTCAAATGAAATTAGTAAAACTGCTCTTCCTTTGTCTCGCTCTTCAATTAGCTTGCTATGTATAAACTCTATTGCTCCAACATCTAAACCACGTGTCGGTTGCGCAGCAATTAGCAATTCTGGGCTTCGATCAACTTCACGTGCAATAATTGCTTTTTGCTGATTCCCACCTGAAAGTGCACGAGCTGGCGTAAACTCATCAGGAGTACGCACATCATAGCTTGAAATTAGTGATTTTGCCTTTTTAAATATTTCTTTGTAGTTTAAAACACCTTTGTTTGAATAAGGTTTTTGATAATACGTTTGTAAAACCATATTTTCTCCGATAGAAAAATCTAGAATTAATCCATGTTTATGGCGATCTTCTGGAATATGCCCAACACCACTCTCAGTAATTTTTCGTGGAGGTAAATTAGCTACATTTTTATTATTAATTAGCACTTCACCAGCTGCCGTTTTACGTAAGCCTGTAATTGCTTCAATTAATTCCGTTTGACCATTGCCATCAACTCCAGCAATACCAACAATTTCTCCTGCACGTACTTCTAAGTTTAATCCATTCACGGCATTCACATCACGTGAATCTTTTACTTGAAGATTTTTTATTTCAAGCACAGGTTTATCTGGATTTGCTTCAGTCTTTTCAACTTTAAAGTTGACTTCACGGCCAACCATCATAGAAGCTAATTGCTCCTCGTTCGTTTCAGACACATTTACAGTTCCGATTCCTTTACCACGACGAATAACAGTACAGCGGTCACAAACTTCCATAATTTCTTTCAGTTTGTGAGTAATTAAAATAATTGATTTACCTTCCTCAATTAAGCGCTTCATAATTTGAATTAACTCTTTAATTTCTTGCGGAGTTAAAACAGCAGTAGGTTCATCAAATATTAAAATATTAGCACCACGATAAAGTGTTTTCAATATCTCAACACGCTGTTGCATACCAACAGAAATGTCTTCAATTTTAGCAAGTGGGTCAACAGCTAGGCCATATTGCTCTGAGATTTGTTTTACATCATTAACTGCTTTAGCCATGTCGATTTTACCAGCTTTTTTAGGCTCACTACCTAAAATAATGTTCTCGGCAACTGTAAATTTATCTACGAGCATAAAATGTTGGTGGACCATTCCAATTCCTAATTCATTCGCAACATTTGGATCTGTAATTTTTACTGCTTCACCTTCAACGCGAATCTCACCTTTTTCAGGCTGATAAAGCCCAAATAAAACGTTCATCAACGTGGATTTTCCGGCACCATTTTCACCGAGGAGGGCGTGAATTTCTCCTTTTTTTACTTGTAATGTAATATTATCGTTTGCCACGATACCAGGAAATTCCTTCCTAATATTAAGCATTTCAATTACATGTTCCATCGAAATCAACTCCTACATCCATCGGATAATCTTTAAAAAAAGGCTAGCTTTCACTAGCCTTTCAAGTTTTATCTATTATGATTTACTTATTGAACTCACTTTTTTCGAATTCATCATCTGTTTTAGGAACAGTGATTTCTCCGTTAATGATTTTTTGCTTGTACTCTTCAACTTTAGCAAGTGCTTCTTCACTTACATTGTCAGTTGTAGGAGCAATTCCAACACCGCCATCAGCTAAGCTGTAGCTTAATACTTGTCCACCAGGGAAGTTACCTTCTTTTGTCTTCTTAGAAACATCATATACAGCGTTGTCTACACGTTTAACCATTGAAGTTAAAGTAACGTTTTCTGGCATACCTTCTTGATGTTGGTCTTTATCTACACCGATAACCCAAACTTCTTCACCTTTTTTGCTACGATCTTTTGCTTCAGTGAAAGCACCAAGACCAGTACCACCCGCTGCATGATAAATAATATCAGCACCTTGAGAGTACATTGAGTTAGCAATTAATTGTCCTTTTGCAACATCTACAAAGCTGTCTGCATATTGAACAATAATTTTAGCTGAAGGGTTAACTGATTTAACACCAGCTTTGAATCCGTTTTCAAATTTCTTAATTAAGTCGAAGTTTACTCCACCTAAGAAACCAACTTTGTTAGTTTTTGTATGAAGACCTGCAACAACACCTACTAAGAATGAACCTTGCTCTTCAGCGAAAGTGATGTTAGCTACGTTAGGAATTAAGTTTCCTTCGTCATCTGTAACAACCATATCTACGATTGCAAACTTACTTTCCGGCTTTTGAAGTGCTACTTCTTTAACATCTCCAGCCATTAAGAAACCAATACCGAATGAAAGATCAAATCCGTCACGTACTAATTTTTTTAAGTTTGGTTGGTAGTCTGCGTCATTATTTGATTGTAAATATTTGTAACCGTCTTTTTCAGGAATATCGAAATCTTGTCCAAATTTTGTTAAACCTTCCCATGCAGATTGGTTGAATGACTTATCGTCTACTCCACCAGTATCAGTTACCATACCTACTTTAAAGCCATCGTAATCTCCTGTTGTACCAGTTTTGTCATCTGCTCCACCACATGCTGCAAGAAGTGTTCCAGCAGCTAATACAGTAGCCATTAAGAAACTAAATTTCTTCATCTCTGTATTCCCCCCTATAAAATTTTTGTGTTTTGCCTTCATTCATTACCTTTTAACAAATGCAATTACCCCATCACAACATAAGATTTAAAAATCTTCAGTACCGAGTGGATACTGTTAATTTTTCCAATCATATTGATATGATACATTTTTTTATAAAAAAAGAAGTAAACCGCTTTCATCAAAGACTTAACTGAAGTTCGACAAAATACACAAGTTATTCGACATTACTATACCATTAATTACCGTTGTTGAAAATGATTTTTTTACATTTTATATTGAATACTATGGAAATAAAATAATTATATTCACTTTAATTATGTAATAATCTTCACATAGATTACCTTTAGGATAAATTATGTTACAAATTAAAGCAGCAAATTAAAAATCATACAGTGTAAAAAGATGCCAAAATGGCATCTTAAGTGTTAAATACTATCGTTAATACATGTTGTTAAACGCTCTTCAATTTCTAAAGCAATCTCTTTTAACTTTTGGTTATCAACCATTTCGATTAGTGATGATGGTTTAGGCATACCAATTTTAGTTTTTCCTTTTTCATTATAGACAACAATTTTACATGGTAAGAAGTAACCAACTAAAATTTCTTCCTTTAATACGCGTTGTGCTTCTTTAGGGTTACATACTTCTAATACAGTAAATTCATTGTCATATTCAAGGCCTTTTTCATTTAATTTACCTTTGACATCAAAATTCCAAAGTACACCAAACTTTTCCTTCATTAAGTTTTCTTCTAAAGAAGAAATTGCCTCTGTAACAGTCTTATTTGTTTCTACAGTATAGTGAAACATTCTAACACCTACCTATTTTTTATTTAACAAGCTTACCATTCCAGTTAGATATACCACCTTGAACATTAATAAGCTTTGTGTATCCATATTTCTTTAACATATTTGCAGCTTTCATGCTGCGATTTCCACTTCTACAAATAATTACGATTTCAGAATCTAATGGAAGCTCTTCATAGTTGTCTTCTAAAGAACTAAGTGGCATATTAATCATATCATTTATATGCCCTTCTTCAAATTCATATGGCTCTCTTACATCAATAAAAATTGTATTATCGTTAGTACCTTGCATTATACTAGCAAGTTCATCTGTATTAATTTGCGCAATTGTTGTCCCAGGAATATCATTTTCATGATCTACAGACTGACATCCATTCATAATAACACCTAAGAGAATAAATGTTAGTAAGCCAATAATCTTAGGAAATCTCATTACATCCTCCAAGCGCTCATTCCTCCTTTAACATTAGTCACTTTTTTAAATCCATTCTTCTTAAGCAACTTACTAGCCTTGTTGCTTCGCATACCACTTTGACAAATTACAATTACTTCTTTATTTTTATCAAGTTTTGATAATTCCTGGTTTAGCTTGTGTAATGGGATGTTTATAAATTCTTTAATATTTCTTCCTTTATATTCTGCTGGTGTGCGGACATCCACAAACTGTTTATCTATATTTCCTATTTCTTTTTTTAATTCAACTGTTGAAATGTGCTTTACTCCTCTAGCAGGCATCATTCTTACTACGATAAACAATACGAGAAGTGCAAAAAGTATTGTATTCCATTCCATGATGTTTCCTCCTTCATATGTTTAACTACTTCTAATTAAATAATATACCCCTATTGGTATAAAGTCAAATAAAATAGATAGATAGATTGCGATAATACCGATGTACTATTTTGCTAGTTATAGTGCACTAATATATTCAATAGTTCCTTCTTTTTTTTAATAGAATATTATAATATGTATGAAATACGACATATATTTCCAAAAAAGACGAGGTGAACATCTTTGCACATCTTTAAAGTCATAATAAATTCCTTAGTTTTTACAATGGTTATAGTCTTTATGTTTCATACTAGCAAAACAACTGCTACTACCTTCCCAGAAGACCGCAATGGCTTAGGAACACACACAGCATGGTACGATTCTAGTATCGCAGCTTATGGCTATACATATCATTTCGATGCAGCACGAACCTACTGGAATTACAACTCTTCCAAAGTCCATATCAGTAAAAATACTGGCTCTCATAAGAAATATCAAGACCGGTACTATGTGGCGAATTCTGAAGTAAAAGATTTAATTGGTTTGGCAGCATATTACCAATATACATGGTTCTCATCAGAAAATGTTGGATCTAACGATTATTGGGATTACTGTGAAATTGTCATTTATGAAAATAACATGAGAGCCTCAAGTAACTATAGTTCAAATGCCGTTAAAATGAACATCGCTCATGAGATTGGCCATACATTAAAAATGGGCCATGCACCTATGTATTACGGGGCTAATTATTATGATAGTGTCATGAACAAAGGGTTCTACCCTATTTATTCTTCAACAACAGATTATGATAGACAAGAGTTATATTTCAAATGGGGATATTAAAAATCTGGAGGTTATGGTAACAATGTATAAAAAGTGGACCTTTATCAGTACAATAGCTATTTTATTAACCATTTCCTTCTATATAGTTCCTAAACAACAATTAGGAATGAAGGTCATTTCCATACATGCTAATTTCATCGAAGCTACTACACTTGAACAATTAGAAAATAAAACAGATTTAATAGTAATAGCAACTACTAGCCAAGCCTTTTTAGATCGCAAACACGTTTTTAAGTATATGAAAGATAATAATGGGAATGATCTTCCAGGAATTACGGACTTGTTCACTCGAACAGAAATAATAATCGAAAAAATTATTAAACAACCAGAAGATGAGAAATTTGCCATAAACGACAAACTGCAAATAATTGAGCCTATTTCGTATGATGCTAGAAAAAAAGTAAAAGTCACTTTAGCTCATTATGAAGAACTTGAAGTAAATGAAACTTACATTTTATTTTTAGGAAAAAATACTTTTGGTAATTATTCTTTGTTAAATATGAACAACGGGAAATTTAAGTTGAAAAATTTAAATAGCGACTCTAAAGCAAATAACCTACATGATAAGCTTGCAAAACAAGTTCATCAAAAATATAAAGAGAAATATCTAAATTAAAAAAGTTAGCTGTTGCTAACTTTTTTATTCATTAATATACTCTAAATGCAAATCCCCAAACTCTAGTCCATCATCTTCTTTAACTAAATATACTAATTCCTTACCAGCACCAACTATTTTGCTCTTTTTCAAAAGAAATACACGGTAACTATTAGAATTCATTAGTTTCGTTATTCCAATATACTTTAAATCCTCTTGAGTAGTAAATTGACGGATAGCTTCTCTAATGCTCGATGCCTCAATGATAACATTCGTTGCATAATTAACCTTTTTAAATGTGTTTCTACTATTAGTTTCTAGTGTAAAATGAAACTCCTTCATAAAATAACCTCCACCACATTTTTTCTAGCTCTCATTCATTGTCAATTAATAGATAGTATGTAAGTATGATAGATTCTATGTATCCGAGTATAAACTTGCTTAGTATTTTCCATTATGAAAACCGTTAATGTTATTATTTCTATAAATGTTAAAAAATGTATTATGTCTATAATAAGTATTCTAGACTATTCAAAAAGCTATTACAATATTTTTTATATATTAAATTTGCTTTATAATTTATTCCTGTTATACTTAAGAAGTTATTTTTGTTTCGGAATTAATTGTAAAAAAGAAATAGATCTTTCGAAAATTATGATTGAGCAAGAATAGTAATACAAAGTGGATAATAATATCCACGCAGGAGGTACACTCATATGGTACAAGGTAAAGTTAAATGGTTTAATGCAGAAAAAGGTTTCGGATTCATCGAAGTTGACGGTGGAGAAGATGTATTCGTACATTTCTCAGCTATTCAAGGTGAAGGATTCAAATCATTAGAAGAAGGTCAAGAAGTTACTTTCGAAATCGAGCAAGGTCAACGTGGACCTCAAGCTACTAACGTTCAAAAGTAATAAGACTTTTAAGGGACTCCTAATTCAATTAGGAGTCCTTTTTTTACATAATTGTATAAAGCAAAAATAAAAAAGTTATTACAATAGTTAAGATCGTGATGTTAGTTATTAAAAACCTAGATGGTGAAAATTTTTGACTGTTAATTTGTTTAAGTTTACGAAAATAGTTTATCGTTGAAAAAATCATCATAATCATTCCAGTAATTACGGATCCAATACTCATAATAACTGCAATCGTATCAGATATATAACTAGTCTCAATTTCTGTATTAAAATGAAGACTTATCGCTAAAAATCCTATACCAATAATCGCAATAGCTGTTCTTACCCAAGCTAAATATGTTCGTTCATTAGCTAAATGTTGTTCCGTATACTTTGAAGCAATTGTTTTTTCTTCCATATTCTTTCTTCACCTACATTTTTACTACTAGTTTCTTTTATTTTCTACACTTTATCTCTTTTCCATTCGTAAAAAAACCACCCACATAAATGGATGGCTGTTATTATTGCTATTTACATGTAGTTTCAACTGTTTGTATTAAGTGCTTTAACAGCTTTAACGCCTGATCAATTGCCAACATATAATACCGCTGCGTCCCTTTTTGTTCAATTGAAACTAGATTATTATCGCGAAGTATCTTTAAGTGATGAGAAACAGCTGGCCTTGAAAGCGTTAACTTCTCAGTTATCTCATTCACACTAAGCTTTTCATTCTCTGCTAACATTAAAATAATATCTTGCCTGGCAGGATCGCTTAATGATTGAAATAAAGGAATACTTGAACGAAATACTTCTATAGCTTCCTGTCCCATTTGTATTCACCATCCTTTTATTTCTTCGTAGCCATACGCTTTGAGATTTTTGGTACAGCTTTCCGTGGAAGAAATTTAACTCCTAGAGCAGAAGCTTTATTTAAACTACCAGTAATAACCGTGCTTTTCCCGCTTAATAATGCTTTATATGCTTGTTTCGCCACAACTTCTGCTTCCATCGCCTCTTTGAACACTTTCGTTTCAGCCGCATTTGCTACAGATCCAAAATTAGTTTTTGTTGCTCCAGGACAAAGGGCCGTTACAGAAATATTCCTTCCGTTTAATTCTTCATTTAAAGCTTCCGAAAAAGATAATACATAGGCTTTTGTCGCAGCGTAAACTGCCATCATTGGTACTGGAAGGAATGCTGCAAGACTTGCAACGTTTAAAATTTTTCCACTTCCTTTTCGTTTCATTTCAGGAAGGAAATAATGAGTCATTTGTGTCAGAGTAGAAATGTTTAAGTTAATCATTTCTGTTTGCTTTTCAACTGAAAGTTCGTCAAACGACCCTAATAGACCGAAGCCAGCGTTGTTCACTAATACATCAATCGATATACCCTCAGTTTTCAATTCTTCATATATTTCTTTTGAGGCACCTTTTAAACTTAAGTCCTTTTTAATAATAGTAATATTAATGTTATTAAAAGTTTGTTTTATTTCATTTAGTTTCTTTTCATTTCGTGCTACTAATACAAGATTGTAGCCATCCTTTGCAAAAAGTTTAACAAATTCGTACCCTAATCCGCTTGACGCGCCTGTAATTAATGCTGTTTTTGTCATTCTTCTGCCTCCTAATTGATCTTTCGTTTAAACGTTTAAGTATTTAAACATATTATCATTCATTCGTTTACTGAAAACAATGGATGAACTTGGATAAGCCAAAAAATAATAAAAGAATCAAGCTCACATTAGTAGCTTGATTCTTTTTCTTTTTTAGATATTAATAAACTTAAGCTAACGAGCGTTACGAAAATTGTTGCACCCATGTCTGCTAAAATCGCTATCCATAACGTTAACCAGCCTGGAATTGTTAATAATAATGCGATGACTTTTAACCCAAGCGAAATCGAAATGTTAAACTTAATAATCTTGTTCATTCTTTTAGCTATCTTAATTGCATTAGGAAGCTTTCCTAAATGGTCTTGCATTAAAACAATATCTGCTGTTTCAATTGCACTATCAGTTCCTTTACCCATGGCAATACCTAAATCAGCAACTGCTAAGGCAGGTGCATCATTAATGCCATCTCCTACCATCGCTACAGTTTCATGCTGTCTTAACTCTTTTATTTTTTCCACCTTTTGTTCTGGTAGTTGATTGGTGAAAAATGTCTTCACTCCTACAGAATCCGCAACATTTTTGGCGGTTTTATGATGATCTCCAGTAAGCATTACCGTATCCTTAATTCCCGCTTGGTGCAATCCAAAAATTACTTCTCTACTCTCCTGACGAATTTCATCAGTAATCCCGATAATTCCCAATACTTTCTTTTCATCAGAAACAATAACTAATGTAAAGCCCGCTTCCTTTAGGCGATTAATATCTTCTTGGACTACGTTTGTCGGGTTGATGTGTACAATTGTTTTTTCATTTCCAATAAAGTAGCGTTGTTCATTTATTTTTGCTACAATTCCTTGCCCAGAAATCGTTTCAATTTCCTCTGCTTCACTAAAAATTATTCCCTCTTGCTTCACTTTTTTCATGATTGCTTTTGCAAGAGGATGTGAGGATGTACTCTCGATACTTGCAGCAATTTCTAAAAAGTTTTCTTCATATTCAACAACTGTAGATACGTACGGTTCACCTTTTGTGAGCGTTCCTGTTTTATCAAATGCGATAACCGATATTTTCCCCAACTGCTCAAGGAACACCCCACCTTTTACTAAAATACCGTTACGAGCATTTCTAGTAATACCAGCAACAATTGCAATAGGAGATGATAAAATTAATGCACATGGGCAACCGACAATAAGTACTGCTAACCCTTGATAAATCCAAGTTTGCCAATCACCGCTCAAGAATAGTGGAGGAATAAACATAACAATTACTGCAATAATCATTACAAGTGGAGTATAGTACTTAGCAAAACGATTAATAAACAATTCAGTTGGCGTTTTCGTCTCTTGCGCCTCTTCCACTAAATGCAATATTTTAGCTAGTGAAGAGTCTACAAAAGCTTTAGTTATTTTAACTTTCAGTACACCTTCGTTATTAATACTTCCTCCGAATACGTTTTCCCCAATTTCTTTTTCGACTGGCAAAGATTCCCCTGTAATAGCGGCTTCATTTACAGAGCTTTTCCCTTCAAGAACTACTCCATCTGAAGGAATCTTTTCACCTGCTTTTACTAAAACGATATCTCCTTTTTTTAACTCTTTAATAGGAACAATCTTCTCTTGACCATTGTCGATTAATACCGCTTCTTTTGGTGCGACTTGAAGGAGTTTTTCCATTGATCTACGAGCTTTTTCCATCCCTAATCCTTCAAGAAATTCATTAAGTCCAAATAATATAGCGACTACCGTTGCTTCTTTCCATTCCCCAATAGCAATGGCTCCAATTAATGCAACAGTCATTAATGTATCAATGTTAAATTTTAGTTTAATTAGATTTTTAGCTCCTCGAATAAACGTGCTGTATCCACTAATCGTAATTGATACAATATATAATGCTATCTCAGCCCATGAAGGTATATATTTCGAAAGAAACATTGTCAATATAAATAGGGCAGTTGAAATAATTAGTAAAAGTTTCATGTTGCTCCCGTAGTCATGATTGTGAGAATGTTCCTCATTACCAGATTCCTTCACTATTGACGCTCCATCATTTGCTAATATTTGTTCAACCTTCTGCATATTAACTTTCTCATCTATTTTTAACTTAGATGAATTAAATAATACTGCTGCCGAATCACCATGGTCGAGTTGTTTTATTTGTTTTTCTATGTCAGCTGCACAATTTGCACAACTTAAACCTTGTAGTTTATGTTCTTTCATCTTAACTCCCCCCATTCTCTATCAATTTTAATGATGTTGTGCATGGGTAATTGTTTGTTCAAGTAAATTCATTACGTGCTCATCATCATGCGAATAATAAAAAGTTGTACCTTCTCTACGGTACTTCACTAGTCGCAAGTTCTTTAAAAACCTAAGCTGATGAGATACTGTTGACTGCAACATTCCCAATTTATTAGCAATATCATTTACTGATAATTCTTGCTGTGAAAGAAGGTGCAAAATTCGAATTCGTGTTGGATCTGACAGTGCTTTAAAGGTTTGCGAAACGATAAATAATGTTTCTTCATCTAATTGTTCCTGTTTTAATTTACTTTTATTTAACTTCGAATCATCCATTTATTATTCTCCTTTAAGAAAAGCTCCCTTTATATGAGCATATGTTCATATATAATATATTATTAATGTAGCAAAAATGTGCTTTAAAATCAAAAGATACATTTTCTTAAAATCAAACAATTCCTGCCAATAAGTGATAAATTTTTCATTTTTCAGAATAAAACACATATTAATGGTATACTGTATTGGGAAAAATGATTATATAAATATGTAAATTTTCGATTTGTCAGAGAGGGATTCTCTTTTAATAGGAGGACTATCATGAAGACTTCAAAAGTTCTATTTTCACTGATAACAATACTAATATTGCTAACTAATGGAATCATACAATCGCAACATGAAATAAACAGAGGATATGCCTCATCACCTCTATCTGTAGTAATTAATGAAATTGCTTGGATGGGGACTAGCTTAAATTATAATAGTGAATGGATTGAATTATATAACAATTCGGCTACAGAGATTATTTTAGATGGATGGGTGCTTATAGCTGGTGACGGGTCCCCCGAGATTGTTTTACAAGGAAGCATTGCTGCAAATGGATATTTCTTATTAGAACGGACTGATGATTCGTCAACAAATATAACTGCAGACCAAGTATACACTGGAAGTTTAGAAAATAGTGGAGAAACTCTAACACTATATGATTCTACTAATATACAAACTAGAAATTTGATAGATCAGGTAGATATGTGGCATGCAGGAAATAACACTACTAAATCTACTATGGAAAGAACAGATGGTACTATTGAAGGAAATGTACCAACAAACTGGAATGATTCCATTTCTCTATATACAGGTGGCTATGGAACTCCTAGAGCTCTTAACTCAAAATCAAATAATCCAAATCGGAAAGTTAAGGCAACTCCATTAGAATTGACTGAACATACATTAGATGGAAATGTTATTTCACTGAATCTTCAAAATGATACATACTCAACAAATGTCGCGTCATCTATAACGTTGAATAACCCACCACCTGGAACATTGATTGGTAGTGTTGAAAGATATAACGACTATTCTGTACATGTAACATTGCAATATGATGGTACAAATTTTGATGTCGATATTACTAATTTTAGTTTTACTGTATTGGATAACGGCTTAGTCGGGACCGGTAACCTCACATCTAATAGTATTACTGTTAAAGCGATGAACACAGTAGAAGGAACACAAGGTTATACTGCGACAGGAGATTCTTACCCTACGTTAATTGAGATGACTGGGTATAACATTCGCGAAAAAAGACTTTATATTAACTCAGCACTACATACGGAAAAAGATGTAACAAATAAAACAGCAACTTTTTATTATTTTATAAAAGTTTATGATGAATTTAGTAATGTAATTGGTAATCTTGGTGATATCTCTAATCCGATTGCAGTTACTGGCAACCTTGGTAGTTCTGATGTTGATATAAAAAATATTAATCTATTACTAACGCAAGACTTACCCGCAGCTTATAGGATCGTCATTGTCATTAAAAGTGTTTCTATTAATTAACAAATTAATTATTTATTAGTAGTAAATGATATATTTATCTGAAAATAGCGAATTTTGTCAAAAAAACCTTTTATTTCCCCTTTTTATTATCTATAATTAAGTATGTGTTATAAATTATAGATTTATTGGGGGAATACAAAATGTTAAAAAGGTTATTTAAACTAAGCACTTTTGTTTTAACTGCAACACTTATTTTCATGAACATCCCAGTTTTTGCTGAAAGTAATACAAAAGGCGATACGACTGTTGAAGGGGATACAACTAGATTTGTTACAGGTGCTGCATATGCTTCACAAATTGAAATAGCTGGGTATAACTTTAAAACCGGAAAACTATATATGAATTTAGAATTCGATATGCCAAGTGACTCTACTAGTACATTAAATTATTATGTAAACGTTTATAACAATTCTTCAAATAATATTGGTGCCAAAGGAACAGATGCAACGCCTGAAACAGTTAGTTATACTGCAGGTGCAACGACTGTCACAGCAGCCAATGTAGAGGTATCATTATCTGAAGCATTAACTGCAGGATATCGTACAGTTGTAACTGTTGAATCTCGTAATTAATTTAATTATCAAATTGTATACAATCCTCAGCAATAGTTGGTGAAATTTCATGGAAACTAAACACAATAACAAAGACATTATATATAACTTGCAAGAAAGTAGTTTAGATTCTCACGGAAAAATAAAAAAGACAAAAAAATTCTTGATAACATTACTTTTCATAACAGTAATTATAGCGTTGTTATCTTCTTATTATTCCTATAGTAAATATTTATCTGCTATCACACCTAATGAAACATACTATTCTACTGAATTTGAAGAATTGTCCCTTAATTGGACTTCATTTGATGCTACTCATCTCGAAGACTATCACGGGCAAAACGGGGTTGTAAAACTTGCAAGAAACGAGTACTTTAGCCCTAACATGATGACTACTGAAGGATTAAATAGTATCCAATCCGATACTTTTGTTTATCACTTTAAAGCTCGATTACATTCATTTACACAATCGTCTGTAACTTTATCTACGTTATATTTTCCAACAGGACCTATAACAATTGTTGCTAATAAAGACCATCAGTTAGGAATAGCTACAGATTTTAGTGCTGAACCTATATACTCTAGCTCAGAAGAGATCAAGAAAGATACTTGGGAAGATATATACGTTTATGTTGATGGTCTTGGTAATGAAGTAAGTTTATATTTGAATAATAATAAATTAATGACGATTCCTTATAAAGGTGAAACATACCCATTACAAGAGCTTTGGTTTGGTTCTATCTGGGTTGGTGGCGCTGGTGGGTATGGCATTCCTACTGATATTGCATTTGACAGTATCCAAATTGGAAATGAGGCTCTCTTACCACAACCATCTTATATAAACTTTCTCGTTTCAACTTTTACGAACTAAGATATAAAAAGGAACAATCCATCATGGATTGTTCCTTTTTTCTTTAGTTTAAAAGATTGTAAGTCATCATCTTACACATGCTCAACATTTTCCTCATTATTGAAAAAGCTTTTCAACGAATGATACACATCCGCTTTTTGCTTCAATATATAATACTTAAACTTCTCGTTTTCAATATTTTTGTAGGCAGACATTAATGTGGAGTGACGGTTGTATTGGTATAGATGTCTAGGATATACCCTCTTACTTTGTTAATTTTTAAACTACTTATTTAATTTTACTTACCTGTTAATAAAGTCCAAAACTCTAACTACCATTTGTTTTTCTTTTTTATATGCAAACACTAAAAATCCATTATTAAACCTCGGTTTCGAAAGAATAGTTGTATTTGGGTTCAATTTATATTCAGTGTTTGTTTTTAGGTCAACTAGTAAAATTTCACTCATTCCTATTCTATACACTAACGTGTTCTTATCTATAAAAATAGGTGTGTCATATGTTTTTTCTGAACTAGGTACAGAGGAATCTTTATTGCCACTAACAGAATAGACTAAAGCACCAAGTTTTAAGTCATCGTATTTGTAGACATTTACTAAATCTATACCAGTAAGAGCAACATAATTTTCGTTTATAGTTATGTCTAATAAGTTTGTAAGGTTACTAACTACTTTTTCTGTCTTGTCGTTATTTAGAAGAAGTTCGAATTGTTTATCACCATCTAAAAAAGTTGACTTGTATACTAATGAATTATTCTTATTTTGTGAATAATAAATTAAGTAGTTTCCATTGTAACCATCTTTTTCATGTAATTGGTCAATTATAATTTTTTGTTTTCCTACTTTATCGTTGTATTTAAACAAAGTTGATTCTGTTATTTCGTTTTCTAGTGTATGATATTCAATCCAATATACATTTTCATTATCAGATACTAACGTCGGGATTTCGTTTCCTCTCTTACTAATACCTTCATCTATTTTTATTACTGAATCATCCTTCAGGTTTAACTTTTTAATCTCCCAAATTATACCTTCCTTTTGACGTGTATACTCTGTCCAGTATATATAATTAGATAATCCCACAACATTTCCACTTGTATTAAAAGTATGTACTAATTCACATGAAGTATAATTATCTACATTTTTAGATAAAAATATATAAGTTTTGCCATCATGACGGCTTTTAATGTATAGATCGCCATTGTTATTAACATAAACTGGTGCCATGAACTGTTCTGTTGAACAATTTTCTAATTGTAACTCCTTATTTCCTAAGAGCACCTTATTTAGATTACTAGCTAAAGATTCACTTTCTATAGGGGTACTATTTACATTGTTATTATCTAATTCAGTAACTTTACTAGTCTCTGATATATTTGGCGTTAATAAAAGGTAGAGTATTACTGTCAATGACAGTAATAAAAAGATAAATAATAAAGATTTCTTATTCATGTAGTCCTCCTAAATATGAAGAGGGAAAAAATATATCGTTTCCCTCTGAACACAAGATGTTAATGAATGAATTCTTGACGAGAGTGATTGAAATTTGCATATAAACACCGGATAAAGGATGCCATACATTCCCAAGTGGAACACCTCTATCTCCTTGATCATATGGATCAGTAAGTCTTATTTGTTCTGAAGAAGAGTCTCTAATATCATACCCTGAAACATTAAGTATATGGCCTTTCACAGAACCTTTATAGATTGGCATGTAATCTTCCTTTTATTATTTATAACCTAATTATAACGGATTTTAATAAAACATATATTGGGAAATACAACAAAAACTTCATACATAAATTAAGAAAATATATGAAATTTATGGAAAACTTAAACTGACTATGTAATTAGTAAGATATTAACTTTATTTAAAATGATAGTATCAACGAACAAAAAAGAATGTAAGATCGATATCTCACATTCTCACTTTAATCGTTATTTACACATGTTCAACATTTTCTTCATTATTAAAAAAGCTTTTCAACGAATGATACACATCCGCTTTTTGCTTTAAGATATAATACTTAAACTTTTCATTTTCAATATTTTTGTAGGCAGACATTAATGTGGAGTGACGGTTGTATTGATTGACTTCCCCATACCCAAACAGGTTGGAAACTTTCATTATTTCATCGACGAGTTTTAAGCAGCGAGCATTGTCTGACGTTAAGTTATCTCCATCTGAAAAGTGGAATGGATATATATTATATTTTTGCGGGCTATATTTACTGTTTATGAGCTCTAAGGCTTTTCTGTAAGCAGATGAACAAATCGTTCCACCACTTTCACCTTTTGTAAAAAACTCATCCTCTGTAACTACCCTAGCTTCTGTATGATGCGCAATAAACTCAATTTCAACCGTTTCATACTTAGTTCGTAAAAACCGCGACATCCAAAAGAAGAAACTTCTTGCCATATACTTTTCAAAGTTACCCATCGACCCACTCGTATCCATCATCATTAATACGACTGCTTTTGATTCTGGCTTTATCGTTTCCGTCCATGTTTTAAATCGCAAGTCATCATTCGTTATTGGAGCAACTTTCGTTTCTCCCTTTAACGAGTTACGCTTTAAAGCAGATAATATCGTTCTTTTCTTATCTACATTTCCCATTAGGCCTGTTTTACGGATATCATTAAATTCGATATTTTCTACAACGATATTTTGTTCTTCTTTTTGCTTTAGATTCGGTAATTCAAGCTCTTTAAAGAGCATTTCCTCAAGTTCAACCATGGAAACTTCCGCTTCAAAATAGTCTTCACCAGGCTTATCTCCTGCACCTTGACCTTTTCCTGCTCCATCCTTACCTTGTTGCGGTGATCCATCCCTCGCAACAACATCGCCTATTTGACTGTCCCCATCACCTTGACCGACATTTTTATTTTTATCGTAATTGTACCTTATTTTATATTCATCTAAAGATCTTATTGGTATCTTAACTACATCGTTGCCATTAGACATAACGATACTTTCTTCACTAACTAAATCTGGTAAATTATTTTTTATTGCATCTTGCACTCTATCTTGATGTCGCTTCTGGTCCTCGTGACCTTTGCGATGGAGGGACCAGTTCTCTTGCGAAATCACAAAGTTTTTAGAGTTCGAGTGTTTTTTATTCACTCTTTCTCCCTCCTTTTCATTTTTTGTTATTAGATGTTTCTTTTCATGAATTGTTATTACAGATTATCGAAAAATAATAATAGAGTTACTTTTATATTATGCACGTTCGCGCAATAATTGACAGTTTATTCAGACTATTTAACTTATAAAAAAAGAACATGAACTTTCATGCTCTTCATTACCTCATTATTTTAAATTGATTCAATGGCCAGTAGCGCATATTAACTTCTCCTACAACGTCATCTAGCTTTACAAAACCGATATGTCTACTATCCTTACTAAACCTACGATTATCACCTAAAACAAATATATGACCTTCTGGCACAATTGTTACACCTGTCACATGCCTTAGTTGAAAATCTCCGGTAAGTTTTCCGATATTTAAACTCTCTTTATATTCTTCTAAGTATTTTTCTTCAATACTTTCACCATTTATGTATAGTTTATCATCTTTATATTCAACGGTTTCTCCAGGGAGACCGATCACTCGCTTTATAAAATCCTCTTGTTCATTAGCATGAAATACAATTAAATCAAAACGTTCAGGCTCCCATATGTAATAACCAATTTTATTAATTACCAATCTGTCACCTTCTTCAACGGTAGGTAACATCGATACTCCATATACTTCATAGCTGGAGAACAAAAAAGTTCGCAATACAAATGCTACTAATAATCCAATAATGATTGCTTTTAACCATTCCAGTGATTTTTTCCGTTTGAGCATATTAATTCCTCCAACCTCTACCCCTTATTGTATCAATGTGTCGGAAACTACTCAACTGAAACTTTTTAAGCCTTTACTAGGAAAAAGTGTGCCTGAATTAGGCACACTTTTCATTCTAGCGATTCAATAAGCTTCCTACATAACGCAATAATTCATTTGCTGAAATTGAATTATAACCATATTCATCTATTAATGTTGCAATGACTTCATTAATTTTCTTTAACTGCGTCTCATCAGGCGTTTTTGTAGATGTCGTTATTTTTACAACATCTTTTAAGTCTGAGAATAGTTTTTTCTGAATTGCTTCACGAAGTCTGTCATGTGATCTGTAATCAAACTTCTTTCCTTTACGGGCATATGCAGAAATTCGAATGAGAATTTCTTCTCTAAATGCTTTTTTCGCATTTTCAGAGATGCCAATTTGCTCTTCTATTGACCTCATTAGCTTTTCATCAGGTGTCATTTCATCACCAGTCAGAGGATCACGAATTTTTGCTTTATTGCAATATGCTTCAACATTATCTAAATAGTTATCCATTAATGTCTTCGCAGATTCTTCGTATGAGTAAACAAATGCTTTCTGTACTTCTTTTTTTGCTAAATCGTCATACTCCCGTCTTGCTACTGAAATGAAGTTCATATACTTTTCTTTATCTTCATCAGATATAGAAGCATGTTGATCAAGCCCATCTTTTATTGACCTTAAAACATCTAAGGCATTAATTGCCGGTACATCTTTCCTAATAATTGTTGAGGAGATTCTGTTGATGACATATCGTGGATCAATTCCGCTCATACCTTCGTCATTATACTCTTTCTTTAACTCTTCCACATCTACAGCATTAAAACCTTCAACATTTTCACCATCATATAATCTCATTTTCTTTACTAAATCTAAGCCATTTTTCTTAGGTTCTTTTAATCTCGTTAAGATTGAGAACATTGCTGCTACTCTAAGTGTGTGAGGTGCTATATGAACATGTTTCATATCACTTTCATCAATCATTTTTTGATAAATGCGTTCTTCTTCTGTTACCTTTAAATTATAAGGAACTGGCATGACGATAATTCGTGAATGTAATGCTTCATTTTTCTTATTTGAAATAAATGAACGATATTCTGTTTCGTTAGTATGTGCAACTATAAGTTCATCTGCAGAAATTAAGGCAAACCTACCAGCTTTAAAGTTCCCTTCTTGCGTGAGAGATAGCAAGTGCCAGAGGAATTTCTCATCACATTTTAGCATTTCTTGGAATTCCATCATACCTCGATTCGCTTTATTTAACTCACCGTCAAAACGATAGGCACGCGGGTCAGATTCAGAACCATATTCAGCTATGGTCGAAAAGTCAATGCTACCAGTTAAATCTGCAATATCTTGAGATTTTGGATCAGATGGACTAAATGTTCCAATTCCAACACGTTTATCCTCAGATAATAAGACTCTTTGCACCATGACATCTTCTATCTTTCCATCATAATCTTTTTCCAAGCGCATGACATTTAATGGAGACAAGTTTCCTTCAATACGAATGCCGTATTCTTTGTGGAACTCTTCTCTTAAATGGTTCGGTATTAAATGTAGTGGGTCTTCATGCATCGGACACCCTTTAATTGCATAAACTGCCCCTTCATCGGTACGGGAGTACTGTTCTAATCCACGCTTTAGCATTGTCACAATCGTTGATTTACCACCACTTACTGGTCCCATTAATAATAATATTCTCTTTCGTACATCTAACCTTTTTGCAGCTGGGTGAAAATATTCTTCCACTAATCTTTCGAGAGAGTCTTCAAGTCCATATATTTGACCTTTGAAGAAATTATAAACATTTTTGCCATTGTTACTTTCTATTCCAGCACTTTTAATCATATTATAAACACGCGAGTGAGCAGATTGGGCTACCTCCGGCCTCTCTTTAAGTAATTCCAAGTATTCGGCGAAGGTACCTTCCCAATAAAGGCTTTTTTCATGTTCTCGGTAGTCTTCTAATTTTTTTATAATATCCATGAGTACCTCCTCATCATTAGATGATTTCTTAGTGATAACTTAATACATCATATGCAAAAGGTAGCTTATCATGCTTTTCCACTTCAAAAAGATAAAATAGGATTATTTATCCAAATGTATATATCCGTAATAAAATTGACAAACTATTTATTAGTTTATATATTCACACGCCTATATAAATGGGCTATAATGTACATAGATTAGCTACTTGTAAATAGAGGAGGCAAACTCATGACATTTCTTATTATTTTAGGAGTTCTAATTACATTCCTAATCGCAATTCTTACTGCTGGATATAATGGTAAGCCTGGTGCGAACAAGTAATACTTAACTCTTTAACGATAAACGACCATGATCTAGGATCATGGTCGTTTTTTAATGCGATTCGATTAACTTAATTGCGGGAAACCTTGTTGGCGTAATGCTTCATAAACTAAAATTGCCGCTGTATTTGATAAATTTAATGAACGAACTTTATCTGTCATCGGCACTCGTAAACAACGGTCTTTATTAGATGCAATTACTTCGTCTGGTAAACCGCTTGTTTCACGGCCAAAAATAAAGAAATAATCTTTATCTAATTGACTCATATCGAAGTCACTATATGTATTCGTACCATATTTCGTTAAAAAGAAAAACTCTCCATCTGCATTTTGATTGAAGAAAATTTCCAATGAATCATAGTACCTAACATCCACATGTTCCCAATAGTCTAATCCAGCTCGCTTCAAATGCTTGTCATCCGTTGAAAATCCTAACGGTCTAATTAAGTGTAGTGTTGTATTTGTAGCTGCACAAGTTCTTGCGATATTTCCTGTGTTTTGTGGGATTTCTGGTTGGAATTGAACGACATGTATACCCATTGTTTCACCTCATTAAAATATTTTTCCTCAACTATTATATCACTTTACAAAGTAGGCACAAAAAAATTAAGCTACTTTTAAGCAGCTTAATGGTCATCTATAATATGGTAAAACTTATACTTCACTTTTGGTGTCCAGGCGTGTGAATCTTTATACTCCCAATACCTCATCCTACTATTTGTTGAATGGGCATTTACTAATGGCATATTGTTCGTATCTTTAGCTACTACGATCGTATTATGTTGCCAATTTCCATCCCCATCAAAGTCATAACATATGACGTCCCCTGGGATTAACTGTTCTGCTGATGTTACTTCTTTGGCCTGCAACCCTTTTTCTGAACTTGCCAAGAACCACATTAACGCGTTCGCTACACTCCAGCTATAACTCCAATTATTATTTGTATACCACCAACCTTTTGAGCGATTTGGCATACCATAAATTGGTGCACCACCTTCATGTAGACATTGTGATATGAAATTAGTACAATCATTTTCAAACTTTTTATATTTTGAATTATAGGTATTCCACCAATTTTCAGCATACTGTACTGCACGCATGCGGTTGTAATAAAAGCGCTTAGAATCATTTGACTTATAGCGTTCTATTTTTTCTTTTTTATGCTCTCTTTCTACTCCTCTTTCGGCAATCGCTTCGTCTTTTTGTAACACTCCGTTTAAGAAAGTTGCTCTCCTTTTCTCCGAACGTTCTTCAACATACAGATTGTTTTTCTGTTTTATTAAATATTCGTGCTGCAACAAATAATCAACAGTTTGATAATTACCGTATTTTGAGCTGTTATAAATTTTCCCACGAGCATTTACTTTAACAATTTCTGCTTTACGCTCTTTATTTATATCTTTCCAACGTTGTATGCGCTCGATTTCATCTGCCGGTTTATTACCATTTGAAGCATCATAAATAATTTCAGTTTGACTATTTTGAATAAGTTTTTCAATTTGCGATTTGATGTTCATGGTTGCTCCTCCTTATCGATATTATTAAAATATGAAAGGTCTGAGCAATGTGACATAAAAAAGAAGCTGCTCTATCCGAGCGACTTAAGCGAAAAGCTTACAATTTTCAATTTTTAGTAGTTTTTTCTTTGCATCAATACCACCTGCATAACCGACAAGTTTTTTGTTTACACCAATTACCCGGTGACATGGGATAACGATTGGAAGGACATTTTTATTATTTGCTCCTCCAACGGCACGAACAGCTTTTTCATTACCAATCTTCTTTGCAATATCTTTATACGTTACAACTTCGCCATAAGGAATGTTTTGCAGCTCGTCCCAAACAGTCCTTTGAAAAGGCGTACCACCAGTAATGATTGGCACATCGAATGTTTTCCTTTTCCCTGCAAAATATTCACTTAGTTGATGTTTTGTTTTTAATATAACTTCTTCGTTATCATTTTCAATTACATTTAATATAGGTATGCCAAACTTTAGTTTCTCTTTCATTACTGGAAGCGTATTTTCTTTCGTATCAAAGTTTATCATGCAGAGTTCTCCAAAGTAAGAAATAATCGTGAGTACGCCTATCGGGCTATTCATTTCACTATAGAAAAATCGATTATTAAACACCTTTTATCCCCCCAATAACATTAGTCCTTTGTCAATTTCTTTTAAAACCTCTTCATCTTTTTCTTTTTCCTTGGCTTGCAACAAAAATGGTTTGGCATGTTCTGTACCAATTTTTCCTATGGCCCAAGCAGCAGTTCCGCGAATTACTGGTCGAGGATCTTTTTCAACTAATTCAATTAAATCTAGTACAGCAGTTTTATCTTTAAAATGCGCTAACGCTAAAATGGCATTTCTTTGGATTGGTTTTTTACCACGCCATGAACCCGAAATTGGCCCAAATTTTTCTTTAAAGTCACGGTTACTTATCGTTAAGAGCGGCTTTAATTTCGGTTTTACAACTTCAGGGTCTGGCTCCATTTCCTCATGAAAATGAAAGTCCATTTTTTTATTTATCGGACAAACTGTTTGGCAAGTATCGCAACCGTATATACGATTGCCAATTTCATCACGAAATTCATCAGGCAAGAAACCTTTCGTCTGTGTAAGGTATGCAATACACTTTTGCGAATTTAGTTGTCCACCTTGCACTAACGCCCCTGTTGGACAGGCATCCATACATTTTGTACAGCTTCCACACATCTCTTCAATCGGTGTGTCCGGCTCGAATGGAATATTGGTAATCATTTCACCTAGATAAACATAAGAGCCAAACTCGGGAGTAATGATAGCTGTATTTTTCCCACTAAAGCCTATACCTGCTCTCTCTGCAACAGCTCGATCTGATAATTCCCCTGTATCAACCATTGATTTTGTTTTTACGCCAGGAACCTTTGCACTAATAAACTTTTCTAACTTATTTAAACGATCTCTTAATATATCGTGATAGTCTATTCCCCATGAAGCTCGACAGAAAATACCACGTCGATCTTCTTTCGTCCCTTTTGGTGCATTTTTTAGTTTAGAAGGATAAGCTAGGGCAATGGAAATAATCGAATGAGCTTCATTTAATAGTAGCGACGGATTCGTTCTCTTTTCTATATCTGGCTCCTCAAATCCTGATTGATAGCCTAAATCTTGTTGCGTTTTCAATTGGTGTTTTAGCGTTTGAAATGGTACAGCTGACGCAAAACCAATCTTATCAATACCAATTTGTTTACTGTACTGAATGATCTCTTGCTTGAGCTCTTTTATATCCATACCCATACACCTCCAAAAGTTAAACATTTGCGTACGATTAATCTTCATTATACTATGATAATAATTACATGTAGAGGAACTTGCAATAGTAGTACGTTACCAGTGGGAAAATGATGGAGGCATAAAATGATTAAGATAACTGATGACATTAAAGAAAAATTACCTAGATTTAAAATTGGTGTAATTGAATATGACGATATAACAATTAGCGAAACTCCTAAAATGATAAAAGGGAGATTACAGTTTTTTGAACAGTCCTTGCAATTTGAATTGGAAACAAAAGCAATAAGTGAGTATCCTAGTTTAATGGAATGGAGAACAATTTTTAAACAAGTCGGCACAGACCCTAGTAAATATCGCCCATCTTCAGAAGCACTTTACCGAAGAGTTAAAAAAGGAAATAGTATTATTACCGATAACTCTGCAATTGATATTAATAACTTTTTCTCCTTACAATATGCTATTCCATTTGGCATTTATAATAAGGATATAATCCAAGAGCCAGTTATTTTATCTATTGGTGGTGAAGATAGTCAGTATGATGCCTTAAATGGAAGGCTTGTAAATATGGGGGGGAAATTAGTTTCAAGTGATGCTGTCGGTCCTTTTGGAAGTCCAATTGTAGATTCAAAAAGAACAATGATTACGACTGACACAACACGTGCATTACAAATCATTTATTTTACTCCGTCAATTAGCAATGAACATGCAACTGAGATGTTGCGCGCTGTAGAAAAAATGTTTATTCAAGTACATGGCGGACATGTCATTAAATCAGAAGTGGTGGAGAGCTAAGTGCATATTTCATGCGTTTAGCTTTTCACATAGAAAATGACCCTCTACCTTAAGTAGAAAGTCATTGAGATTATGTATTGGAGCGGGTGATGAGAATCGAACTCACAACATCAGCTTGGAAGGCTGAGGTTTTGCCATTAAACTACACCCGCAAAAGAATAATAATTACTTTATGAAGTATATATTATAACCGCTTTATTTGGCAACCATATTTAAACATTAGTTTAAAAATAAAATAAATGGAGCGGGTGATGAGAATCGAACTCACAACATCAGCTTGGAAGGCTGAGGTTTTGCCATTAAACTACACCCGCACAAAAACTTATTGTAATTGCGACGATATGAATATTATACATAGTTCGATATCATATTGCAAGAGGCTTTTTTATATTTTTTTAAAGTTAGTGAATGCGCCTATGAAATAGTTTGGCTTAGTTCTCTCTCTTAGAAAGGCTTTATCGACATTAATACCACTAGTATAACAACTGACACCATTAACACATTGTGAAGTGGCAGCATTTCTTTCGTCAGTTTTTGATATTCCTCTGGCAACTCTTCTTCCTTATGCGCTTGAAGTAATTCTAATTGTTTTGCCGTTTTCTTCGGGAGAATTCCCGCAACGATTGGTTGGACAGCAATATAGATGACAATTGAAGCAATATACCAAATTTCTTTAAACAAATACGGATGAAGCGCACCCATGACCAACCCTGTTACTAGCAACGTAATACTTCCGATTTTTGCATACTTTTCTAAACCTACATTTACTTCATGAGCAAATTTTGCTTGCGTCGTCGTTTTCACTAAACGTAACACAATTGGCATTCCAAACGATACACCTAACCCAATGACAGCAGACACGAGATGAATAATTAAAATAATGGCATAGAGTGACATCCTATTACCCCATTTCTTCTTTTAATAAACTTCATATATAGTGTACGTTGCAGCAACAAGTTAAATGTCAAATATTTGTAAATGTCTTTTTAAAAAAAAAACGCCTTCCTACAAATTGTAGAAAGACGTTTTCAATGATTAATTTTTAATAGCCAGCTATCCCTGCCGCTTTTTCTACTTCTTCCTGATGGTACGGATCTGGTTGTCCATCTTTATGACGTAAACTGTCACCAAAGTAAACATCGAAATGTCCTTTAATACCATTGTCATAAATATATTCAACATCATGTGGCATGAAACTCATACTTGCTGCAATTTTTCGCCCATCGATTTCTAATATGACTGCCCTTGTTTCCCAAGAGTAGCCACCCCATATCGATTTTGCAATGTTTGTATCATTGTAAGAAACCGTTTCTGAATCGGCATGATTCGCCCCTATCGTCCGCTTAATATAAAAGCTTTTCCCTGTCTCAAAATCAGTTACTTTTGCTGTTTTACCAATTGTGAACACGTATTGTGCTTCGGTAAACCAATCTAAATATTCACCATGGCGTTCACTTACGACTTCCTTTACGGCAATAGTGTGAACTGGCACTTTAAGCTGTTGCCCAATTGATAGCATACTGGACGTCGTTAAATTATTTGCTTGTAACAGCTCTCGTTGAGGTATACCGTAGCGGACGCTTAAATCCCATATGTTATCTCCAGATTGCACAGTATGTGTAATGTAGGAAACCGTATTTTCTTGCACTGTAGTTTGTTGGGCTGGCATTTGATTCGTGCCATTTTGAATGGTTAACTTTTGGCCGATTTGTAATAAATCTGTTGATAAATTATTCGCTTGGCGAATGGCATCTATCGTTACCCCAAAACGTTTGGCAATAAACGTTAAATTATCTCCAGAAACGACAGTGTAAACAAACGTCTCTCTTTTGCTACTTGCAGTATCCGTAGATTGCGTTGCGTGAGTTGGAATTGTTAATTTTTGCCCAATTTGTAACGTATCAGTCGTTAATTGGTTCGCACTTTTTAAAGCAATGACTGTCGTGCCATATTTTCTGGCTATATCCCATAAATTATCTCCAGCAATTACTGTATGAGAAGTTACAGTTGCGTTTGTCGGAATTGATAATACTTGTCCGACACGGAGAAAGTCAGAGGTTAGATTGTTCGACGCTTTTAAGGCCGCAACTGTCGTCCCAAAGCGCTCCGCAATAACTGATAAACTATCTCCTGCAACAACTGTGTAAGAATTGCCTGTTTGCTCTGTCACTCCAACTGCCGTTTGTGCTGTTGTCTCACTTCCCTCAGTAGCTCCTGGAATCGAAGGAATAATTATTGTTTGGCCAATTTTTACGAAATCACTAGTTAAGCCATTCGCTTCTTTTATCGCATCAACTGTTGTGCCATAGTTTTTCGCAAGAACAGATAAGTAATCTCCTGCCGCAACGGTATGGATTGCTTTCGGAATAATTAACGCTTGGTCGATTTTTAAAAGGTCTGAAGTTAAATGATTCGCTTGTTTTATATGATCGATAGAAGCGTTAAATCGTTTTGATAAATCCCATAACGTATCACCTGACTTAACGTGATAATAAACTTCTGCTGACGTATTTGTTGCAGCATGTGCTTTGGCTGTTGTAAATCCTGTCGTCAATGGAATGGAAGTAACGACCAATCCACCCGCAATCACTTTCAACATCGTAACCTTTATATTAGGATATCGTTCTTTTACAATTTGTTTTGCTTTTGTAACAAGGTCCGATCTCTCGCTCGGTTTGTTTCCTAGTTCATCTGCAAATTCCGTATTTTCAAGAAAAATAACTAGCGCGAATGTGTCATTATTTTGCTTGCGTAATTCATAGTTAAATTGTTCCATAAATTTACTCACCACTCTCCTTAAACTTCCATGTATGTAGTATTCGTCAAAACTAACCAATTATGAACAGAATGAAATTAAAAAACGCCTTCTTCAAATGAAGTAGACGTTGTAAGTATATTTAATATCCAGAGTCCTCTGATGTTAAATTATCAAGAATCTTATAATCATATTTTTGCAACGGCTTTTCTGCCGGCCCTTCCATGACCTCACCATTATAGGAAAATCTCGAGCCATGACACGGGCAATCCCACGACCGTTCACCATGATTCCAATTGACTTCGCAACCTAAATGCGTACAAGTCGTATCGACAATATGAACGTTGCCTTCCTTGTCTTTGTACGCACCTTTGCGATGGCCATCAATTAAGACAGCGGCGCCTTCATCATTTTCGAGCTCATGCACTTCTTTAACGGGGACTTCTAGTTTCCCTTTTATTAAATGTTTAACGACATCTACATTTTCTTTAAAAAAGTGCTTTAAGCTAGGGTCAGCGTAAAACCTAGATGGACTATAGACATCTTGATATGGATTGTCTTTTTCCATGATGAGATCTGTTAATAGCCTCGCTGCAGCAGTCCCGTTTGTCATACCCCACTTTCTGTAGCCAGTCGCTATAAGTATATTCGGCTTAGAAGGTGTGATGGCACCAACATACGGTAACTTATCAATTGTTATTAAGTCTTGTGCTGACCAACGATAGACGACTTCCTCACTTGCCAACGTCTGCTGAGCAAAGGTCTTTAACGCATTGTAATGCTCAAGTGTGTCTTTTCCTTGGCCAGACTTATGGCTATCACCACCGACGAGAACCATTTTTTCCCCATTTATCGTAACAGAACGAAGCGAGCGAGTTGGCTGATCAACACTTAAATACATGCCACCTGGATATTCATCCTTCGTTTTCACCGCTAAAATATACGAACGTTCCGCGTACATTCTCGTTGAATATAACCCCGTTCCTTCGTAAAAGGGAAAATGGGAGCTTGAAACGATATGTTTCGCTGTGATGCTGTAGCCATCCCTCGTTAATACAGAAACATCTTCACCATTTTCTTCAATATTTACCGCAACCGTCTTTTCAAATAATAGACAGCCCTCTTCCTTCATGAGCTGGATGAGGTGCGCGAGATATTTCAGTGGGTGAAATTGCGCTTGTCCCTTCATAGAGAGTCCTTTTGTGATTTTTATATTAAACGGAATTTGATCAACTAGCTGTCCATCAATGTGCAGTTTTTGATACGCTTCGTATTCTTTTTCTAGTTTGCTAGCGTATTCCTCCGTCGTCGCATATAAAAATGCATCTTCTGTTTCGAATTCACAATCAATGTTTTGCTCTTGCACTGTATCCTTGATGAACTGTAGCGCTTCCATATTCGCTTCATAATATAGCCTTGCTTTGTTAACGCCAAAATGAGTAATGTACTCATCATAAATTAAGTCGTGCTGCGCCGTTATTTTAGCAGTCGTATGCCCTGTCGTTCCGTTCAACAGTTGATCCGCTTCAATTAAAGCGACCTTTTTGCCTTCTTTCATTAAAAGATACGCTGTCGTAATGCCGGTAATCCCACCACCGACAATAACGACATCCGCATGAATATTTTCCTGTAGCTGATTGAACGTCGGAATATCCGTGCCTTCGATCCAGTAGGATATTGGGGATTTAGGTAGTTGTTCTGCTTGTGCATTTTCTTCTTTCATTTGTGCCCTCCATTAAAAACAAAGATGCTTTAGTTTTTGTAGAAATGGAGGGAAACATTCATACTTATTTAAGTTTACGTAAACTCATCACATATTCATCTTCGACTGGCCACCATCAACATTCCAGCTTGCACCTACGACCCATGAGGCTTTATCAGAAGCTAGAAATGTCACAACATTTGCTACTTCTTCCACTGTTCCAAAGCGTCCAGCTGGTATTTCATCTTTTACAAATTGCTTAATCTGATCAGGGTTTTCGTTTAGACGTCTTTGCCAATTACCTGTTGGGTGTAGGATTGAGCCAGGCGCGACACTATTTACGCGAATGCCATCATTAATGACTTCATCGGCAAAGGATTTTGTGAAGCTAATTAATGCTGCCTTGGCATTGTTATACGTTACTTTCCCACCACTTTCACGGCCGAAAATCGAGGTGATATTAATAATGACTCCTTGTTGCTGTTTCTTCATTTCAGTGGCAGCTAGTTTACTTAAGTGGACCGCAGAATAATAATTTAACTCCATTGCCCGCTCGAAATCTTCCATTTCTGTTTTCATCACAGTACTACCGTTACTTCCACCGGCATTGTTAATAAGAATATCTATTCCACCATGTTCTTCGAGGAACGTTGAAACTAACGCTGTCCGCTCTGATTCGCTTGTGACATCACACTGATAGGTATAAATGGAAGGGTAGTTTGCCTTCGCTTCCTCTAAAGCTTCTCCTCCTCTAGCGGCAATGCCAACAATTGCCCCTTCTGCAAGAAATGCTTTTGCTATTCCTTCTCCAATTCCCTTTGATCCTCCAGTAACTAATACCTTCTTTCCAGTTAAGCCAAGATCCAAGTTGCTCATCCTTTCTAATATTTCCTAGGTTTTATGTATGCTAGTTAAATTTACGACACTTTTTTCTATTAAATTCTAAAAATACGACATACCAACTTTGCAAATCTCTCATCATCTATTTCTTCATTTTTCATCACACCGTTTTCCCAACTTCTAAAATAGGTATTCGTGAGGACTGTTCTTCCTCTTTCTGTGAAGTATGAAACCAATGGATGTTTATTAAAGGGAGACTGTTCATGCTCAAAAATAATATCTTTTATTTTATTTAATTCATCCATACTTTCGATTGGCGTATCTACATTAAATGCATAGCCAACTTTCCAGTCCGTGTATTTATCTTTTATCTTCATCTCAAACAGATATCTGCCTGCTTGCCTATCTAACCCCTTTATTTTAAACTCGCCATTCATTGACTTCACTGTTTCTCCACTTAGCGGCACTGGCTTTAAAGGTAAATTCCCGCCAAAGCCAGAATCAATGATATAAGACTTATTCTGATGACTAAGTAGAATTGTGACATGTGTATCCCCTATTGGTTGAAACTGTTCATTTTCTTTGTCATAAACATTTCCGCTTAACAAGTTTACATGAAACCCGTTCTCTCTTAAAAAGAGATATAATAAAGGATTTATTTCGTAGCAAAGACCTCCTTCATTATTTACTAAGACCTTATTCACTAAGTATTCATTTGAGATTTCAATTTCCCTATTATCAATCACTACCAAATTCTCAAAAGGTATCGTTTGTGAAGTTTTCACTAATATGTAAGCGAGCTTTTCAAAAGTAATTTCTTCGTTTTCAGAAATTCCAATTCTTTTTCGGAATAATGAATTGATGTTCAAGTGCAACACTCCTTCTTAATAAAGACGATGTTGGTTTTGCGTTAGCCACCTGTATATCATTTTATTCCACACAAAACGCTCATTTGCCTCTTTTTGCTAAGTAAAAAACTACTTATAATGCTGCTTTCCAACATTAATAAGTAGTTTCAATTTTACAGTACTGTGCTATTTATCTTCTCTTAATAAATAATCATTTCCATCTTGGTCATAGAAAGCGAACATTGTGCCATATGGCATTCTCATCATATCACCGACCTTTACATCGTTTTGCTTCATTTTCTCATATGCTGACTCAATATCCGTTGTACTAAAAAGTATGGATGGATGTGACACTTTAGAAGGTTGTTGTTGCTGCATCGCCACTTTCGAATAAAGAATTAACGTCGTACCATTACTATCACTTGGTCCGACCTCAATCCAGGAAAAGTCAGGTCCCATTGGCTGTTCCAGCTTTATTTCAAACCCGACTTTATTTAACCAAAAGTCCTTTGCTTGTTCTTGGTCCTCGACATAGATAGATACTTTTGCAATTTTATTTATCATCTAATCACTCCTTAGGTTACATATTAAAATTATACTATTACGCAATTGATTTTGCATTTTTGTCTATGTTATGTAAGCACATCTCCTTCGTATACATCTTTCATCATCGCTACGTGTCTATTATATACCTTCGACTATTATTAATCTGAGACAATTATGTCATCTCTTACTAAGGAAGGAAATTGACATAGATTCATATCTATCATAAGCTTCAATTAATAGTTTAAAGGAAATTTATAGAATGAAAGGATGAACCAAATGAATATAGAATCAAATATTTCAATGAAAGAAGAAGCAATCGCTTTTTTGAAACTCGTCGTAGCTGGGAACATTCGTGATGCATTCAAGCGGTACACAAGCGCTGATTTATGTCATCACAACCCTTATTTCCATGGTGATGCAGAATCACTCATCGTTGCAATGGAGGAAAATCATGTAGATGCCCCTAACAAGATTTTTGAAGTTAAGCTTGCGTTGCAAGAAGGTGATAGAGTTGTTGTATATTCGCATGTGAAGCAAAATGCCGATGATATCGGAGCAGCTATTGTCCATATCTTCCGCTTTGAAAATGACGAAATCGTTGAAATGTGGGATGTCGGCCAACAAATCCCCGAAAATTCTCCGAATGAGAATGGGATGTTTTGATTAACTTCAACAAATGTGTAAAACAAAAAAACACTCACAAAGTGAGTGTTTTTGTATTAGTTTGATACCGGTGGCCGGGGTCGAACCGGCACTCCAGAGGAACACGATTTTGAGTCGTGCGCGTCTGCCAATTCCGCCACACCGGCATATTACTATAGTTATTACTATATCGGACAAGATATAACTTAACATCTTAATAGAGCTATGTCAACTAGAGTTTTCCTACCTCAATAGCTCCACTCAATTCGAAGATTTAATTATAGCAACACTACTCCGTTATACTTGCTTTCTGGAATGACCTTCTTGCTTTTCTTTCACTCATTAAAAACATCAAGATTCCAATAATAATGACTCCACCACCAATGACCTGTGTCCACAATACCATTTCTCCTAATATATAATACGCTAATATCGAAGCACCAATTGGCTCAAAAAGTATACTCATCGAAATTGTAGAAGTACTTAACCACTTCAACGACCAATTAAATAGCGTATGCCCTAGTAACGTCGGCACAATAGCAAGCAATACAAAATAAAGCCAATCAGACTGTGGATATGGATAAAGTTCATATTGAAGTGTAACCACATATAAAAATAACGTGAACGTACAAATACCATAGACAACAAATGTATACGTAATAAGTGATAACCTTTTACGGACTGTCTGCCCAAATAATAAATATGCTGTAACCATCGCACAAGCGAGTAACGCTAAAAAGTCTCCATATAAAGCCATACCACTTATAGCAAAATCGCCCCAACTAACAATAATACTTCCACTTATTCCTAGAGCTCCACTTAGTATTGCTTGAAGCTTAAGCTTTTCTTTGAAGAAAAGGTATGTTCCTACGAAAGCAAAGATCGGCTGTAATGTAACTAATACCGTTGAACTTGCAACAGATGTGTAATTCAATGATTCAAACCATAAAATGAAATGAAATGCTAAAAATACACCAGAGACTGCTGAAAATAGCCAATCTCGTTTTGTTATAAGTTTAAGTTCATGACGATATTTTATTAAAAATAAAGGCAGCATAATTACTACGGAAAAAAATAAACGATAAAAAGCAATGACAGGAGCAGGTGCAGAAGAAAGCTTTACTAAAATTGCTGAACTTGATACAGCAATTACACCAATTGCTAACATGAAATAAGGGTTTATTTTTGGTTGGTTCATCATATTTAACCTCGCGCATTTTTTATATTCTAGTTGTAAGTATATATGAAATTTGTAAAAACGAAAGAATTAAAGTCTATTAATATATGTAGGTATCTTTTATTTAGCTCGAAATAGCTAGTAACCCTTTCTATAACAAGAAAAACGACACACAATAAGTTATGTCGTTAGATCACTTAACTATGGACTTGAATTTAGCATGATAGCGAAAAAGTATTATCCACTTACTTTTTCACTAAGACACCATTTCCATCAAAAATTAATTCATTTGCTGGAACTGGCTTTAAAAATAAATATCCTTGCCCAAGTTCACACAATTCACCTTTTAAGAAACTTAAATCATCTTCTGTTTCTATTCCTTCTGCAACTGTGCTTATATTTAAGTCATTCCCTAATTTAATTATATTTTTTATAATAGAACGCTTTTTCTCTGATCTCATCATATCTATTACAAATGAACGATCAATCTTAAGTTCATCGATAGGTAGATTTACTAAGACACTTAGGCTTGAATAACCTGTGCCAAAATCATCTAAAGATATTTTGACTCCGAGCTCTTTTAGTTCGTGAAATACTTCTATCGTTTCATCTGGTGAAATAAGTAAACTCTCAGTTATCTCAAGTATTAAATATTGTGGCGGGAGTTTCGTTTTCAAAAGGGCATCTTTTACGGTTTGCACAAAGTTTATATGCTTAAACTGAATCACTGATACATTTACAGAAACAGTAATTGGATGACCTTCATCAAACCATTTTTTGGCTTGTTGGCATGCTTCTTCTAGCACCCACTTACCAATTTGAATTATTGTCCCATTATTTTCAGCAATAGGAATGAATTCCATTGGTGAAATAAATCCTTCTGATTTATCATTCCATCTAAGTAAAGCTTCAACTCCAACTATATTTTGCTTCATTAGATTTACCTTTGCTTGATAGTACATTTCCAACTCATTGTTAGCTAGCACTTTTTGGAGCCTATCTTCCAATAATAAGGTTCGATTACTTGCATTACGTAATGTAAAGTTATAGTATACATATGCTCCTGCGTTCGTTTTCTTTGAAGAGACACAGGCTAAACTAGCTGCTGTTATTAAGTATTCTGGTTTTAGCTCTTCCACTTCATTTGAACATACTATTCCGATTTTAGGTGTAAGATAAACCTCACGGCCATTTAACAATGTTACAGGATTAGATAAGCATGTAATAATATCATTAACGATACTTTCTGTTTTTTCTCTATTTGTATTCCTAAGCAAAATAATAAACTCTTGGCTAATATAACGATAAAGATAACTTTGTATACCAAGAAGATCAATTAATCGTTTACCTACTTCTTTTAACAGTTGATCTCCTGAATTATGACCTAATGTATCATTAATTTCCTTTAATCGTCCTACATCTAAAAATAATAAAGAAAATCCTTCATTACCTTCTTTTGCATTCAGACAGGTTTCATGTAAATCTTCCTCTAACTTAAATCGGTTTTTCAAGCCACTAATTGAGTCATGATATGCCATGTACTCTAGCTTTACTTCAGCTTCCTTTTTGGAAGTAATATCTATAACAGACCCACATACCATAAATGGTTTTCCACTTTTATTAATAATTGGTATTGCGTAACTTTCAATCCATCTAGTCTCACCATTATTAAGTCTTATTCGAAATTCAATCTTACTGTTTTCCCCATTCAAATACTTTGTTTCATGCGCTTTTACTCTATCCTTATCTTCTTTTACTACATTTTCAAACCAAAAATCTGGATTTTCTTCAAAGTCTTTTTGATCAGCTCCATAAAGTCGAGCAATACCTTCTGCTACAAAAACTCTTTCTGGATTAAAAAGACGGACCCAAAACATTGCATTTGGGCTTTTTCGAAATGCTTCAAGGATGTTCACTCTTCGTTGCACTATATCAACTAAATAACAAAAAAGGACGGAAATAGTAAAGAAAAATACAGCAAAAAATACCGTATTAATTAGAGAGGTATCTGAGAAAATTAATATACTAAATAAGACATGTGACCCTGTGACCATTCCTGAAATAATAATCCCTGATTTAAAGCCTCTAATATAAGCAACAACGAGTATCGATAAAATATTTGCCATCCATATTGCTTCAACACGATTCTCAAAAATAAAACCATCTATTATTATAGAAGCTAAGATAAAAAGTGCAGAGAGTGGATAGGCAATGGCTTTTAGTTTTAATTTTTCTAAAACCATTGTGCACACCCTTTCTAGGAGAATATATTTTTATATTCTATCACATATTGTAAAAAAAAGGGGAAATTTGAATCGCTTTACAAATATAATAAACACGAAAAAACCAACATACATAATGTATGTTGGTTGGTCATTTAAGTATGGTGCCGAGGGCCGGACTTGAACCGGCACGGTAGTCACCTACCGCAGGATTTTAAGTCCTGTGTGTCTGCCAATTCCACCACCCCGGCAAATATATTTGGCAGTATTAAAATTTTGGAGGCGGCAACCGGATTTGAACCGGTGATAAAGGTTTTGCAGACCTCTGCCTTACCACTTGGCTATGCCGCCATCTTGGAGCGGAAGACGAGGTTCGAACTCGCGACCCCCACCTTGGCAAGGTGGTGTTCTACCACTGAACTACTTCCGCGTATGGCTGGGCTAGCAGGATTCGAACCTACGCATGACGGAATCAAAATCCGTTGCCTTACCGCTTGGCGATAGCCCAAAATTTTAAAAATTAAAGGGCGAGTGATGGGAATCGAACCCACGAATGTCGGAACCACAATCCGATGCGTTAACCACTTCGCCACACCCGCCATTGTATTATTAATTATTTAATTTAAATTATGGCAGGGGCAGTAGGAATCGAACCCACACTGAAGGTTTTGGAGACCTTAGTTCTACCTTTAAACTATGCCCCTTTAATAACTAATTATTAAAAGTGGTGGAGGGGGGCAGATTCGAACTGCCGAACCCGTAGGGAGCGGATTTACAGTCCGCCGCGTTTAGCCACTTCGCTACCCCTCCGTTAAGAAAGACAATTAATATTATATATTCATTCTTTAATAATGTCAACAATAACTTTATTAAAGATGCCGGCAAGAGGACTTGAACCCCCGACCTACTGATTACAAGTCAGTTGCTCTACCAACTGAGCTACACCGGCATATGAATAAATGGTGGCTCGGGACGGAATCGAACCGCCGACACGAGGATTTTCAGTCCTCTGCTCTACCGACTGAGCTACCGAGCCATAACAATATATGCATTATGCTAATAAACAGTGATTGCAATCTAAAAATGGCGGTCCCGACCGGGATCGAACCGGCGATCTCCTGCGTGACAGGCAGGCATGTTAACCGCTACACCACGGGACCATTTGGTTGCGGGGGCAGGATTTGAACCTACGACCTTCGGGTTATGAGCCCGACGAGCTACCGAACTGCTCCACCCCGCGATAATATTAAGTTAAAATGGTGGAGGATGACGGGATCGAACCGCCGACCCCCTGCTTGTAAGGCAGGTGCTCTCCCAGCTGAGCTAATCCTCCAATATATATATGGTGACCCGTACGGGATTCGAACCCGTGTTACCGCCGTGAAAGGGCGGTGTCTTAACCGCTTGACCAACGGGCCACAAAAAACCTTGTGGCGGAGAGCGAGGGATTCGAACCCTCGAGACAGCGTTAGCCGCCTACACGATTTCCAATCGTGCTCCTTCGACCACTCGGACAGCTCTCCAAATGGCTCCACAGGCAGGACTCGAACCTGCGACCGATCGGTTAACAGCCGATAGCTCTACCACTGAGCTACTGTGGATTAATTTAATGCCTGGCAACGTCCTACTCTCACAGGGGGACAGCCCCCAACTACCATCGGCGCTGAAGAGCTTAACTTCCGTGTTCGGTATGGGAACGGGTGTGGCCTCTTCGCCATCATTACCAGACATATTTTAAAGACAAGATGAATTATACCATGATAGTTTACACTTAGACAATGGTATTTTCTTGTAATAAAAAGGAACATCGTTCCTTCAAAACTAGATAACGACAATCACATACATTTAAAAATTTGGTTAAGTCCTCGATCGATTAGTATCTGTCAGCTTCACGTGTTACCACGCTTCCACACCAGACCTATCAACCTCATCATCTCTAAGGGATCTTACTT